>NZ_JAIOGQ010000003.1 GCF_019904135.1 Paenibacillus caui | reverse complement strand
GCTAGAGTAAAGGGCAGAAAATTCTGCCCCTCCTCATCAAACCGTACGTGAGGTTTTCCCTCATACGGCTTTCCGATGTTCGTCATTCATGTGCATGCAGATCACAAGAGTGTCTTTAGCCCAAGTTGGCTAGACATGAACTTCACTTCGGCAAACGAACTCATCCATCTTCTTCGTTGTCTCTTCTTGACATACCACCGAGTCAGCCTTTGCAGGATGTACCAATCCAACTTTGCCATCTTTCGCTGGCTGTAAGAGGTGCAGTAATAGTTACGCCATCCCTGAATCTTGGGGTTGAGCCACTCTACCTGTTCCAGGAATGACTTCGCCCGCATATTCGGCGGCGCAAGCCGTTCCTTCACCACTTCCCGGATTCGTTCCTCAGCCTTCCTGGTTAGCCATTGCTGAGTGGTGTAATAGACCTGACCTTTCGAGGTTTCCGCTTTCGTCTTCCGGTGATGCAATCCGAGGAAATCAAATCCTTCCTCCCCCGTCCACAATCCGACGATTCGCGTCTTGGTCGGATGCAAGGATAATTCCAGTCGCTCCATGATCGCACGGATCAGTTCGTACGCCCGGTCGGCATCCTTCTTTGTTTTGCATACCACGACGAAATCATCCGCGTAACGCGTCAGCTCCCCAATCTTGCTGCCATGTCTTTCCCACACGACATCGAAATAGTTCAGATAAATGTTTGCCAAAAGCGGCGATATTACACCGCCTTGCGGTGTCCCAAGATCGGAACGTCTGACCTTTCCTTCCTCCATAACCCCCGCTGTGAGCCACTTCCTCACCAATTTCAGGATTCTGCGATCACTGATGCGCATTTCCACCAGCTTCATCAGCTTCTCCTGATTGATGTTGTCGAAGTAGCCTTGGATGTCGACGTCGATCACCCAATTCCCTTTGCGGTTACACGCTTTCCGGATACGGTCAAGCGCTCCTTTTGCGCTCCGTTTCGGACGAAATCCGAACGATGCTTCTTGAAAGTCCGTTTCAAAGATCGGTTCTACCACGAGTTTCGTTGCCATCTGTATAACGCGGTCCCGGATGGTCGGTATGCCTAGCGGTCTTTGCTTGCCATCCTTTTTCGGGATGTATTGCCGCCGGACGGGCTGTGGATGATAGTTCCCTTCTTTCAGCAGGCGGTGGCAGTCGTGAAGAAATCGGTGTTCCCCTTGCTTTTCGATGTCCGCGAGCGTTTCACCGTCTACGCCTGCCGCCCCTTTGTTCGCGCGTACTCTTCTCCACGCTTCCCTCAAGATGTCCATTCGGTAGACCTTGTCATACAGCGCATGAAATCTGCGCTTCTTGTTTTCCTTGGCCGCATGACCTAGTTTCTCTTGGAGTTGTTGAACGTTTTCCTTTGGTGTCGTTAGCCGTTTGGCATTCACTGACTCGTACCTCCTTAAGAAACATGAACAAAGCAGGGCTCCTTCCCTCCCGCAGGTTATGTTGTCCTGTGGTTCTTCGGTACTATGAGCCCCTCGGACTCCCTTCCTGCAGGCCGCTCCCTTCACCTTTCGGGCTTATAGAGCGCCTCTTTACGGGATTCTAAAAAAAACTTTCCGTGCAGGGGAGGGCCTCCCCAGTTCACTGCATCCTCTTTCATACCATGCCGTTCCCTCTACGCCGGAGGATTCTTCGCTGTTGCTCCAAGCTCTAAGCAGCTTCCGTGGCCTTCGCCCATATATGCGGGGCTCGGCTTCCTCTTTTCCCTCTCGCGAGGCCTTTTTGACGACGCGGCAGGATTCACTTGATGTTACGGCCTGGTCTGTCGCTCGCCCTGTCTCCGACAGGTACTTTCGTCGATACGCTTCTACGCACAGATTTCGCCGTACGCAGGTATCCAAGCTACACGGGGGCTTGGCCCCTCCCGTGACCGGACTTTCACCGGCTAGAAGATGCGTGCCTCTGGGCACGCCAAATATAAAGGGGGTGTTACAAAAGTAGTAATGACTACTTTTGTACAACCCCTTTTTGGTGTGCTGCCCTGATTTATATTTGACTTAATATAACCTCTACCGTATCGCTTGGCTGGAGCTTCCTGTCCAAACCGCTCTCCAGCAGCTTCTTGTTGTTCAGTTTGACTATCCACTTTTCGTTTACTCTGGCCATGTAGCCGTTAACGGCCGTAACCAGCTGGTAGTGATTGTTCATCCGGATCATTCCGCTGTTAAGCAGCAGGTCCCTGACCGTTAAATTATCATGATACAGGTTGACAAAATAATGCTTCAACGACGGATTGCTTGTCCCGCCTGACATTTTGAGAACAATCTGTCCACTTAGAGCGTCCGTTTCATCGGAGTCTTTTTTCAGGCAGACCAGAATTTCATCCCCTCTTTTCAGCACCTTGTCCCAGGCAGAGGCATCGCTATCCATTCCGTTAACCTTTACTCCCCAATACAATTCATTATCAAGCGAAATATTTCCAACGGATTTGATGCCGTCTTCATCTTCAGATAAAGCGACGATACCGCTGTTTTCAAGTACTTTTCGGACATTCAGATCGGAAGAAAAATCAACATGGAGGGCGCGCCTCACATCGGGCATTAAATTCCCCCCGTCAATCCACAGCTCAATGCCGTCGTTTTGCCGGTGGGCTACGGAATCTGGTTGTACGGCGGCGTTTTCTGAGTCGCAGGCGGCGGATAATAAAAAGGCTGAGCACAACATCATTCCGGAAAGCAGCCGGCTGAGCACTTTCAAAATATCCCTCCTTATTCTTCAGATTGATTCTTTTTCCATTCTGTATCCAGCATACCGGACAATTCGCCAAACTTCAAATTTTACACATAAGAAAGGGGACCATTTTAACAAAAAAAGCAACTGCAGACTGATTATCAGCCGGCAATTGCTTAACCTCCGGCCATATCCATCCGTCGCAATCACTGTCTTGATTCTGGGCTCCCGACCATTGGCCGTCTCCAGCCCGATCTGTGCGGCCAAATCCGTGAGCGCCCCTGTTGCGAGAATGACATGGGCTGTTTAAGACAAGCATTTATGCTGGAAAATTGTTGACTGTATCTGTTATTTTACCCACTCTTCAGCCCAGGACTGAATCTGCTGCATGACGGGACGAAGCGCCCTGCCTTTTTCAGTAAGTTCATATTCAATTCTGACCGGTGTTTCAGGATATACGTGGCGAATCAAAATGCCTTCGCACTCCAAATCCTTCATCCGTTCAGACAGCATTTTGTCACTCATCGACGGGATGAGGTTCGAAATATCTTTAAACCGCTTGGGACCACTCATTAAGGTCTGAATAATCAGTCCGTTCCACCGTTTCCCTAGAAAAGAAAATGCGGTTTCAAAGCGGGGGCACATGCTTAAATCTTTATCTGCCATTGCTTATCACCTCTTTAATACTCCGGAGCAGATGAATCCGGAAAAGACTTACATTAAGTTAGTATATATCATTTTAACATATTTTTAATGTTTTGAAAATGGGAAATCGTTTTAACCGAAACGAATCCGCGCATCAAATAAATGTTTATTTGTAAAAAAGGGAGGCAGCCCATAATCGGCTGCCACCCTAATTTGCTTCAATTCAGAACCAATTATTCTTAATCGAAATAGACCGCACGGCCAGTTTTTGCGGATTCGTAAATAGCCTCGAGAATTTCGGTAACGACAAGCGCCTGCTCTGGTTTAACGAGCGGCTCTTTATCTTCCAGAATCGCTGCTACCCATGCTTTGGCTTCACAGAAAGCCTCGGTTTCTGATGCTCCGGAATAAAAGGCTACGCCGCCAGTGCTGAGATCAATCTTCGTCTCATAAAGGCGGCTGTTCTTCTCCCCGTTGATCCGCAGACCGTCTTTCATATCCGCACCGCCTTCCGTGCCGCACAAAAGGGTTTTGGCTTCTCCCTTCTCAACTACATTCAGCGCCCAGCTGGATTCAAGTATGATGGTTGCTCCATTCTTCATTGTGATATAGCCAAAAGCCGAATCCTCCACCGTGAACTTCTCGGGATCCCAGGAGCCGAAATCATTTGCGGCGTTTTTGCGGCTTCCAAGCTTGTGGAAAACCAAGCCCATGACGCTTTTCGGCTCGTAGTTGTCCATCAGCCATAAGGTAAGGTCGAGCGCATGCGTACCGATATCGATCAGCGGTCCGCCTCCTTGCTTCTCTTCATCCAGAAATACGCCCCATGTAGGAACGGCGCGGCGGCGGATGGCTAGGGCTTTACCGAGATAAATGTCGCCAAGCTCGCCGTTTTCACACACACTTTTCAAATAAAGGCTGTCATTGCGGAAGCGGTTTTGATAGGCGATGCTAAGCTTTTTGCCGGTACATTTGGCAGCTTCCAGCATTGCGCGGGCTTGTTCCGCCGTTTTGGCCATCGGCTTTTCGCACATGACATGGCTGCCGGCTTCCAATGCAGCGATCGTAATTTCGGCGTGTGAATCATTCGGCGTGCACACATGAACCACATCCAAACCGGCTTTTGCAAGCAGCTCACGGTAGTCGGTAAACACCTCGGCGTTTCCCGTACCGTACTCTTCCGCAGCCTTCCGGGCACGTTCTTCGGGTAATGTCGCAAAAGGCGACCAATTGCACTTCAGGCTGCTTCACAAGGTTCGGCAAATGCTTGCCGTTCGCGATCCCCCACAGCCGATAACAGCTACTTTCAACAGTTTAGACATGAATGTTTCCTCCTCCGGTCTGATAGGCTTTCAGCCAATCCATACTGATTGAAATGCTGTCCAGCGCGCCTTTTGCCGAGAAATCCTGCTCCACAATCAGCCATTTCACTCCGGCGGCAATCCCTGCATCGGCGATTCGCTTCACATCCACTTCGCCGGCTCCAAGCTCAACCGTTTCGGGCGATCCGTCTTCGCGTCTTTTGACATCCTTTAAATGCAGCAGCAGCAGACGGCTCGTATATTTGCGCACATATTCTACTGGATCGTATCCGGCATAATGCACCCAGCAGGAATCAAGCTCAACCTGAACGAGCGATGCCGGCACCTGCTCGTAAATGGCGTCAAGCACGGGCCGATCTTCCAGCTTCTGCGTCAGCTCGAAGTCGTGGTTATGATACAGCAGAACCATATCTTCCGCCGCGCAGGCTTCCCCGATGTTCCGGATGTCGGCAATGATTTCCGGCCAACGGCTACGGTCTTCTTCAATAACATAAGGAATAACAAGATTCCGGTTGCCGATGAATTTGTTGAATTCAATTTCTTCCTGTAAATGGTTCTTAAGCCGGTCCAAAGACGTATGCGTACCGATCGCAGCCAGCCCGGTTTCCTCGAGGAGGGAACGGACTTCCTCCTTCGTTCGGCCATAATATCCTGCAAACTCTACCCCTTGGTAGCCAAGCCCGGCAATTTTGCGGAGCGTGCCTTCAAAATCCTGCTCCAGATGTTCCCTAACGGTGTACAGTTGCAATCCTACTTTGGTCATTGTTTTTCACCCTCACTTTTCATTCTAATTCCTGCAGAAGGAATGATCAGGTTCATAATCATAAATGTATACGTTTCCAATACTGGTCCTCCTTAGGCTTCTACGTCTTCTTCGACAGCAGGCAACAGGTGGGTGCCTACTTGTTAAAGGAACCGCCCGAGTGTTCTCAGGCAGCAACCCGTAATCCGGATAGCTCAGGCTCTCTGTTCCCAAGGCTAGCTATATAGTAATATGTTTTGTTCCGGAGTAAAATGAATGATATGATTCAAACATGAACAATCTGGTCATTATTTAACTTGGAGCTGCAGGAGGATTGTCACCAATGATCACCGAAGAGCGTATTGATATTTTGGCAGCGGGTTATTCCGTTCACCGCAAAGCTTTCGGATCAAATGCGGCCAGCGGTCTCGGCCACTATTTAATACGGCTCCAGACGGAAGGCAAAGCGCGCGCCCGATGCGGTCACGTCCTGGTCGATGTTGAAATGGGCGACCTGCTTCTTTTCTCCCCGAGCGAGCCATATGAACTGTACATCAATTCGGCTGCAAGTTCAAAAGAATCTTCGATGATTAGCGGGGATTATTATATTTTTCTCAAAGGATGCTGGATTGAGGATTGGTGGGCCGCCAGAGCAAGGTCAAACAAAATCCGAATGCCGATGACGGACTCGTTTATCAGCCTGTTCAGACAAATTACACTGGAGCAGCAGCGAATTTCGAACCACAAACCGGAAATCGCCGAATATTATGTAAAGATTTTGTGTCTGGAAATCGACAGACAATTGGATGAGCAGCCCCATGCCGGGCACCGTTCTTACCTCGCGTACCAGCTCAAGCATTTTGTCGAAGAAAATGCGGCAACGAGCTTTCGGCTTGAGGATGCGGCTGCCTATGCAGGCATCAGCGTATCGCGCGCAGTTCACCTGTTTAAAGACGCTTTCGGACAAAGCATGATCAGGTACGCGCTCGACATCCGTCTGAATATGGCGCGGGAGCGGATTATTTTCAGCCCCTTGTCCCTGGAACATGTGGCTGAAAGCTCCGGATTTCCCAGCTACAATTATTTTCATAAAGTGTTCCGTGCCAAATACGGTATGTCCCCGAAGCAGTTTCGCATTGCGAGCCGGGAAAATTTAAAATAAGCGAAAACAGACAAAGCCGTTCCAACGGAACGGCTTTGTCTGTTTTACATGCACAAAATGATTCTACTCTAGAGACTGCTGAAATTTGCGCAGCCGTTCCCGCTTTGTTTTCACATAGGTTCCTATGCTCACCACCGCTATAACGACCAATGCTTCAAATCCATATTTGATCAGCGGCATGGTGAACCAGTCATGAATCAGCGGTTCCTCAACAAGCATTTTCGCTGATGTCCAGGCCAGCACGGCTGAACCGATCGTAATCACGACAGGAAAACGCTCCGTCAGCTTCAAAATGATCGTGCTGCCCCAAACCATAATCGGAACTGACACAGCCAGTCCAATAAGAACCAGCCCCATGTCTCCGTGGGCAGCTCCAGCAACCGCAAGCACGTTATCCA
Organism: Paenibacillus caui; assembly: GCF_019904135.1. Lineage (GTDB taxonomy): Bacteria > Bacillota > Bacilli > Paenibacillales > Paenibacillaceae > Fontibacillus > Fontibacillus caui. The sequence goes on along the minus strand of NZ_JAIOGQ010000003.1, from coordinate 170,642 downwards.
ATCCCATCATCGTGTCCGCAATAATGATCGTGCGAATGGCTGCCCACATCTGTGTGCCTGTGCTGATGTCATGTTTCTTCTCTTCTACAAGCAGCTTGTAGGCAATCCAGATCAGTGCCAATCCTCCCGCCAGCCGCAGTCCCGGGATATTGAGCAACTGAACGACCAGAACCGTCATAATCACTCTGACGACAATGGCGCCAATCGTTCCCCAGAGGATTACTTTCTTCTGGTCAGCTTTGGGCACATTGCGCGCAGCCAGTCCAATGACGATGGCGTTGTCGCCGGCCAGCACGAGGTCAATCAAAATAATGGATAAAAGTGCCCCCCAAAACTCAATGCTCATAAAGTCCATAAAAAAACCTCCTCCTTTTTATTATTTTCTGCCGGTTCGCGCAATTTAAAACGTTCCCCTCTTGTCCTTTTCGAGGCTTGTCGTTTCAAACACTAATGCGCCTTGCCGGTACAACAGGCAAAGGCGCATAATTAAGCAAAAATGCATAAAAATAACCTTTACCCCTGTATCACAGCGGGCAAAGGTCTCGCTAACAACAGAACGGAATTGTTGTCGATAAAGCCGGGGATACTATCCCGTAATGACGACTTTATTGTTTAAAGCTACTCCCCTTTGGGAACCAAGCATATTCATTTGCAGTCATTATAACATCTGTCTTTGAAAAATACCACTACCTATTTAACAATATTTTCGCTTTTTGGCGCTGATTTTGCTATCATCAGAGAAAAGCAAGCGATATTACCGCTAACGGAAAGGAAATACAGCAGCTATGAATAAATGGCTTGTTCCGCTCCTGTATGTATGGATTATGATCACGGCCTATTTTTATAGAGATGAAATCATGCAATGGCTGGAGCATCGTCCTTCTCCCCTGCTCATGATCGTGATGGCATCCTTGCTTGCCCTGTTCCCCGTCGTGCCTTACAAGCTCGTCATCGCTGCGATCGGCATGATCTACGGCCCGTGGGGCGGCGCCTCCATTACCGTGATCGGATCGACGTTATCGGGTGCCGTATTATACGCTGCCGGAGCTATCTGGTATAAAGACAGCACGGCACGCTGGCTGCAGCGTTTCCCCGGATTGGAACGGTTTACGGCTTATTTGCACCGCCATCCCTTTGAGTCGATTATTTTATATCGCCTGCTGCCCGTTGTTCCCCAGTGGGTCATTAATTTATACGCCGGCATTTCCTCCATTCCGTTCCGAATTTATGTAACGGCGTCGGTGATCGGCAAATTGCCGGGAATTCTCGTCTATGCCTTTCTGGGCAGCTCGCTGTTTTCGCGTCCGCTTATCGCCATTGAGATCCTCGGCCTTTACATGGCAATCATCGGAGCTGCCGTTTGGGGATACAAGCGAATGAGCGCCCGTAAAGCCGGATAATCTTTGGTTTTGCGGCTATAATCCATTATAATGAAATACGTCTAAAAGCATAAAATTTTATATAAAGGCGGGATCCTATGAATACGCAGGCAAACTATGAACTGGCTACATTTGCGGGAGGCTGTTTCTGGTGCATGGTTTCACCTTTCGAGGAACTGCCCGGCATCAAGGGCATCGTATCCGGGTATACGGGTGGCCATACGGAACATCCTACCTACGAACAGGTTTGCGCCGGACATACCGGCCATTATGAAGCGGTTCAGATCACGTTCGATCCGCAAGTATTCCCGTACCGCAAGCTGCTTGAGCTGTTCTGGCAGCAAATTGATCCTACCGATGAGGGAGGCCAATTTCACGATCGCGGCGAGTCGTATCAAACAGCCATCTTTTATCATAATGAATCGCAGCGGGAAGAAGCGGAGGCATCCAAGCAAAAGCTTGCGGCCAGCGGCCGGTTTGACAAGCCGATTGTAACGGCTATTCTGCCGGCAAAAACCTTTTACCCTGCGGAAGAATACCACCAGAATTATCACCGGAAAAATCCGCTCCATTACAAACGGTATCGCAAAGGCTCCGGTCGCGAGGATTTCATTGAGACCCACTGGTCCGGCAAGTCTGCGGATGATAAAGCTGCCTTAAAGGAGAAGCTCACGCCGATCCAATATGAAGTGACCCAGAATAACGCAACCGAGCGTCCCTTCACCGGGGAGTACTGGAATAACGATCGGGAAGGGATTTACGTGGACGTTGTGTCCGGCGAGCCGCTGTTCAGCTCCAAGGATCAATACGATGCCGGCTGCGGATGGCCAAGCTTTACCCAGCCTTTAAGGGAATACAGTATCAAGGAGAAATTGGACACGAGTCATTTTATGGTTCGGACGGAGGTTCGCAGCCGTGAAGCGGATTCTCACCTTGGGCATGTGTTTGATGATGGACCGGGGCCAAACGGCCTTCGCTACTGCATCAACTCGGCAGCCCTCCGTTTTGTCCCGAAAGCGGATCTTGAAAAGGAAGGCTACGGAGAGTACAGCTTTCTGTTTGAATAAACTATGAGGATGGCCCGGCTATGCCGTACAGCCGGCTTCTGAAGGTAAGGACAGCCCGGAATAAGTAAAAGGTACTTCCCCGTCGAAACAGGAGAAGTACCTCTCGCCTAAGCTCGCGCCGTCTTCTTCTTCGCTACATAAGAAATCGTAACCGCCGGCTTGCTTTTCTTTTGATAGCTTACCATCCAGGTAATGATCTTGCCCGCAATAGACACAGCCAGAATCGTGAACAATGTCTCCATCAGCGGCAAATAAACGAGCGATAACAAGAGTACGAGTCCGTCCAGCAGAATAAATACGGTTCCCAGCTTGATGCCGGTCCACTTGCTTATGAATAGAGCCAATAGATCATCTCCGCCGGATACTCCTCCTGCCCGCAGCACAAGTCCTGCTCCGATACCGGTTAATATGCCCGAGATCAGCGCTACGGGCAGCAGGTTGTGTTGAAAATCGAAATGAAACGGGGAGAAGCGCTCGCAGGCTTCATACATGACCGAGAACGATGTGAAGCCAAGCAGGCCGCTCCAAATGAAACGGCGGTTCTTCATGAACAAGGCGAGCATAAGCACCGGAATGTCAAGCAATAAATTCGTAAGCGCAGGCGGCAGGTTAAACAAATATTTGCCAAGCAGCGCCAGGCCTACAAACCCTCCTTCGGCCAAATGGTTCTGAAAATTAATATGGTAATACGTAAACGCAAGCAGAAAAGCTCCGAACAAAATCATTAAAATCTGTCCAACACCAAAAGCTGTCTTCTCTTTCCTCATTCGGAATCCCTCGAATCGCAGTTTTGTTGACCTTTCGGCAACACCCTGCGATGAAGGTCCTCAGAGACTTTGTCCTTCGCATCATCACACGCCTCTTTCGCAGGGAATTTGCCTAAACCGGCATACCTACGAAAGGGAGCTAAGTATAAGAGAGATCACAACGTTTCCAAATCGTCCTTTGGGATTTCGTCCTTCGGGAACACATGGTATCCTGATCCTTTCCTTATTGATTTGAAACGAAGGCTCGGCAAGCGGCTTTCGTCTCTATTTTTCCTATACATATTATATCACAGGATAAATAATGACTAAACGGCTTGGAGCTATTTGGAAGACGACAAGACAAAGAAAAGACGGCCTGCCCGGAGGACCGCCGTCTATGTAATGAATATGGGTAGCGTAAACGTAAAGCTTCAAACCGTCTCCGCCAGCTTGTTTATGCCTTCGCGGATAACCGTGCAGGAATTCTGGAATTTCCGCTCCTCATCCTTTGAAAGATTGAGTTCCAGAACTTCCTCTATGCCGCCTTTGCCTATGATGGCGGGAACGCCGATGCAAAGATCATGCTGGCCGTATTCCCCATCCAAAATGGCTGAAACGGCAATGATTTTATGCTCGTCGTTCAGCACGGATCTTGTTATATAAGCCAGCGCATTCCCTATGCCGAACTGCGTATTGCCCTTACGCGTAAAGATCTCCCAGCCGGCATCTTTTGTTCTGCGCTCAATCATCTCCAGGTCGACAGCCTTAAAACGGTCCTTATGCTGGGATAAAATATGCAAGATCGGTTTGCCGCCAATCGTGACATGGGACCAGGCAACAAACTGGGAGTCCCCATGCTCTCCCAGCGCATAACCCTGAACGCTGCGCGGGTCGATCGAAAAAACTTCCGACAGCAGCGTTTTCAGTCTGGACGAATCAATGGAGGTGCCTGTTCCGATTACCCTGGAGCGCGGCAATCCCGACACTTCCCGGACCAGATAGGTAACGATATCCACCGGATTGGCGGCTACAACAAAAATACCGTCAAAACCTCCCGCCATAATGCGGCTCACAAGGTCACGCGTTATATTCTTGGCATCCTCCAGCACATCCAGCCGCGACTGACCGGACTTCGGATTGGCTCCAGCCGTCAAAATAACGACATCCATGTCGGCGCAGTCTTCCATACGGCCGGCATAAACCTTTGTCCGCGTCGACGTAAATTCCATACAGTGGGATAAGTCCAATGCCTGTGCCACCGCACGGTCATACGTTCTGTCGATCATCATGATCTCCTCGCAAATCGACTGGTTAATCATAGAGTAAGCGCAGCCTGCGCCAACCATTCCCGCCCCGACAACTGCCACTCTTCTCGTACTTTTTCCCATCCGTCTTCCTCCTGTTGTTCTCATGGCCCACCATGTTCTTTCTTTCTCCTTATATTATAGCGTTAAGCTCGGTGGGGTGTCACAAAACATCACACCTTATTCATGACAATTTAACAGAAAAATATACGGGACAAAGCCGGAGCGGGACAAAATCAGCAGCTCAGAGCGCTAAGCACCTGTCCGCCCGGCACGTAATCATAGCCGAGGCTTATGGCAACGGCTTCGTTTGTCACCTTGCCTCCCGCGACATTGACACCTTTGGCCAGCGCCCGGTTCCGTTCTGTGCTTAGAACCAGTCCTAGATTGGCAATCTGCACCGCATAAGGCATGGTTGCGTTCGTCAAGGCCAGGGTGGATGTCCGGGCTACCGCTCCCGGCATATTCGCAACGGCGTAGTGCACCACGCCGTATTTGGTATAGGTCGGATTGGCGTGGGTCGTAATCCGGTCAATCGTCTCCACGGAACCGCCCTGGTCAATCGCAACGTCAACAATGACCGAGCCTTCGCACATCTGCTGCACCATGTACTCTTTGACAAGCTTCGGCGCCCGGGCTCCGGGAATCAGGACTGCGCCAATGACCAGGTCCGCTTTTGCTACGGCCTGCTCGATATGGAAGGAGTCCGACATGACCGTCGTAATCCGGCCAGCGAAAATTTCGTCCAAATAGCGAAGACGGTTCGCATTGAGATCAAGCAGCGTCACTCTCGCTCCCATCCCCACCGCAATTTTGGCGGCATTGGTTCCCACGACCCCGCCGCCTACAATCACCACTTCCGCCGGGGCTACACCCGGAACCCCTCCCAGCAGAATTCCTTTTCCGCCGCAAGGCTTTTCCAAAAATTGAGCTCCGATCTGCACAGCCATTCTTCCGGCCACTTCGCTCATCGGCATAAGCAGAGGCAAAGACCCGTCATCCAGCTGCACCGTCTCGTAAGCGATCGCATTGACTCCGCTCTCTACCAAAGCCCGCGTTAATTCCGGCTCCGGCGCAAGATGAAGGTAAGTGAACAGGATCAGTCCTTCGCGAAAATAGCCGTATTCCTCAGGCAGCGGTTCCTTGACCTTCATTATCATTTCTGCCCGCTTCCATACCTCTGCCGCGGTTTCTGCAACAAAGGCCCCTTTGCTTCTGTACTCTTCGTCCGAGAATCCGCTGCCTGCTCCCGCAGACTGCTCGACCCATACTTCGTGGCCGGCGCGAACAAGCGTATCTACACCGGCTGGAGTAATCGCTACACGGTTCTCATTGTTCTTGATTTCCTTTGGTATTCCAACGCGCATAGTACAAAACTTCCTTCCATCATAATGTGTAAGAAGCTGCCCTGGCTGACGACCGCCCCTTTTAAGCTTCACCTATATATTACATGAGAAGACGCGTACTTGGAACATATATTGGCACTAAAAAATGAAAATGAGCCTATAATTTTCATATTTTTCAAAATTGGCGTTATATTTTATGACATAATCAGTTAAATTTCGCCTGTTTATATAATAAACAGCCGGCCCTAAAGGGGACCGACTGCTTCTGCTGTTTACTCCGGCGACTCGTTTTGCCGAATTGGCAAATCACCTGTTATTCACTTTTCTCTGCCAGGCTTCATAGCTGTGCACAGCGATTCCGGCAAAGGATTCATGCGCCGCTCCAAGCCGGGTGAGACGTGCCAGCTCCCGGTCCACCGTCTTCATGGATTTACGGTGAAAAGACACCTTGGGCCCTTCATCGGTTTTGGCAAACTCGACGCCGATCCATACCTTTTTCTTCTGCCGGTCGCCTTCGTCCAGAAGCGGCTTTGCGGCGTCGTAAATGCCGGCCGCCCGATTGCGGTAGGCCATGATCGCTACATAATCCATCATATCGACGACCTCCTGTCCAAAAGGCACGCTTTCCCGGCTCCCAGGTTCATCTTCTCTCTGCCGATCCCGGTGGAATTTGATGTCATTCAGCCAGAACGGAACGGCCGCGCCGACGGACAGTCCGGCCTCACGGCCTTTCTCCGCCCACTCCTGCATATTGTCCGCCCACTCCCGGACGATTTCCCGCCGCTCGCTCTTCCAATCCTCGAGCAGGTATGGCTCGACATCGAACTGGATGCCTGTGAATTTTTCCCCCGGCTTCGCCCTCTCATTATATGCCCGAACCCAGGCAACAAATGCTTCGGCCTCATCACTGTTCCTGCTTCTGGCCCACTCCGGGCTTCCGGCAAGGGCATGCACCTGAATGCCGCGAGCCGAAGCTTTCGCTGCGAATGACCGGTACGCCTCTTCGGAGAGGGTGCGGTCAATCTGCAGAAAGAGCACCTGAACGCCCTCTTTGCTTATAAAATCCACAGCGGCGTCCCCCTGCCGAGTGATGACCTCCGTATTCCACAACCAGGTCGCATTCACTTGTTTCACCGCGGACTGCCTGACGTCCAGTATAAGAAAAGCCAGCAACAGCAAGCCCGCCAAAAGAAGTAGACACAAAGAGCCCCATAGCAGCCAAAACCGGCGGGAATGGCGTCTATGCCAAAAGCCTGCTGTCCTCCGTCCATGCGCATTCACTTTCAGGCCAGCCTTTATACGATCAGCGCCGCGGCGTCCGGTTCATCCACATGCTGGACGGAGTGCCCGAGCTTGTAAATATGCTCCCGGGCAAAATTTCTGAACGCATTGCGCGTATCGAGAATCGGGACGCCGAGACCTGCGATTTCCTCATACTTAAGGCTGCTATGGTTTGTAATCAACACGATGCAGTCATATCCGCGCAGTATTTCCGCATCATAGCCGATGCTGTGAACGGCACTTCCGCTCGCGGCACGGAAGCTTGCAGCAAACGGGTCATAATAGTCCACATAAGCTCCGCTTTCCTTGAACAATTCATATACTTCGAGCCCCGGAGACTCGCGCAGGTCGCTGATATCCGGCTTATAAGCCATGCCCAGAATCAGTATTTTCGATTTTTTGATCGATTTGGCGTATTCATTCAAAATTTTGGACGTCTTGTTCACGACATAATAAGGCATGTTGTCGTTGGTCGACTGCGCCAGCTCGATGAACTGGCTGTAAAAGCGGAAGCCTTTCGCTTTCCAGGATAGATACATCGGGTCCAGCGGAATGCAGTGCCCCCCGATGCCCGGTCCCGGATAAAACGGCATAAACCCGAACGGCTTGGTCTTCGCCGCATCAATGACTTCCCAAATATCGATGCCCATCCGGTCGCACATCATCGCCATTTCGTTGATAAAGGCGATATTGACGCTGCGGAACGTATTTTCAAGCAGCTTGGACATTTCCGCCACTTTCGGCGAGGTTACCGGTACGACGGTTTGCACGTATTTGCTGTACAGGCTTTTCCCCAAATTCAGGCAAGCTTCGGTTGTCCCGCCGATCACCTTCGGCGTATTGAATGTATTGAAGCGGGGGTTGGACGGATCCACGCGCTCCGGGGAGAAGCAGAGGAAGAAATCCTCGCCCGCTTTATATCCCAGTTTTTCGAGTTCCCGCTGAATCAGTTCCTCGGTGGTCCCCGGGTAAGTCGTGCTTTCCAGCGTAATCAGCAGCCCTTTGCGCATATATTTTTTGATTTGATCGACGGCCATGACAATATAGGAGGTATCGGGGTCCTGATTTTCGCTGAGCGGCGTGGGCACGCAGATGCTGATCGCGTCAAGCTCAGCAAGCACGCTATAATCCGCTGTAGCCTTAAAGCGGCCTGAAGCGGCCACCTCGGCAAGCGTCTCATCCGATATGTCATGAATATAAGACTCGCTGCGGGAAAGCTTGTCTATTTTGCCCAGATCGGGATCGATGCCCACGACTTTAAAACCCTGCTTGACCATTTCGACCGCAAGCGGCAGTCCTACATAACCAAGGCCTGCAACGCCGAGTACAGCGTTTTTCGTTTCAATGGCTTCAAGCAAATTCAGGTACGTTTTATTCACAATCATTCACCCTCCATGTTCGTCTATTTGTCTACCCGAATGCGCTTCACGGGTCAATAGAAGCAGCGGCGGATCCGCGCATCCAGCTCCACCGGAGAAAAAGGCTTCGTCATGTAGTCGTTTACGCCGTATTCAAAGCATCTGCTGATCGTTTGTTCGACCCGCTGCTCGGTCAGCACTACGATTTTCGGAGGCTCCTTCACCTTGAGCTGCCGGATTTGATGGATATAAGGCAGTCCGTCGATTCCGTACAAATTCAGCTCGGTCAGCACAAGATCCGGCTGCCAGGTTTCAATCAGCTCAAGGGCGGCCAGCCCGTCTTCGGCTTCACGGGTTTCATAGCCGTGCATCCTGAGCCGGATTTGCAAAAATTCGCGCATGCCGGCATCGTTGTCCACCACAAGGATACGACCGGGTGCAGAATGTTCCGTTTCCACTTTGGTAAAAATATGAATGTCTTCCGAAAGACTCGTCCTTGAGAGGTTCGCCATTTGCCTGAATACCTCCTCATCCGGCTCTCCCTGCTCCGGAAAGCTGGCGAGCGTAATATGCGGATGAAGATCACTGATCCGCTCCTGGAGCTGCTGCTTCAGCAGGAGCCCTCTGAAATGAACCTGATCCAGGGCCAGGCCGGGCAGCATGACCGCAAGGCACCCGGTTTCCGAATCTCTCCACACTTCAAAATCCGCATCTCCTTTCGTTTCGAGCAGGCTCACGATCTGACTTTCCAGATAGGAAGGCGCGTTCGCAGCATAGATGTACATCAGGCCGAAGCGTGCGCCAGGCGATTTTCTGAGCTTGTCCTCGGCATGATGCAAGTGATCCTCATGTTCCTCGGCTGCTGTTATGGTATGAGGCATTTTTCGTTTCCACCTTTCTTAGCAAAATAAGCCAGCCCGGCGCCTACAATCAAGCCTGCTTGGCCGGTTTGCTCTCTTCTTTCCAGCTCTGTCTGGTCATCGCTCCCCAGGAGTTGTTGTTGCGCAAGTACTGGATGTGCCCCTGAACGCGCCATAACGCGCCCAGCTGGGAGTAGCCGAAAAACTTCAGAGCCGCGAAGCCCAGCATTTTGCACAAATCCGCAAGGCGGTTGAACCTCTTGAAGGCCAGTTCCTCCAGCACGAACGCTCCGATGCTGAACAAATATCCGCTGACAAAATTAACGGCCCAGAACACGGCGAGAATTTTCCAGTGGGTCATGTCCAGCATCGCATAGCCAATGAGAGCGATCAGGCCGGTCAGCTTAAAATAAGGGTTGAGCGCTTCAAAAATGATGTTGTAGGGCATCGTCAACAGCCCCATCACCTTGTATTTCGGGTTAAAGGCCATATCATAGTTTTCAAGCATATTCTTCAGGTTTCCGCGTCCCCAGCGTTTGCGCTGATTGGACAAAATATGGTACGTGTCCGGCGCCTGCGTCCAGCAGACGGCCTCCGGACAGAAAGCGACCTTGTAGGGAAGCTTGTTCTCCAGCATATACCGGTGCAGCTTGATAATAATGTTCATGTCCTCGCCGGGATATCCTCCGCGGTAGCCCCCCACGGCGATGACGTAATCCTTGCGGAACATGCCGAAGGCGCCGGAGACGATAATCAGGCCGTTGATAGAGCTCCAGCCGATCCGCCCGCCGAGGAAAGCCTTCAAATATTCGACAGCCTGGAACATCGGCCACATTTTGCGCGGCAGCGAGAAGCTTTTGACCTGGCCGTTCTCGATCACGCAGCCATTGGCAATGCGGACATCTCCGCCGATCGCGACCGTTTCCTCGGGATTCTCCATGTACATTCTGGCCATCCGGATCAGCGCATCCTTCTCCAGCAGCGAATCCGCATCAATGGAAGAGATCAGGGGATAATGCGACAAATTGATGCCGGCATTCAGCGAATCCGCCTTCCCGCCGTTGGGCTTGTCAATGACATAAAGATGCGGATACTTGGGGTTATGGTAAACCGCCTTTACCTGCTCACAATCGATGGCGTTCCGAAGCCCCGGACTCTCCATGGGCTCAAGCTCGAACTCTTTGCACAGCACCCCGAGGGTGTTGTCCGGCGAGCCGTCGTTGATGACGATCACCTCATACGTCGGATAGTTCAGCGTAAGCAGACACTTCACGTTTTCGATAATGGTGACTTCCTCGTTATAGGCCGGGACGAGCAGTGAAACGGAGGGAACAAGCTCCGAGCCTGACAGCGTATTGTATTTGGAAAAGGCGGCCCGGCGGAATACGGTCATGATGCTGCGGAACGAGCAGGCCAGAATCGAAAAATAAATCAGGTTAACGGTCATCACATAATAAACGGCGAGCATGCCGTATATCAGCAAAATATCTCTAAGCACTGTAATCTCCTCCAATTGCGGGTGCTTTGCGGACCGGCTTGATGACCGGGGCGCCGAAATACCGCTCGTACAGAAGCCGCTTTTTGTTGAAGGCTACCATCTGTTCCACGCCTTTCGCGTTAGCGCCCTCCCGGATCGTCCGCTCGATTTGCTGGAAGGCGGCATCCCTTTCGCCGCCCGAGCCTTGCAGCGCCGCTGCGCACAGCGCTTCAAAACCGGCCTCGCCAAGCTGCGCGAGGCTTTCCGCGCTGCTCGTACGCACCCGCCAGTCCTCGTCGCGCAGCGCGCTTTGCAGCAGCGGAATGCTGCCGGCCGCATGGAGCTTGCCGAGCGATTTTGCCGCCTCGGCCCGCACCTCGGCATCTTTGTCCGACATCAGCTGCCGAATCGTTTCATCCTTCAGCGCGAAGCCCGAGCTGAGGTACAACTTGATTGCTTCGGCACGGACATCGCGCCGGCCCGTGCCGACCAGCCGGTTCAGGGCGGGAACCGCTTCCGGCACCGCCTGTCCCCACATGGCGACCAGTCCCACTTTGACAAAGTCGGGGTTTTCGTCGTCAAGCAGCCCCATCAGCATTTTGCTGGCGTCAAGCTTCGTCTCCAGCACAATATCGGCAGCCATATGGTGGATGGGCTTGCCGCTCGCAAGCAGACAGCCCAATATTTCGCGGAGCTGCCGTTCCTCCGTCGCGCATTTGGCTGCGGCGCGGGCAACGATGATCGACTGCGGACTGTATTTTTCCTGCTTGAGCATGTCAAGTAGTCTCGGCGCCGCCTCTTCAGCCCGCATGGCTCCAAGGCGGAATGCCGCTTCGATGCGCCGTCCATACAACAAGCTGTCAAGCAGCTTCAAATCCCGGCGGATAAAGCCTGCCTCCCGGCAAAGCTCCGTCAGCCCGGTCTGAAACTCGCCTTTCATTTGTCCGATCCATTCCATCAGCTTCTGCTGAATCACAGACCGCTCAAGCCGCGTCAGCTTGCCCGGCGGAAGCGGAAGCGGCGAGCTTCCGCCCATACTCGCTTGCAGGTAGCGGAAATATTCCTGATGCTTGTGCTTATACAGCTCCGTTCTCCTCGCCGCCTTCAGGTACCGGAGTTTCATATAGAACAGGAACGCAATTCCTATGAAGATCAATCCGAGGCAGACGTATATGAAATACACTGCCACGGCAAGATGCGAAAACATGATGCGAAAGCATCCTCCTTTATCCCGGACTACCTGTTGCTTTCGTCCGGAAGCTTCTCGTATAGTTGTTTCATTTGGTAATAGCCCGCCTTCAGATACTCGGTATATTGCACGGTATCCCATTGCTTCCATGTGTATCTGGGCTGCTTGTCAAGATCAATCCGGCCGCCTTCAGAGGATGGTCCTGCCTGCCCGCCGGCTGCAAGGTCCCGGATCCACGGCACAAACGTAATACCGCCCGTCCTGATCGCCGCAAACATGCGGTCCTGCTTGAGCGGGCTGTAGTCAATGACCTGCAGCGAGCTCGGATCCGAAAAGCCGAGCAGCATCCAAGGAATGCGCAGCTCCACTTCTTTGCCGCTGTACTGCCAGGAAGCGAGCGAGTCGAAGGCAGCGCTGCTGCGGTCCGTGGTCCCTCTCTTCAATCTTCCCACCGTCACGTCCTGAAACGGATGAGCCGTCCGCGTATGAGGCGGCGTCATCGTCAGACTGATCGCCAGCTTCCAGGGCTGGAATTCCGTTTTCTCCGCTGTCGTCGGTTCGCTCAGCATCCGGTAGCCGGATTTGCCGTAAAGACGGCGGTGGAAATCATACGACGGCGCGGCAAGCACCTGTGTTTCTTCATCCTTGCCGATGACGATCAGATCTTCAAGTCCGTCGCTCAGCGTCTTGCCGGGCAGCTCCTGAAGAGGCTGATCCCCGCCCGGCTGGGTGCTGCTTCCAAGGTAAATGCGGGATTTTTGCGGATCGAAGTTCTCTTTCAGCTTGAGTCCGATATATACGTAGGCCTCGTCGTGAGTGACGCGCATCGTTTCAATCCCCGGCGCCACATCGTCCCAATGCCGGACTTCCCCTGCCGGAAGCTTGTCCCAGTCACCAGGCTTGCCGTCGATAATCAGGCTGTCTGCCTTGCCCGGTCCCATAGACACAAGGCCGAACATCTCTTCGTTCGTGAGCACATTGAGCCAGTAGGGCCGCCGGTCCCCCGGAACTTCAAAACGCATCGTGTTCCACGTTTTCTTGAACCATTCGTCCTGCCACATAAACAGGATCGCTCCGGCGTAACCTTCCTCATAAATATCCCGGGTCAGGGAAACGTTAATTTCTCCCTGTTCCTTCTCATTGTGGCCTCCCTGATTGCGGCCTCCTGCCCCGATATGGGAAACGCCGAGCGAGGACGGCACGCCATATTCCGTCACCATGAGCGGAATATTCTTGTAATAAGCTTTGAGCTTTTTCAGATAGGCTCTGTAGGTATTGAATCCGCCGCTGCCGTCCGGAATCGTCTGTATCGTCTTATCCAAATGAAAAAAATCCGGATAATACGGATACACGTGATAGGCTGCAAAATACCCGGCGTTCCAGTCGGACTCCCTTATGTGCGTCGCATCGACGCTGACCAAATCCTCTTCATAGAACGGTTCTCCAGGATGCTGAAGCACATCCGTCGTCACCCAGTTGGTAAAGCTCATCGGGTGCTGCCACCCGTACGACTGCTCCTTAACGGCCGCAACATCCAGCAGACCCGCCAGCCAGCTTTCGAACGGAGTCGCCTCCTCGGTGGCGCTGAAGTAGACGCCCTGATAGCGGGCGATATCCGCGTGCTGCTTGTTGGTGTTCTCGACCATCTGCGGGTCCCATTCGGTGCCGATATGCCAGGCCAGCAAATAAGGGCCTGCATTCGCCGTATATTTGCCGCCCGCCTCCCCGGGCCTATCCGGAACGTTTAGCTTTCCGTATACGGCGCCGACGGCTTTGCCGATTTCCTGTTTAAAACGCTCCTCGATGCCCGGGCTGTATGCATCCCGCTTCTCGATCAGCTGCTCCTCGGGGGACCAGACGCCTTGTATGAAATAAAGCGGATCCTCTTGATGATCCTGATTAAATTCTACAAGCGCTTTATAAAAAACAGGGTTATGAACGGTATAAATTCTCACCACATTTGCGCCCATCTCCTTGATCTGCTTGAACCAGCGCAAATAATCCGCCTTGGCAGCCGGAAACTCGCCGGGGAAATAGCCGGGAATCGTGGCGCCCAGATTGACTCCTTTGACAAAAATGGGTTTCCACCCGTCCTCTCCTTGAAATTCCAGAAACCTGCCGCCCGAGGTCTTAAACTTGAGCCTCGTTCCATCGGGAGCCGCAAAGCTGACCGGGGGTTTCGGCATATACAGCACAACCGCTGCGAGGGTTGCGGCGATCAGGAGAATACTAGCCGCAATCCAGAGAGCCATTCGTTTTTTCGCTAACGTCGACATAAGACTTAACTTTGTACACCTCGCTCTTGTGGGGAATGATGAGTTTTGTATAGGAATGCTATCCGGCACTATATGTAACACGATTTGTGCACTTTTTCGTAATTATACGCTATAAGATATATCGAAGTTACGTTGTAATTTCTGCCTGATCTTTGCAAAAGTTACAAAAATGATACCTTCGTCTCATAACGAAAATGTTTGATATCAAGGCTTTTATCAATTATGGTTCTTTCTGGAAGCGCTAAAAAAACGGTCTGTAGACCTAAATTTATTACCTGCTTGTTACTATTTTTCAAACAGATCAGAACTAGGACCTTAGACTCATTTCTATAATCGCCAGCCGAAACGGTCTGCATCGTTTTCTTTAAATGATTTCCAGTAAAAATCATTTGCATAGAGAATGTATGTTCGGTGTATAATAATCAATAGCAGAATATATGTTCGTATTCAGGTGGTGATTATGATGCATCCTCATTCGGGCCTTGAAACGAAAGAGCGATACGGAGCTGATGATTTTACTTCAAAACTTACGGGGACGGCTGCATTGAACGACAAGCTGCCCCAAGAACGTACAATTTTTTTAGTTGATGGACAGTCATTTTATGCGTCAATTGAAAAGGCAGCCCGACCAGATTTAAAAGATAAGCCGGTAGCGGTAGGTGATCCCACTCGAAAATCCGGGATTATTCTAGCCGCCTGCCCAGTCGCTAAATCATGTGGAGTAACAACGGCGGAAAGGGTGGGTGAGGCTCTTGCAAAGTGTCCTGAGTTGGTCGTAATACGCCCTCGAATGCAAGCATATATCACCGTCTCCCTGCTCATTACTGAAATATTTGAATCGTTTACGGATCAAGTTGAACCTTATTCCATTGATGAGCAGTTTCTCGATGTTACAGGATCAATTACTTGTTTTGGTCCTCCAGAAGAAATTGCCCGCCAGATCCAGGCTCGTGTTCTGTTATCAACAGGGGTTTGGACACGTTGTGGAATTGGCCCCACCAAAATATTAGCAAAAATGGCCACTGATAATTTCGCCAAAAAAAGATCTGAAGGCATTTTTAGACTGGACACAACCAATATTGAATCCGCATTGTGGCCCTTGCCGGTCAATCAAATGTTTATGACGGGATCCCGAATGACCTATCATTTCAATCGAATGGGTCTTCGTACAATTGGTGATATTGCGCGACTTGATCTCGGTGATTTCAAAAGACGTATGCGGTACGAAATGGGCAGGCAGAGCGATATTCAAGCGGAATACTATTGGCAGACAGCACGCGGTATAGACCCCAGTCCAGTCGTACCTGGTATTCGCAGCAAACTGAAGTCTGTAAGCCATGGAAAGGCCCTCAGAAGCAGCCTGTATCACAAGCTTGAAGATATTGAAGTCGTCCTCTTGGAACTGGTGGTGGAGGTCTGCCGCCGCTGCAGGAGATTGGGTTACATCGGTCAGGTGGTATCCGTCGGGGCTACGGAAACCAATGGAGAACGCTCGTCATCGTTTCATCGGCAGGTTACGCTTCAGCACCCCACTTCTCTCTCGCATGAAGTTGCGGCAGCGGCGCGAGAAATATTCCATAAATATTGGAGGGGGATGCCTGTAAGCCACCTGCATATTTCGCTCACGGAGTTGTCGGACGACAGCGTTCTTCAACTCACTCTCTTTGATGACCGGGTAAAGGCATACGCCTTGGAGAGAGCGAGCGATGAAATTAAGGACAGATATGGAAGCGACGCTATTATTCGGGCATCATCCTTGTTGCAATCAGGGGTAGCTCGTGAAAGAGCAGGACAGATTGGAGGTCATTACAAATGAGCAAACTGGACGGGAATGAGCGGTGGAAATCCAAAATGCTGCTTACCGAGCATCAAGAGCAATATGAGCATCACAGCGAAGCGAGGAATTCTCATCGGCCTACAGAGGATGAGCTGATCATGATTCGCGACTATATTTTGCTGCCTTACATGCTTAGCATGGTCCAAAAGAGCATCGATGATATCGAAAACAACTCTAATCTTTTGAAAAAGCTGTATTTAGCAGCAGGCCAAGTAGTAAAAAACAAAATCAGCGAGGATTTATACCGTTTGCGGCGTGAACTATCCAAGCGCAATATTAAAATAATCAATGACGAACAAGTGGATCTGATCGTGTATCACCGGTTTATTTGCAGAGGTTATGAGGATCGTTTTGGAATGGTTCGTGACGTTATACGATCAGAGATCAGTATTCGCTTATCAAAATATCTCAAAGAAATAGGTGAACGATTGGTTACAAACGGGCATTAATTCCCTCAATCGCATTCGGGCTCAAATTTTTCGGGGAGCGGTCCTCTAGTTGCTGACAACCTAATGCCAAATTAACCTTCACAGCCTCATCAAGCAAATGATGGGGTTTTACATTGACACACATATCAGCAAACGCTAATATGTTATTAATATTAGTGAATACTAATGTGAATCGGAGGAACCATGATGGACAACAATTTATTGGATGTAAAGGCGAAGTTTATTCGAGGTTTTTCGGATAAGACAAGGCTACAAATACTTCATTCCATTCAAGACAAGGAATTAACGGTATCGCAAATTGTGGAAGAGCTTAAAGGCAATCAATCAAATATATCCCAACACCTGGCATGTTTAAAGGGTTGCGGAATTATTGTCGGTCGGCAGGAAGGCAAGTATATGTACTACAGCTTGAGAAATAAACAAATTAAGCAGCTGCTTATCATGATGGATGTTGTTTTTAACCAAGTGGAAGAAGAAGTCGCGGCCTGCGATAAGAACGACCAATTGGACTGTTGCCGGAGGGAGGCATGAAGAATGATTGAGAATAAAGAAAAAAGGATTTATGCTGCTCAACCCAAAGTTGCTCTCCCGCCTCAGGAACCTACATTCAAGAAAAGTCTCACGATCTTAAATACGACTGTTTAAACAAAACATTTGGTTTTCGCTCATTATTAAATTTGTTGCGTTAGTATTGATTTTTCCCGATATATTGACATTGTGGCTAGCAGTTTTAAGCGATACAGGAGCAGCGCTCCTTGTTATTCTGAATAGTATGCGACTGCTTCGATTTAAACGGTGAAAAGGAGCCAACACTCCTTTCCAATAAAGAAGCCAAGGAAGAGTGATGTATTTTGAATAATCGCTGGAATAAGGTGATTTATAAGATTTGGGCACCGATGTACGATTTCATTTTTAACTCGGGTGTGTTTTTGGCTGCTCGAAAGAAGGTCTTTCAGAATATTCAAGTTGAGCTCCAACAGAAAATCCTTTTTATCGGGGTGGGCACGGGAGCAGACCTGCCGTACATGGCAGATGGAGATGTGGAAATCACGGGAATTGATTTGTCACCCGATATGCTTCAGAAAGCCAAGAAAAAATATGATTCGCCACGGATAACGTTTATGGAAATGGATGCGCAAGACCTTACGTTTCCTCGTGAATCGTTTGATCTGGTTATTGCCAATCTTATCTTGTCGGTCGTCCCAAATCCGGACCAATGTTTACGAGAAATGTTACGTGTTACCCGTACCGGGGGAAGAATCGTGATCTTTGATAAATTTGTCCCCCCTGATCAGGATCTGTCCGTGATCAATAAAATCCTGCGTCCCGTCGTTGAGCTTATGGGCACGGATATTGGACGTCGTTTTGAACAAATCGTCACACCCTATTTAAAAACAACAATAGTAATAGAGGAAAATTCGCCTATTTTATTTAACGGCATGTATCGAAAAATTGTGCTTCGTAGAATATAAAAAAATGTAATTCAGCACAGTGCTAACGATTCCAAATTTATCAAATCCTAGTCATGGAGGTGAGTTCACAATGATGGATGGCATGATGATGAATAGTTCTATGATGCTCATGATGTGCATGATAATGGGGGTCGGGGCATTGATCTTTGTCATTATTCTCGGATCAACGGTTTATGTTGTCGTTCGGTCATTGATGATGAAGAGCCGAGTTGTGGATCGTCCGTTGATGTTATTAAAAGAACGTTATGTGAAAGGCGAACTGAGCGATGAAGAATATAGTCGAATGAGAAAAACAATCTCCGAGTAGTACATCGGCAGCATGCAGGAAACGGGTGCGCGTTAAAGCCTTCTTTCCCGGGATTTGGGCTCTCTTCCTAGGTAAATGTCCATAACGATTAACGGCAGGGTTCATACAATGGTTCAGAAAGCAACCTTTTCTTTAAAAGGAGGGACACACAATGTCTCATGTCGAAGGTTACGGCCCTTGGACTTCAACCGGAGCCATCCTGGTTCTGTTCATTCTGCTTGTCATCATTACCCGCAGCTTCGGATTTGTTTACTAGGCTGCAGGTTACGGCGGTTTGGGCCCTTGGACATCTACTGGGACTATTCTTGTCCTTTTCATTCTGCTTGTTATTATTTCCCGTACCTTTTTCATCTAAGTACCTTCCACTTGCATGCAGCATGACCCTCAGGTCATGCTGCATTTTATTACATTAGGCATTCTTTCGGATATGAAGCCTATTGCGCCGTCAGGATCAGCGGACCATCGGCCGTAATGGCGATTGTATGCTCATATTGTGCCGACAGTTTGCCATCCACCGTTCTGGCCGTCCATTCATCATCATCAATCGTAATCCGGTAGGTCCCTTCATTAATCATCGGCTCGATGGTCAGCACCATTCCTTCCCTCAGACGAATTCCTTTGCCGGCATGCCCGATATGCTCGAAGCTCGGCTCCTCATGCAGCGAACGTCCGACCCCGTGTGCGAGCAAATCCCGGACAACCGAAAATCCATGGCTTTCGGCATGGGCCTGGATCGCTGAAGTTACATCCCCAAGACGGTTGCCGGGAACAGCCTTTTCAATTCCGAGGTACAGGCATTCCTTGGTCACATCCATCAGTTCCCTTGCGGTGTCACTGATTTCCCCAACGGCATAGCACCAGGCAGAATCCCCAAACCATCCGTCATATTCCACTACAATATCGATTTTGGCGATATCCCCTTCTTTCAGCGGGGTCTGGCTCGGAAACCCGTGAGCGACTACATCGTTGACCGAAGCGCACGTTTCCGCCGGAAAACCGTTATATCCCTTTGTAAACTGCTTGCCGCCCAGCTTCGTGATATGTCTGGCAACGAAATCGTTAATCTCCAGCGTAGTAATGCCGGGCTCGATCAGCTTCGCAACTTCCCGGTGGCAATCGGCCACAATCTGATTCGCCGTCTTCATCTCTTCAATTTCTTTCGGTGATTTCAAAATAATCAAGACCATGCTCCCCTTTCAGGATCTTACTCCAAACTACACCTGTCATTCGGAAAAAGCAAATCGCCTCTTTACTTCTTATGTATGCGCAAAAAACCGCCAAAGCTTGCGCTCTGGCGGTCATTGCCGGGTTACGGGGGACATAAGGGCAGGCCCAAATTAACGGAACATTCCCCACAACCGGATGAGATGAAACTTATTCTTCGGGTCGATTCTCTGGGCCAGCACAAACTGTGTAATTTGTTCTTCCTGAACGCCGGTAAGCCGCTCGTTAAGAATTGAGGCAGCGCTTCTGACAAGCCTACGGACCTTGACCGGATCCTGCAGGTCGGCTTTGGTCAAGCCTTCCACAAGCTTTTTGACACGCTCTTTTGCCGACGGATTCTTCATCTTCTGTTTGATCCGCCCAACAAGCTCCTGGCTGATTCCAAATTGCTGATAACTCAACGCGATCTAGCACCTCCCGTCAAAACTGTTGTCCTTTCCCAGTATATGACGGTACCCCTGTCCCAAGTGCTAATCAATCAATTCTCCCTGCAAAATCTGTTCCCGCTGCAAATACTCCCGCAGCGGCCCGTACACGGGCGACGTCCAGAACGCCCCCTCGCGGACAAGCGTTACGGCATCGTCCCTCGCCGCCTCCAGCACGGCGAAATCGCTGACCATGTCCGCGATTCTGAACTCCGGCACGCCGCTTTGCTTCGTGCCGAAGAAATCGCCGGGACCGCGGAGCTCCAGGTCCCGCCTTGCCACCTCGAAGCCGTCGTCCGTTTCGGTCATGACCTTCATCCGCTGCTGACCGACCTCCGACTTCGGATCCGCAATGAGCACGCAGTACGATGCGTGCTCGCCGCGGCCGACCCGTCCGCGCAGCTGATGCAGCTGCGACAAGCCAAACCGGTCGGCGTCCATCACAATCATCAGCGTGGCGTTCGGCACATCCACGCCCACCTCGACCACGGTCGTCGACACGAGCAGCTGCGTTTCGTTCGCATAGAAGCAGCGCATCGCCTCCTCCTTCTCCGCCGCCGTCATCCGCCCGTGAAGCAGGCCGATCCTGAAATCCGGGAAAGCCTGCTGCATCGCCACAAAGAGATCGATCGCATTCTGCACATCCAGCTTGTCCGACTCCTCAATCAGCGGGCAAATCAAATAAGCCTGGCGGCCCTGGCCAATTTCACGGGATATGAAGCCAAGCACCCGATCCATCATGTCATGCTTGACCCAGTAGGTGGAAATCGGCTTTCTCCCCTTCGGACGTTCGGACAAGGTCGAAACATCCATGTCGCCGAAAGCGGTGATGGCCAGAGTCCTCGGGATCGGCGTCGCCGTCATCGTAAGGACGTCCGGGTTGTACCCTTTGCGGCGCAGAATGCTGCGCTGATTCACGCCGAAACGATGCTGCTCGTCCGTAACGACAAGACCCAGCGCCCGAAAGAACACATCCTCCTGAATGAGCGCATGGGTGCCCACCACGATGTCGGTCAGCCCCATCTGCAGGGAAGCGAGCAGATCTTTCCTTTTTCGTCCGTTCACACTGCCTGTAAGCAGGCCCACTGTAATCCCGAACGGTTCAAAAAGCGCCGACAGCGACCGGGTATGCTGCTCGGCCAATATTTCGGTCGGCACCATCAGAGCCCCCTGATAGCCTGATTTTACCGTTGCATACAGCGCTATGGCGGCTATCACCGTCTTCCCGGAGCCTACGTCCCCCTGAAGCAGCCGGTTCATGCAGTAGGGCGACCTCAGATCTTCCAGAATTTCCAGCTCGACCTTTTTCTGCGCGTTTGTCAGTTCAAACGGCAGGCTGCGTACAAACTCCCGCATGGCCGCATTATCGACGGTATGCTGAACGCCGTCCTGCCGCTTATGATTCATCGCCCGGTAGGCCTGCAGCTTAAGCTGGAACAGGAACAGCTCCTCGTATACCATCCGCCGCCGGGCCTGATGCCCTTCCTCGTTGTCCTGGGGCTGGTGAATCCGCTGGATCGCCCGGCTGCGGGCCATCAGACTGTATTTTTGGATCAGCTCGGGCGGCAAAACTTCAGGAATCATGGCCCCATATTGCGCAAGCGCCTGGTTGACCGTTTTGCGCATCCATGCCTGCGTAATGTTGCCCCCAACCGAATAAACCGGCTGCAGGCTGCCGCTGCGTTTGACTCCCTGATCGGGAAATTCGGATTCCGAGACAGTCAGCTGCAAGCGCCGCATATCCCATTTGCCGGTTAAAGTCACCTCACGGCCAGCCGTCAGCTGCTCCTTCAAAAAATGACGGTTGAACCAGGTCGCTGTGAACATCCAGTCATCCGCCATCATCTTGCAGGTCAGCCGGGATTTTTTCCCGTAGCGCTGCAGCACTGGCACCCCAAACACCTTGGCCAGTACCGTGACCTTCTCGCCATCCTTTACTTCGCTTAAAGAGCGAAGGCGGTAATCTTCATAACGGAACGGATAATATTCCAGCAGATCACACACGGTAAAGATATTAAAGGCGTGAAGCTCTCCTTCCTTAAGAGCGCTCACGCCGCTGACTTTTCTCACGGAAATTTCATTGATTTGCATTACGATCCCTCACCGGCCATAAAAATGCAGCTACCGTGCCCGTCCCCACATGAGAGCCTACCACTGCACCGATATTGGTACGTACCACTTCATGAAGAGTAAAGCGTCCCGAGAGCTCCGCCAATACCTCCTCCGCTACCTCAGGATTCACGGAATCGGCTATGGCGACACTCACATCTCTGGCATCGCCGAAATCCTTCTCGAACAGCTCCATAATCCGCAAGATCGCCTTCTTGCGTCCCCTCGCCTTGTCGACCGAGTAAATGACGCCGTCTTCACCTACCGAAAGGATAGGCTTGATATTAAGCAATGTGCCTACTAGAGCCGTTGCACGACCGATGCGTCCGCCCTTTTGCAAATATTCCAGCGTATCGACCATGAAGTACAGACGCCGCTCTTTGCGGAGACGTTCGATTTCGGCCAGTATCTCTTCGAGAGGTGCTCCCTCGCTGGCCATACGCGCTGCAGCTGTAACCTGAAGGCCGAAACCGTAGCTGGCGCATTTGGAATCGATAACATGGACATCGATCTCATGATTCAATTCTTCTTCCAGCATCTCTTTCCCCAGGAGAGCCGATTGATACGTTCCACTCATTCCGGAAGAGATATGGAAGGAGATAATCGGACTGCCCGGATACTTGCCCAGCAGTTCACGATATACCTCCAAATATTGGGAAGGAGAAGTCTGGGACGTAGTCGGCAGCTCCTTCGTATGCCCAAGCCGCTCATAAAACCCGGCGACTGTCATATCAATCCCTTCCCGATAAGACTCCTCTCCAAAACGGAGCACCATCGGAATGACATGGATTCCATATGCGTCGACGATCTGTTTCGGAACATCCGCCGTACTGTCCGTTACGATAACGGGTTTCGCCATAACCGTTCCTCCTTGACTGCTCTAGCTTTCCCTAACCTTCTACAGAGAACAAATAATAATAAATAGGCTGGCCGCCCGCGTGAATTTCTACTTCCGCTTCCGGATAATGTTCCTTAATCCATCCTGACAGCAGCTGAGTGTCTTCCTCTTTGGCTTCTTCGCCGGTGAAAATCGTCACAATTTCGTCCCCGTTCTCAATCATTCGGGACAACAGCTTCTGGCAAGTTGGAATCATCCCTTCCTCGGTCGATACGATCTTGGAATCGGCAATTCCGATATAGTGTCCTGCCCGAATTTCCAGCCCGTCAAAAACGGTATCGCGAACAGCGTAAGTAACCTGGCCAGTCTTCACATGACTCACGGCAGCTAGCATTCTGTCTTCATTCAGGTCCGCGTTGTCATCTTCCTGGAATGCAAAGGCCGCGGCAATCCCCTGCGGAATGCTCTTGCTCGGAATAACCGTTACGTTTCGCTCGCCCTCAACCAAATCACGGGCCTGCTGGGCGGCAAGCACGATATTCGAGTTGTTCGGCAGCACAAAAATATGCTGCGCCGAAATGGACTGAACCGCATTGACAAAATCCTCCGTACTCGGATTCATCGTCTGGCCGCCGGACAGCACGATATCCACCCCGAGACTTGTAAAAATGTCGGAAATGCCTTGTCCTGACGCTACTGCAATAATGCCGTAAGGCGCAATCTCGTCTGCGGGAAGCGTAGCCGGATCGGCAGGTCTCGCCGGTTCAGCCGGAATGTCCTTAAACAGCTCCGGAGCAGGCGCAATATCCATGCCTGCCGTCAGCAAATCCCGATGCTGCTCGCGCATGTTCAGAATATGAATCTGCGTAATTTCACCGTACTGCAGGGCCAGGTTGAGCACCTCGCCCGGAGCTTTGGAATGCACGTGCACCTTGATGATTTCGTCGTCTGCAATCACTATAATAGAATCCCCGTTAACCGAAAGAGCACTCCGGAAGGCTTCCTCCGAGAAATTCACGTGCTGCTTGTCGCCAAGCCGGCGATTGATGAAAAATTCCATATCATACAGAAATTCAATGTCTTCCGTTTCCAATTTCGCTTGAGCCGATGCAGGCACATGCGCAGCTTGCCGTACTTCCGGTTTAGGAGGAGTCTCGGTGGCAACTTCGGCCTTGGCTACTTGTCTTTCAGCCTGAACCGCACCCGGCGATTCCAATTTCATGCCGGATAAGAAATCGGCAAATCCCTGGTAAATATAAACCAGCCCCTGTCCCCCGGAATCAACGACGCCCACCTGTTTAAGCACGGGCAGCTGCTCCGGCGTTTGCGCCAGCGTTTCCTTCGCTTTGGCGAGCACTTCCGTCATCAGCTCGGACAGGTCGCTTGTGCGGCGCGAGTAATAAGCCGCATGCTTGGCTGCTTCCCTCGCAACCGTCAGAATCGTTCCCTCGACAGGCTTTACTACAGCCTTGTATGCGGTATCTACCCCGCTTTGCAGCGCGGAAGCGAACTGCATGACATTCAGCTCATCATACGATGCCGCATATCGGCTAAAACCGCGAAATAGCTGGGACAAAATGACTCCCGAGTTGCCGCGGGCGCCCATCAGCAGCCCCCTGGAAAGAGTCGCCGCCCGGGCTCCGACGCCTCCGGCGTCATTTTTGCGCAGCTCTGTCACCCCTGCGGACATTGTCAAATTCATATTGGTCCCTGTGTCTCCATCAGGTACCGGGAATACATTAAGCGAATTCACATGATCCGCATGCTGGTGCAGCTGCTCCGCTCCGGTCAAAACCATCGCGGTAAAATCTGTTCCATTTAGAGAACGCTTACTCAATGATATTTCCCCTTCCTAGCTTAGGTGCCCATTTACGCAGACCAATGACCGGCCCAGAAGCGAGAGATGGCCGATCGTGCTGCGACCGTTTATTTTCATTCATATAAGGAATCCGGTCATTCCGGATCAATCTCATGCTGATCCTATCATTATAGACGTAGACGAGATGAAGACACAAGAATTCCCGGCGGATTGACAGCAGGCCGGCACATCCTCTTGTTCATCACGTACCGCCAATCCGTACATATGGCCCTGACCCCAAGCGAAAACGGCGAACCGTTTGCTTTAGGAAAAAGGACTTTACAATATTGTACTATAAGAATAAAGATAAATAAATAAAAGATGACACGAGGGGCCAAATATTGTTTCATAATTAGTTGACGCAGCTTTTTTTGCTATGATATTATATTAGAAGTGTTGTGTTTTCAAGATGATCGTCTTGGAATAAGGAGGTGTAATGAATGTCACGCAAATGTTATGTAACAGGCAAGAAGCCAAGCACCGGTAACCATGTTTCTCACGCTAACAACCGTAACCGGCGTACTTGGGGCGTAAACGTGCAAAAGGTACGGATCTTGGTCAACGGTAAACCGAAACGCGTTTATGTCAGCACTCGTGCGCTGAAGTCCGGTAAAGTGACTCGCGTTTAATTCTTTAATACGCATATAAACAAAAAGCACCTTTATCTATAGAGGTGCTTTTTTTCATGTCTTGTAGGCGGAAGGCGCAGGGCAGCATTCCCCCACGCTCGGCTGCAGTGTGCTTTTTCTTTTTAGTTTTTGTGAAATGTATTCAGAACAGCCTTAACAAATCCTCCTAAAAACTTCGGCAGCTTAAACGTATAAAATTTCATGCTTCACCCTCCCCATCATTCTCACCATTACCATATGCGGATATCCGTGCCTCGGTCCCTGTTTCGCGCACAAAAAAATGGTTACATGAGAACCTTTGCTCATGTAACCATTTGTATGCGAAGCAGCCACTGCCTATTCCTTTTCGGTCTTGACAGTACCCGTCCTTTTCGTAAAAGAAAGCCGCTTCTCCCCGCATTTTAGCTGCCTTGTACGGCAATGCTCGAGCGGATTTCCCGGATCGCGGCCGCCCGATCGCTCCGGCCGAACACGGCGCTGCCGGCAACAAGCACATCGGCTCCGGCGTTCACGACAACAGGAGCAGTCTCCGCCGTAATTCCGCCGTCAACCTCGATGTGAAGATCCTGAATGCCGCGCTCCTGCTGCAGCTTTCTCAGTTCGGCAATTTTTCGGACCGTATTCGGAATAAAGGCTTGTCCGCCGAAACCGGGATTGACCGTCATGACCAAAACGAGGTCCACATCCTCAAGCACCTGGGCAACAGCCGATACCGGCGTTCCCGGATTCAGGGCTACCCCGGCTTTAACTCCATGCTCCTTGATCAGATGAAGCACCCGGTGGAGATGGATGCAGGCCTCGGCGTGAACCGTTATGACATGCGCTCCGGCCTTGGCGAATGCCGGAATGTAATTTTCCGGATTTTCAATCATCAAGTGTACGTCCAGCGGTTTCTTGGCGATCGGATTGATCGCTTCCATGATCAGCGGGCCGAATGTCAGATTGGGCACAAAGTGGCCGTCCATGACGTCAACATGAATCCAGTCGGCTCCCGCCGCTTCAACTTCAACAATTTCTTCCCCCAGCTTCTCAAAGCGGGCAGACAGAATCGATGGCGCAATACGGACCATACGTTTTAGTACCTCCGTTTCTTCTCTCTCATTTCTTCATAAAATTCTACATAATGCTCGTAGCGGCTGCCGGCAATTCCCCCGGACTCCACAGCTTCGCGAACACGGCAGCCCGGCTCGTGCAGATGGCTGCAGCCCCGGAATTTGCATTTAGGTGCATGGGGAGCAAATTCAATAAAGCAAGGAGACAGCTCCTCCACACCCAACTCCAGAAAATCAAGCTGGCTAAAACCGGGTGTATCCGCAACATAGCCGCCGTTAGCCAGTTCAATCAGCTCGACGTGACGGGTTGTATGGCGGCCTCTTCCAAGCCGCAGGCTGATTTCGCTTGTCTCAAGCGAAAGTCCGGGCAGCATGGCGTTAAGAAGCGACGATTTCCCGACACCCGACTGGCCGGCAAAAACGCTGATGCACCCTTCAAGCCGCTTCATTACGTCTTCCATTCCTTCGCCCTTCAGGGAGCTTGTGACCAGCACTTCATAGCCTACCCGCTCGTACAGCTCAACCGTCTGGCGGATTAGCTCGTCCTCCTGTTCGTCCATAAGGTCGCGTTTAGTCAGGCATATCAGCGTCTTGAGACCAGCGTGCTCAATATGTACCAGAAATTTGTCGAGCAGCTGCAAATTAAGATCGGGCTCACGCACCGAGAAGAGCAGCACAGCCATACGGGCATTTGCCACGGGAGGGCGGATTAGCTCCGTCTCCCGCGGCAAAATTTCATCCACTATGCCTTCACCATTCTCCGTAGGCGTGTATATGACCCGGTCGCCGACAAGCGGCGTCAGTCCTTTTTTCTTGAATATCCCCCGTCCACGGCACTGCACGGATTCGGCAGAGCCTGCCGCTTCCGGCTTCACATAATAATAGCCGCTTAAGGCTTTGACGATTAAACCTTCAGGCATAAGGCTCCTCGCTTTCGCGGGTTTGTTCCCGGCGAATCAATTATTTTTTTTGCCCTTGTTTTCTTTCTGGGAATTTCCTTCCCCACCGTTATTTCCGGTCACCCCCGTTACACCCGGATCTTCGCTGTCGGAAGGATCAGGATTATCGACTTCCGGATCCGAGGTGGTCGGAAGCTCGGGAACCGGAACAGTTCCCTGCTTCGCATCGATATACGAAACGGGATACGTAGCGAAGATCTGGTCGTCGCGGTACACGGTAACAGAGCCGTCTTTATTAGGTGCCAGCATGAGGTCAACCGAGAACGTCTGCTCGGTATTGATCGTTTTGGTACCCCATTCCTGATTCTCGCCTCTTGCATCGGTAAACACAATGCGGATCTTGCTGTTCTTGTCCGGCTCAGCCGGAGCTACAGGAACGCCGAAGGAATAATTGATGGCATCCGCCGGGTAACCCGAGCTGAACGTTAACGTTACCTCGGCCCCGCGCTCGACCGTATCTCCGGGTTCATAAGGCCATTGCTCAATGACTTTCCCTTTCTCAACCGTGAAGCTGGATTCTTCCTTTCTGATGAGGGTAAGTCCAAGATCCTCAAGCTTGGATGCGGCAGCCTTCTCGTCAAGGCCAGTCAGATCCGGCATAGAGACAGTTTCTTTGCCTTTGCTGATCGTAAGATGGACGCTTACCATCTCTGGATCAATATCAGTATTCGCGCCCGGGTCCTGTTTAATTACTGTTCCGGCATCCGCGTCGCTAAATTCCTCGGAGCTTGTAATCGACCCGTCTTTGACCCCAAGGGCAAGCAGCTTCTGCTTTCCTTCCTCCAGGCTGAGTTCGCTTAGATCCGGCATTTTCACAAGCGGCTTCTTCGTGCTGACCGTCAGATCAATCAAGGCTCCCTGCTTGACTTCCGTACCTTCAATCTTGCTTTGTTCATAAACGATGCCCGGATCATATTTCTCGTTATACTTTTCAGTAACTTGTCCTACCGCAAGCCCCAGTTCCGTCAGCTTCGCCCGGGCTTCATCTTCCTGCAAGCCGATCAGTTTAGGCATCTGCACATCCGCAACTTCCAGCTGCTTATTGAAATACCAGGCCATTCCAAGCAAAATCAAAATGACCAATATAGAAATTCCCGCCCAAACCAGCGGCTTGGTCGACTTTTTTCGCTGTTTGGTCTCAGGTGCAGGCTCGTCGGCCTTTGATTCTTCCCGGGTTCTCCTGACCCCGCCTGCTATGCTCTGCTGCGGCTTGATAGCCGGCATAATGCGAGTACTGTCTTCATCGTGCTGTCCAAACTCCAGCTTTGGCTCCATTCTCCGCTCGGGGAGAAGGCAGGTCTCCAGATCTAGCAGCATTTCCTTGGCCGATTGATAGCGTTCGTTCGGATTTTTTCGCATCGATTTGAGAATAATATTCTCGACACTTTGCGGAATCATCGGGTTTACGAGGCGAGGCTCTTCGAATTCTTCCTGCAGATGCTTCAGAGCCACGCTGATCGGACTTTCTCCCAAAAAAGGCAGCTTTCCCGTTAGCATTTGATACAGTACAATCCCCAGCGAATAAAGATCTGACTTTTCGCCGGTAGCCACACCTTTGGCATGCTCGGGGGAGAAATAGTGAACCGAGCCTACCACCGAACCGGTCTGGGTAATCGTTGCCGAGGTTACCGCCCGGGCAATGCCGAAATCGGTAACTTTAACTCGTCCGCCCCGGCCGATCAAAATGTTATGCGGTTTAATATCGCGATGAATAATTTGATTATGATGGGCATGATCCAGCGCATCGCAGATTTGGGAGGCGATTCTGACAGCCTCGTCTACCTGCAGAGGAGCCCGTTCCTTTATAATTTCATTCAGATTCTGGCCTTCGACATATTCCATTATGATATAGTGTGTATCTTCTTCCTGTCCGACGTCATAGATGCTGACTACATTCGGATGGGATAAAGAGGCCGCAGACTGCGCTTCGCGCCTAAAACGGCGAATGAATTCCTCGTCATTGACAAACTGCTGACGCAGTACCTTGATGGCTACATAACGGTTCAGGAGCAGGTCCTGGGCTTTGTACACCAGGGCCATGCCGCCCCCGCCAATCCGTTCGATGATTTGATAACGACCGCCTAATTCGTGACCGATCATAAGTTCCACTCCTTTATGCCGGACACGGGTCCTTCAGCAAGATGTTCAAGCAGTACGACAGTAACATTATCTTCGCCGCCCGCATCCAGGGCTAACTCGACAAGGCGATCAGCGCGCTCCTTTAAGGATGCGCCTGATGTCCCAAGCGTCAGAGTAATTTGCTCCGGAGAAACATAGCTGCTTAGACCGTCACTGCATATCAGCAGTATTTCCTTTTCTTCGAGTGTGACCGGATATAAATCGACCGCTACTTCGGCATCGGTGCCGAGCGCTCTCATGATCACATTGCGCCGCGGATGCACGCTTGCTTCCGCTTCGCTGATTTGCTTGTTCTTGACCAGTTCATTTACAAGTGTATGATCCTCTGTCAGTTGGATTGCGGAACCGCCTTTATACTTATAGGCCCGGCTGTCCCCGATATGTCCAATCACTCCGCCTGATGGCCCCAGCAGAACGGCAACAACCGTTGTTCCCATGCTGTGAAGTTCATCGTTCTCTGAGGCGGCCCGGTAAATGACTTCATTGGCATGCAAAATCGCAGCGCTTAAAGCTTCAGTACATTCTTCAGAGCTAAGATTCTGAGAGAGGGCGGACAGGTCAGCCGAAATCGTCTCGACCGCAAGGCGGCTGGCGGTATCTCCGGCCTGATGGCCCCCCATTCCGTCTGCCACAATCCCGAGCGTATAACCATGCTCCAGGTGGGCGACGCAGAAGGAATCTTCATTTACGGATCTGATATGTCCAATATTCGTTACACTTACACTATTGATCAACTGATCTCACCTCGCACCAGACTCCATATGCTTCGCGCGCAGCTGCCCGCAAGCTGCCGCAATATCATGGCCTTGCTCCCGGCGAATCGTCACATTAATACCGCGGTCCGCCAAAACACGCTGAAACTGAAAAATATCATCGCGGGATGTTCGAACATATTTGCGTTCCGGAACATGGTTAACCGGAATCAGGTTTACATGGCAAAGCATGTCTTTCAGTACGCCAGCCAGCTCCTCGGCATGCTCCGCCTGGTCATTGACACCGCCGATCAGGGCGTACTCAAACGTGATTCTGCGTCCGGTTTTTGCCTGATAATAGCGGAGCGCTTCTATCACATCATCAAACGGATACCGGCGGTTTACCGGCATCAGCTTGGAACGCAGCGCGTCGTTCGGGGCGTGAATGGATATCGCCAGATTGATTTGGGTTCCCTCTTCCGCAAATTTATAAATGCTGGGCACAATTCCGCTTGTAGAAACCGTAATATGGCGCTGGCCGATATTGAGGCCTTTCTCGTGAATCATCAGCCGGAGAAACTTCATCGTATTGTCGTAGTTCTCAAAAGGCTCGCCCGTGCCCATAATGACGATGCTGCTGACGCGTTCACCGCGCTCGTCCAATATTTGCTGGGCTTTCACGACCTGGGCCACGATTTCGCCGGCCGTCAAATCCCGTTTTAAACCGCCCAGCGTAGATGCGCAAAAGGTACAGCCGATCCGGCAGCCTACCTGAGTCGTAACGCAAATGCTGTTGCCGTAGTTGTGCTTCATAATGACGGTTTCAATCGCGTGATCGTCATGAAGCCCGAACAGAAACTTGACGGTTCCGTCTTTGGACTCGTACTTCGCAATTTCCTTCAATGTAACGAACTGGAACTGGTCGTCCAGCTTCTGACGCAGCGCTTTGGAAAGGTTCGTCATCTCTTCGAAGGAATTCACCCGTTTGACATAAATCCAGTCGAAAATCTGGCTGCAGCGAAAGGCGGGTTCGCCCTGCTCTGCCGCCCATGCCTGCAGCTCTTCCAGGCTATAATCATATATAAAAGGTTTCATTTTCACACACCTGTTCTATTATTGTATGTCGTAATCTAGGATGCATGATCACTCATTCTTCCCATTTTAGCATAATTCCCGAGTACACTAAAGAGGAAATACCCGCCGGGCGCCCGGCGGGTCAAGGTGTGAGAGCAAGTCAAGCCTTTTTGACCAGTCTTGCAATATAAAATCCGTCCGAGCCCGCGTCCTGGGGAAGCACCTGCAGGCCGATCACTTCTCTTGCGGATGCCGAAGGCAAACGGCGGAATACGCCCGGCTGTTCATCCACCGCGAATTGTTCATGCCGCTCCAAAAAAGCGGCAACAGCCCCAGCGTTCTCGGCCCGTTCGATGGTGCATGTGCTGTATACCAGCACGCCGCCCGGCTTGAGGAGACCGCTCACCGCGTCAAGCAGCTCCTGCTGAAGGGCGGCAATGTCCGCAACATCCTGCGGAGATTTCGCCCATTTCAAGTCGGGCTTGCGCCGGATCACGCCGAGCCCGGAGCAAGGAGCGTCCAGCAGGATGCGGTCAAAGGACGCCGGCGGATACTGCTCGGCCAGCTTGAGCGCATCGCCGGTCCGGATTTCGATGTTGGACAATCCGAGTCTGTCAGCCTGCTCGGCAATCAGCTTCGCCTTATGCGGATGCACATCGTTCGCAATGACTTTGCCGCTGCCCATCATCCGCTCCGCAATGTGGCAGGACTTGCCTCCCGGGGCGGCGCAGCAGTCAAGCACCGTCATACCCGGCTTCGCATCCACCGCGCCTGCAACCAGCATGGAGCTTTCATCCTGCACGGACAGAAGGCCCTCCCTGTACCAGGACGAAAGCGCCATATTACCTCCGCCTTGCACAATAATGCCGTCCTCCGACAGCTGTGACGCCTTCACCTCAAGCCCCTGCCGGCTCATCTGCTCCATAAGGCCGTCCCGGTCCGCTTTGGTCCGGTTGATCCTTACACTGACCGCAGGCGGTTCATTATCGGCTCTGCAGATTCCTTCGGCCGTCTCCGCGCCGTACTGCTTGATCCAGCCGGAAACCATCCACACCGGATGCGAATGCTCCATGGCGATTCGCTGCTCCGTTGTGAGGTTCTTTGGCAGCTGCAGCTGTTCCTTCTGTCTGAGCACATTCCTGAGGACGCCGTTCACCATGCCTGAAATTCCCTGGTGGCCGCGTTTCTTGGCGATGTTCACCGCCTCGTTGACCGCCGCATGAGGCGGAATGCGGTCCAGATAATAGAGCTGGTAAAAGCTCATTCTCAGCAAATTTCGCACCCAGGGCTGAAGCTTGTCCAGCCCTTTGGTCACGAATTTTCCCAGGAAATAATCAATTGTTGACAACCGGGAGATCGTCCCGTACACAAGCTCCGTAGCGAGGCCTATATCGGGGCCGCTGAGCGAAGCGCGCTGAAGCGCTGCGTTCAGCAGCAGGTTGCTGTAAGCTCCCTCCACTTCAACTCCGGTCAGGACCTGAAGCGCCGTCTCACGTGCGGTGGATCTTCCTCCCGCTTTTCCGGAGCCGCCCTTCCCGCCCTTCGCCGCTCCGCGGCTCCCGCCGGTTCGGTTGCTTCGGGTTCCCGTCTGTCCGCCACCGCTGCCCGCGCTCATGACAAAACCTCACCCGGCTTCATTTGACCGCCGCGCAGAAACTCGGAGGCATCCATCGCCTTCTTGCCCGCCGGCTGGATACGGGTCAGCAGTACGGAGCCGTCCCCGGTCTGCACTTCAATGCCTTTGTCCGACAAACCAACCACTGTTCCCGGAGCCTGTCCATCCCGTTTGCCGGAAGGTTCGCATTTCTTAACCTCCCATACTTTGAACACAGCGCCGTTCCAGAGCGTAAAGCCGCC
Source organism: Paenibacillus caui (assembly GCF_019904135.1). GTDB lineage: Bacteria > Bacillota > Bacilli > Paenibacillales > Paenibacillaceae > Fontibacillus > Fontibacillus caui. The sequence continues at coordinate 137,438 of NZ_JAIOGQ010000003.1, read as the reverse complement.
CGCAAACGGCAGAAGGCCCCTTACCCGGTTGCGGATGCTTTCCGAATCCGCGCTCCAGTCGATCTTCTCGTCGTCCCGCGACAAGTTCGGTGCATAAGTGGATTCGGCATCATTCTGGGGAATCCGGTCGGCACGTCCTTCCAGAATGAGAGGCAGCTGTTCGCGCAGCAGCTGCGCGCCGGCAACGCTGAGCTTCTCAAAGACGCTGCCCGATGTATCGTCCGCTTCAATGGGGACAACCGTCTTGGCGATCATATCCCCGGTATCCAGCCCTTCTGCCATATACATGAGCGTAATGCCGGTATCTTTCTCGCCATTTATAATGGCGCGCTGAATCGGCGCTCCGCCCCGGTATTTCGGCAGCAGAGAGCCGTGGACATTCAAGCAGCCAAACTTGGGCAGCTCCAGAACCGCCTTGGGCAGGATCTGGCCGTAAGCCGCCGTAACGATCAGATCCGGCTTAAGCGCAACCACCTCGGCCACCGCTTCGGGAGCCCGCATCCGCTGCGGCTGAAGCACGGGAATTCCGTGCTTCAAGGCAGCTTCCTTCACCGGAGTGGGCGTCAAAATTTTTTTTCGGCCCTGCGGACGGTCCGGCTGCGTAACAACCCCCGCTACGCGGTATCCTTCTTCAATCAGCATTTCCAGGGACGGAACCGCAAACTGCGGCGTCCCCATAAAAACAATGTTCATCGATAGTGTCACCTCTATTCGTCTTCCTCAGCAGGCGTTTTGTAAACGCGTTCGGCAAGATCCGTATACAGCACGCCGTCCAGGTGGTCAATTTCATGCTGAAACGCGCGCGCCAGCAAATCGGAGCCGGTATAAGTGACTTCTTTGCCGTTCCGGTCAAGCCCTTTTACCGTTACCGTCTGGGCCCGTCTTACGTCACCCCGGTATCCCGGAATGCTGAGGCAGCCTTCAGGTCCAAACTGCTCGCCTTCTTTCGAAACGATTTCGGGATTGATAAGCTCAATCAAACCGTGCTCATCGCCGACATCGACAACAATCAGGCGCTTGAGAATCCCGACCTGAGGGGCCGCCAGGCCCACACCTTCGGCATGGTACATCGTATCGGCCATATCGGTCAGCAGCTTCTGCACATTCGGTGTAATTTTCGTTACTTCCTTCGCTTTTTTATGGAGCACTTCATCAGGTTCCTGAACAATTATCCGCAATGCCATGTTATTTACCTTCCTTTACCTCACTTAAAAATGATCTTGTGTTTATTATATGATAAGCCCAAAAAGGGATGTTCCTAATATTCCCGGGCGGCTACATTAACATCTGCGGGTCTACGTCGATGCTGATCTGGAACAGGGGATCTTTGTTGCCGTCCAGCATGGCTGCCGCGGTCTGCCGTACGAGTTCTACTACGCCAATGTCCCCCCGATATTTTACCATACATTGAAAACGATAGCGCTTCTTCAGCCGGGGTATGGGGGAAGCGATCGGTCCCAAAATATCCATAGCTTCGGCCGATAACCGGTCCAGGCTTCCGAAATAGCCGCTTTTTACGGCGCTTCCTCTCAGCTCTCCCGCAAAATTTTCCGCCATTCTTACAAGCACAGGCATATGCTCATGGGAAAGCGTCACCAGAATCAGCCTGCAGTACGGCGGATATCCCAGCCCTCTCCGGTGCGTCAGCTCTTCCCTGACAAACGAAAAATAGTCATGTTTGCTGGCATGAACGATGGAATAATGCTCGGGCATATAGGATTGAATAAATACCTCTCCAGGCAGTTGGTGCCTTCCCGCCCGTCCGGCGACCTGGGTCAACAGCTGAAAGGTTTTTTCGGCAGCCCGAAAATCGGGCAAATTAAGCGCGGAATCGGCCGCAATCGCTCCGACAAGCGTAACGTTCGGGAAGTCCAGCCCCTTTGCCACCATCTGGGTGCCGAGCAAGACATCCCCTTTGTGTTCCCGAAAAGCCTGCAGCAGGCGTTCATGCGAACCTTTTTCCGTTGTCGTATCCACATCCATACGGATGACCCGGATTCCGGGGAACAGCTTGGCCAGCTCGCCTTCGACGCGCTGGGTTCCCGTGCCAAAATAACGGATATGCTCGCTTCCGCATTCCGGACATATGGATGGGGCAGGTTCCGCATGGCCGCAGTAGTGGCAGCGGAGGTTGTTCGACTTTTGGTGAAAGGTAAGCGAAATGTCGCAATCCGGACAGTTCGCCACATAACCGCAGCTTCGGCACATCACGAATGTGGAGAAGCCCCGGCGGTTCAAAAACAGTACGGACTGCTCGCCCCGCGCAAGCCGGTCGACGATAGCCTGATGCAAAGGCCGGCTGAACATGGAGCGGTTGCCGTCCTTCAGCTCGCTCCGCATGTCCACGATGTGGACCTTCGGCAGCTTGCTGCCGAGCGGACGGCTGCGCATCTCCAGAAGAACCGGGGCAAATTCGTCATTCGATTGCGACCGGGCGGCGTGATAGCTCTCGAGAGAAGGCGTAGCCGATCCGAGGATGACGACCGCGCCGTGCTGCATCCCTCTTTTTACGGCAACGTCGCGCGCATGATATTTCGGCGTTTCCTCCTGCTTGTAGGAGGTTTCGTGCTCCTCGTCCATCACGATCAGGCCCAGCCGCTTGAACGGCGCGAATACCGCGGAGCGGGCTCCGATGGCTACCTGCGCCTTGCCCTCACGGATTTTTCTCCACTCATCATACCGTTCTCCGCCGGACAAGCGGCTGTGAAGAACCGCCACTTTTTCGCCGAAACGCCCTTTGAAACGTTCCACCATTTGCGGAGTCAGCGATATTTCGGGAACGAGCACGATGGCCTGCCTGCCTTGAGAGATGCACCGGTCAATGGCTTGCAAATACACCTCCGTCTTGCCGCTCCCCGTTACGCCATGCAGCAGGAAGGTTTCATGCACCTGGTTCTTAAGCGCTCCGCTTATACGCTTAAAAACAGTTTGCTGCTCTTCCGTCAATTCAAGCGGGCCTGTCGCCTTGAACCTCCGGTTCCGGTACGGGTCGCGAAACACCTCGACGTCCTCAATGACAGCATATCCTTTTTCCGCCAGTTTTTTAACCGTTCCTGCCGTTACTCCGAGCGTTGACAGCAGCTCCTGCATGGAGATCGTTATGCCGACCTCCAGCAGAAAAGACAACACTTCCTTTTGCCGTCTGGCGTGTCCGGTGAAGGAGGACAAAGCTTCCTGTGCCGCTTCCCCTTCCACGGCCGCAGCGACGGTCTTGACCGTCTTCTTCCGCACCTGGTCTTTAATAAGCTGCGATTCTATGAGCAGCCCCTGGGACAGCAGCGATTTGACGGCCTCCCCCTGATCCGGGTAACGGTTCCCCAGCTCGGTCAAAGATACCGTTCCCGCCGACTTCACGTATTCCAGGATCGACAAAGAATCCGCCGGAAGAGCGGAAGACAGAGCAAACAAAGCGGATGAATGAACATGTTCGGAATCATCCGCTGTCTCCGAAGCTGCGCTGACATAGCGCTCCGCTTTGCCCTTCAAGGCGGACGGAATCATGGCCTGAAGCGCGAGAATGGCCGTACAGGCATATTTGCGGCTCATCCAGGCCGAAAGTTCCACAAGATCAGGGGGGAGCGGAGGAAGGTGATCCAGCAGCTCCTGGATCGGCTTAATCCGTGAAGGAGCCATCTCGGACTGCTCCTTAAGTCCGACGACGAACCCCTGTACGGTTCTGCGGCCGAAAGGGACGCCCACCCGGCTCCCGACCTCGATCCAGCCGGCCATCTCCGGAGGAATGCGGTAATCGAATGGACGGTCCGTATCGCGGCTCGGTACGTCCACAATGACCTTCGCTATCGCGTACATCAAACTCTGTCTCCCGCGATACGATCCGCGGCGAGCCCGAGAATTTGCCGGGCGGTCTGCCGTTTGCTGAGCAGCGGCAGGCTTTGCACCAAGCCCTCTGCATCATAGATGTTCACGATATTCGTATCGGTTCCGAAGCCTGCCCCCTCGGAAGTGACATCGTTAGCGACAATCAGGTCGCAGTTTTTGCGGCGCAGCTTGTCAAGCGCGTATTTCTCCACGTCATTCGTCTCAGCCGCGAAGCCGATCAGAAACTGTTTCGTCTTCAGTCGGCCAAGCTGTTCCAGAATATCTATGTTTTTAACCAGATCCAGCGTCAGCGTCTCGCCGGTTTTCTTGATTTTGCGGTCCGACTGCACTGCGGGCCGGTAATCGGCTACCGCTGCAGCCTTGATGACGATATCGCTGCTGCCAAAATGGCCGAGCGCGGCTTCATACATATCCTGCGCCGATTGCACTCGCTCAAGCGGAATGCCTGCAGGCGGGGGTGACTGGGTATTTCCTGCAATCAGCAAAACTTCCGCGCCCAGTTCCCTGGCGGCTTCCGCCAGGGCAAAGCCCATTTTGCCCGAAGAATCGTTCGTGATATAGCGAACCGGATCAATCCGTTCAATCGTGCCCCCAGCCGTAACGACAACCTTCTTGCCGTATAAAGGCAGCGAAGCGCTCCCTGCCAAGCGTTCAAAATACCGCTCAACAACCTTGACGATCTCTTCCGGTTCTTCCAGCCGCCCTTTGCCGACATAACCGCAGGCCAGCAAGCCTTCGCCGGGCTCTACGAACATGACGCCCCGTTCAGCCAGTTCGTTCATGTTCCGCATCACGGCAGGATGCTGATACATATGTACATTCATCGCGGGCGCAACCATAATCGGAGCCTGCGTCGCCAGAAGGGTCGTGGACAGCATATCGTCGGCGAGACCGGCCGCCATTTTTCCGATGATGTTGGCCGTTGCCGGTGCAATCAGCACCAGATCCGCCCAGTCTGCAAGATTAATATGCGCGATCACTGCCGGGTTCTTCTCATCGAATGTGTCGGTATAAACCGGTCCCCGGGACAGCGATTGCAGGGTCAGCTCTGAAATAAACTTGGTAGCCGACTCTGTCATGATGACCCGAACCTCGGCGCCTTGCTGAACGAGTTTGCTGCATAAGGACGCCGCTTTAAAAGCCGCAATACCTCCGGTAACGCCCAGTAAAATCTTTTTGCCGGTCAACATCGTATTTCCCCCCGCTTTCAAAAAAAAGCTTCACTGCAATATTCAATCCTTACGCCATTAAAAAAATAACAACCTTGCGGTTGTCATTCTCCGTAACTAACGTTTTATTTCCCGTCGTTCTCTGGCGTCTCGTCGGCATCCTGACCGTCCCGCTTGATTTTGATGTAATCACCATAAATCTCTTCCAGCGCGACGCCGACCTGTTTATGGGATTTAGGTCCCTTCAGCTCGCTTTTCTCGCCTTCCCTGAGCTTTCTGGCTCTTCGGGAAGCGGCTACAACAAGGGAATACTTGCTATCTACTTTCTCTAGCATTTTATCAATGGATGGATACAGCACTTTCGACACCTCTTCTTCGGGCAGCGCCTGGCGCCCGACGTTTATGTTTAATTGCTCACCTTACAATGTTCGGCGATAATGATGCTTTCTATTCTTTTGCAAGCCTGATCAATTTCATCATTGACCACGGCATAGTCATAATATTCAAGCAGATTGATTTCGTCAATCGCTACCGACATCCGGTGGTCGATGGTGGCCTGATTCTCCGTACCTCTGCCGGAAATCCGGTCTTTCAGCACATCTATGGAAGGCGGCAGCAGAAATACAAACACGCCCTCAGGGAACTTCTCCTTCACCTTCAGCGCGCCTTGAACCTCAATTTCAAGAATGATGTCTTTGCCGCTTTGGATCGTCTGTTCCACGAACTCGCGCGGTGTGCCATAAAAATTGTCCACATACTGAGCGTACTCCAGAAACTGATCATTCTCGATCATCTCCAGAAACTGCTCCTTGGATTTGAAGAAATAGTTGACTCCGTTCTCTTCGCCTAGCCTCGGCTGCCGCGTTGTTGCCGAAACCGAGTAAACCAATTCCGGCATGCGGTGCCTGAGTTCAGTGCATACCGTACCTTTGCCGACACCGGACGGACCGGATAATACAATTAATAACCCTTTAGCCATATTACTCTCCATTTTATTCATCGTTGTCGTCGTCTTTAGTGGAAAGACGATGCGCTACCGTTTCCGGCTGTACTGCCGACAATATGACATGATCGCTGTCGGTAATGATTACGGCACGCGTTCTGCGGCCATAAGTAGCATCGATCAGCATATGCCTGTCCCGCGCCTCTTGAATGATCCGTTTGATCGGAGCAGACTCCGGGCTTACGATGGAAATGATACGGTTCGCCGATACGATATTGCCGAAGCCGATGTTAATAAGTTTGATTGCCATGTAAAGGTTGTTCCCCCTAATCTAGTGCCGCCAGCACGAAAGCTACTCCAGATTGGCCGCCTGTTCGCGGATTTTCTCAAGCTCTGCTTTCATCTCGACAACAAGGTTAACTATTGACAGATGATTGGCTTTGGAACCAATCGTATTCACTTCCCTGTTCATTTCCTGAATCAGAAAATCCAGCTTTCTCCCAATCGGTTCGCGGCTGCCGAGCAGCCCCTTGCTCTGGGCAAGATGACTCTTTAACCGGATTAATTCTTCATCCACATTGGATCTGTCGGCAAAAATCGCAACTTCCATGTTGAACCGCTGTTCGTCCAGAGAGCCTTCGAGCAGCTCTGTCAAACGGTTCTTCAGTCGAACCCGGTAATCTTCCACGACCATGGGGGCGAGCCCACACATCTCGCCGTGGATGGTCTCCAGCTTCTCAATACGCCGGGACAGATCTTCGGCAAGGTGCCGCCCTTCCTTTTCACGCATCGCTGTCAGTCCGGAAAGAGCTTCCCCAAGAGCCCGGTGAAGAACCGCTTCCCACTCTTCGCCGCCCAACTGATCCCCCTCTGCTTCGGACTCGGCCGGAACCATCACCCCGGGAAGGGCCAGAAGCTGGGCAACCGTCGGCATTCCGCCGATTCCGAATTTCTCTATGATCTGTTCCGCTGACTTCATATAATCCCGTACTGCAGAGAAATTCAGCTTCAGAGACGGTGAAGTTTCATCTTCCCTTTCCTTGCTGATATAAACATCAATCCGTCCCCGCTTGACATGCTGCAGCACCAGACGTCTCAAGCTGTCTTCGTAGCATGTCCATTCCCTTGGCATCCGGATTACGATCTCCGAATACCGGTGATTGACGGATTTGACTTCACATTGAATGACATAGCCGCCAAAATGCAGGGCGGACTGACCGAATCCGGTCATACTGAATGACATCGGCATCACATCCGTTACACTATTGTAATTGATAATCAGGAGTGAAACAAGTGGGCGGCACGCTCTTTCGACTTCTCATGCACATAATTCGTCAAAGCCGTACTCATTTCATAGAAGAGAAACGGAGTCATCAAATAAATCCCGTTAAAATGCTCCATGGCGGCATCCACCAGCTCTTTGGCTATTTCAGTGCCTTCGCGTCGTCCCTCGGGACCCGAAAGTCCTTTCATCCGGCTGCGAACTTCTTCCGGCAGTTCAATGCCGGGCACCTCGTTATGGAGATATTCGGCATTCTTCCCGCTTGCCAGCGGCATAATACCGACGAAAATCGGAACCGGCAGATGAGCTGTCGCCTCCTTGACGTCGGCCATCAGCTTCGGATCATAAATCGGCTGGGTCATAATGTAGTCGGCGCCTGAGGCGATCTTCTTCTCCAGCCGCTGCACCGCTTTATCCAAATGCTTGACATTGGGATTAAAGGCAGCTCCGACGACAAAACTGGCCTTCTGCTTGAGCGGCTTGCCGGAGAAGGCAGTCCCTTCGTTTAGCTGCTTGATCATCTTGATGATCTGGAACGATGTCATGTCATATACGGAGCTTGCATCCGGCAGATCCCCGAAACGGGACGGATCGCCGGTAACGGCAAGCACGTGGTCGATGCCCAGGGCGTCAAATCCCATCATATGAGACTGGGTGCCGATCAGGTTGCGGTCCCGGCAGGCGATGTGCACCAGCGGCCTGATTCCGATCTTCTCCTTAACCAAATGCCCCAGGGCCATGTTGCTCATTCGGGTAACGGCAAGAGAATTATCCGCCATGGTAAGGGCGTCCACGCCCGCTTCCTTAAGAGCCTTCGCGCCGTCCATAAATTTCGCGATATCCAAATCCCGGGGAGGATCAAGCTCGACAATCACCGTGTAGCGCTGTTTCACGAGATCCACGATGCTCGGTTCCCGATAAGGCCCCACTGGAGCCGTCTCCCTTGCCGGATCTGCAAAATCGCGGCTGACGGTTAAAGGTTCTTCCGGAAGCCGCGGCTGACTGGACAGCGGGGCAGGCTCATAGCCTTGCAGCGCTTTGGCTATTTCAGCAATATGCTCCGGCGTTGTACCGCAGCATCCGCCGATCAGCCTTACACCGAGATCGGCAAACTGAACGGCGCACTCGCCGAAATAGGCCGGAGTTGCCCGGTAAACGTATTTCCCGTCCACAAAGCTTGCCAGGCCGGCATTCGGATAAACGGAGACGGGAAGCTCCAGCGGACCTGCAAGCTGATGCTGAATGACGCTCATAATTCCTTTCGGGCCGGAATGGCAGTTAAAGCCGACGACATCGGCGCCCCTCTGTTTCAGAATGGAGAAAGCATCCGCTATGCGGTAACCGTCAAGCGTCCGGCCCACCTGGTCAACGGCGAACTGGGCAATGACCGGAATATCGCCGAGCTGGCGTGCGCATCTAAGGGCGAGCTCCATTTCCTCCAAATCAAAAAACGTTTCCAGCAATATGCCGTCAACGCCTTCATCCAGAAGCGTCTCGATCTGCTGCCCGAAATAGGTGGCGAGCTCTTGGGTAGACACATTGATCCGGCGGCCGCCGCGGATCGATCCGACCGCTCCCAAACAATAAGCCGAGTCCCCTGCAGCTTTTTTGGCGATACGGACAGCTGCCCGGTTCAACTCCTCCGTCTTGGCTTCAAGTCCATACCTGGACAATTTATAATAATTGGCAGAGAAGGTGTTCGTTTCGATCACGGATGCACCGGCCTGGATATACTGCTTGTGCACATCGCCGATCACTTCCGGAGAAAGAATATTCAGTTCTTCATAGGATATGCCTACCGGATATCCCAGATGGGATAAATAAGTTCCCATCGCCCCATCACCGATCAATACAGTCTCTTCCAATGCCTTGCGCAATTCTGCCTTCACTTTTTCTGTTCACTCTCTTCTGACTTATAATTTGCCTACTAATGTAACATATATTCGATACAAAAATAAGACTTAATGTGAAAAATGGCACCCGTTCCGCCTTTAACGCATGTTTCGTGCAGGACAAGTTAAGACTTCCCTATAGATTTAAAAAAACCAGCCAAACACCTTATCCCCGTGTTTTGACTGGTTTTATATTCCCCGCTTGGCAGGGCAACCCGGCGGTCTGAAGGATCCGCTCGCAATGCGTGAGAGTCCGGGTTCAGGTCCCTTGAACTGCTGGGGCAAGCTATTCGATAATACCGCGGTATACCGTTTCTGCCGGGCCTGTCATATAGACGCGGTTGTCGTCCTCTCTCCACTCGATAAACAGGTCTCCCCCCTTGAGTCCAACCCAAGCGCTGCGGCCTGTCAGACCGTTAAGAACAGAGGAAACAAGCGTGGCGCAAGCCCCTGTTCCGCAGGCCAGCGTCGGTCCCGCTCCCCGCTCCCAAACCCGCATCTCCACGCGATCGGGAGCTGTTACCGTTGCAAACTCGACGTTCGTCCGGCGCGGGAAATAGGGATGAACTTCCAGCTTTGGACCCCAGGTCAGAAGATCAAACGACGGCGCATCCTCCACATAAATGACCGCATGGGGATTGCCCATCGAAACGGCGGTGAAGTCAAATGCGGCTCCGTCCGTTTCGATTTTGCGTCCAATGACCGAGTCCCCCTCGAGAGTCGTCGGGATGAGCGCCGCCTGAAGAACAGGCTCGCCCATATCGACCGTAACCGTCTTGACTTTGCCGTTCTCCGCTATAAGACTCACCGGCTGTACGCCGGCGCCCAATGTCTCAATCGTAAGCTCGGTTTTACGGGTATGGCCGTGATCATATACATATTTGGCAACGCAGCGAATCGCGTTTCCGCACTGCTCCGCCTCCGTGCCGTCCGAATTGATAATGACCATCCGGAAATCCGCCCGCTTGGACGGGAGAATAAAGACAAGTCCGTCACCCCCGACGCCAAAAAAACGGTCGCACCATTTTACCGCCAGGTCTGCTACCCCCTCCGGAAGCTCCTCCAAGCCGTAAAAGACAAGAAAATCATTGCCGAGACCGTGCATTTTCGTAAATTCCATCTAAGGGCCCACTCCTTGAAAGCATGTACTGTTACTGTCTATTGTAAAGAATAGTTTATGCTTTTCAAGTCCGGGAAGCTATTCATTTTATGAACGAATGTTTGTACTATTTATTGCAGCCGTTCTGGTTGGACCAGGACCGGCAGGACGGCGTCGTTTGCCCGACCATACGCTGCCCGCTCCCATCAGGAAGGTGGGGATGCCCGCGGCAACGAGCGTAATGGCCCATTCGCGCGTACCGAGCGGCACGGTTTTAAATACCGGCTGCAGCGGTCCGATATACATCACGGCCAGCAGCAAGGCAATGGAAGACAATACGGACAGCACCAGAACCTTGTTCTGGAGAATATTCCGGTGAAAAATAGACCGCGAGCTGCGGCAATCAAACACATGGATCAGCTGGGCCATAACGAGCGTGGCAAAGGCCACGGACTGGGCTTTCATCAGCTGGGCCGGTTCGTCCGGCGAAATGTTCAGCGTTACCCAGAACGAGCCGAGCGTACAAAGACCGATCAAGAGCCCGCGGCTCAGAATTTTCCAGCCCAGGCGGCGGGCGAAAATATTTTCCTTGGCCCCGCGCGGCTTGTGCTCCATCAGGTCTTTTTCAGGCTGATCGACTCCAAGCGCCATCGCCGGCAGACCGTCCGTCACCAGGTTGACCCATAAAATCTGGATCGGCAGCAGCGGCAGCGGCAGCCCGGCGATCATGGCGAAGAACATCGTCAAAATTTCGCCGACGTTGGAAGCCAGCAGGTAGCGGATAAATTTGCGGATGTTCTCGTAAATATTCCGTCCTTCCTCAATAGCGGACACAATTGTAGAGAAATTATCGTCACTGAGGATCAGCGACGAGGCTTCCTTCGATACGTCCGTCCCCGTGATTCCCATGGCAATCCCGATGTCAGCCGCTTTAATCGCCGGCGCATCGTTCACTCCGTCACCCGTCATCGCGACGACATGGCCTTTGCGCTGCAGCGATTTTACAATCCGCAGCTTGTGTTCGGGAGAAACTCTCGAATATACGTAAACGCCGTCGCATTTCTTGTCCAGCTCTTCATCGCTCAGCGCCGCAAGCTGCTGCCCTGTCATCGTCAGGCCGCCGCGCGGAATGATGCCCAGCTCCTGCGCAATCGCCTCCGCTGTCAGGCCATGGTCGCCGGTAATCATCACGGTCTTAATGCCGGCCCGGCGGCAAACGGCAATGGATTCCTTGGCTTCCCGGCGCGGCGGATCGATCATCCCGGTCAGGCCGACAAAAATCAGCTGCGACTCTGCGGATTCCTCGTCTTTTACATTGTCATGGGATCGAAGCTCCCGGTAAGCAACGCCAAGCACGCGCAAAGCGCTTCGCGCCATGCTTTCGTTAGCGGCTGCAACCTTCTGCCGTAATGTGCCCGTGAGCGGAACAACGTTCCCGCCCCACAAAATATAGGAGCAGCGATCCAGCAGCATGTCGGGAGCGCCTTTGACAAACACAAGCTTCCCTCCCTGGTGGGATACAATGACCGACATACGCTTGCGTTTCGCATCAAACGGAAATTCCTTTTCTTTGAAATAGGTGCCTGCAAGCGAGGAAGGAGAACACCCCGTCTTCGACGCCAGCGCGACGAGCGCGCCTTCTGTCGGATCGCCTTTAAGCACCCATCTGGACTCCTTCTCTTCGCCGCCCCTTTTTTTGCTCTTTGAATCTTCGTCGGTGATTTCAATAATTTCGGCATTGCTGCATAAAGCGCTGATCTGAAGCATGCGGCGCAGCCCCTGCTCATTCCGGAGATCGACCGGTCTTCCTTCGTCCCAGATGTCCCCTCTCGGCTCGTACCCTTCTCCCGTGACTTTGAATTCCCGGCCTTCAACCCAAACCTTGGTTACCGTCATTTTGTTCTGCGTCAGCGTTCCTGTCTTATCCGAGCAAATGACCGATGCGCATCCGAGCGTTTCAACGGAAGGAAGCTTACGCACGATCGCTTTGCGCTTAATCATCCGCTGGACACCGAGCGCCAGGGCGATGGTTACAATGGCCGGAAGCCCTTCAGGGATAGCCGCTACCGCCAGACTGACACCTGCAAAGAACATGCTGCCAACGTGTTGTCCATGAAGAATGCCTGCGAGGACGACGACAACCGTCAAAGCGAGCGCGACGATAATCAGAATTTTCCCAAGCTGCTCAAGCCGGCGCTGCAGCGGCGTTTCCTGGGATTCCGTATTTTGGATCAGATCCGCAATTTTCCCCATCTCGGTGCCCATGCCTGTTCGAATGACGATCCCTTTGCCGCTGCCTCTCGTGACCATCGTACCCATAAATCCAATATTCTTCTGGTCCCCGAGAGGCACCTCTTCGTCGGCAATGACCAGGGCGTGTTTGCCTACCGGATGGGATTCCCCGGTCAGCGCGGATTCCTCCACATCGCATCCGCTCGTCTCGAGCCAGCGGATATCCGCCGGAATCCGGTCCCCGCTCTCCAGCAGGACAATGTCGCCCGGAACTATCTCCCTTGCGGGCATCACGGTTTCCTTGCCGTTTCGGACCACCTTGGCATTGGGCGCCGAAAGCTCCTTTAAGGCCCGGAGCGAGCGCTCTGCGCGAAATTCCTGGAAAAATCCGAGACATCCGTTAAGTACGATAATCGCAATGATCGTAATGGCGTCCAGATATTCCCCGAGCAGTCCCGAAATGAGCGTGGCCCCCATCAAAACAAGCATCATAAAGTCTTTGAATTGATTGAGGAACAAGAGCAGAGGGGAAACCCGCTTTGCTTCCGCCAGCTCATTCCAACCGGCCGTTTCGCGCCGTTTGGCCGCATCTTCAGTGGGCAGCCCTTCGTTCTGCTTCACCTGAAACCAATCCAAGAGCTCCTTTGTTTCAAGGCGGTGCCAACTTTTTTGTTCCATGCTTCCTCTTCCCTCCCGTAAATTCTGCGTGTTTGACAGCGTGAAGGCTTTTCCACCTAGGGTAAATGTATTCGAGCCAGTCCCGAAATATCACAGGCACTTAAGTTTTTGCTTCAAGTATGGCATCATAGAATCTGAAAACAAATTATGAACAGTAGGAGAATTCTGCATTATGGCATTGGACGGTATAGTAACCCGCGCCATCACGCATGAGCTTCAGGCATGCATCGGCGCACGTATTAATAAAATTCATCAGCCTTCGCAAAGCGATATTATCATTCAGCTCAGGGGACATGGAGACAGCAGGCGTCTCCTTCTGTCCGCGAATCCAACCTATCCGCGCGTTCATTTCACCGAAGCTTCCTTTCTCAATCCCCAGGAAGCGCCCATGTTCTGCATGCTGCTCCGCAAGCATTGCGAAGGCGGTGTCATCGAGCGTATCGCTCAGGTGGGGCTTGAGAGAATCATCCATATCGACATCAGACAGCGGGACGAACTCGGCGATGTGGCGCTTAAACGCATTATTGTCGAGCTGATGGGACGCCACAGCAACATCATTCTGCTTGATCCGGCTACAGGCACTCAGCTTGACGGAATCCATCATGTGACTCCGGCCATCAGCAGCTACCGGGTAGTCATGCCGGGCTTTTCCTACAGCGAACCGCCGCAGCAGCATAAAGTGAATCCGCTGGATGTCCGGGAGCAGGACTTTCTGAACTTCTTTCGAAATGCGGCCGATTCCGCTTCACCGGGGTGGATGGTGGAAGCCTTCAGCGGATTTAGTCCGCTGATCGCCCAGGAGCTGCTGAACAGGGCAGCTCTCGCAAGAGAGGATGCCGCCGCAGAGCAGCCGTTTGAAGCGGCGCTTTGGGCTATTTTTTCCGGGATGATGGAAGAAATAAAGTCGGACCGGTACGCTCCGGCGTCAGGTGAGAACCGTAAAGGCAAAAGCATTTTTTCAGTTGTCGATCTCACGCTTCTGGAAGAGGATACCAAGCATTACTATGACTCCGTCAGCAAATGCATGGAAGCTTATTACGGGGACAAGGCGGAGCGGGACACGATCAAGCAAAAGGTCAGCGATTTGCTGCGCTTCCTGCAGAATGAAAGAAACAAAAATATCAAGAAACTGGCCAATTTGAAAAAAGACCAGGAAGAAGCGGAGGATGCGGAAAAATACAAGATTTGGGGAGAACTGCTGCTGCCTTCCCTGCATGAAATATCCAAAGGGGACTCGGAGGCCAAACTGGTCAATTATTACGATGAAGAGCAGAGACAGGTCACCATTCCGCTGGACCCGCTGCTGACCCCCTCGGAGAACGCCCAGCGTTATTTCAAGAAATATAACAAATTCAAGAACAGTCTGGCAGTCATTGAGGAGCAGCTTGCAAAAACCCATCAGGAGATCGCCTATATCGAATCGCTGCTGCAGCAGTTGTCTTTTGCCAGCATGAACGATATTGAGGAAATCCGGGATGAACTTACGCAGCAGGGGTATTTGCGCGACCGCAGCCGAAAAAGCGGGAAAAAGAAGAAGAAAAACGACCGGCCGACGCTGCATATCTATACTTCCTCCGAAGGAATCGAGATCTATGTCGGCAAAAACAATCTTCAGAACGAATACATCACGAACCGTCTTGGTTCTTCCAATGACACGTGGCTGCATACGAAAGATATCCCCGGATCGCATGTGGTAATTCGCGGAAATTCATTCGGAGATCAAACCTTGGAGGAAGCGGCACAGCTTGCCGCCTATTTCAGCCAGGCGAAGGAATCGAGCAGCGTTCCGGTGGACTGTACTTTAATCCGTTATGTTCGCAAGCCTAACGGCGCAAAGCCCGGATTCGTCATTTACGATCACCAGCGCACCCTGTTCGTAACGCCGGACGAGCAGCTGATTAAAGCGATGCCGAATACCATTAAATAATCCGTATGACAAAAGAACTGACAAAAAGCCGCTACATGCCGGGTCTCCATCCGGTATGCAAGCGGCTTTCATGCTTTCTCCTCTATTTGTAAGTCTTTAACATTTGCTCCATCGATTCGCGGTTCAGCGGGCGGCTGAAATAATACCCTTGAATCAGATCACAACCGCTGCCGGCAAGAAATTCCAACTGCGACTGCGATTCGACCCCTTCCGCAAGGACCGTCAGACCAAATGATTTACCCAGCTGGATAATGGATTGCAGAAGAGTGCTGTCCTGCTCCGAAACCGGGGTTTCCTGAATAAACGATTTGTCTATTTTCAGAATGTCGATCGGCAGTGTTTTTAGATAATGAATCGAAGAATACCCTGTTCCAAAGTCATCGATCGATATTTTGATCCCTTTGTTTCTAAGCCGCTCCAGCTTCTCCTTGATCACGACCGGGTCATTCAGCATGGTCTCCGTTACTTCGAGCTCCAGATAACAAGGATCGAGACCTGAGATTTCGAGCGCGTTCTCCACAACATTTATGAAATGCGGATGCCTGAATTGGACGGCGGACACATTGACGGAAACGGGGATTTTCGGATATCCCTCGTCCTGCCATTGCTTGATCAGTCTGCAAGCTTCCTTGATAATCCACTCTCCCAGCGGGATAATAAAGCCGTTCTCCTCGGCAATCGGAATAAAGTCCATCGGCGAAATCAGTCCCTGCTCAGGATCGTTCCACCGGAGCAGTACTTCAATTCCGACCAGAGACGGGGTTTTGGAACTGCTGCCCTTCGGCTGAAAATACAGTTCAAATTCTCCGCTGCCCAGCGCCTTGGGCATCTTTTTCTCAATTTGTATACGCTTATGTATTTGTTCTAACAGCGAATGCTTGAACCAGTACGGCTCGCCTATTCCATCCAGTTTACTCTGTTCGAGGGCAAGGTCGGCATAGTTGAGCAGCAGCGACGCCGTCTCCCCATGCTCCGGATACAGGCTGATCCCCATGCTGAAGTTTGAGCGTATCTCCTCGTTATGAATGAAGTAAGGCTTTCGAAGCGCCTCGGACAAGAGCATGGCATACGTATGTATTTCATAGCGGCTGCTGTCCGTAAGCTTAAGCATGACAATAAAATCGTCAGCAAAGCTGCGGCAGATCAGGCAGTCTTTTCCCAGCATCCGTTTCATTCGCTCGGCGGCTTCCAGCAGCAGGCTGTCGCCTATCTGCTCTCCATAGCTTTCATTGATGTAACGGAACCTGTCTATGTTAATTCTGAGCAGGGCGCAGTGTTGTCCTTTCTGAAGCTCTTTTTCCAGCTCTTCCTTAAACTTGCTCATATTCAAAAGGCCTGTCAGCGGATCGAAAAAAGCAAGCTGCCGGATGCGCCTTGAAGAATTCTCCCTCTCCTCAATTTCTTTGGTCATGTCCAGCTGCAGGCCGATAAAATACATCAATTCCCCGGCCTGATCAAAAACAGGGCTGATGGTCAGCTGATTCCAGAAATGGCTGCCGTCTTTCCGGTAATTTTTGAGGGTGACGGTTTCCGCTTTGCGCTCAATCTGCGCTTTTTTAATGATTTTCAGATCTTCCGGATTCGTATCCGGACCCTGCAAACACCGGCAGTTGCACATCATAATTTCTTCCGGCTGATAGCCGGTCACTTTGGTGAACCCTTTGTTCACATAAATGACAGGGTTATCTTTCAGATGAGGATTGGTGATAATCAGTCCAATTCCCATTAAATCAATGGCCTCCAGCAATTCCGAAGTCGTAATGAGCGACTCCGGACTTGGAATATAAGCTTCATCTTCCATCTCGCCACTCCTTTAACCGCTTCACTGCAGCAGCATCTACCGTACGATTACCGATTTCACCGTGAAAAACAGCCCCTTGCCGCATGCCGTGATAATCCGATCCACCCGTCACGATCAGCTTGAAGCACTCGGCCATTTCCCGGTATCGCTGCTCATCCTCAGCGCTATGGTCGGAATGATAGACCTCAAGGCCCGCCGGCTGGCCATTCACAAGCAAAGAGCGGACCAGCAGATCATTCCCGTAAATGCCTGGATGGGCAAGGACCGGCGCGCCTCCCGCTTCACGAATCCAAACAAAGGCTTCCTGCGGGGAGATTCGGTTTACCCGGGCATAGGCCGGAGCGCCTTCCGCCAAATAATTGTCGAACGCGTCCCTCACGCTGTCGGCAAAGCCTTTTGCCACCAGCGCGTCCGCGATATGCGGCCTTCCGACACTTTCTCCTTCCCGCCGGTCAGGGCTAAGCCGCCCAAGAACCTCCTCCATCGTTAAGGGCACGCCAAGCTTCTGGAGGTTGGATATTATCCGCTCGTTTCTTCTCTCACGGACCGCCCGCAGTTCCTGCAGCCGCCGCAGCAGCACCGGATCTTCATGGTCAATGAAATAACCCAGCACATGAATATCAATGCCTTCAGCGCTTGTGCTGATCTCTACGCCGGGAACCACCGTTATTCCGGAAGCTTCGCCGGCTTGCAGCGCTTCTGAAACTCCGGCTACCGTATCGTGGTCCGTAATAGCAACAGCCGACAATCCTTTTTGTTTGGCCATTCGAACATTGTCAGAGGGTGAATTCATCCCGTCCGAAGCTGTCGTATGGGTATGCAAATCGCACTTGCCTTGTAATACATTCACCGCGGTTTCCCCCTTGACACATTATAACGGCAGCTTTTGTTCCCTCAAGAAATTCAGGAATGTCACCGCCGAAATCGGAAGAAGCTTAGACTTCAGATGTATGGAGAAAAACTGGCGCTTAAACGAAGCGTCTATGATATCTACCGTTCGAAGCAAGCCAAGCGCCACCTCATGCTTCACCGAGGACGGGGACAGCATCGTTATGCCAAAACCGGCTTCCACGGCAGATTTGACCGCCCCGGTGCTGCCAAGCTCCATCACAACCGTCAGATCGTTTGGCGGGGCGCCCCTGCGCCCCATTTCCCCCTCCATCACCTGCCGTGTTCCGGAGCCCTTCTCGCGCAGCACAAACGGATGCCGGACTACTTCCTCCAGCAGAACTCCATCCTGCCGATCCAAAACATGGCCGGCCGGCACAACCAGCTTAAGCTCATCTTCCATCACGGGCTCCATGACGATATCGGGATGGTCCACCGGAGCTTCGACCAGACCGAAATTGAGCTGGTGCTGGAGGATATATTCCATAATTTGCGATGTGTTCATGACCTTCAATATGATTTGAATGTGAGGATATTGGCTGCCAAATGGCCCCAGCAACCTTGGTAGGACATATTCTCCGATAGTCAGGCTTGCGCCAAGCTGCAGCCTTCCTTCCAGCTTATGCGTGAACCTGGACATGGCGGCATCGGTTTCCCGCATTAGTTCCAGGCTCCGTACAGCAAAAGGCATCAGCGCCTGCCCTGCCTCGGTCAATTCAATCCGTTTGGTTGAACGAATCAGCAGCTTGCAGCCAAAATACTCCTCAAGCGACTGAATTTGCATGGTCACCGCCGGTTGGGTCATATGCAAAGATTGCGCAGCGGCGGAGAAGCTTCCCCGTTCCGCTACCGTGTAAAAAATATGAAGCTGATGAAAATTTAGCGCCATGGAGATCAATCCTTCCTATAATCATAACAATACCATGACACAGCTGCGCTTAAAACACCCGCCCCCCTGAAATAACCATTTTCCCGGGAAATTTGCGGTTATCCCAAAAAAAGCATGCCCGGATATTACCCAGCGCATGCTGATCCTTTTGAATATTATTTTCGTTTCCGGCTGTTCTTCATGAGTGTGGTCCGTCTGGAATGACGAAGCCATGAATAATAGGACTTCAAATCCCTCAGTTCTATGGTTTCCGACATTTTGCCCAGAAATGTAATAATAATCATCTTGTGCAGCGGATTTCCCGTTATATCCGTTTCTCCGGTCAATTCGGCAAATTCGGCAACAAGCACAAGATCATTATCGATAACGTATACGTCTTCCTCATTGCGGTAATATTTCGCAATCCGTCCCTGCTTGAGACACTCCCAAAGCTCTGTCGCAATCGTATCCGTATGACTGTTCGCAGGTCCGACTCTGTCCTTGTATCGAAGTACGGCATGATGGGTAACGACGATATCGGCTACCTTATATTCCCCAAGTGCAATATAAAAAGACTCGTATGTATTCCAGCGCTGTGTGGCTTTATCCTTCATGTCGCACCTCGTTCCACCATTAAGCTTGCCCTTTAGGTCTCATCAACCTTCTAGGTCCTATTAACTAAGCATTTATTCCCATTATAGTATAATATACCGTATTGATCTACCGATTTTTCAGACAGGAAGCCTGTAATAAAAACAAGGACGGCGCCCTGCGCCGTCCCTGCTGCAAAATAACTTTTGAAAATGAACCGGCTGCCTGCCGCAAACAAGCTGCATTACAAACCGTAATATTGGGTCTTGTCCGGTACATTTTTATTGTATTCCGTCTTAATCTCGTTGCGATAGGATCTCTCGATCTTGCGGACATAGGATAATTTGCGGACATTCTTGATAATATCCTCCGCACGGTCGGCATTTACGTACATTACCACATAATGCATCCGTCTCGAAAGATAAAGAACGTTCCCGTATTTATCCAGATTTCTGGCCGCTTTCAAATCGCTGACCCATATAATAAAGCCTGTTCGTTCCGGAAACATGTCCGCTAATCCCCTCGCTCTCTATCTCAAGTCCGTTAACAGCTAGCCTCCACAGCTGCAGGCGCCGCCGCTGCCGCAGCCGCCCTTCGGATTCGGATCATTCCCCGGTACTTTGATGCTGTGTGATACCGAATAAGCGATCATCTCCGACATCTCGTGCAGCAGGTCATCCAGCTCTTTCTCGGCTTGCTTAAACCTTCTCACTGCTTCGAATTGTTCCAGCTCCCGCTCAACCTCCGCAACTTGATCCTTCGCTGCGTGATAATTGGGATGGAAATGCCCGAAACGCTGGGTTTCCTCAAAGAGCTCCTTCTTGGACGCCAGTTTTCGAACATACTTCTGAATCTCTTCATTCCGATCTATAAGCTGCTTCCAATATAGATAGTCTGACACACAGACCGAATCGTTGATCATGTCGCCCAATTCATAGGCGTATGTCAGCATTTGGGCCATGTCGACCGTCCTCAACTCAGATACGCTCATGAAATTTCATCTCTATTCTATAAAAGTTCCACCGGATGGCGGTGGACTATTTCATCATAACATAAACACGTACCGAGAAGAAGAAAAAATCCGCCAAAGTGGCGGCAGGAAAGCTTACGCTTTGGCGGGAAGCACAATCCGGATGCCTTCAACATCATGGGAGGCGAATTCGAAAGACCGGTCTTCCCCCGCTAATCCGGTCGAGGCTTCATCTTTCATCGCCGATGCCCGCCACTCTCCGGCCCCTCTGATCCACAGCAGAAGAGCCATTAAGGTCTTCCCCTGGATTCGGAGCTCCACCCGGGCCTTCCATTCCAGAGCCTGCCGGAGCACAAGCGCGACGGTGGACGCATGGTAACCCCGGAGCTCGCGGGTCCAGGAGCCCGGGACATTGCGAAGGCCGGGAAACAGCTCTTCATAGTCCGGAACGGTTTCATCCGGCTGATAGAAGTGGACGGCATTCCCGGCATATATCCATGCTGACGGCCGATGCTGAGCCTCCCCCCCTTTATCCGGATGAAAGGGAGTGGTCCGGCCGGTTTCAGCGTCCCCGCCATCTGAGGGCATCTCCAGGCGGGGATAAGCCGGCTTTCGCGGCGATGATCCGGACGCATTAGCCGTATGGGCCAAACTAGCCGAACCGGCCGAACCGCCGAGCGGAGCAACTCCGAGCCTTTCCAATCCGCGGCGTATCTCGCCAAGCTCCGTTTCCTGAACAATAAAATCCAGCGGACCAATCCGCTGCATCATCCCGGAAAGTCCGCTATCCTGCGCAATCCGGTCCGCAGCCTCTGCATCCGCGCAGCGAAGCAGGAGCGCCCGGGCGAACGAAGTCCGTCCCATTTCCCTTCCCCATTGCCGGAGTGCAAGCTTCACATTGTCCGGTACCCCTGACATCGCATGGCGCGTAAGAAACCCGAGGATGTCCTCCGGCGTTCGTTTCTGCTCCAGAGCGGCTTCCGCCGCCTGGCGCGTTAAACGGTACGTCGTCATCACATCCGAAGAACTCATTTCGCAGCACAGCTCAAGCTCCCAGCGCAAGGAGTAAGGCGTATCCGGCGGTACCAGCACTTCAAAGTCAGGCTGAACGAAAAAGGCGCTGCTGCTCCGTGAGGCATGCGCCCCGGCTTGCTCGCCCGGGACGCCATCTTCGAGCGACGGTTTTCGATGCCAGCGGAAGAACAGCTCTTTGTGACGCGAATAACCCAGCTCAAGCCAGCCGAAAGCGCAAAGAGCCTCCATCCAGCCCTGAAGCCACAATTCTCCGTCATCTTCTTGGTTCTCTTCCTGACTTAAAACGTTCCTCAGCCTAAGCTGCTTTAAAAGCGAAGGTACGCTGTACCAAATTCCGGCCTTAAAGCAGGGAAGCATCAGCGCGCAAGCTGCATGCTGCAAGCCCGAACTTGCCGGAACATAGCGCGCAAGCAGCTCATAAAGCAGTCTGCTGTCCATTTCCTCACGGGAATACGCAAGCCACCGGCTTAAAGCCGGCTCGCAAACGGTCCATTCCTGATCTCCTCTTTCCGCAAGCCCGAGCGACAAAGCCATATCCAGCATGACGGCCGCCGCGGCAGGATAGCTTTCCTGCTGGGGATAACGAAGCTTCAGGGACTCAACATCCTCCGAAGACAGGCTGAGCAGCCCAGCAAATTTGCTCATGGCGCGCTGATGCACCGTTCCTTTTGCCGTAAGCGGCAGACCGCCGCGGGCTATCCAGGATAAAGCCCTGAACAGGTCGGACGCAAGGCCCGGCTTGGATTCCTTCCAGAGGGAAATGTCCGCCGAGTCTGGGCTTTCCCTGAGCTCACTGCCTTCCCCTGCAGGCAGCAGGTTCCGGAAGCGCTCTGTCTGAAGGGCCAGAAAGATGCCCAGCGGAATATAATACAGCTTGTCCCCCCAGGCCTTTTGGACGGCAAGCACCGTACGCGTCCGGCGAAGCAGCTGCAGGCCGTAGGCAAGCTCGCCCCCGCCAGCCGCAGCGGTAGCCAAGCCTTCGAGCTGCTCCAGTGAAAACGGCTGGGCCGCAAAGCGCAGAAACACTAGATGGAGTGTGCGGGCTGCTAAAGAATCCGGCTGCGCCTTCACCCCCGTCTGGGGGTCAAAAGCCATCCTGTTCATTGCCTACGCCTCCTTCTGATCCTGGCCGGTTTCCCCGTTCTTCGGACCTGCAAATCTGATCTTGTACTCATAACCTTGCTCAATCAAAAATAGCTGGCGTCTTTCGGCAAACTCCTGCTCCCGGGTTTGGTCCGATACCAGACTGTAAAAAAAGGCCCGGTTATCCCCTCGTTTCGGTCTCAGAATGCGCCCGAGCCGCTGCGCTTCCTCCTGCCTTGAGCCGAAGCTTCCTGAAATTTGAATCGCCACCGAGGCATCGGGCAAATCCACTGCAAAATTGGCCACCTTGGAAACAGCCAGCACCCGGATCGTCCCCTCGCGAAAGCCGGAATATAGCTCGCTGCGCTGTGCTTGGGGCATCGCTCCCGTAATCAACGGAATGCCCAGTTCGGCAGCGAGCGCCTTCAGTTGGCCGACATACTGCCCGATAATCAGGATCTGCCGTTCGCCATGGCGTTCGATAAGCTGCCGGACAATGGCTGTCTTTCCAGGGTTCTCGGCGGCAATTCGAAATTTGCCCCGCCCCGTTTCCTGCTCATAACGTTTCTGAAAGCCTTGTTCCATCGGCACCCGAACCTCGCAGCAATCCACTTCCGCGATCCATCCCTTCGCCTCAAGCTCCTTCCAGGCTACTTCTTTCTGCTTGGGGCCGATCAGCGAGAATACATCCCGCTCGCAGCCGTCTTCACGCACCAGCGTAGCGGTCAGCCCCAGCCGGCGTGTTGCCTGGATATCGGCTGTAGCCCGGAATACGGGCGCAGGCAGCAAATGGACCTCATCATAAATGATCAGCCCCCAGTCCCGACCGCTCAGCAGCGGCATATGCTTAAACCCTTCTCCCTTGCGGGAACGATGGGTTAATATTTGATAAGTTGAGACCGTTACCGGCCTTACTTCCTTTCGCTCACCCGAATATTCTCCGATTTGTTCCGGCCTAAGCGTTGTTTTGGCCAGCAGCTCATGAATCCATTGGCGCACTGATGTGATGTTGGAGGTCAGAATCAGTGTTTCGCACTGAACCCGCTCTATCACTCCAAGACCAATTACGGTTTTTCCAGCTCCGCATGGAAGCACAAGAACACCGCTCCCCTGGGCTCCTTCAATGCCGAGAAAGGAAAGGATACTTTCCTGCTGATAATCCCGCAGCCGGAATTCCCCTCCTCCAGGCAAAGCGGAACGGAAGCCGAACGATAGAGGAGCGCCTTTGCGATAACCGGCCTCATCAAGAACCGGGTATCCCAATCTTGTAAGCTCCTGTTTCAGCAATCCCCGATATGAGGCCTTCACAATTAGGCGATCCGGCTTGGCGTGCTTAAGTCCGAACTGCTTCAGTGAAGGAAGACGCAGCAGTTCTTCCGGCAGACGGGAGCCGCCGCTTCGGGCAATGAGGGCAAGGCTCCCTTCTTCCTCCCCGGATGGTTGAAGCACAAGCTGTCCGTACCTTGACATCCACAGCACAATGTTGTCCTTCACTTTGGCTGGTACATCCCAGCGGGACAAGCTGTGCAGCGTTTCTACTGTCTCCGCAGGCGTCCATCCGGCTGCTGCCGCATTCCAGAGCGAAAGAGGGGTAATCCGGTAAGTATGAAACATGGCCGGATTTTTCACCAGTTCCGCAAAGCCCGACAGCTTTTCTCTTGCCTCTTCGAATTCGGGGTGAGAGGTATCCAGCAGAACCGTTTGATCGTTTTGTACAATGCAGGCTCCCTGTCCATTCATTAAACAAGTCCTCCTGTTTCCTCCTGTTAGTGTACACATCCGATGCTCTTCTCGGAGATTCCCCGTATTTAGTAGACTTTCCCAGCAAAGGCTTGCTCATTCACATTATTTCGGCTGCCATTCCTTCATGTAAGATTCGGCCAGTGAAATGAGCAGCCCGGCAGCATGTCCCATCGCTTCCTCGTCCAGGTCAAACTTCGGATGGTGGTGCGGATATTCGGCCTGTTTAGCCGGGTTTCCGGCACCGACAAGAATAAAGCAGCCCGGCACCTGCTGAAGGTAATAAGCAAAGTCTTCTGCGGGCATGATCGGCTGTGAAATTTCCGGTTTGATGGAATCAAGCTGTTCCGCTACCTGGAAGAAGCGGTTTGCTTCCGTCTCATCGTTAACCAGCGTCGGATACCCGGACATATATTCGAGCGTTGCCTCGGCCCCGTAGGCCCGGGCAGTATTCTCCACAACCGCCGTAATGCGCTCGCGAATGAGATGCCTTGCTTCCTCATTAAAGCAACGCACCGTGCCTGCCAGACGGCAGCGCTCTGCTATGATATTTTGCGCGGTTCCGCCTTGAATGAAGCCAATTGTCACCACAGCCGGATCCAGCGGATTGACAGAGCGGCTCACGATACTTTGAAGCTGCATAACTAAAGCGGCTCCGGCCACTACACTGTCCACCGTTTTATGAGGCATGCCACCATGGCCCCCGCGCCCATGAATGTCTACAAAAAACTCGTCGGTAGAGGCCATCAGCGGTCCCGCTGCGCTTGCCGACGTACCTACCGGGATCGGTGTCCACAAATGCACACCGTATATGACGTCTACGCCTTCTAGCGCTCCGTCCTGAATCATCGCCACAGCGCCGCCGGGGCATACCTCTTCGGCCGGCTGGAACAAAAGCCTGATTTCCCCGCTCAGCTCCGCCTTTTTCTTGCCGAAGTATTCGGCTACTCCAAGCAGTGCGGCCGTATGGCCGTCATGTCCGCAGGCATGCATCACGCCGGGGACCTGCGATTTATATTCGCAATCCTTCTCATCCTGAATAGGCAGCGCGTCCATATCCGCTCTGATAGCCACGACGGGGCCCGGAAGGCTGCCTTTTATGCTGCCGACCACACCGTGTCCGCCGACTTCCGTCTGTACCTCAGCCCCCGCCTGACGCAAGATTTGTGCGACATAGGCCGAAGTCTCTTTTTCCTCATAAGATAGTTCAGGATGGCGGTGCAAATGGCGTCTGCGCTCCACCATTGCCGGATACAACTGTGCGATTTCTCCCCGTTCCATATTCCGTACCTCCGCTATTCATGCCGGCGGGCGGTCCCGCCCGGCTTTTTATCCCATTGTATCAGAAAACAATCGCCTTGGGGTACATGCCGGAAAAACCGCAGCAGATGGAGGTTATATGCTTCTTTTTCTATAAATGCCAATGCTTGCACAAGCCTGGTAAACATACTATCATTGTACTGACAGCTCTAGCAGCTTTGAAAGTTAGGAGGATGTTCATGTACGTGGACACTGGATACAACGGTTTGGGCAGATTAAACGGTATTCCTTTGGTAAACAACGCCGCCGATTCACGGTGCGGGTTGTCAAATATACAGTTAACCGGGTGTGAACATTCAGCAAGTTTCCGGGGCGCGTTCCCGTCCCTTCTTAATAGCCCATATATGGCGAAGCTGACCTGCAGGTCTTCGTCTGCTTCGGCCGCTTCGGCTTCAGCTTGGCTAGCTCGGCTTTGAAGCGCAGCGGTCCACAGGGCAAGAATACTGTACCCAAACGAGGAACGCCGGATTTTCAACTGCTTATTCTTACGTTATTGCTTGTAGGATTCGGCTTGGTTATGGTATTCAGCTCCAGCTCCAGCATTGCGGTCATCGACAAGGATTTCAATTTCGATTCGATGTATTTCGTCAAGAAACAGCTTATCTTCGCGATTGCGGGCGTGTTCTGCATGTTCATCGCCATGAACATCCCTTTTTCGAAATATAAAAAGCTATTTATTCCCGCGTTCATCATCGTAATGATTATCCTTCTGATGATGCCGTTTATCGGATCTGTCCGGAACGGGTCCAGAAGCTGGCTGATCATCGGGCCTTTCAGCATACAGCCTACGGAATTCGCCAAAATTACAATTATTTTGTATTTGTCCGCGCTGATCGCCAAGAAAGGCGAACGGTTCCGCGATCTGCGCACCGGATACATTCCGGTCATGATGATTGTCGGTTTTGTAGCAGGACTGATCATGCTGCAGCCCGATTACGGATCATGTTTTATTCTGGTTGCTACCTCCTTCCTGATTATTTTTGCGGGAGGGGCCAACCTTAAGCATATTCTCGGGTCGCTGGCACTGCTGCTGCTTGGCGCCAGCCTTGTGCTCGGCACACAGGCGCTTTTGAACGGCCTTCACTCGTCCGGCTCCACAGAGGCGGGCACATCGGACTACAAAGCCGGACGGATTCAGGCCTACCTGAATCCTTGGGAAGATGAAAAGGGCACCAGTTGGAACCTCCTTCAATCGCTTGCTGCTATCGGGCATGGCAAGATTACAGGCACCGGATTCGGGCAGAGCATCCAGAAGCTTCATTACCTTCCGAATGCTTATAATGATTTTATTTTCTCGGTTATCGGAGAAGAATTCGGATTTATCGGAACGTCCATCTTTCTGCTGTTATACATTTATTTTATATGGAGGGGGCTGCTTGTCTCCCTGCGCTGCCGGGATACATTCGGAACGCTTGTCGGAGTAGGAATCATGGGGCTTATTGCGATCCAGGCTTTCGTCAACATCGGCGGGGTAACCCGCACCATACCGATTACCGGTGTAACGCTGCCCTTTATCAGTTATGGGGGATCCTCTCTCCTCGTGATGATGGCCAGCATGGGGATCGTCCTCAGCATTTCCAGATCGTCCGCCGTCCCGCACAAGCAGGAAGTAACCAAGTCCGTCGTGATCCGGCAAGAGGAAGCCGGCAGACGGGACAGACGCTTCGGACGTTATGAAACAAGATAACAAGAAAGCCATCCCAAGTCCGGTTTCGCGGACTGAACGGGATGGCTTTCTTGTTGCTTTCTTCTGCGAGAACTATAAAAAGTCCGGCCGGGCAAATTCAATTCCCGAAAACCGGACTTTCTTCAAGATCCCGCCTCGCGACTTCGCTCCCGCGCGGGATGCTGCTGCAGCTTGAGAAACAGGCTGCATCTATGTCAATCATAGCCTGCAAGCCCTTCGCTGTTAAACTTCGTCATTCTTGAAGGCTACGCCTTCAACCTTTACATTCACTTCAACCACTTTAAGCCCTGTCATACTCTCTACCGCTTCCCGGACATTCTGCTGAAGCATCCGGCATACTTCGTGGATAGGCGTTTCGTAGAGCACGATAATGCGCAAATCGATGGCCGCTTCCAGTTGACCAACTTCCACGGTCACGCCTTTTTGCACATTTTTGCCGCTAAGCCGTTTGGCCCATCCTTCCGACAAGCCTCCGGACATAGCCGCAATTCCAGGGGTTTCCAGTGCCGCCATTCCCGCCATCTTGGCAACGACATCATCGGCAATCCGAATGCTGCCCTTTTCGAGTTGAAGTTGCTCGGTCATGGTTATTCCTCCCAACCTTGTAGACGACACTTTTTGCAAAAAGTAACCGCTACAAGCTCATTTATTTACAATTGTAATTGTAACCGCCTCGGAAAGCAAATATAGACTTAGGATAAATTTATCATTTATAATCTTCCTCATATTGGTTATATTGAATTTGTAATGTTTTGTCGGCTGCAAGACGAAACAGCCCGTATCTTACTTAAAATCGAGGTGTCTTTGTTGAAAAAAATGTGGTTTCCAGCATTACTTATCACCAGCTTTGTGCTAAGCGCAATCGGGCATTATGCCGGTTTCCCTTACACAATCGAGTTTATCATTTCGGCCATTTCCGTTATTTTCGTCGCGGGCTTTCTAGGCAAAGCTACAGAGAGCGTTGCCCATCATGCCGGACAGCGGCTTGGCGGATTCCTGAACGCCACCTTCGGCAATGCAGCGGAATTGATTATCGGCATACTCCTTGTCAAGGAAGGTCATTTTGAAATGGTAAAAGCGAGCATTACAGGCTCCATTATCGGCAACCTGCTGCTCGTACTGGGTCTCAGCCTTCTGGCCGGCGGTCTGAAATATAAGGTCCAGAATTTCAATATTTCACTCGCCGGTCTCAACGGCTCGCTTATGATCCTGGCGATTATCGCCCTGTTCGTGCCGGCTATTTTCTTACATACCCGGGCTTTGCGCACAGATGATGCCAATCTGCTTAGCCTCGTCGTATCCGGAATACTTATCGTGGCTTACCTGCTGTGGCTTGTGTTCTCCATGATCACTCACAAGGATTATTTGGCCGACGTTACAGATAAACGCGATGAGGAACTACCGCACGAACGGGAAGCGGAATGGTCCAAAGGACGATCTGTTCTGTATCTCGTCATTGCCACCGTCATGGTCGCATTTGTCAGCGAATGGCTCGTGCACACCCTGGATCCGATCACCGAAAGATTTGGATTGTCTGAAATTTTCATCGGCGCTTTCGTTGTTGCGATTGTCGGGAATGCGGCGGAGCACTCCGCGGCCATACTACTGGCGATGAAAAACAAGATCGGAGCAGCGGTAGAAATTGCTGTCGGCAGCAGTCTGCAAATCGCTTTGTTCGTCGCTCCTGTACTTGTATTTGTCAGCCAACTGTTCGCGTCAGGACCTATGGATATTATTTTTACCGTCATTGAGCTTGCAGCTATCGGCGTGGCTGTATTTATTGCCAAGTCGATCACCCAGGACGGTTCTACCAACTGGTACGAAGGGCTGCTGCTGCTTACGGTTTATGCGATTCTTGGCGTTTCCTTCTATCTCGTATAAGAGCATAATCACCTATTCAAAAAGGGACGAACCCCGTCAGATCTTTCAATCCAACCGGGTTCGTCCCTTTTTCCATTTCAATCTATGTTGGCCTGCCGAATGCGGCAGACTATTCTTTAGTGTTCAGTGCTTCGTAGAGAAGAGCCAAATTCCGTTCCAACTTACTCAGAATCTGCTTGCCGACCAGTTCGTTCACAAGCCCGGCTCTTACTGCGAAATCAATTTCCTTGGAAAACCCGAACATTTGCGTGTCAAGCACTTCCTCATAGAGTGGGCAGTAACGCGTAGCCAAATTCTCCATCTGCACTTCGATTAATTTTTCTATTTTATAAGCATCTTCCTGCAGAAGATTCAGCGCTTTTAAATTCAGCTGTTCTTGCAAATCAGATGAAGTCATGCATCTTCTCCCCCTCTCAGTGTCAGTAATCTTTAGTCCACTTATTTAACTTAATATTAGTCGAAATCACGGAGCAATACAAGGCTCCACATAAAAAGCACTCCTCCCGCTTCGGAGAGAGTGCTTTCATGAGTCCGATTATTCAGGTATAACCGTTACTTTCAATCCATGTTTGGCGAAAACTTCTGTTAAAGCCGCCTTGGCTTCTTCGGCGTCCGGCCCGTGAACATGCAGCTCATAGGTATGACCGCCTACCAACGTCGTAAAAAGTCCAAGAATACTTTTCACGTCGATGTACTTGTTCTCGGCTTGCAGAACGATGGAAGAAGTAAACTTAGCCGCTGTTTGGGCAATTTCCACTACAGCTTGATTGTTCGATGCCATTCAAAACCCCTCCGAATTCAGCGATGAATTGTCTACACCCATCATACAATGAATCCGCTTTCCAAGCAAGAACATTATGAAATTATTTCAGGTTCTCCGGGTTCAGAGGCTCCAGCTCGGGAAGCACAAAAATGCCGTCTTTTCGAATCAGAACGTCATCAAAATAGATCTCGCCTCCACCGTAATCTGGGCGCTGGATCAGCACGAGATCCCAATGGATGGAAGAACGGTTGCCATTGTCGGCGACTTCATAGGCCTGGCCGGGAGTAAAATGCAGGCTTCCCGCGATTTTCTCATCAAACAGTGTATCTTTCATCGGGTGGAGAATATACGGGTTGAAGCCGATCGCAAACTCGCCGATATACCGTGCGCCTTCGTCGGAATCCAGAATTTCGTTGATGCGGACATTATTATTACTCGTCGCCTCAACAATTTTACCGTTTTCGAAACGGAAAACCACATTTTCAAAGGTAACGCCATTGTACAGCGAAGCTGCGTTATAGCTGATCGTGCCGTTAACGGAATCCCGAACCGGCGCCGTGTACACTTCTCCATCCGGAATATTGGCTTGTCCGGAACATTTTATGGCATCGATGCCTTTAATCGAAAATTGAAGGTCCGTGCCGGGTCCGGTAATCCGCACCTTATCCGTGCGTTTCATCAGATCGGCCAGCGCATCCTGGGCCCGGTCCATCTTGGCGTAGTCCAAATTGCAAACGTCAAAATAAAAATCCTCAAAAGCTTCCGTACTCGTATTGGCAAGCTGCGCCATGCTGGCATTCGGATAGCGAAGCACGACCCATTTCGTATGCTTGACGCGTCGTTCGCTGTGCACAGGATGATTATATAAGGAATTATACAGTTTCATTTTATCTTCCGGAACATCCGCAAGATCATTGACATTTTCTCCCGCCCGGATTCCGATATAAGCCTGCATTTGCTTCATGCGGTTCAAATCGAAGGCGGCCCAGGTTTTGATCTGCTCTTCCGTCGCATTCATGAGCATGGCGCGCTGTGTCGTTTTGTCCGTGAGCTGAACAAAGGGATGACCGCCCTTTTTAGCCACTTCCTCTACAATCGCATTGATCAGATCGCGTTCACTGCCAGTCATCTCAATAAGCACATTTTCACCAGGCTGCACATCCACCGAATAACCGACGAGATTTTGCGCTAGTTTCTGAATTCTTGGATCTTTCAAGCTCTCTCCTCCTCCAAAAGAAGCAGCTTGGCCGTTCCGGTAGAGCCGGGAGCCAAACTGCAATTGAACAATGGTAAATTCGTGTTTTATTGTAGCACGTTTGCGGCACAAAGTCAGTGTTCTGCTTCGGAAAATGCAGTTGCTAGCGGTATCCGGTGAATTTTGCGTCATTCCATAATGACTCTCTTTGCAACGTCCCCTTGCCGTCGCGATAGGTGATCTGCGTCTCCGATGTCATCCGCATAGGAAGGTTGTTTCTCTTGTCGATCGTCAAATGATAGACCGTGTTTACTTTGGCTGTATCCAGCATCCCGGTCATCTGACGACGGCTCCGCGCAAGGAGCTCATCCCCTTCCGCTTTGACTGAATCCGCCACTTTCCCCTTCGTGTACATCTTCCATGCAGACTGGAGGCGGAACATCTCTTCCTCTAGCGCATTTTTCAGGCGCAGCCGTTCCTGCTCGGAATCCGGCTTAATTCTTAAAATTCGCGTTCCTCTTGCAGCCCCATGCTCTTCACGTATGCTTTTCTGCATGGAACGAAGCTCTTCGATCGCAGCCAGCGGATTAATCCGGCTAACGGCCGACGAAGACGGAGACCACGGATAAACCGCTTTTTTATCCTGCAAAACAACCCACCTGCCGCCGTCCTCCAAATGGAATTTTGCCGTATTTCCTGATACTGTTTTGGAGGCAGCCGCGTTCAGCCCTCCGCCTTGGACTTCAAACGGAGGAACCGTCTTGATGGTCAGCTCCGTATGATTGTCCAGATTGGCTGTATAATGAAATGTATGCGCAGCTTTTGATTGTCCTGACTGAATAATCTCGGCTTCGCCTTGAATATGGAAAGCATCTGCGCCTGCCAAACCGGTCCATGTCAAATCAAACCATTCCTGCGGCGTCTTATTGTTCTGGCACCCGGTGAAGAGCATGGCAAAGAGCGGCAAGCACGCTATGTAACGCACGAATTTTCGCATAAGGCCATTCCTCCCTTAACATATGGAACCTACATTCAGTAGATTGTCCTCTCTGCCTGCTGTTATACACAAAGCTATCCCCACAAAGTGACATAGATGCTTCGAGGTTATTTCCGATTACTTTGCGGGGACCCCAAAACTCTTACCCCCACAAAGTGACGCGGATACTACGAGGCTGGGGTCTCAGCAAAAAAAAGAACGCCCCTTGCCTTTAAGGAGCGTCCTTGCTTGGAAACAATAAGCTTATACCTTCCAGCCCTTCGCCGCAGCGGTCTACCTCCGTTCGGTTTCTTCCGCCGTTCTTCGCTTTGTACAATGCCATATCGGCACAGTAGAACAGCACTTCCGCGCTGATTCTTTCACCGCTGTAGGTCCATCCTCCAACGCCGCAGGATACGGTGACGCCGGGGTGCGTCTCGGCAATGACCCGTTCGCGGATCCTCTCCGATACCGCAAAGCATTCTTCTGCAGTCATAAATGGAAAATAGACGGCCAATTCCTCTCCGCCCCAGCGCGCGGCAATATCCACCGGTTGGGCCTGGCTTTTGATAATATCGCATACCTGCTTCAGAATCCGGTCACCCGCCTGATGCCCGTAGCTGTCATTCACCTGCTTGAAGTTGTCAATATCCACGATCAGCAAGGAGCCGGCGTTGTCGGTCTGCAGCCTTTGCTGAACGCAATCATCCAAATAATGCCGGGCATACAAGCCGGTAAGCATGTCCCGGTTAGCCATGAACTGAACCGCATCATAGAGAGACGCGTTCGCAATGGCAAGGCCGATATGGGTGGCCAGCACCTGCAGCAGCTTATAGTTCTCATATGAAAAATAATGCGCCTGCCTGTGCGACAATAAGATAGCGCCGCTCACTTCTCCCCGTATGGTGACTGGGGCCGCGATCAGCGATTTTGAACCGGTTGATTCCATCATTTTGGAATGAACCTTGCTAAGAGCGTTGTAGTCCGACATAATCAGCGGTTCACCGGTTGTATAAACAACCCCGCAATATCCGTAGCTCGCCGGAAAAAGCTCATTTTCCATGGAAAGGACATTGGTCGACATCACTTGGAAATGATCCTTGTCCGGGTTAAATTCGGTAATGCAGCAGTAATCGGCTTTAAAAACATCCAGCAGCTCTTTCGTCGCAAATTCAAACACCTCTGCGGGCTGAAGACTTTGACTGAGCTGCCTCGACAGTTCGTTGATCAGTCGAAGCTCATGAATCAGCAGATTGGACTGCTCATACAGCTTCGCATTTTCAAAGGCATTGCCTGCCGTATCGGCAAGCATGCTGACGAGTTGCAGATCCATGTCTTTTCCAAGCTCGCCCGGAATAAGGAAGTGAAAAACGCCATAAACCCCTTGTTTGCCGCTTAAGGGAACGGCGATTTCAAGCGTCTTGGCCCCGCTCTCCGACATCTTGTCCTTAGACAGCATCGTGTTCTGCATATAGGCCCTGATACAAAGCTTCTCATCTTCGTTCAAGGTATTCATCTGCAGCAGCTTGACTCTCGGGTCACTGCTCCGGTAGTCTTGAGAGATCAGGAGCTCAAGCTGGGCACCGGGATAAATATCGGTCATGCTCTCGAACACTTCGGTCAATACGGAATTGACATCTATCTTGTCATGCATTCTTTTAACGATCTGAAGCAGCGCAGTCCAGCGGGCAGCCTCTTCCCTTTCCTTTTGCTCGCGCAGATTGAATAGATCGCTGAGAAACACATATTTTAGCTGCTGATAAAAACAGGTCCGGAAGTGCCTAGCGGAAACCGCCGTTAATGCCAGGCTTGCCGTCAGGTTGTCCGCAAGGCAAACCAGACTCCCAAAAATTTCACCCTGAAGTCTCGTCCTGAGCGGCACCGCCGCAGCCTCAACTCCGCTAAAGGCGACAATCTGCGGTTCCCCCGTCACCCGTGCGCTTTCTGCCGCAAGACGGCCGGCTTCAACCTCGGGCCCGGACCTTCCCTCCGTTCCTGCGATCAGTTTCCCTGCATGATCGGCCAGCAGCCAGCGGGCTTCTTCCATCCCTGGAACAGGAAGAGCTTCTTGAGTCCAGATCGAAAAAGCTCTTTGTATTAACGTTTCAATATAGGGAAAGTCATGTTTGGTAACGTCCATATCGTCCAACCATGCCGTCGCATCTCTGGCAATCTGCGGATTACCATTTCTGAGAAACGTATTGATGTGATGTTCAGTCCGGTCTTCCCGTAGATATTCAGCCATAGAAAGCTCCTTTTGCCGTTACATCTCCGGCTCATGATATCCCCAAGTAAACAACCCAATACGACTTAACCGTCCGCTAGAACCAACTTATATCCTATATTCTACTATTTCTATACTCATTTTGCATTATTATTAAGGAGATTTCAAAGTGTTTTTTAGTCCTAAAGGCCTACAAGGAAAAATCTACGTTTATTTCGTTTCTCTTCCCTTGACTTTGCATGGGTATTTCATATAATATATATTGATGAAAAAGACTGGATAGAGTCTTTACCATGGGCGTAATTATTGTGTCACCCTCACGATTTTGTTGCTGACAGGACAGCGGCTGAACTTTCCTGTCAGTAGAGCGGATACTTCTATCCTTCCGCCCGTCAAAACAAATTCGGCGCAAGTGTAGCCCCATAAAGAAAATTTCTTTCATAAAGGAGTCTACCTATACAATGGCACGTTACACTGGTCCTAAATTTAAACTTAGCCGCCGTCTTGGCATTTCCCTGAGCGGTACAGGCAAAGAATTGAAACGTCCTTTCCCGCCGGGGCAACATGGTCCTAACCAACGGAGAAAGATCAGCAACTACGGCATGCAGCTTCAAGAGAAACAAAAGCTTCGCCACATGTATGGATTGGGCGAAAAGCAATTCCGTACTTTGTTCTCCAAAGCGCACAAATTGCCTGGTATTGCCGGCGAGAACTTCATGTTCCTGCTTGAAAGCCGTTTGGACAACCTCGTATACCGTCTTGGCTTTGCCAACTCCCGTGCAGGCGCACGTCAGCTGGTATCCCATGGCCACGTAACGGTTAACGGCAAGAAAGTCGACATCGCTTCTTACCAAGTAAGCGTTGGCGACGTAGTCGGCCTTCGCGAAAGAAGCCGCGGCCTCTCTTCCATCAAGGAAGCTCTTGAGAACCGTACGCATCTTCCGGCTTACCTCGAGTACAACGACAATGCGATTGAAGGCAAATATGTCCGTTTCCCTGAACGGTCCGAGTTGTCTCAAGATATCGACGAGAAACAAATCGTCGAATTCTACAACCGTTAAGATTGGCGCAGGGCCGTAAAAACCCCCTCGAAAGAGGGGGTTTTTACTTTTCCTTTTTCCTTATCCCATTTGAAGAAAGTGAAAAGAAGGGCTTCCCCTGCTTGTTTAAAGCCAGAGGAAGCCCTTCTTCAATGCTCCCGTATTATTGTACAATCAGCTTCGCGAATTTGCGTTTACCCACCTGCAAAATGTCCCCGGTTTGGACGGCTACAGCCGCCCCTATATCCGTCAGCTTTTCTTCATTGATCTTGACGGCGCCCTGCTGAATGCTGCGCTTCGCTTCAGCGTTGGAAGAAGCAAAGCCAACCAGTGTTATCAGCTTGATCAGGCGAATCTCCCCTTCGTCAAATTCGGATGCCGCAATTCGGGCCTCTTCGATGTCATCCGGAAGCGCCCGCTGCTGAAACACCGTAACGAAATGCTCCTCGGCGCTGTCCGCGTCCGCTTCGCTGTGGTACATGCGGACAAGCGTATGGGCCAGCTTCATTTTGGCGTCACGCGGATGCAGTGTTCCGGCCTTCAGCCCCTCTTCGATCGCTTTCAGCTCTTCATTGGACAGGTCGGTGACCAGTTCGTAATACTTGATCATCAGCTCGTCCGGCACAGACATCGCTTTGCCGTAAATTTCATTTGGCTCTTCATCGATGCCGATGTAATTGCCGAGGCTCTTGCTCATTTTCTTCACACCATCCAGGCCTTCCAGCAGCGGCGTCATCATAATAACCTGAGGTTCAAGCTTATCTTCCTTTTGAAGGGTCCGGCCCATGAGCAGGTTGAATTTCTGGTCCGTTCCTCCGAGCTCGACATCGCTTTTTAACGCTACGGAATCCATGCCCTGCATAAGCGGGTAGAAAAATTCATGGATGCTGATCGGCTGTCCGCTCTGGTAACGCTTTGTGAAGTCATCTCTTTCCAGCATACGGGCAACCGTCACTTTGGCTGCAAGTTTAACGACATCCGCAAAGTTCATCGGCGCAAGCCATTCCGAATTGAAAAATACCTGCGTCTTCTCCGAATCCAGAATTTTGAAGATCTGTTCCTTGTAAGTCTCGGCATTTCGAAGGACATCTTCCCTTGTAAGCTGCTTGCGGGTTTCCGATTTGCCCGTCGGATCGCCGATCATCCCTGTGAAGTCGCCGATGACAAGCTGAACCTGATGTCCCAATTGCTGGAACTGGCGCAGTTTCTGCATGACGACCGTATGGCCGACATGAATGTCCGGAGCCGACGGATCCAGACCCAGCTTAATTTTCAGCGGCTCATTCGTAGCGACCGATTTCATGATTTTGTGCTTCAGTTCCTCCTCCGGAACCGTCTCTACAATACCCCGATTAAGGATGCCGAGCTGGCGCTCCACTTCCTCACGCTGCGGCAATGACAATTCATCCCACTTCACGATTCATTCCTCCAAATAATTGATCTTAAGCGTAAAACGAACACAAAAAAGCTCCTTCCCATCCCAAAGGGACGAGAAGGAGCGCTCGCGTTACCACCCTAATTAAAACCGATGGACTCCCGGAAAAAAAGCAGGCCGAAAGCAGCATCGATCTTCACTTCATTAACATAACGGTTGCCCGGTACCAGACTACTTGCGGCAAAGCGCTTTCCCCCGGACAGCTCCAGACTGTAATTCAAAGGGGACCGCTCTGTCGGTTCGCACCATCCACCGTTTCTCTGCCAGCGTAATCCTGCCTTTTACTTGTGTCTTTCTCAGCTTTTCGAATATGCAGCTTTGAGTTTTTTTATAACACAGAACATTTCGGCAAGTCAAGGCTTGCCGGTATTCCCGGAAGGGCAGGACGGCCCCGGTTGGTCGAAAGAACGATTCAAACCGCATATTTTGTGCTATAATGTTGCTGTTAAAAGGAGGATGCTCATGGCTTTTGATAAAGACAACAATCCGGAACAGCAGGCAACCCAGTCTAAGAAAAGAAGCAAAGGCCGGGTCGTATGGAGAATTATCCTGGGACTATTCGTCCTTGCCGTGGCCGGAGTGCTGTTTATCGGCGGTACTGGGTTCGGTTATCTTTCCGCCATTGTAAAGGATGACCCGATAAGGTCCCAGGCAGAAATCCAGGACAAGATCAGCTATAATAACATCACCACTTTTGCTTACTTCCGGGATGCTTCACCCATCGGGCAGCTTCGTTCGGAAGAAGACAGACGGCCTGTCGAGTATAAGGAAATTCCTTCTTCCGTTATCAACGCAGTAATCGCCATTGAAGACAATCATTTCGATGAGCACAAGGGCGTTGACATCAGCGGAACGCTTCGCGCCGTCAAGCAGCGGGTTCTCAAAGAGGATATTCAAACCGGCGGAAGTACCTTGACTCAGCAGCTGGCGAGGCGCGTCTTCCTGAACCTGGACCGTACGGATAACCGAAAGTTCAAGGAAATTCTCCTGGCCCTCCGTCTGGAGCGGTTTTTGTCCAAACAGGAAATTTTGACGGCTTATCTGAACAAGGTTCCATTCGGCAACGGAGCGTCAGGCTATAATTTGTATGGAATTAAGGCGGCAGCCAAAGGGATATTCGGGATCAATGATCTGAACAAACTGAATATTGCTGAGGCCGCTTATTTGGCCGGTCTTCCGCAGCTCCCTTCAACGTACTCGGCCTTTAACGGCAAAGGGGAGTTCAATCAGGGAGCGTTTGACCGCGCGGTCAAACGGCAGCGTCTTGTCTTGCTGCGCATGCTGGAGGAAGGAAAAATCAACCAGAGCCAATACAATGAAGCACTGGCATTTGATCTTAAGTCCGCGCTCGCTCCGACAATGAAGAAAGCATACGACACTTATCCCTATCTGATGCTGGAAACGGAGCGTCAAGGAGCGCAAATTCTTGCCAAGCTCAAAAACCCCGGGCTGGACCAAAGTGCGCTGGATAGCAAAGAGAACAGCCAGATTCTCGAGGATGCCAGACAGCAGCTGCTTACCGGCGGCTACCGGATCTACACGACGATTGACAAGAAAGTGTACAACGCCATGCACAAGGTGTCGGGCAACCCGGATAACTTCTCACCATACAGTGAGAAGAAAGGGCTTGAGCAGGTTGCAGGCATGCTGATCAATCATAAAACCGGCGCTATACTTGGCATGATTGAAGGCCGGGATTTCTACACGGAACAAATGAACTATGCAACCCAAATGGTACGCCAGCCGGGGTCGACCATGAAGCCGATTGCCGCATATCTTCCTGCCCTGGAGAATGGGTTGATCCAGCCGGCAAGCATCATCGACGATTCACCGATCATCCTGAAAGACTATGAAAAGGGCTTTCATATTCCGGTGAACTCGAGCGGTGGGTATAAAGGACTCGTTACAGCACGGACTGCGCTAAACGAATCGCGCAACATTCCGGCGCTCAAGCTGTTCAATAATGTGGTTGGCATTGATAAATCATGGGCTTTTGCGAAAAGCCTTGGCATTACC
The DNA here is from genome assembly GCF_019904135.1 of Paenibacillus caui. Lineage (GTDB taxonomy): Bacteria > Bacillota > Bacilli > Paenibacillales > Paenibacillaceae > Fontibacillus > Fontibacillus caui. Next base: position 98,863 of record NZ_JAIOGQ010000003.1, on the reverse strand, counting down.
ACTCTCGAAGATTCGGACTATCAGGCACAGACCGGCGTTCTTGGCGGGCTCGCCCATGGTGTAAGCGTTGAGGAGCTTACGAACGCTTATGGAGCAATTGCCAATCAGGGAGTCTTCAACGATGCCTATATGATTGAACGGATCGAGGATTCGAAGGGCAATGTCGTTTACCAGCATAAACCTGAGCCGAAGCGTGTTTTCTCCAAGCAGACGGCGTACCTGATGACGGACATGCTCCGGACTGTCATTTCAGAGCCGGGCTCAACCGGCCATTCGGTAGCAAGCGAGTTCAAGGAATACGGCAAAATTCCGGTTGTAGGTAAAACCGGTACAACCCAGAACTATGCGGATGTCTGGTTCGAAGGCTATTCGCCGGATGTGACGCTTGGCATTTGGATCGGTTATTCGGAACAGGCCAATACGCTGACCGATGACGGCAAGAAGCGCGCCCGAAAAATATGGGCTAAAGTCATGAATGAAGTCGCAGACAGCAAACCCGAGCTGTTCCAGACCAAAGCTTTCGAGAAGCCGGATGGAATTGTCAGAATGACCGTGTCGGGCTACAGCGGACTTCTGCCTACGCCTCTGACGGAGCAGGCCGGCAAGACTGTGACCGATATTTTCAATGCCAAATATGTACCGAAGAAGCAGGATGATGTTCTCGTTCGCGCCAAGTATGTTACGTATAACGGTGTAAACTATATTCCGCACGACGAAACGCCATCCGATATGGTGTTGGAGAAAGTCGTAATGAAGCGAGAGAAGCCGATCAAGGAGCTCATTGATGAGCTCGAGAACGCTTTTGCCAAAATGAAAGGCGACCATAAACCGCTTAGCTTCTATCTCCCAAAAGATGCTGGCGATGATGCTCCGTATGAGGTCGATCCGCGGGTCGATGACGGAATGGTGCCGGTAGCGCCAGCAGGAGTCGCTGTTGATTCCTCCACAGGCCGAGCGATTATCACCTTTAACAAGAACAATGAGGCGGATATCGCGGGCTACCGTTTTTACAAGGCGTTAAACGGAGGAGATTTTAAGTACGCAGGATCCAAGCTGGGAGAAGACACTCGTTTTGTCGACTACGTTTCTGCGGGCAACAACTACGCTTATTATGTGACCGCTGTGGATGTGGTGGGCAAGGAATCCGCTCCAAGCAGCCAGGTTTCACTGAATAACGGTTCTGCGCCCGGCAGCATCATCGGAATCCCCGGTGTCGGTGAGGGAGATCCGGGTTCTAACGGAGAGGCTGCAAATGTGCCTTCCGAGCCGGGCCAGCCTCAAGGCGTATGGAACGATTCGGGTATTACGCTCAGTTGGAACGCCAATCCGTCCGAAGATCAGGTAACAGCCTACAATATCTACTACTCGGATCATGCTGATGGCAATTATACGCTGGTCGGTACGACAGAGCTTACCCAGTTTGAGTATGCCGGTGCTCCTGCGAGCGGCTTTATCCGGATCACCGCAGTGAACGTTAGCGGAGAATCCAGTCCTTCCGGTTCGCTGAGTATTGAGAAGAACTGAAATCATTCAAAGAAAGAGGATTCCCTGGGCCGTTTTCAATGGCTGCCTCAAGGGATCCTCTTTTTTTATCGAAAACAATAAATTAATCTTCAATCGTGGACAAATCGCCGGTAGGCAGATTCAATTCCCACGCTTTCAGCACCCGTCTCATAATTTTGCCGGAACGGGTCTTCGGCAGCTTCGCTTTAAATTCAATTTCACGCGGCGCGGCATGGGCGGACAAGCCTTCTTTTACAAACCGGGCAATTTCCGCTTTCAGCTCCTCCGTTGGCTCGTAACCGTCCCGCAGAGCGATGAACGCCTTGATGATTTCTCCGCGCACAGAGTCCGGCTTGCCAATCACGCCGGCCTCGGCCACAGCCGGGTGCTCTACCAGCTTGCTCTCGACCTCGAACGGTCCGATCCGCTCTCCAGATGAATTGATAACGTCGTCAATTCGGCCCTGAAACCAGAAGTAGCCATCCTCATCCATAAACGCGGAATCACCTGATATATACCAGCCCGGGATTCTGAAGTATTCTTCATATTTCGCTTCATTGTTCCAAATACGGCGCATCATGGACGGCCACGGTGTCCGGATCGCCAAATTCCCCATATGGTTCGGCGGCAATACATTGCCCTGATCATCGATAATCGCAGCCTGTATTCCCGGCAGCGGCTTGCCCATGGAACCGGGCTTGATCTCCATTGAAGGATAGTTGCAGATGAGCTGTGCTCCTGTCTCGGTCATCCACCAGGTATCGTGAATTCTCTGCCCATATGTGCTCAGCCCCCACCGCACCACTTCAGGGTTAAGCGGTTCGCCGACGGACAGAACATGACGCAGGCTCGACAAATCGTACGTGCTAGCCAGTTCCTCCCCCGCTCCCATCAGCATGCGGAATGCCGTAGGCGCGCTGTACCAAACGGTGACGCCAAATTTCTGTATAGCTCCATACCAGTCTGCCGGATGAAACCGTCCGCCAAGCACCAGATTACAGGCCCCATTCAGCCAAGGAGCAAAGATGCCGTACGAGGTTCCGGTAACCCATCCCGGGTCTGCCGTACACCAGTAGATATCGTCTTCGCGCAAATCAAGCACCATCTTGCCCGTAAAATAATGCTGCAGCATCGCATTATGAACGTGGTATACGCCCTTTGGCTTGCCGGTGGAACCCGAGGTATAGTGAAGGATAAGTCCGTCTTCCCGGTCGACCCATTCGATGTCGGCATTCTCGGCGGACAAACTCATCTCTGTTTCAAAATGGTAAACCCCTTCGGCCCCGGCTGTCTCAAAAGCTTCCCCTGCGACCACAACAGTTCGAAGCTCCGGGAGCTCTTCCCCCTTTACACGCGGCAGCAAAGCGTTCGTCGTAACGAGAGCAACCGCGCCGCTGTCTTCCAGCCGGTCCTTTACCGCCGTCTCCATAAACGCTTCGAACAACGGACCAACGACAGCTCCCACTTTGATGGCGCCCAAAATACTGATGTACAGCTCAGGAGTTCTGGGCATGAAGACAAACACCCTTTCTCCCTTGCCGATCCCGTGTCTGCGCAGCACATTCGCAAATTTGTTCGACAATGTCTGAAGGTCTGCAAAGGTATACGACTCCTCACGATTGGCATCGGAGTAGACAAGTGCGGTCTTGTTCCCCCGTCCTTCCGCCACATGGCGGTCGATCGCTTCATAAGCCATGTTGACAAGGCCTGTGCGGTGCCATGTAAAGTCCTTCTCTACATCCGCCCACTCAAATTGCTTGCGTTCATCCTCGTATGTTCCCATGTTGGAGTAGGCCGCCGCCGCTGAAATGATTTCTCCCTGCAATTTGTTCATCGCTTCATCCTCCTTAAATGTTCATGCACACGCTGCTTAGGTGCACTCTGAATGAAAACGGATACATAATAGAGCAAAACAAGCAAAAACGGCGGGTTCCGTCCTGTGGCGACGAGATCCGTTTCTGCTGCGAAATACAAGTTAGGGAGAACAAATAAACTGATCCTTGGCTCATATTTCAGGATTAAACCGAACGGATGAATGTTGTTTGGAGAAAAACAAAAATGGGGCTGCTTGAATCAAGTGCGTCTCGGGGAGAATAGATGTACTTCTTTTGGAATTGTGAACTTTTTATGTCAAAAGCATTATAACATATGGCAATGAAGGGCGCTATAACTTTTCAATTTTTCATTTTTCTGTTATAAGTGAGTGGAAGAGGAAGGAGGCTAAAAACGAATGCTCCACTCCAAAATCCACTGCAGACATGAACTCCCTTCCACCAGGGATGAGCCGCTTATTGTAGAGGGACCCGTCGATCCCGGTATGTTGCGCACGCTTCGCATGCACCCTTCATTGGATGCTTTTCGGCCTCCTCCCGAGCAGCATGAAGCTCTCATTGAAATCGCAGGCCTGCCCGAAGGACGGATTATCATAGCAAGGCATACGGAAACGATAGTAGGCTATGTAACCTTTCATTACCCGGATGAAATGGAGCGCTGGTCGGAAGAAAACATGCAGGACCTGATCGAGCTTGGCGCCATTGAGGTTGCGGATGAATACCGGAAATTCGGAGCCGGTTCCTCCATGCTCCGCACCGCTTTCGAAATGGGACAATTGGAGCCGTATATTGTGTTCACGACTGAATATTACTGGCACTGGGACCTTACAACAAGCGGCCTCGGAGTTTGGGAGTACCGGCGAATGATGGAGAAGCTGATGAAGAGCGTGAACATGGTCTGGTATGCGACAGACGACCCCGAAATCTGTTCCCATCCTGCCAATTGCCTCATGGTGCGGGTAGGGCGCGATGTACCGCTGGCCTCGAAAGAACAATTTGACCGGATTCGCTTCCACCAGCGGTTTATGTACTAAATCGCCCGCCGAATTTCTTTTGGTTATCCTAATTGGAATTTACGTCATTTCTTATGATTTTATGCTCCCGAGCATTTCGCTCAGAATCGCGTAAGAGCGATTAGATGCCTCCACCGTAAATTCAGCAAAATTAACATGCGCCGACCCGTCCGCCTTGTCGCTCATCGAACGCAGCACAACGTAAGGAACGCTGTTCATGAAGCATACTTGCGCCACAGCCGCCCCCTCCATTTCCACGCATGCCCCGTTCATGGCGTCATGCAGGTCCTGCACGGCGGCGCGGTCGGCCACAAAGCGGTCTCCCGACAGCACCTTGCCGACCATAAACTGATGGTCCCGGCAGACCTTTTCGCAGGCCTCTTTGGCCAATTGAACAAGACCGTTATCCGCCGGAAAATCCGATACCTCCTGATAAGGGATCACACCTCTTTCAAATCCCAGCGCGGTTACATCCATATCATGCTGCTGGCAGGAAGATGAAATGACGATATCTCCGATCTGAAGCTTCGGGTTCACAGCGCCGGCCACGCCCGTAAACAGCACTGAAGCAACTTTGAACCGGTCGATCAACAGCTGTGTGGTGACTGCCGCATTTACCTTTCCGACACCGGATTTGCATACGACGACACTGCGGCCTTGAAATGTTCCGGCAATGAAAGAAATGCCGGCATGAGTATGGGTCTCCTTCGAGTCCATTTGCTGAAGCAGCAGCTTAATCTCCTCATCCATAGCTCCTAAGATTCCAATACGCTCCACGCAGCAATCAGCTCCTTCCATATATGTACGGCTATAAGCAGCCGCCGGACTGTCCCTCAAGAGACAGGTTCCGTATTTAGCGGGAATCATCACTCTCAAAAAAAAGCTCCCGCAGAGGAGCTTTTTAAGGTGAACCCTATGAATCTGGTTTTACATGAAGTAATTTTACAAATGACTTACGGATAAACGCAGAATCGTTTCATGCGGCAAAATAACCCGCGTATTCTCCACATTTTCCTTCTTCATCAGCTTTGTAAGCAAACGCATGGCAACCGCTCCAAGGTCGTACATCGGTTGGGCCACCGTAGTGAGCTGAGGACGTACCATCGAAGCCATCCGGGTATTGTCGACACTGATAATCGAAAAATCATCCGGAACTTTAAGTCCATCGTCCTGAATGCTGTGAATGGCGCCAATCGCCATCTCGTCGGTTGCGGCAAAAATGGCGGTCGGACGTTTCTTCAGGCCAATAAAATATTTCATCGCCTCTACGCCGGACTCATAACGGTAGTTGCCAATCCGGACAAGATCTTCCTGGTACTCGATCCCAGCCTTCTCCAACGCTTTCTTGTAACCCTGAAAACGGGCATACCCGTTCGCCGGATCCTGCAAGGTGCCGCTGATCATCGCAATCTCGCGATGTCCATGACGAATCAGCGCGCTTACCGCATCAAAAGCGGCAGCTTCATGGTCAATGTCGACCGAAGGAATAACACCGTTCTCATCGCTCGTGGCGCAAAGCACGATCGGTACGGCTGACGTCTGGAAAGCCTGAAGATGCTCGTCCGTCACAGTACCGCCCATGAATAACAGCCCGTCCACCTGCTTCTCAAGCAAGGTGTTGATGACGCGAATTTCCTTTTCCTTCTTCTTATCCGCATTGCACAAAATAATGTTATAGTGGTACATGTTTGCTATGTCTTCGATCCCCCGGGCAATTTCCGCAAAAATCGAGTTTGAAATATCCGGAATCACCACGCCGACCGTAGTTGTCTTCTTGCTCGCAAGCCCTCGGGCAACGGCATTCGGACGATATCCCAGACGTTCAATTGCTTCATACACTTTCTTCCGGGTCTGCGGCTTCACATTAGGGTTATTATTCACAACCCGTGAAACCGTGGCCATCGAGACTCCTGCTTCGCGTGCCACATCGTAAATGGTTACCGTCACATTCTTCTCTCCATTGCCAATAAATTTTCATTCGTTCTTCGGGTTAGGTAAGGAGCTTTGTTAGGTCTTATGATACGACAAAATACTGCATTCTGCAATGATAACGCTTCACTTTCATAGATTTTCCTTCAGATTTTCAGAAGTGATGCCCGAATGGGATGTATTCCACACCGCTTTTCCGTCCTTCACGAGAATTGCCTGCGGGGATTCGTGCTTCACACCGAGCAAATCTGCAGCCTCCAGGGAAACCGGACGATCTTCGACAACATGAATCAGAGCATAGATGACGTTTTCATTTGGCTGATCGTTCAAATAGTCTGAAACTTCCTGATAGGCCCGGGCGCTGATCGGACAGCGCGTACTGTGCTTAAACAGCAGAACCGGCTGGTTTGCCGAAGCTTTCAATACATCCTGCAGTTGTTCGGCTGAAGTAATTTGAGTCATTGCAGACACCGTGATCTAACCCCTTTCCGAATCATCAAAACGAATAAATAATCGAACTTTCTGATATTTTATCAAAAAGAAAAGAAAAAAGCCAATTTCCATGAAAATTTTCAATAAAACTTTAAAAGGCGCACCAAATAATCTTTTCAGCCTTTGAAAATTCATTTTCAATCACAAGTCAATGAATCATATTGGGCCTTTTAGCCAAGATCCCTCAGTTATGTAGCTTTCGCAGGTGCAAGAGTCAGCTGGGAAAGGCGTTCCATCAGTTTCTCCATCCACTCCCGGTCGCCGTTATTTTTGGCATAGCCATAAACGTCAAGCAGCAGGTTGATCCGTTCTTTGCAGCGGGCCGCCATCTCTGAAGTGAACAGATCCGCATCCAGCTCCGCAGATTCATTCTCTTTATAAATTTCGTACATCACATCAGCAAGCTCGTTGAGTTCGGTAAAGGTGACACCGGCAAGGCCGGACTGGCTCTTAAGCTGTCCAAGCACCTCGCATAAGTGGGACTTGATTTTGGAGTAAACCTCGTATCGTCCGCAGTGCTCGCATTCCCATATCGGAACTTTGTTTATCCGGATTCTTCTTTCATGAATAACGGTTCTAAAACCAAGGCTCTTGTTCTGTCCACAATTGCAGCGGGCGTACACTTGGACCACTTCCTCTATATCTAAACTTTTCACACAGCCTGTCCTTTTCAGGGGAACCGGACGTGTGAATTATAGAATTATTTTTGATACAATTAAATAATTGAATCGTTATTTCGTCAATAGAGAATTATACAGGAGGATTCAAATATGAGATTATCTGGAAAAAGAGTCATTGCACTCATAGACGAAGAATTTGAAGATTTGGAGCTATGGTATCCGGTATACCGCGTTCGCGAAGAGGGTGCGGAGGTCGTACTCGCGGGTGCGGAAAAAGGCAAAAAGTACATTGGAAAATACGGGGTGCCCGCTGTAGCCGAAGCCAGCTACGATGAACTGAATGCGAGCGAATTCGACGGCATTCTTGTCCCAGGCGGCTGGGCTCCTGACAAAATCAGACGTTATCCGAAGGTGCTTGAACTGATTCGCGACATGGATAAAGCCAAAAAACCGATCGGGCAAATTTGCCACGCCGGCTGGGTTTTGATCTCTGCAGGAATTTTGAAGGGAGTAACGGTGACTTCCACTCCGGGAATCCGGGATGATATGGAGAACGCAGACGCCATATGGAAAGATGAGGCCGTCGTTGTGGATGGGCACATCATTTCCGCGCGCCGCCCGCCCGACCTGCCGCCATACGGCAAAGCATTCTGCGATGCCCTTTTCGGCTCGGGGAAATAAATTTCATAATAACGGAAAACAAAGGCGGCCTTCCGACTATATCAGTCCGAAAGCCGCCTTTTCCTGTTTATTTGCTGAACCGTTTCACGCTTCAGCCTTCCTGAAGCTGTCTTGACGCCAGGAAGCTTTCAATTTCCATAGCCGTTCTGCAAGTGTAGCATTGTTCGCCGATGCGGGCTTCCTCCGCTGCGCTGATGTTCAGGAGACGGTGCTTGATTCTGAGCAAAGCTTGCGGCGACATGCTCAGATTGTACACACCCAGATATGCCCACAACGGGATGGCCCGTTCATCGCCGGCAAGCTCTCCGCACACGCTGACCGGGATGCCCCGAAGATGGGCCGCTTCCACCGCTGTCTTCATCATACGGAGCACGGCCGGGTGAAAAGGACGGTACATATGGGCAATTTTTTCATTCATTCGGTCTACGGCCAGCACGTATTGAACAAGATCGTTCGTCCCGATGCTGAAGAAATCGCATTCCTCGGCAAGCAGATCGGCAGAAGCTGCCGCGGCCGGGACTTCAATCATGATGCCGACCGGAACTTCCCGATTATAGGCCAATCCCCTGCGGTCCAGATCGGCCATAGCCTCCCTTAATATGAAATTGGCGCTGCGGATTTCCTCGACCGAAGAGATCATCGGATACATGATTTTCACATTGCCGTAAGCGCTGGCCCGGAGAATGGCAGTCAGTTGGGTCTTGAACAGGTCCCGCCGGTCAAGGCTGATCCGGATCGCCCGGTAGCCGAGAAACGGGTTGTCTTCTTTCGGCAGCGGAAAATATTCAAGCTGCTTGTCTCCGCCGATATCCAGCGTGCGGATGACTACCGAATGCTCTCCTGCAAGTTCGGCCACCTTGCGATATACTTCATACTGCTGCTCTTCGCTTGGAAATGCAGCGCGGTCCATATATAAAAACTCGGTCCGGAACAACCCCACACCCTCGGCTCCATGCTTGACTGCCAGCTCAAATTCCTTAAAGGAGCTGATATTGCCGGCCAAATGGAAATGGATTCCGTCGTGCGTTACCGCATCTTCAGATGCAAGCAGCTGCAGTTGTTCTTTACGCTGCTTCTGCTTCTCGGCAACCAAAGTATAGCGCCCCACAATATCAGTGTCCGGGTTTACATACAAGCAGCCCTCATCGCCATCAAGGACCAGCAGATCCCCGGTCTGAATCATCCGGTTAAGCTTGTCTTCAAAACCCGATACAAGCGGAATGCCGAGCGCTCTGGCCATGATTGCCGAATGGGAGGATTTTCCGCCAACCATCGTAACCATTCCCAGTACATTGTTTGGATTGAGATGGACCAGTTGGGAAGGCGAGAACTCCTTGGCAACCAGGATGTAAGGCTGATTATCCTTGGGCAGCGTCACTTCCGGCGTCCCCAGCAAGTGCTTCAGCAGGCGGTTGCCGACATCCTTGATGTCGAGGGCCCGTTCCTTCATATATTCATCGTCAAGCAGATCAAACATTGTCACAAAATGGTCAATGGCTTCTTTTACGGCAACCTCCGCCGCTTTATACTGTCTTTCGATAATGCCTCTGATTTCACTCATGAACACCGGATCTTCCAAAATCGCAAGATGCGCGTCAAAAATGGTCGACTCTTCTTTACCGACCATTTGCTGAATTTCATTTCTGATCTCTTCGATTTCATGTTTGGAAGTAATGATGCCTTCATGCAAACGCTCGAACTCTTTGCTGAGATCGATGGTTTCCAAACGCCGGTCCTGAACGTCCATCTCCCAGGCGGGCAATACAAAAGCCCTGCCGATGGCAACGCCGGCAGCAGCGCCAATACCTTGTATCATAATAAACTCAGACCCCTTCAGCTTGCGAATGATAGCTGTGCTCTCTTTACCCTAGTTATGGTAATCTTCGCTTTGCAGATTGTCAAAGGAATTTCAAGACAAAAGGATTATCCCACTAATCTGGCGCAAAACGATAAAAAAAGCCCCGAGGGCTCTTTTTGGGTGGCGCATCATAGAGCATCTCTTCGGGGCTGCGTGATTGCATCTTCGACTTTGATGCAGCGGTCCATTACGACCTTGAGGCCGGCTTGCGCTGCGATTTCGGCAGCCTGTTCGTTCACGATCCCCTGCTGAAGCCAAAGGGTTCTCGCACCGGCCTCCACCGCTTCCTTCGCGATATCGGGCGTAAATTCGCTGCGCCGGAAAACGTCCACAATGTCAATCGGCTCAGGAATGTCTTTAAGCGAGGCATAGGTCTTCTCCCCGAGGATGTCATCCTTCACGGCCGGATTTACCGGAATGATGCGGTATCCTCTTTTCTGCATCGCCTGCGCCACCATATACGAAGTACGGTCCGTTTTATCGGACAGTCCGACTACGGCGATCGTTCGGGCCGACTCCAGAATTTCCTTGATTTCCTCGCGTTCCGGGTTTTTAAAAGCCATCCGGGGTCCCGCCTTTCTTCTTTATCTTAAGTTTACGATACCCATTCTACAGATCCGCCAAGCGCGGCGATATGATCAAAAAATTGCGGATAGGATTTGGCCACATGATGGGCATCCTTGATAACAAGCGGATTTCTGGCTCTTAAACCTACAACGGTCAGCGCCATAATTACCCGGTGGTCATAATGGGCGTCGATCGTGGCGCCTCCCTCCACACCGTACGGTTTGCCGTGGACTATAATTTCATCCCTTTTCTCTTCCACATCCGCTCCGGCTTTTCTGAGCTCGGCAAGAAAATCCGTAATGCGGTCGCATTCCTTATAGCGCAAATTCTCGACGTTATAAAAACGCGACGTTCCCTCTGCAAAGACAGCCGCTGCAACCATGGCAAGCACAGCATCCGTTGCGGCGTCACCGTCAAATTCAACCGCCCGCAACCGGCCGTCTCCTTGCACATGCACGATGCCGTTTTCATGCCGCAGCGGCACATTCATCATCTGAAGCACGTCTACAACCGCACGTTCTCCCTGCTTGCTCCGCTCTTCCAGGCGGTGTACGGTAACATCCGAATTCGTAACGGCAGCCGCCGCCAGAATGGCCGCAGACCCCGGATAATCTCCCTGAACCGTATAAGTTTGGGCTTTATAAGCCTGCCCTCCGGGTACTTTGAAAGTCGTGTAATCGTCAGAAGCCTGAACGGTAATCCCCGCCTGTTCCAAAACTTCAAGCGTTTGTCCGACAACGACTTTGGACTTCAAATCCCCGGTCACTTCGATTTCGCTGTCCTCAGCAAGGAGAGGCGTCAGAAACAGCAGTGCGCTCAGATATTGAGAGCTTACCTCGCCGGATACCTTAATTTTGCCGCCTTTTGGCGCTCCGCCGCGGATCGTAATCGGCAGCCGGCCTTCCTGGTGCTCGACCTGGACGCCGATCTGCTGCAGCGCATCGATCAGATCGTCATGCGGACGTTTTCCAAGCGAATCCGGATAGGTGTTAATAAACGTAATTTCAGGAGAGAGGGAGGCAATGGCCATGAGAAAACGCAAAACCGCTCCCGCATTGCCAACGTTCAGCTCCTTAACCCCGCTCAAGTTTTTCCCAAAGCCCTTAATGACTATTTGCTCATCGTTCTCTTCCAGCACTGCACCGAGATCAGCAATGCAGCGGCGCATCGCATCGCTGTCCTGACTGTGCGCCGGATATCTTACCGTGCTTGTTCCTTCCGCAAGAGCCGCAGCCAGCAGATAGCGTGTAGTATAATTTTTGGATGATAGCGCCTGAATTTCACCCTTTAGTTCAGGGGTTGGCCTAACGATGATATCCATTCCATTTGCTCCTCTCACGATTGTGGATAAACGCGGTGACGCATTAAAATATTCATAGCCACTTCTTCCTCCCCAAGGTCCGATGTATCCACCGTGCAATGGGCGAAATCATAGGCAAGCTTCCGCTCTTCCAGCAATAAGCTGATTTTTTCCTCCGCTCCTCCAGTGAGCAGCGGCCGGTTCGAATCGTTGCCGACCCGGGCAAATATCGTCTTGGCATCGGCCTTCAGAGCGATGACCCATCCGTTCTCCAGCATAATCCGTCTGTTCTCAGGCTTCAGAACAGCCCCGCCTCCTGTGGCCAGAACAATTCCTTGTCCTTCAAGAACCCGTGCAAGAATCCGCGATTCAAGAGCCCGAAACTCCGCTTCCCCCTGCTGTTCAAACAGTTCCGGAATCGAACAGCCGGCTTCACGGACAATTTCCGCATCAAGATCGACCATCTTTCTGCCTGTCTCCTTCGCGAGCAGCGCCGCGACCGTGGATTTACCGGTTCCCATCATGCCGACGAGGATCCAGTTGACCTGTTCCGGCTGCATGACGCACCTACCTTCTGTTGTTAACTTTTTTCCTATCATATCACATGTCGTTCAAGTCGGCATTCCCTTTTACAAAAGGTTTGGCGCTGATAGACACTTTGCTTGTTATTCTGAAAAAAGCGCCAGGTCCGGCTGCCTGAGCCGATCCTGACGCTTTTCCTCCAAACCGGACAATCAGAACCACTGATGGTGGAATACGCCTTCCTTGTCCACTCTCTTGAAGGTATGCGCTCCGAAATAGTCGCGCTGTGCCTGAAGCAGGTTTGCCGGGAGGCGCTCTGTGCGGTAGCTGTCATAGTAAGACAGGGCGCTGGAGAAGCCCGGTACAGGAATACCGTTTGATACGGCAGCGCTGATGACTTTGCGCCATGCATCCTGATAGCTCTCAACCACATTTTTGAAGTAAGGGTCCAGCAGCAGGTTCTTGAGCGCAGGATCACGATCATAGGCATCCTTAATATTCTGCAGGAACTGAGAACGGATGATGCAGCCGCCGCGGAAAATCATGGCGATGTTGCCATATTTCAGATCCCAACCGTACTCGTCGGAAGCGGAGCGCATTTGCGCAAAGCCTTGGGCATAGGAAACGATCTTGCTGGCGAAGAGCGCCTTGCGGACGTTCTCGATAAATTCCTGTTTGTCCCCGTCAAACGCTTTAACAGCAGCAGGCCCACTCAAAATTTTGCTGGCTGCTACGCGCTCTTCCTTCATGGCGGACAGGAAACGGGAGAATACGGACTCCGTAATCATGGACAGCGGTACGCCGAGGTCAAGGGCGCTTTGGCTCGTCCATTTTCCCGTACCCTTCTGTCCGGCTGCGTCAAGAATGACATCAACCATCGGCTTGCCGGTTTCTTCATCATATTTCGAGAAAATATCGGCTGTTATTTCGATCAGGTAGCTGTCCAGTTCCCCTTTGTTCCATTCGGTGAAAATTTCGTGCAATTCCTTGGCGTCAAGACCCAGTACATCTTTCAGCAAATGGTAAGCTTCTCCGATCAGCTGCATATCGCCGTATTCAATGCCGTTGTGCACCATCTTCACGTAATGCCCGGCACCGTCCGGTCCGATATATGTACAGCAAGGATCGCCATTTACTTTGGCGGAAATAGCCGTCAGAATCGGTTTTACAAGCTCGTAGGCGCTTTCCTGACCGCCAGGCATAATTGCAGGACCATGGAGCGCACCCTCTTCGCCGCCGGATACACCGGTGCCGATAAAGCGGAACCCTTTGGCTTCAAGCTCTTTGCTGCGGCGCTGCGTATCAGGGAAGTACGCGTTGCCTCCATCGATAATAATATCTCCTTCATCCAGGTGAGGGACGAGCTGCTCGATGGTTGCGTCCGTTGCCGGACCGGCTTGTACCATGATCAAAATTTTGCGCGGCTTTTCAAGCGACTCTACAAATTCTTCAATCGAAAAAGTGCCTGCCAGGTTTTTGCCTTTTGCTTCTTCCAGAAGATCGTGCGTCTTCTGCGGAGAACGGTTAAATACAGAAACCGTAAATCCTCTGCTTTCAATATTCAGCGCCAGGTTTTTACCCATGACGGCAAGTCCAATAACGCCAATTTGCTGTTTTGACATCTGCTCTCCATCCTTTGCGACATTGTATATATCAAAATAATATCATTTTAACGCGTTAATATCCACTCATGCAAAAATCCTTCATCAAACCAACATAAAACACCCCTGGAATTCTACAGTTCCGAGGTGCTTATGTCCGATGAAAAACAGTCCTGCCTTCCTTTAATAAAGATACCCCATCCGGTTACCACTCAAGCTCCATCAAATCCCGCCGGATGCCTTGCAGCACGTTCTTGATGGCCTCCGCCTCTTCCGTGCTGCCGGCCCGGATGGCCGCATGCAGTTTCGCAAGCTGCTCATCCAGCTTCGTTCGCAGTTCTTCTATTCGCCGTTCAGACATTTGGGATTTATACATCTGGGCAAATTTGGCTGCGCTAGGTACAGGATCCTTTTGATACAAGACTTTATGCTCCATTCCTGAAATCTGGACTTGTCGGATCACTTCGCCGAATAAAATATTTTCAATTAAAATTTGCCTGTCTTTGATTCTTTTGACCACAGCATGCCCCCGCAGGTCTCCAATCAGCTTCTCCAGCCATTCCGCCAGCTTGGCGTCTTTGATGATATAGTCGCCAACCAGCTTATAACCTTGACCGAGCCGTTCAAACCGCAGCTTTGTCAGCTTCCGGCCGGTTCGCACCGAAATAATAAAGATGGAGTCATTTTCGCTCCAATACAGCGAATATCCGTCCTGGATCAAATCACGGATCAACTGCTGCAGGTGCCGGCGCTCGAAACGCAGATCCAAATTACAGTACTCGACCTCGTAGCTCTTATTCACGGCACTCCCTCCTCTGGCGTATTGCACCCTGCAAGACGATCATTCGTCACAAGCGTAAGCAAGCTTACAATATCTTATACTCCATCCTATGTGAAGGTAACTTGGATTAATGATTATTTTTAACCTCTCTGCAGCTTGTATAGGGGCAGCGGGCTGCCGATAGCCTGAAGCTTCAGGAAAGAGCGGCCTCCATTAGGGGCGGCCAGCGTCCGTAAGCCAGCGCGAAGCGCGGGCGTATAACCTGTGCTATAATCGGGACATGCTGGCACTTGCCGGCCGATTTTGCTACATAAACGGGAGGAAGATAGATATATGTCGATTACGGGGTTTACCGATAAAGATTTTGACAGCATGGCCGTTCCCGGCCTCGAGTCCAGAATGGAGGCTCTGATCGCCAACGTTCGCCCGAAGCTGGAGGGCATCGGAGCGGAAGTAGGGCCGTTTCTTTCCGGGCTCTGCGGCAGCGAGATGTATCCCCATGTGGCGAAGCATGCCAGACGGACCGTCCATCCGCCTAATGATACCTGGGTCGCCTGGAGCAGTAACAGCCGCGGGTACAAGGCGCTTCCTCATTTTCAAGTTGGTCTGTTTGCCACGCATCTGTTCATCGTTTTCGCGGTCATTTATGAGAGCCCGAATAAAGCGGTATTCGGACGCTACCTGGAGCAGCATGCCGAGCAGGTCAAGCGCCTTGTCCCGGACTGCTACTTCTGGTCGCTTGACCATATGACGCCTGGCGGCAGGCTGAATGGAGAACTGTCGGAAAGCGGTCTTGCGGAGATGGGACAAAGGCTGCAAAAAGTGAAGAAATCGGAAATTTTGTGCGGACTGAGCCTTCCGCGCACAGCGGAAGAACTTAAGGACGGAAACGAGCTTACGAACCTTATCGAGCAGACCTTCGAAACGCTGCTTCCGCTGTACAAGGGTTCCTTTTGATCAAGAGCGGGCTTCGTCCCGCTCTTTTCTAGATTTCAAGGCAACTTGCGCTAAACTCCTCGCGTACGTTGTACTAAACCGCTATACTTGTATTGGCACAGCGGGTTGGGAGCAAGCTCCCTAAGCCTTGTGCGGTTTTCCTGCAAACTCTGTCTGCGGACGCGAAAGCCACAGATGCAGGAAGAACAACGTTCCCATCGAGATGGCGCTCGCTACAAACGGAGCTGACGGACCAAGCATATCCCAAAGTTTGCCGGATACGATTGGGCCGATCACCATTCCGCATCCTTGTACAGTCAGAAACAGTCCCCAAACCGTGCCCTTCTCTCCTTCCGGAAGATACTGCGCAATCTTCGTATCCCAGCTTGGCAGAATCAATGAATAGCTCACACCGAGACCAATAACGAGCACCCATACCATCGTGATCTCACGGAACAGGGCCAAGCCCAAAATCGACAAGAAAGCCGTCAGAAATCCGGCATGCAAAAACATCTTCGTACCAAACTTATCGACCATTTTACCTACCGGTATCAGTCCCAGAGCCGTTATCCCGCCGCCGACGATCAGCATGCTGCTAAAAGCCCCCGGCGATAACCCCAATACGGTTCGGATGTACAGCGTAATGACCGGGGTCAGAAGCCCTACGGCGAACGACTGTAGAAACAAGGCAGGATACAGCAGGGGACTTACATGCAGATTGTTTCGAATTTCAATGAATGTATGCTTCAGATTGGCTCCGAGCTTCTTGATTCCTCCGACCAGGAGCAGATTTCCCTTCTTTGGCAGTCTGCCGACCTGTCGATCCGCTTTTGCAGCATCCTTGCTCATGCCGGGCAGCAGTACAGCCAGCGCAATCGTTACCGCCAGGCAGCCAAGCAAAATCCAGAAGACCAGGCTGTAAGATTTATCGACGAAAAAATTGATCACAACCGGTCCGGCGCCTGTCCCGCCCAAAGTTGACATCTGGATGACTCCCATGGCCGTGCCAAAATTTTGATTCCTGCTGGATATATCCGATATTCCGATCAGGACGCAAGGCCAAAGCGGCGCCGTTCCGATACCAAGCAGCGTGCTGGCGAGTGCGATGAATCCCGCCTGCTTGGTCCATGCGATCATCGCGACCGCTCCCGCGGAAATCACTAAGCCAGACAGCATGGTAGCCCGAAACCCGATACGTTCTACGATCCATCCGGCAGGACCTCGGGAAAAATTGTCTCCAATATACTGAAGCGATAATGCTAATCCGATGGCAAAGGCGGACAGCTGGAGCACACTTCCCATGTAAACTGGCAAAATGGTCACCAGCAAAGCACTTTTGACCAGCTCGACAAGGAACATAATCAACCATAAATAAATGAATGTCGGTGTCAGCAGTTCTCGGCCTATCCCTTTGCTCTTAAGCTGCATAATTATCTTCCACCCCCACCCGAAGTTATCAAAATCGTGTCTGGTTAACAGTCTACCCTTTAATGGAATCATTTTAACCCTCGACTCGCAGATCTCTTAAATGCATCAGATGCTTGCATTCCCCTCTCTTTTTGTTATACTCAACTTTGTTTATATTTCACATTAGAAAGGCAGTGACGGCCTCAGATGGACCACAACCGCACGCCGCTCTTTACCGCATTGAAAAACCATGCGGCCGGCGACCCCGTCCAGTTCCACATTCCGGGACACAAAAAAGGCATAGGAATGGACGAAGAATTTCGAACATTTATCGGTGACAACGCCTTGTCCATCGACTTGATCAATATTGCTCCACTTGATGATCTTCATCAGCCTACGGGTGTCATTGAAGAAGCTCAAAAGCTTGCGGCGGATGCGTTCGGCTCCGACTTCACCTTTTTCTCCGTGCAAGGGACAAGCGGCGCCATTATGACGATGATCATGTCGGTTTGTTCTCCCGGCGATAAAATCATTGTTCCGCGCAACATTCATAAATCGGTTATGTCTGCGATCATTTTCGCCGGTGCGAAGCCTGTATTCGTTTCGCCTGCCCAGGACCATAACCTCGGAATCGACCATGGCATTACGACCTCTTCTGTCAGCCGTGCGCTGAAACGGCATCCCGACGCCAAGGGCGTGCTCGTCATCAATCCGACCTATTTCGGAGTTGTGGCTCATTTGGAAGAAATCGTAGAGCTGGCACACAGCCACCACATACCGGTCCTTGTCGATGAAGCGCATGGCGTGCACATCCATTTTCACGAGGACCTTCCGGCATCGGCGATGCAGGCCGGAGCCGACATGGCGGCCACCAGCGTGCACAAGCTGGGCGGTTCCATGACCCAGAGCTCCATTTTGAACGTAAACACCAAAAATGGCCTGGTGAATCCACAGCGTATTCAGACGATTATAAGCATGCTGACAACAACGTCCACTTCTTATATTCTGCTGGCTTCGCTGGATGCAGCACGGCGGAATTTGGCTCTGAACGGCCACGAAATGTTGAATAATGCTTTACAGCTGGCTAATTATGCCCGTGATGAAATCAACAAAATTGAAGGACTTTATTCTTTCGGCAAGGAAATTTTGGGTGGAGAAGCCACGTACGGGCTGGACCCGACCAAGGTGACGATCCATGTCCGCCATTTGGGTATCACCGGTTACGAGACGGAGAACTGGCTCCGGGAGCATTATAATATCGAAGTTGAGCTTTCTGACATGTATAACATTCTTTGTCTGATTACACCCGGAGATACCCGCGAGTCGGTCGACACGCTGATCATAGCGCTGCGCGAACTGTCCAGAACTTTCTATAAAGTAGGCGAAGTCAAGGAACTCATTGTCAAAACGCCGGAAATCCCGCAGCTGTCCCTGATTCCGCGCGATGCTTTCTATGCGGATACCGAGGTTATTCCGTTCCGGGAATCGGCAGGACGCATTATCGCAGAATTTATTTATGTGTACCCGCCGGGGATTCCAATTCTGCTTCCAGGCGAAGTCATTACCCAGGAGAATATCGACTATATTGTCGATCACGTGGAGGTGGGTCTTCCCGTCAAAGGCCCTGAGGACCGCAATATCAACAACGTCAAGGTCATCATTGAAGCGGATCCTATTTTCTAGAACGAAATAACGGTACAAGCTCTGCTCTGAAGCTTGTGCCGTTTCTTTGCCGGCATCTCAAGTAGAAAAGCTCCCCTTTAAGGGGAGCTTTTTAGGCTTTGAAGATTCAGCTTATGCTTCGTCTTGCGCAGCAACCAGTTCGTTGAAGGCTTCTTCTACACGAGCCCATTCTGCTTCGTCTTCAATGTTGAGAAGAACCATTTCTTCTTCCTGTTCTTCCAGACGGAGAATAATGCCGTCGGCTTCGGGATTATTGCGTTCCAGAAGCAGCGCATACACGTTCTCTCCGACATCGAATGTCTCCACAAGAGCCATTTCCACCTCGTTGCCTTCTTCATCCGTCAAAGTTAACACGAACTCTTCATGTTCGTGATCGTGATCATGTCCGCATCCGCATGCTTCGCCATGTTCATGTTTGTGATCGCTCATGATTCTACCTACTTTCCTGGTTGTTTTAGAAAAACCTGCCTGTTACCATCGTATCGTATCATTTTCCAGGAAGCAGGTCAATTTTGGCGGCCAGGCAATCCCTAATTGTCAATTGCGTTGACGATTTTCTCCGAGATCAAGGTATAATCATCACTTTGGGACTGCTTGATATAGAAGCCGACCGAATATTTGCCGGAACTTTTGAAATCGTAAGTAAAGTCGTCAGTCCGGAACCAGAAGTTGTCCTTCTGATTGCTGCCAATATTCTGGGACTGTATCGACTTCACCGTTCCGTCAGGCGCGGTGATAGCCACTTTAACAGCGCTAATATCCGTTCTCAAGCTGTCGATCTGACAAAAGACATTAAACTTCAGTTTCCCTACATTTACATTTCCAAAAGGCGTTTCCCCCTTAAACAGGAACATATGCACATTCGGTTTGTTGAAAGAAACCACCTTGGCATTGTCGTTATACGTAACAAGTCCGTTAAATTCACGGATTGGAACATAAGTTTTCCCATCAATGACGTAAGCTCCGTCAGCCAGCTCCCGGCCGTTATACAAAACCTTGATCTTCTGCGTAACCCCGTCCGCATACAATAGCGTGCTGCCCATGAGGGAAAACAACAGCACAAACGCCGTCGTTCTCTTCCATTTCATATCGTAATCCCCCCAATCTATCATCGCTGCTGTACAATTATACGAGGGGACTTTATCTCAAGTTGCGGTCGAATGAAGTAAAAATCTCATATTTTTTATGTTACTATTCGGATAGAGCACAAGATTGTTTATTAGGAGGCTTTCTCATGGAACTGCAACTGCAAATGCTTGGAACGGGCAACGCATTCGCCAAAACAAACTATAACAACAACGCGCTTGTTTATAGCAACGATTTCACCCTGCTGATCGATTGCGGGATTACAGCACCCGTTTCTCTCTACGAGCTTGGCCGAAACTGGGGGCAGATTGATGCCTGCCTCATTACGCATATCCACGCTGACCATGTTGGCGGGCTTGAAGAATTCGCCTTCCAGATGAAATATGTGTATAAGCGCCGGCCTGTTCTCTATATCGCCGAATCTCTGGTCCAGCCGCTTTGGGACCATACGCTCAAAGGGGGCATGAGCCAGGAAAATATGAACACGCTTGCCGATTTTTTCGAAGTAAGGCCGCTTCAGGAGGGGAATATCTACAGCTTGTTTCCTTCCCTCACCGTACAATTAATCCGCACCCCGCATATCACCGGCAAGAACAGCTACTCACTTGTGCTGAACGGCGATATTTTCTACAGCGCCGATATGACCTTTCAGCCGGAGCTGCTGAAAAAGCTCGTTTATGAACGCGGGGTAAAACGGATTTTTCATGAATGCCAGCTCATCGGGCCCGGTGAAGTCCATACGACGCTGGAAGAGCTGAAATCCCTGCCGGAAGATATCCGGTCGCTTATATCGCTTATGCACTACGGCGACGAATTCACTGACTTCGAGGGCAAAACATCCGGTATGCCTTTTCTCAAGCAGCATCAGATTTATGAGCTGTAGCAAGCCCGGCGTTTTGCGGCTTCGGTTACATCCGGCTTGGAGCAGGCAATCCAAGGGTTTCCAGAACGTCTTTCAAAGCAGCATTAAACTCGCTGACCAGCCACAGCCGGAAAGAACGCAGGTCGTCAGCCGCTTTGATGATGGGACAGGCGGCATAAAAATTGTTGAACAGGGCGCACAGCTCGTAAGCGTAGCTGCAGATCAAATTGGGTGTCAGTTCGCGGCATGCCTTGTCCAGCACATCCGGCCAGGCTGCAATTTGTCTGATCAAGGCATATTCCGGCTGCTCGAACGCCGGCAGCTTCTCAGGAACTGCCGGTAACGCCTCCGGAGTTGCGCCGCCCTTGTTCAGAACGCTCAGGGAGCGGGAATAGGTATACAGCAAATACACGCCCGTGTTCCCTGAAATTTCGGTCGCCTGCTGCAGGTCAAACACCACTTCGGTCTGCAAATTGTACCGCAGCAGGTAAAAGCGGATGGAAGCGGCCGCAATCATCCGGCTGGAAAGGCCGGTATGGTCAGAACGGCTGTCTTCTATCACCTGCTCCATTTTATCCAGCAGCGTTGATACCTTCATGCCGATGCCCTGTCTGCCTGACATGGCATAAGAGGCTTTTCCGTCCGAAGTATCTATTCCAAGCTCCGCTGCCGCTGACCTGCTCAGCGATACGACGCCATAAGCTACATGGCGCAGCCCCTTTGCCTGTTCCCGGTATCCGAGCAGTTCGAGCGCCTGCTTCACCATCGCCTGCGGATATTCCTGCCTGTGGTCGATCACATTGATGACGCTGTCCGCCCTGCCGAATTGCCGGCTTGCTCCCTTCCTTACGGTGGACCAAACCCCGTCCTGAAACAGGCTATAGCAAAAATCGTTGTCCAGCAGCCCGAATTTCCACAGGTGGTAAGCAATATCCTTGGCCGTATAAGTCAAGATTCCGTTCGAGCGAACCAGCACCTTATCCTTGCTGTGCGCCGAGTCTCCCGCTTCCTCCGCAGAAGTGTTCGTCAGGGGCAAAACTGGATCTGTCTCCTGCACGGGGTTCTTTTCCCCGTCCCCGGACCGCTCGGTTTGCTTGAGTACCCAACACCCCGCCAGCTTTCCCTCGGCTTCTTTATGAAAATAAGGAGTTTGCTTCAGCAGCTCAAAAGCCGAATTCCAGAAGCCTTCCCTTACGATGCTGCTTTCCCAGACAAGCAGATCATAATGGATGCCGAACTGCTTCATTTCCTCGAGATGCTCGCGTACAATCCGTTCGGCGGTAATCGTCCCCGTCCAGGCGAGATTGCCGTCCCCTTCTTCCAGCGCATGGAGGACATTCGTACGCTCCTCAAGCAGCTCGGGACGAGTTTCAAACTGCTTATGGAGCTTCGAGTAGACGTCCCAGCAGAAGTCACCAAACCTGCTGTAATCTCCGGTTACAGGCGTGTGCAGAAGGCCGACAACCGTGTCCGCGAGCTGGTTCCCCAGGTCATCGATATAATTGTGAACTTCAACCTGGGCACCGCTTCTTCTCAGCATCCTCACCAGCGTATCGCCGATGCAGGAGTTGCGGAGATGGCCGATATGAGCTGATTTATTCGGATTGATGGAGGTATGCTCCACCACAACTTTCCGGACAGGCACCGCTTTGCTCTCCGGTTTCCCTGAGGCCCAATGATTCCAGTCGACATAGACGTTCAGAAAACCGGGAGCCACCGCCTCCATTTTCCGAACAAGCGGATCTCCACCGCTGCGCTCCAGCTCGGCCTTGATTTCCTGAGCAATTTTGAGGGGCGGCTGTTTAAGCATTTTGGCAAGCTGCATCGCTATATTCGTGGAGTAATCCCCGTGCTCTAACCTGGCCGGCGTCTCCACCTGAATATGCACGTCAGGCGCATCATATCCTAAAGCCGTTAACCACCTCCTCAAACCGGTTTCGATGTAATCCGAAATTCTTTGACTTAACATCCCCGTACTTCCTCCTTCATAAAAAAACAAAAAGTCCCCGTCTCCAAAAAGAGACGAGGACGGGGATTGCTCGCGGTACCACTCTTGTTGTCCGACCTTCCATGGTCCGACCACTTGAACAAATAACGGTTTGTTTCCGGGGCAGCCTACGCCGCAATAGTTCGGCAGCCCATCTCCCGGGTCCGTTTCACTACAGCTTCCGTACCGGCTCCCACCCTTCCGGCTCTCTTGAACTTCCGCTATACAGCTACTCTCCCGATCTTCGATTTTGCATTAATTTCTAATCATTATAGAGAGAACAGCGTAAAAAATCAAGCATCAAGATAAAAAAGAACGCTCCCGGACAAACCGGAAACGCTCTGCTTTGTAAACTGATGTCTGGCAAGTTTCAGGAATCAAATGTCGGAAGCGAGTCCAGATTGTTGGTCGGATCGCCATCCGCGTCCCCGCGGATATAAAATTCCCCGTCCCGGCCTTTGAATACATTGACGCCGGCTATTGCCCCGCTCTGTACTTCGCGCAGCGCATCTTCATAAGCAAGAACGCGCCCGCTGGACGTCTTGAAGGCGGTCAGATCGCCGTCTCCATTTTTCCGGACTGCTATAAAGGTTTCTCTTGTAGGTAAAGCCATCATCATCACAGCTCCTTGATGTGGATTTCCTTCAATTGCAGGATAGCGTTATGATGTCCGGAAATGGATAGCTTATTCAAGCCGTTACAGCTTTTTCTCCATTCGGTGATGCATAATGCCCGCATCCTCAAACGGTTCCTGACTGGCCACCTCATAACCAAGCTTTTCATAAAACGGTACGGCATGAAGCTGCCCGTCCAGAACGGCTTTCTCAAAGCCAAGCTCGCGGGCCAGCTCCTCGAGCGCCAGCATCAGAACTTGGCCGATGCCCTGGGAGCGGAACTCTTTCCGGACGGCTATACGCTGCATTTTCGCCGCGTTATCCTTATAATAGGTAATTCTTCCGGTTGCGGCATTTTTGCCGTCTTGCTCAATCAGCAGATGATGGGCATCCGGACTGATGCGGTCGAACTCGTCGATTTCCAGCTCGATGGGAACTTGCTGCTCCTCGACAAAAACCTCCTTGCGGATATCCAGACAGCTCTGAAGCTGTTCTTCTGTTCTAACGGGTATGATCACAGCGGCCATTAAACGAATAACCTCCTATGTACAAGTACTTAACCGCATTATTATACAAAAAAATGACCGGCATGCATACATCGGCTGTTTACCGTTCTTATGGCAGTCTTAATCTGTCCGGGTTGTACACGTCCGACTCTACGGAAGATCCGTACACATCATCGATCATCGGCAGGTCCGTCGAAGATTCCGGCATCTGCATTTGAAGCGTCTGTTCACTTGGCTTCATCGCCCCGCAGCCGGTTAGGACTGAAAGAATCAGCCCGCACAGCGCTGCTCCCAGCACTGCCCTGACGGAAACGGAAATGATACTGATGCGCTTCGTTTTCTTTTTCTTCAAGCTATTGTTCACTGCGGACCCTCCCTCGCACGGCTAAATTCAATATCCATTGTTGCCGCGGATAGGAGGTTTATACGCAAAATCTGTTTGACAGTTAGCCATCGGGATGATATCATATTACTTGTTCCCTTTATTTTGATCTGCTAGCTCAGCTGGGAGAGCACCATCTTGACAGGGTGGGGGTCAGTGGTTCGAGCCCACTGCAGATCATACGAGAAAAACCCTTGAGGCATGAGGCTTCAAGGGTTTTTCTTTCTTGAAAGTACTATTAAAAATGTCTTTTGGGGTCTAATCGGGGTCTGATTTTACTTCAGGTAAATTGCGAATTCACTATCAAGTATCATTATACGTTCGGCATATCCGTCTGAATTGAATATTGCAGAAATCACATATGTACTCTTCGCATCATCTTCTGACTTAGGTGATATCTTATTCAAGAACTTGCCTTCTTTACTGTCATAAGCATAATCCAAGTTTAATGGAGTCTGGTCGATGGCATGCTTTTCTCCATACATTTTTTTTATCTTGCCTTTAAGCATCTTTATTTCAGCTCCACGAGTTGTTTTATAGTGACCATTCGAATGCTCACGTAACGCAATTCCTGCAACTGAATCATCTCTATAAAATACTGAAACTCCAGATTTATAATCAATCATTCCTAATGCAGATTTGTCACCTGTTCCTAATATATCTTCAGCTTCTGTCCTGCTCATTCCATAAATAACTTTGTTTCCGCTATCGATTTGAACAATACCCATGTCGTCTTGAGAAAATGTGTCCGGTTTGAAATCTATATTACTGCATGCACTTAAAATTATAGTCACTATAAAAGTCAAGTATAGCATGTACTTTTTCACAAGATCACCCCTACCATTTTCTCTAAATTTTACCACGAAAAAGGTGGATTTATATGCTCAAATAAGCCTTCAAAATGGTTTACTATTTCCCGAAAACTGAGTGGTTTTATTTCGTATATTTTCTAAGTAATTTGATTACGAGATATACTATATATCCAACAAATATCGCACATAAAATTGGTAGTATAATCCCTATAAATTTTAACATTTCCATCCTCCCTCAGTGTTTTATGTAATTATATTACAAAAAAATCAGGAAGAAAGAAATGAAAAATCCGTACTCAAACACTTGCGTGGCGCGGATTTTAAGACGAAATTCGGTATTGCCTCCGCTTATTTTCTTCATACCATAAATCCTTAACAGAATGATGCCCGTTCATCTGGTACAATATTTTCATAAGAATAACATTGATTTTCAATGGATTTTGCCAACTTTATCTATTGATACTATACTACGAGTAAAGTTCATTGTTGATTGTGATCCCGCCGTTCGTGCTTGACAAAAAAAGCAATGTATTGGAGTGATCATCCATGAAAAAAGTGCTGATCCCCGTTGTCGGAACCCTTGGCGCAGGGGTAATCATCATCTCAGGCATGTCCACTTTTGCTCACAAAGATAATCCTTTCTCCGCCTCCCCTCCTGTGAACCTTGCTTCTTCCGGCAATGATGCTTCAGCTACAACCAGCACCCCTAGCGTAAAAACGCTGGGACTTGTCGATATCCACTACCAGCTTTACCATCTGGACAGGCTTGCCAGCAATCAGATTGCAATCTGGATTGAAGACAGCCAGGGCAACTATGTAAAAACGCTGCGCGCATCGAGCTTTACGGCGAATGGCGGTTACAGAACAAGACCGGAAAGCCTTCCGGAATGGCGCGAAGCGGCAAACTGGGAGAATGCTTCGGAAAATGAAATCAAGCGAGTCAGTCTTCCCGAGCAGGAACCGGGAATGCATGTCGTGTACTGGGATTGCACGGATGAGTCCGGCCAGGCGGTCGATCCCGGAACCTACGTTTATAAAGTTGAAGGCAATATTTTCTGGGAAAACCGCGTGATTTACACCGGCGAAATCGCTGTCGGCAGCGATTTCGCCGGTGAGACGAAAGCCAAAGTCGAATATAAACCTGCAGATGCTGAATCCCAAGGAACGCTTCTGGAAAATGTAAGCGCAGGATTCAAGCCAGGGGCAAGCATCGCTTCCGCTCAGCAGGAACCGGTCACTCAAACCAGAGGATCCTGAGAATGGCGACATTCCAAATCCGGGCGATGAACACCAGCATCCTGACCGCCGGACTGAGCGCTGAGGACGCGGCACAAGTGTTCCAGTGGTTCCGATTCATTGAAGCAAAATTTTCACGCTTCCTGCCTGCAAGCGAGCTCAGTCTTGTGAACGGGAAGGCAGGAGAGGCCACAAAAGTCTCCGAGCTTTTTGCGCATCTTGTATATGAATCTCTTCATTACTTTGAAGAGACTGGCGGTATTTTTACTCCTTTTTTGGGAAAAACGCTGTCAGGATCAGGCTACGGGCAATCTTTTGAAAAAGTAGAACGGGAAAATGCGCGGACCGATGACCCGGTTGATAATCCTACGGGATTCGTAGAACCGATTCGGTTCAACCTGGACCTGCGGACCGTGAATATTAATGACGAATGTTTGTTCGATTTTGGCGGAATCGCCAAAGGCTGGAGTGCGGAGCAAATGGCTGCGTCCTTGATGAAAAAAGGACGGAAGGAAGGACTAATCGACGCTGGCGGCGATATCATGTCCTGGAAAAGCGGGAGTTCCGGAGAACCTTGGCTGATCGGCATCGCGCATCCCTATTCGGATGACAAAACAATCGCCAGGCTGCAGTTGAAGGAACAGGCAGGCGTCGCTACAAGCAGCGTTATCAAACGGAGCTGGAAGCTGGATGGACGCAAAATGCATCATATCATCGACCCGCGCACCGGGCTTCCCGCCGAGTCGGACCTTGTTCAAGCGACTGTAATCGGCCGGACGCTTGTTCCATGTGAAATCTACGCGAAATGTCTGCTGATTCTGGGTAGCGAACAAGGCCCTTCCTGGTTAAGATTACGCCAACCTGAGCTTGCCTATATTCTGGTCGATCAACAGGGGCGGCTTTCAGCCTCTTTGAATATTGACCAATACCTGGATGAAGCGGATCTGTCAAAGCAAATCACACTTGATGGATCATGAAGGGAGCATTTTTTCATGGAACATAAGCACAAACCGTTAAAATGGATAACCGTCATTGCCCTCATCATGATCTACGCCATTTTTATAGAAATGGTTCGCCGTTCCGGATCGCCGCTTTCAACCGTTCCAACATGGGTGATCACGCGGACACTCGGAATTACCGCTTACCTGCTGCTGTTTCTTGGAATATGCCTTGGAATTACATACGGCATGCCGATCTGGAAAGGGAAACAAAAAATCCGATCCAGGGTTAGAGATTTTCATTTTCTGACCAACACTGGCGGCGTTTTTCTGGCGATGCTGCATCCGATGCTGCTCGTGATTGATGCCTATGTTCCCTTTTCCTGGGGACAGCTGATCGTCCCGTTCACAGGACCCAAAGAACCGTTTATCTACGGGCTGGGGACATTGACTCTGTACGGACTTCTGTTCGTCGTTACCACGACCGATCTGAGGGCAAAAATGTCCGTCAAACTGTGGCGCGCCATTCACCTTTCGGCCTACATTCTCTTTATTTTCGCGCTTGCTCACGGAATGATGGGGGGCACGGATACGAGAAAAATCTGGATTTTTTCGATGTACGTCGTTACTTTCTGCACGGTGCTTGCTCTGATGATTGCACAAGTGACCATGATCAGCAGCCTGAAGAAGAGAGCGCAGCACGGTCAGCATGTCCGTGAAAAAAATAGCATGAGATTTCATTCTTAACTGGTCGGGCAAGTAGTTCGAGTGATTCGAGCCTACTGCAGATTGCACGAGAACAACCTTGAGGCCGTTGGCTTCAAGGTTGTTTACTATGTTGAGCGGGATACATAAAAGAGAGCCTTCGTCATTTTTACATAATTCAGCCTAAAATCGACATTTAGACCTATATTCAAGGCAAATTGTGTGATTTTGTCTATTTTTGTGGATATATTTTCCTAGTTCTGATAGAGTCGGCGACTCGGTAACTTTTAATGATTTGGTAATCACCTTGAATTCTGTGAAAGACAACAGTGGAGACGATCTCATGAAACCTGCGGAAGGGAATGTTTATAAAGTTATCGATGTAACTGTTGAAAACAAAGGCACAGAGGACACTGTGGTTTCGTCCGTCATGAATACAAGCCTTGCGGACAGCGATGGCTATAAATACAACATATCGATCGTAACCTTCATTAATAATCAGCTGGACGGATCCGTCCCGGCAGGTCGCAAATTAAGAGGTCAGGTCGCTTATGAGGTTCCAAAGGGTGCAAAAGGATTGGAGTTTATTTTTTCCGATCCTTTAACAAACGGTCAAGCCATTTGGAGCTTGAAATAATCAATAGCTCTGCTCTCTTTCACCAGATTGTCCCCTTGAAGCAGACATTGCCCTCCCAATGAAGCTTTAGGTGATTTTTTAGCAAGAAAAAGTTCACTGCCTGGCGCAAGCCGGGCAGTGAAACTTTTTCCGGGAGATTGCTGCGATAGGTCAGTGTAAGTGCTGCTCAGAGATTTCGCTAAGCGCATCGCCGGCGTTATCCACAAAAATGTTGTGAACGGCCAAATCGCCGATGGAAATTACCCCGATCAACCGGTCGCCTTCCGTGACAGGCAGACGGCGGATTTTTTGCTGGGACATGAGCTCTGCTGCTTCATCCACAGACATGTCCGGAGTAGCGGTCCGAATTCCTTTGGTCATGACCGTTTCGACGGAAGAGGACCCGGAGTGCTTCTCCGCATAGCCGCGGATCACAAGGTCACGGTCTGTTACGACCCCGACCAGTTTCTCGCTTCCCGGACTTTCCACGACCGGAATAAACCCGGTGTCGTTATCTCTCATTTTAACGGCAATTTCAAAAATGTTATCCTGCGGGGTTACCGTTACAATGTCATCGGTCATAAATTCACTGACTTTTTTCATGTACATCCCCTCCTTTCGGATTTTAGGTTGCCCGGATTCCGGTTTCACATTCGCCAGCTTGAAAAAAAGCCGGGAGGCTCTTCCGCTTTCACCTTTGACTGGGCTTTTGCATAGACTGCCATATCTACATGAATAATTTGGAGGTCGTCAATGATGTCTGTAACTCCTACTCAGGCTTCGGTCATTTATCAGCTTCATCCGAATGCGGCAGAGTCCATGAAAGGCGTTCGGGACCAGTTATATGAATCCTGCGGCAAATATTTAAACCGTCCGATCCGTGTTAAAACTATGGATGGACACGTTTATGAAGGCACTCTGGTGTCGCTGGACGGAGGACATCTCTACCTAAAAGTGTCGCCTCAAACTACAATGCCCCGGAGCGCTTCCCGGCTACAGAGCCCTCTACCCGCCTTATTACCCTTATTACCCTTCTTACTATTACTACAATACCATCCTTCCCCTTGTACTGTATGAGCTGCTGGTTATAAGCCTGCTGTAGCATGCGGTACGAACCGGGTCCACTGGGTCCGGTTTTTTTTACAAACCCGTACACTCCCTTCTTCCGCGATCCAAATAAATATTGACGCCGCAGGGTTCCTTCAAGGAGCCATTGCAAAAAGCACCGGCGAACATCCCGCTGTCCAAGGTTGGTGGGCCGCTTTTCTGGAACATGCGTCGCTGCCTGGAGTGAAGTTCTTTAATATTCTTCATCGCTGGGTTCTTCCTTTCCTCCGCAATTTGTTCAGACATGGTGGCCCTGCAGATCCTGCAAAAACACCGACCCCTATCAAAACAAAACATAATGCATAACCTGAAAATCAAAAGGGATATCCTCCTGGCTGAAAAATTCGGCTCAAGAGGATATCCTTTTAGTATAAAACATAGCCATTTTAGCCCTTCCATTCCCACTGTTTATCCGGTATTCCGGCTTCGTGCATATTCATCATCTGCAGCAGGGTCACCGGGTCCTCCGCTACATGAATGGAACTCAGGCTCGCCGGAGCCGAAAATCCCTCACGGATGCTGTGCCCTATTAGTTCAAGCAGCGGACCATAATATCCGCGGACATTAAGCAGTCCGACCGGCTTTCGGTGAAGTCCGATTTGGGACCAGCACAGCACTTCAAACAGCTCTTCAAAGGTTCCGATTCCGCCCGGCAGAGCAATAAACCCATCCGACAATTCCCCCATCTTCGCTTTTCGCTCATGCATTCCGCTTACCTCGATCAGCTCGGTCAATTCGCGGTGGACAATCTCGGCTTTAAACAGCCCTGTAGGCATAATACCTGTCACTTCACCGCCGCATGCCAAAGCTTCATTGGCCGCATAGCCCATCAAACCATTACGCGAGCCTCCATAGACAAGCCGGATGCCGGCACGGGCCAACGTTTGGCCCAAACTCACCGCTGTATCTACATATTCCGGATGAATGCCAAGGCGGCTCCCAGCAAAAACACAAACGGATTGCACTCCGCTCAACTCCCGTTCCTTAGTGATGATTACTTGCTATATAAGTTTGAAAGAATGATTGAATCATGTGTCACTACAAAGATGGATAGTTCTTACAATCGCTGTTCTTTAGCAACTTATATAGCTATAATTTATATTTTACTATATCCAGTAATGTTTATGTTAGAACCGGGAAGGCCCCCCTTACGTTTGGACGCTCGCTTGCTCCGCTGTTCTTTTGCCACCCGGCGCTCCGGCTTAAGACCACAACAGCTCTACCGCGGCTTCCGCCATTTCTTTTCTGCATCGATATTTTCTTTGGCCGGGCCATATGCTATCCATCTAAAACGTGCTACACTGAACACAATGTTATTTTACATAGGATAATAACGCCAAGTTTTGTAAAGTTAGAAGTCTCGTATACAAGGAGGCAGTCCCTTATGAAGGAACCCATTTTTCTGAATCCCGTATTTCAAGAGCGAATCTGGGGCGGAACGAAGCTGAAGACATTGTTCGGATATGAGATCCCGAGTGACCACACCGGGGAGTGCTGGGCCGTTTCCGCACATCCTAACGGACAGAGCGCTGTCCGAAATGGAAAATACGAAGGGCTCAAGCTTGGTGAACTATGGACGGACCATCAAGAGCTGTTCCGTTCGGATTCCGCCGTGTTCCCGCTCCTGACCAAACTGCTGGATGCATCCGACGATTTGTCCGTACAGGTCCATCCTGATGATGCCTATGCCGGCGATCATGAGAACGGTGAGCTGGGCAAGACGGAGTGCTGGTATATTGTCGATGCCGAGCCCGGAGCCGAGATTGTCTACGGACATGAAGCCGCAAGCAAGGAGCAGCTTGTGCGCTGGATTAAGGATGGCAAATGGGACGAGCTTCTGTCCAAAATCGCCGTCAAGCCCGGCGACTTCTTCTATGTTCCGAGCGGAACGATCCACGCGCTTGGCAAGGGCATTGTCGTCCTGGAGACGCAGCAAAGCTCGGACACGACCTACCGGGTTTATGATTATGACCGCAAAGACAGCGCAGGCAAGTCCCGGGAGCTCCATCTCGAAAAAGCGATTGATGTGACGACCATCCCGCAGCATTTTGTGCCTTTAGAACAGACAACGGTTCAGCAGGACGGCACACAAATAATCACTTATGTATCCAATGACTTCTTCACCGTGCAAAAGTGGGAGGTTGCCGGACTAACCTCATTTGACCCGAGCGCGAAGTACCAAATTTTTAGCGCTATTGACGGTGAGGGCGAATTAAAGGCGAATGGCCAGTCCTATACGGTTCGCAAAGGAGACCATTTTATTTTGCCGGTTGACTTTGGTCCTTATGAACTCCATGGCAAGCTTCAGCTTATCGTTTCCTGGGAATGATTTCATTATGTGTATAAACAGCGAAACAGGGCATCTCCCAGAGCCTTGAAAATCATGAGATACCCTGTTTCACTATCCATATTCGAAAACCTAATCGTTCCAGACATCGTCCATCAGCTTCTGGATGCTGCGAGTTCTTGAAGCTGTGGCCACCGGATCGGTTACCCACTGTTTCCCGTTCCATTCCATTACATCTCCTGCACAAGCATCCGGGCTAACCTGCGCCCGAAGAATATCCTTCATCATCCCATCGATTTCGATAACGGCGTAATCACCTTCGAAGCGTTCCAAAATCCCTTTCACAAAAACCCTCTCACCTCTCGCTTGTAATATGCAGTTCAGATCCGTCAGAATCTGCTTCGACCGTCCCCTGAAGATCATTTCGATAAACCTCGACTCCCTGCTTCTTCAGGCGCTGCAGTATCGTTTTTGTCGGATGGCCGTAATTATTGTCTTTGCCTACTTGAATAATGCCATACCGAGGATGTACCGCCTTGAGAAACTGCGAGGATGTCGAGGATTTGGAACCGTGATGCCCCACTAGAAGAACATCCGCCCTGAGGTCGGCTCCGGATGCGATCATATCCTTCTCGCTTTCGATTTCGGCATCACCGGTGAGCAGAAAAGAAGTACTGCCATAGACGACCTTCACAACAGCGCTCTTGTCATTGTCGTCGTCATAATTTTTCACAGGAGCCAGCATATTTACCCTTACTCCATCTTCCCAATCCAGAGTTAACCCTGCCTTGGCCGTATTCACCTTAAGTCCTTTCCGCTTGATCGAAGTCAGCACAGACTCGAAGGTCTTCGTATTCGAAGCCGCTTTAGGCATATAAATCCTGCCGACGTCCGCGTAATCAATAACCTTATCCAGGCCCCCGATATGGTCGGCATCCGGGTGGGTCCCCATGACGATATCCAGCCTTGTCACTCCATACTGGCGCAAATAGTTCAGCATAACCTGTTCCTTGTCGTTGTTGCCGGCATCAATCAGCATCGTCTTCCCCGTTGGACCAATCAGCAATTGGGAGGCCCCCTGCCCGACATCCAAAAAGATAACTCTGAGCTTGCCTTCCCCATTCTCCGAATGAAGCGCTCCAGACTTAGAATCACCCGGCAAACTGACAGAACATCCCGACAGCATTAGCAAGACGGTTAGCAGGAGAATAAACCTTAAAGAAAAGCTTTTCAAACTGGAATGATGATTTGCTTGTCGATGTAGAAACATGGCTGCACAATCCTTCTATGTATGTATTAAGAACGTATGTTCTTTATAGTATATCGTAATTTTGACCTTTCCGCAATAAAACGACAAATTACGCCGTCATGAGACGCCATCAAAAAAAGTCCGCCTCTCCAAGGAAGCGGACCTTACCTGTGAAAATATTTATTTTACAGATACATAGATCGTTATGGTTTTGTCGCCAAATTTCGCTTTAACTGTTGCGGCCCCTTTAGCTATGGCCTCAATCTTGCCGGCTGTGACCTTCACTGCCGACGTATTGCTGCTTGTCCACTCTGCACTGCCCGTTACCGTTTCCGTTTTGCCTGTATCATATAGAGCCGTTACGGAAACAGCCTTGCTGCTGCCCGGAGATAGAGCAAGCCTTTTGTCGCTGGCCGTAAGCTTCGTCAGTTTGGGAACGACATTGACCGTTACTTTGTATTCTTTCCCCTGGTACGTTCCCGTCAACGTTGCCGTTCCTTCAGCTACTCCTCTTACGGTTGAATTGCTGACTGCGGCTACAGCCGGGTTGGAGGAAATCCAGTTCATTTTGGTGGAAAGGATAACGGACTTGCCGTCCGCGTAAAAGCCTTTGACTTTGATGCTCTTTGTCCTTTTAATGTTCAACATGGCAGTCTGCGGATCAATGACAACGGTTATAACTTCAGGCTCAACCGTGACCGGTATTTTTACCGTCCCGTTCGAATACTTGCCGGTTAATATCGCGCTGCCTCTCACCAAGCCTTTCATTGAGCCGTTCTTGATCACCGCACTCGCCCCTGATAGCGACCACTCCATCTTGGATGTGACATCCTCTTCATCCCCATTCCCAAACACAGCGGTTACTTCAGGCAGCGAAGCCGTCTTGCCGGCAATCAGTTGAAAGCTTTCCACGCTTGGCATCAGGAGAAGCACTTTCTCCGACACCTTAACTGTAACGGTAGCAACCGTTCTGGAACCGATCGTTCCGGTCAAAACAGCTGCTCCGGTATCCACCGCTTTAAACTTGCTTCCGTCCACTGTCACTGCCGCCTCATTGCCCGATTTCCACTGCACGACTCTGGTGAAGTCCTGCTCTTCCTCGTTTAGAAGGGTGCCAGTCACTTTGGGAGCAGACTCGGAATCACCTTTTAGCATATCCAGCTCTTCGGACGCAACCTTAAAGCTCGTAACCGTTGAATAAACCGTTACCTGGAATTCCTTGCTGATTCCGAGGTAAGAAACCGTGATCGTTGACGTTCCAGCCGATTTCGGAGTGATTACCCCTGCGCTCACTGCTGCAGCCAGAGGATTGGAAGATTTCCATTCCGCTTCAGCCGTCACCTCTGTGGAACTGTTGCTAGAGCTTTTGACCCACGCCGTAACCGGTTTGCTGTTATCGTTCAGGAACAGAACTGCATTTTTCACAAAATCCGTATCTTTCAGAATCAATGCTTCATACGGATTGCGGACATAAACATCCTTCTGGACCGTGCTTCCCAAATAAGATGCCGTGATCGTCGCCTTACCCAACGTCAGCGCAGTTACTTTGCCGTCCTCCACCTTGGCAACCGAAGTGTTGGAGGAAGACCATTCGGCCTTGTCGGTAACATCCACTTGTCCCGTACCGTCTGTATTTCTTGTAGTGACTTTAAGCTGTTCTGAACCGCCGGAAACCATCTCCAGATCGTCATCCGTCTCGAAGCCGAGACTTCCGAAAGGAGCCGTGACCTTTATGTTCACACTGGCAGAGAGGCCCTTGTAGTCAGCCTTGATTGTCGCCGTACCTTTGGACACCGGGGTCAGCAATCCCCCCTCTACCTTGACAATACTGCTGTTCGATGAGGACCAGGCCGTATCGTTGGTAACATCTTTGTCTGATGCCCCTTCAATCTCCGCAATGACGCGAAGCTGTTCCGTGGTCTCGTTGACGGTTAGAACAATATCACGATCGTTGTCAAACCGGATCGAGTTCACATCCCCCGTTGTTGCAAAGACATTGGCTGGAATAACGGTCGATACCATTAAAACGATTGAAAGAAACCATTTCATCACTTTCCTGTTTCCAATCATTCGTGTCGCTCCTTTTTGTCTTTCCGTGTTCGGTCTAATTACCCAAACCTATGTACTTTTATCGACATGAATCTTCATATTTGTTACCTTTTACATGATTTTCCTTGAAAAATAGACATAAAGACCTAATTTCCGCGGATCGATCTGGCGACAAAACAGTATTCCTGTTTAAGCAGCTTTTCGCCGCTTCTCAGCGTAACTTCCACTTTGTCATGGGCTACGATAATCGCCCGATAGCGGATGACCCGGTCTCCTTTCCATACGGTCACGGGGGAACGGAAAAGAATGGCGTTCTCATATTGAAGGCTGTCGTTCAGCACATAGCCTACGGAATGAGGATGTGCCGAAACGCCTGCTGCCGGTCCCCTTCGAAAAGGGCCAGGCTCCGATGGCATAATCTTCAATATATCGTCAGCCGAAATATAAACCGGTTTGGGACCGAGCTGCAGACGTCCCTTTTCCGGATCCCAGCCATCAACACGCGCCGAATAAGTGCGGTCGTCATTGATGCGAAAAACCGTGACATGGCGACCGATCCATTTCTCAAACTCCAATCCGTTCATCTCCTTTAACTTCCGTCCCCAAAGGCAAAAGAAAAGCTTCAATTGCTTACTTTCTGCCGTAGTCCGCTTTGATTTCTCCCCACCGCTTTGTCTGCCATTTCAGTATTTGGGTTTCATACTTGTTGCTGTGCAGCCAGTTTAGCGCCCGGTCAACAAGGCCCCAGATTTCAGCTGTCGAGTCGTCCCGGACCAGAGTCGTGGATACCGCCTTCTTTCTGACCCAGTTGATGGCATTCTCGGAATCGGAATAAATCACTTTGTCGCTGCCCGTTTTCTTCAAATGCGCGAGGGCATGTACGATAGCCAGAAATTCTCCGAGATTGTTGGTTCCTTTGCTGATCGGCCCGACCGAGAAAATCACTTCTCCCGAAGCGGTATCGACTCCCTTGTATTCCACGGGCCCGGGATTTCCGCGTGTTCCCACATCGACGGAAATGCTGTTGTAATTGATTTCAGCCGAAGCAAACCCACTACCTGCCGCCTTGGCGCTTGCCGTGCCTCTTCCACCCTTCTGCGCTCCGCAGCCCCAGTTCCCCTTCCAGCCTGCCTTGTAGGCCGCTTCCGCTTCCACTTTGGAGGAATAAGATTTATACTTCGCATTCGGATACTGGCTGGTCTGCTTCTGGCATTCCGCCCAGCTGCTATAAACACCTGGCGTTTTGCCTTCCCATACCACATAATATTTTTGTCCTGCCACCTGGTTCAACTCCTAACACAGCTTATTATATGAAAAAAATCCTCCTTACTCCAATCTGCCGGTCAGCAGGCAGTTCGGGTAAAGGAGGATTTATAGATTATGCCGAGGACCGGGCTCGAACCGGTACGGTAGTCACCTACCGCAGGATTTTAAGTCCTGTGCGTCTGCCAATTCCGCCACCCCGGCAAGGATTCAGGTACATCGCCTGAAGCAGACAACCTTTTAAATGTCACAAAAATTATTATATCCATAAACCAGGTCAAGATCAACCCTTTTTTTTGGAAAGCTGCATGAATGAAAGAAAAAGCTGTTAAGCATAATAACGTGGTTATTTCTCAGGGGGGAGCGGAGCTGCTCAAGCATCAGAATTCGCAACCGGTGAGAAAATACGGGCATAAAAGCAAAAAAGCGGGTCCGTAAGGACCGCCTTTTTGTCTTCGACCGCTATTTTTAAATGAAGAAGGAACGGGTAATAATGACCAACAGAATAAAGAGTACCAGGATCGTACCTGTCGAAGTCCAGAAATGGCCTGGGCCGACTGGGCCGACCGGACCGACCGGACCGCAGCCGACTCCACCAACAACGCCACCCATGTGAATTCCTCCTTTAGTTTGTGGATATATCATAAAATATGATGAATTCGAGGATACGCTTGGGTATATGCCTGCCGGTCGGCTAAAAAACTGAGCAGCCGCCTTGCCGAGATCATACCGATATCAGAACGAAGAAAGGATGTTCGTCCATGGATCACAAGAACGAAGAACTTCATCAGGAGCCCGGCTTCGATTCCCTTCCCGATCCGGATCCCGAAAGGCCCGCCCCTACCGATTATATTGAAGAGGCCGTAGGGGACATGATGAATGAAATCCAGGAGGATTTGACGGACAAACCGGAGGATCCGGACACAGCAAACAAATCAAACTCCTAAATGCATTTAAGCATTGCCTAAAACAACAGCCGGGCTAAAGAGAGAGATTCTCTTGCCCGGCTGTTGTTGTTCGTTTAACGGTCCAAATGGAAAGGAACAGTTGTAACTATGACTTCCTTATTTCTGATGAAAAACGCCCTCATCATGATGCTCGTTTGATTGTGCAGCACATTTTCCCACCAGTGCTTCGTAATGAATTGCGGGATCAGGATCGTCACATGATCTTCGGCAGCGATCTTCCATTCTACGGTTTGAATAAATTTGTATAACGGGCGCATGATGCTCCGGTATCTCGATTTGAGAACGACGAGGCGGATTCCCGGATCCCATTCCGCCCATTTCTGTTCCATTTTCTGAATGGACTCGTCATCGAAGCCGATATAAACGGCAACGACATTATCGGATAACGTCTTTGCGTAGCTGACCGTATTCAGCACGACCCGGGTAATGCCGGAAATCGGAATAATAACCGTATTTCCTTTTGTAATCGGCTTCTCGTTCCGTAGATCAATCCGCAGCTGGTCTGCCGTATTATCATAGTGAACACGGATTTTGTAGAACAGGTACACCACAAACGGAAGAAAAATAAAGGCTACCCATACCTGTTGAAATTTGGTGAAAATAAAGATCAGGGTAATGATCAGGGTCGTCAGCATGCCTACCGTATTGATAAACAATTTGACCATCCAGCCTTGCGGCTTAAGACGGATCCATCTTACCATCATGCCTGCCTGCGATAGCGTAAACGGGATAAACACGCCTACGGCATAAAGCGGAATCAGCATTTCGGTATTCCCGTGAAATACAATGACAAGCAAGGCCGACAGAACGCTCAGAAACAGAATGCCGTTGGAGAAACCCAGGCGGTCTCCGCGAACCATGAACATATGCGGCATATATTTGTCTTTGGCCAGCATGAAGGAAAGCAGCGGAAACGCTGAATATGCCGTATTGGCGGCCAGGAACAAAATGACGGCAGTCACACCCTGAACAATGAAATACATAACGCCGCGCCCGAACGTCGCTTCCGCAATTTGGGAAACAACCGTTGATTTGGACTCCGGCGAAATGCCGAACCAGTAGGCCAGCAGTGTAATGCCCGAAAACATCGCGCCTAGGATAATCCCCATCATCATGAGCGTTTTGGCCGCATTTTTAGGCGCAGGCTCCTTGAAGTTGGGAATCGCGTTGGAAACGGCTTCGACACCGGTCAATGCCGAACAGCCCGAGCTGAACGCTTTTAGCAGCAGAAACAGACTAACGCTTGATACCACCGAGCCGAATTCAGCGTGAGCTGCCGCAGCGCCGACTGTGAAATATTTAATTATTCCGCATACAATCAGAACAAAGATGGCCACAACAAACAGATAAATGGGAACGGCCAAAATACTGGCTGACTCGGTAACGCCTCTTAAGTTCAAAATTGTAAGAATCACGATCATCGATAAAGCAATGGTTACGCGATAATCATGCAGGGCAGGAAAGGCCGAAGTTATGGCATCCGTGCCTGCGGAAGAACTGACCGCAACGGTCAATATATAATCGACAAGCAGCGAGCCGCCTGCAACCAGACTGGATATCTTGCCCAAATTGTCTTTTGCAACGATATAAGCACCGCCGCCCGTGGGGTAGGCAAAAATGGTCTGGCGGTACGATACGATTAAAATGGCAAGCAGAGCGAGAACCGCAACGGCAATCGGAAGCGAGTACCAGAGGGCAGTAAAACCGGCTGCCACAAGCACAATCAAAATTTGCTCGGTACCATAAGCAACAGACGACAACGCATCGGAGGACAAAATCGCTAACGCTTTAAGCTTGCCCAGCTTTTCCGCTTCGAGCTCCGCCGACTTTCTTGGCCTCCCGATTAGAAGCCGTTTCATTTTTCCAAACATGCTAATCTCATCATCCTTTACAACACAAGTGACATTTTGAAAACAATTGCTATTATTGCTTAATTCGCTGGGGTTTTCAACTGTTTTTAAAATATTTTCCGAATCTGATTTATGGCCTTGGCCGTAACCTGGAACCCTGTGTCAAGGTACCCTTAATATTTCCAAAATGCTGTTACTTTCTTCACAGTATGCATGAAAAAAAGCCTGTCCTCCTTCTACGAAAGGAAGATCAGGCTTTTCACGCATTGAGTGTTCCTGAAGTACAAGTTTAATGAATGCTTTTCTTGGTAAAGCTTCCGCCGGAAACATCCGATACATGCTCGATCGCCATAAAGGCGCTTTTGTCAATATCGTGAACAATGGCTTTTAGCTTGGCCACTTCAAGGCGGGTCACTACACAATAAACCATCTGGGTATCTTCTTTCGTATAGCCGCCCCTGGCGTACAGATAGGTGGTGCTTCGGCCCAGCCGATCCATGATCGCCTGCGAAATTTCTTCGTACTCTTTCGAAATAATCGTGACCGATTTCGATTCGTTAAGACCTTCCACCACAATGTCCATAACTTTGGAAGCGATATAATAAGTGAAAATGGAATACATGGCCGAATCCCAGCCCAGATAAAATCCGGCGACGATAAAGATGATTACGTTAATGATAAGAATGATTTGTCCGACCGGGACATTGGTTTTCTTGGAAATCAGTATCGCCAGAATCTCCGCACCGTCCGTGGAACCTCCAAATTTTAGCACCAAACCGACGCCGAGGCCGAGCAGCAGCCCCCCGAAAAGGACGGCCAGAATCGTTTCGTTCGTAAACGCTTTCGCATGATGCAAGTACGTGGTCGTAATCGACAAAATCAAGATGCCGTACAGGGAAGAAACCGCAAAAGTCTTACCCACCTGCTTGTACCCGATGATCAGGAAGGGCAGATTGATCACAAAAAGAAACAGGCCGAGCGGAAGGCTCGTCGCCTGGTCCAGCATAATCGAAATCCCCGTAATGCCTCCATCAATAATATCATTCGGAACGAGGAAAATACCAAGGGCTACACC
Source organism: Paenibacillus caui (assembly GCF_019904135.1). Classification (GTDB taxonomy): domain Bacteria; phylum Bacillota; class Bacilli; order Paenibacillales; family Paenibacillaceae; genus Fontibacillus; species Fontibacillus caui. The sequence continues at coordinate 58,546 of NZ_JAIOGQ010000003.1, read as the reverse complement.
CGCTAAAACGGCGCCCGCCGTAATGAAAATAAACCGGGTTATGATTTCTCCGATCGATAGTTTCCTGTGCTTATGTACCATTGCTACAACCCCTTCTGTATATGTTCTTAGATAAATTTTAAAGCATTCTTAATATAGACTCAAATTTGAAGTAATATCATACACCGAAACTTGGACGCCCGCATACCTTATTTTATCAGTTAAAGGAGAATGTCTTATGCCCAATTACCGGATTATTGTCGATTTGTCAGATCATAGGCTATACTTGCTGGATGGGGATCGTGTCGTTCGGGGCTTTCCCGTCGGAACCGGGACCATTGTGAACCAAACTCCGCAGGGCGAATATACCATAGTCAACAAACAACCCAACCCGGGCGGACCTTTCGGCGCGTTCTGGATGGGCCTGTCCAAACCTCATTACGGTATCCATGGCACAAACGACCCTTCATCTATTGGAAAATCCGTTTCCCACGGGTGTATCCGGATGTACAATCAGGATGTACTTGCTCTGTCCAAGCTGGTTCCCCTCCACACGCGCGTCACGATCAGGCCTTAGACCGAAGAGCAAAGCCCACGAGAACTTTTTGTGTTCAGCCTCTCCGCTCGGCGTCCTCTTTTCATTTTCAGCAGCCCGCTTGGTATGGTACACTGGCTGTAAACGAATGAAGGGATTCTGGCGCATGTATATTTTGCTGATTGTTCTAGTCATTTGGATCATTTATATGGTCTCGCAAAAAAAGAAGAGAGGCTAAGGGCAGGCAGCCAAAGTCTTGGCAAATCAAAGCTATCCGGAAACGTCCGGATAACCTTGATTTGCCATAAGAATCAGCTGCTAGTTTGCCCGCCCCTGCCCGGCGCTGCCTTTTTCATAAATCCGCGGCTTCCATGTTTATTTCTGCAGGTTCAGCTCCCAGGTTTGAAAACCCCAACCTTCGCATATTATGCAATGGCATTCTTCTAAATTATTCGCCTATTACTCAAACTTTTCTAAAACAAATTTAGAACTTCGTCATGAAACGACAGCTTTCCATATAAAAGTTTAGTATTTTTATTCTACATAGGTGAATGCATCAGATCGAAGGTACAGATTCTGGAATAAGGGGTTCGAACAAGGCCATGTTGCTGGAAAAATTACTTCTTAATGTCCTTATTGTGTTAGCTCCTGTTCTGGTCCATACAGCTTTTGGCGAACGCAGACGTTTTTTTCAGTCTCCCTATTTGATAGGCGTGCTGCAAGGAGCTTCATCTTCACTATGCTTGATTTTCTCCTATTACGCGCTGGATCTTTACTGGGATCTCAGATATGTTCCGCTTGTCATTTCCACGATTTATGGCGGGCCGCTCGCAGGCTTTATCAACTACCTCATGATTATGATTACCCGCAGCTATCTGTCCGGAAGTTTCATATGGTACGGATATATAAGCGTTACATTGACTTTTTTGGGAACTTTATTATTTTGCAAAATGACCAAACGATTAACCGGAAGCCGCCGAATCAAGGCAGCAACTCTTGTTTCCCTGCTTCCCTCTATAGTGATGCTGCTTGTGCTCCTTTCATCTTCAGCCCTTAAACAGGTTCAAAAGCCTGTTGGTTTTGATCCCTTTGTGGCAGTCCTGTTTCTAGGATCGATTCAAAGCTTGGGGACCTGGTTATCGTGCATGCTTCTGGAATTCAACCATGAACGAACCAGCATGAGAGAGGAGATTCAACGCGCGGAAAAGCTTAAAACATTAGGTGAAGTCGCGGCATCCATTGCGCATGAAATCCGCAACCCGCTTACGGTAGTTCAGGGTTTTTTGCAGTTGATGAGCGTTACGGGCTGCGAGGGCAAAAAACAAAATTATTTGCATATCGCGCTCGAAGAGCTGGCACGGGCAGAATCGGTCATCCATGATTATCTGAATTTTTCAAAACCGAAATTGACGAAGTGCGAGACGTTTTGCTTGTCTGAACTCATTGAGAATATCATTATCCTGTTAACGCCGCTGGCCAGCTACAAAGGAATACGCTTCGATAGCCGAACGCAAGGGCCCATACTCATTTATACCGATCGCAGTCAGCTCCAGCAGGCTTTAGTCAACGTAATTAAGAACGCGGTGGAAGCTTCAACCGAGAACGCAGTTGTACAGATTAATCTGGAGTTAAAAGGCAAACAGGTTGAGCTTAAAATTATTGACGAGGGCAAAGGTATGACCCCGGAAGAGATCCGCCGGATCGGAACGCTGTTTTACACGACAAAAGAAAATGGAACCGGTCTAGGCACCTCCGTTGCTGTACGAATCGTCGAGGAAATGAAGGGAAGAATGAATTATGAAAGTGAAAAAGGCAAAGGCACGGTCTGCATCATTTGCTTGCCTTTAGAATTGCAAGACAGCATATGACTTCTGTCAAGCATAATCCGTCCTATTTTATTTCTGCCTCCACCCCTTTCAGCTTAGCAAATCGGATTCCTCTGCCCGAGCAAAAAGGACGAGCCGTCAAAAGCTCATCCTTTTCGGGTAAAGAATTCATTCGTGTAACCGCCCGTTTAGCCAAGAAAGGCCGACGGAAACTGCCGGATGATCCCGCTTGTCATTACGTCAGCCATGCCAAGCGCCTGGGACTCAATCTGGTCGCTTAAGGCGATGTTCTCGGCATAGTTTCCGGCAAGACGAGTCGTAACTTCTTTGCTGAGCAGTCTCAGATGCTCAAAGAGCATCTGTCTCCACTCCTCTTTGGACCAATAGGGATTAATCCGGCTCAAAAAGTCGGCAATGGCTTCCGCATTGGCATACCAACGTTTCTGGGCGTCTGCCGCTGCCGCGGAGTTCCCGGCCTGCAGCGCCTTGACGAGTTCGGCCGCGATTGTGGATATGTTCCGTGAACAATTCGGCGAACTTGGCCGCGATGGCTGATCCATACAATGGTTTTAGGACAGCCGCGAAATCTTCCGGGTTTCGGAGAAGCCTCTTGGTGGTTTCATTCTCATCCGGGAGACGGTCAACAATGCTGTTCACCGTCAATCTTGTCCAGTACACATGCTGCTCCCATAAAGCCCGGAGCTTCCTGTTCAGCTCTACTTTTGAAGGTGTCCAATCCAAGGGATAGACCGGTCTGAAAGCGTAAGGGGAATAGGCTGGAGAATAACCGTACATATTGTATCGCTGCTCCTTCTTTTTTGTTCCTTACAATATATAGGCAAATCCCCTATTTTGTGCTTGTGTTGGAGTTTAAAATATGTTCCCCCTTAGGCAAAATATCCCCTCCCGGAGACTTACGCTAAGTCCATCTTGCCAATGTCCTTTTCGTATGTCTGCCTGAAGGGGACCATCCATACATACCAACTGCAACCCTTTGTTTATCGATGTTCCTGATGAACTACAAATGTCAGATGAAAATGGTCCGAGTAATGATCACCAACAAAATGAAGAGAACTAGAATGACCCCAGTCGACGTGAACGGATGACGATATTCGGGCTCAATAACCTCACTCATCTTCAACCCTCCTGCAATTTAGATTACATACCTACTTTATGTACTAGAACGGAACACGGAAATGGACATATGACCAGTACGAAGGCCCAAATGAGCGAAAGCTGATGAAATATGCGAATGACCTGAAACATTAATTACAGGCCCGAATATATCTAAATCATCACAACTATAGAAGGGATGCATGACTTGGAAATGGAAATACCGATTACCGGTCTTATTATTCACTCCGATGATTCTGATGATTTCAAGGATTCCGAATCCAGGCACCTGCATAAACTATATATTACTTCTTGGAACGGAAGGCAGGTGCATACTCATCCTTTTTCGGGAAATACGTCTTATGATGATGGCCATAGCCACTACTATGTAGGAATGACAGACCCAGCGCCAAATGGAGTTCAGCACGTTCATTCCTATCAAGCCAAAACATCCTTCAACAACGGTCACTCTCATACAATAAGAGGCACTACTGGCCCTGCGATTCCCTTGCCTACAGGAGGTCATTACCATTACTTTAGAGGTTATACCACCATAGACGGCATCAGGCCCCACAGACATGAGTACCGCGGGAACACTGGAAATGAGACACAATAAGTAGAAGGTTCCAAAAAACAGCAAAAAACCCTTGCACAGCAAGGGTTTCTGACGCAATGGGCCCTGAGGGACTTGAACCCCCGACCAATCGGTTATGAGCCGACCGCTCTAACCAACTGAGCTAAGGGCCCCCATCAAATATAAATAAGAATTGCGGGGGCAGGATTTGAACCTGCGGCCTTCGGGTTATGAGCCCGACGAGCTACCGGGCTGCTCCACCCCGCGTCAGTAAATAGCGACATATAATAATATACATTATTTCACTAGCCTACGTCAAGTCAAAATTTAAGGCAAAAAACGAACACCATATCTTCCCTTTTTCGAACGGTATACCTCAATTTCGCGCATTTCCCTGAATCCATAAATCCACCCGTCATGTTCCAGTCTTCGCGCCAGACAACCGGCCTGAAACCTGGATTTGTACAATTTGTTGTAATACACCCAAGACATTTTATGATCTCTCGCTTTCTTCATGATCTGTGCAAAGGTTGACACTCCCTAACATTCCCCATTTTGCACAAAATAACCTTGAAAAAAAGCAGATCCTGCACTCAGGGCATGAATTTCGAGCCAACTCTAAAGTTCCAAAATTTGTCGCCAGCAAAAAAATAGCCGGCGGACTCAGCCGCCGACTATTTATCGTTCTACCTCACACGAGGCAGCCGCAAGCAAGCTTGCCTCATTATTTTTTGCCACCATTATCCTGCGGCACATAAGGTGTTCCATCTTCCTGGAACATCGTTTTTGGATTGTTTTTGATCGCCTGAAGCATTTCATTGCCCTTTTGCTCATATTCCTTCAGAGCCTCGGCAGGTGTCTTCTTGTTATCAACCACTTCTTTAAAATATTTTTGTCCGAATTGAGTAACTGAGTACAGCCCCTGTTTCTGAACAAAAAGCTTGTCGTCCGAGGTGCTTGCAGGCGGAACCGGCTTGAGTGAATAGAACGCCTGGATGTTGTAATCCTTCCCGTCCTTCGGCTTAATGTACGACTTGCGGGCGACCATTTCATAAGAACTGCGGGACTTGATTTTTGCCCAATCCTCGCTGTTCTGGAATTTCACGAAATCCCAAGCTGAATCCGCATTTGGCGCACTGGCATTAATGGCAAACGCATTGTTCAGATAGATGCTGCCCCCAATCCCGGGTTTCTCCGGATGGGTGGGAAGCGTTACGACATCCCAATCCACCGCCTTGAAGTTCTTGATCTTGGAGGCGTTGTTGTTGGCGTCTGTCAATTCGTTAACATAGCTGTTGAAGCTAATGGTCATAGCGGTTCTGCCAGACAGGAACAGATCCTGGCTGATCGGGTTGTAGCTTTCTGCCATTGCGCCTTGTTGTTCCTGCATCAGTTGATTGCCATCCGGCAAAATCTTGTCGATAGAAAGCTTGCTGATCGTGCTCCAAACCTTCTCCCACTGCGGTGTATTTACAGTCATCTTTTCAGCCTTGTCATCGAAATAACGAAGCTGGAGGGCTGAAGTGTAGTTCTGCATATCCCAATAGGGATCCGAACCCATATAGTTGTTAAAAGAGAATCCGTAAATGCGGTTTTTGCCTTCCCCTTTGCTTACGCGGCGTGCCAGACTAAATACCTCATCCCACGTCATGCCGTCATGAGGCGGCTCTACGCCCGCATCCTGAAATATTTTTTTATTGAAAAAGAGCGCGGAAGAATTAAAGGTCGGCGCCAGAGCGTACAACTTTCCTTCTCCCAAATCTTTGAGTCCTTCGATAACGGTCGGAACATAATCCGAAGTATCGAACTTATCCTCCTGCATGAGCGGATCGAGCTCTTTCAGCATATTTTCCTGAATCAACTGTTTCAAGGTTCCGGTATCGGCAACTACAACATCTACCGGATTGCTGCCGGTCATGATCTTTTTCATACTTTCCAGATTGTCAGGCTGCTGGATCGGCTCAGAACCGTTATTATAGCGATACATGCTTTGGTCAATGGCCGGCACAATTTCAATTTCGACATTCGGATGCGTCAGTTCGTAGGCGTCGGTATATTGCTGCCTGATATAGGAGTCATCAGGGCCTCCATACAGCATACCGATTCTGAGCACCTTCTGCTCATTGTCCTTAGCCTTTGAACCGGAACAACCGGAAACTACCGAAAGTAACAACGTAAGCGCTAGCCCCGTTACAACAGCTTTCCTCAATTTGCTATTCTTCATTTTGAATCCCCCTCTAATGATTTTGGCGCCGTAATAACAATTTTCTCGCCGTCAAATTCCATGCTTGCTCTTCCGCTGATTCCTACAGACTCCAGATATTCTTTAGGGACCTGGAGCCGGCCGACACGATCAACCACAACGAATGCTTCATGGATTTCCTGCAGTCCGCCCGCTTGTGCGGAGAAACCGCCCGATTCCCCATCCAGGTTCGGATTCCGCTTGAGAAATTCCGTACTGGTCAGGCCATCGCGAATGGCCACAACCCGGTCTACTTTCCCGGCTAACGTCAGGTCATGGGTAACAATAACAATCGTGATGCCAAGCTCCCGGTTAACCTCCCGAAAAATACGCATAATCTGATCCGAGGTTTGAGTATCTACCGAACCGGTAGGCTCATCGGCAAGCAGCAAGCTCGGCCTGTTGGATAACCCGATCGCAATCGCCACCCGCTGCTGCTCGCCGCCGGAAAGCTGCTGCAGCTTGTTGTGCATGCGGTCTTTCAGGCCGACCCACTCCAGCAATTGCTTGGCATAAGCCCGGTCCAGCTTGCCGCTGAGCATCATCGGCAGTTCGACGTTTTCCAGCGCCGTCAAATAAGGCAGCAGGTTGCGGGCGTTATTCTGCCACACAAATCCGACGGTTTTGCGCTTGTATTCAACAAGCTGCTCATCCTTGATTTTCAGCAGATCCCATCCGCCTACATGGACCTGCCCGGCGGAAGGGCGGTCAAGGCCGCCCAAAATATTGAGCAGCGTAGATTTGCCGCTACCGCTGTTGCCGATGATCGCCATCATTTCGCCTTTTTCCACATCGAGATTCAGCCCCTGCAGGGCTACAACTTCAATATCCTCGGACTTGAAGATTTTGACCAGTCCTTCGCAGTGAATCATACGCTACCGCTCCTCTCCCAGTTTTACGGCCTGATGAACCTTCAAACGCCGAATTTGCCAGAACAAGAGTCCCGCTCCAAGCAGAAGCATGACAGAGACGACAACGTAAAGCTGCAGCGAATCGCTCGAGTTAAACACGATCCGGAAAGGCGGTATCTGGGATGTAACATTGTCGGCTGTCTGCAGAAAGGGCAGATACAGCTTGCCTACCAGCTTGCCGATTCCGATACCGAGTCCGATGGATAGCCCCGCCGTCAAAATTTGTTCAGCCAGCAGCATCAGAGTCAGCTGACGCCGGGATAATCCCATCGCCCTCAAAATACCGAACTGTACGACGCGTCCAGACAGGTTAAAGAACCAGTAGAGAATATAACCGATCAGGGACACTACAACCGAGAGCAGAAAGCCCAGACTGAGAATCCCGAACACGCCGCCCCGCGTCGGCAGCTTGCTTTGCAATGCGAGCTCGCTGCGAACATCCTCCACAGAGGACAGTTCGATTCCTTTTTCCGTCAATGCGCTGATCAGCGGAGCCACCTTGGCTCCCGGTTTCATTTTCAGCCAAACCTCATACGGAATTAGCGGAACCTGGTCGTAGATATAGTCGAGATTCGCAATAACAAACGGCGTTTTGTCCGGGTACTCTGTCGGCCAATAAGGAATAATGCCGTAGACGGTAAAATCGACCATTTGATCCTGCAGCGACACCGAGATGATATCCCCCAGCTTTAGCTGGTATTTCTTCGCCAAATTGGAGGGGACCAGCGCCGCACTTTCATTCATCCCGAGAAACTGCAAATAATAGAACGGATGCACGGGAAACAAATCGTTCCGGAACCAGGCCACTTTGGAGAAATCGAGATTGTCGATCCCCATGACGCTGCCCTGACCTGCCGATTTGCCCGATATAATGATGCTTCCTTTGGTCTTCAGAACTCTCGCTGCAGACTCGACGCCTTCCAGACTGCGGAATACTTCAAAAGGCGGCTCGCTATATATAATTTTGGTCGGCTTGGATTGCTGGCCGCCGGGACCTCCCGGGCCCCCGCCGGGACCGCCTCCGACTCCCCCGCCCTGGGGATTGCCTCCTGTTTGGCCGCCAGGTCCTCCTCCGGCTCCTCCGGAACCGCTGCCCCCGTTTCCGGAGGACGGAGATACCTCAGGCGTCCCTTCCCAAACGGTCTGCATGACGACATCCGAACCGTATTTATACAGGGTGCGTTCCGTCGAATTCAGATCAATCGTCCGGGCGGCCGAAGCGTTGTAAATGCCCAGCCCCAGCGTCAGTACAAGGAGTATCATCAGCGGATAGTAGGACGAAGCCGAGCGGGACAGCTGGGTCAGACTGAGATAATAGGGGACGGGCAGCCAGCGTTTGCCGATCCACCCGATCAGTTTCAGCAGCCACGGGAATATTCGCAAGAATACCAGTCCGCCGGCAAAGATAGCCAAGGCAGGCACAAAAAACAGAAACGGCTGTACCTGCAGCTCGTCTGTCGTCATACCAGTCTGAAAGGTTAACATTTGACGATCATAGAACAGATAGTATCCGTATCCCGCCAAACCAAGCAGCAGCACATCGATGAACCATCTCTGCCACCCCGGGCTTCTGTCCTTGCGCGCCTGCTTGCGCTTAGCGCTTACAATCGAGGATCGCGCATAGGAGATGGCCGGGATCAAGGTTGAAAGAATGGCGATCAGTACGGCTGCGCCGCCTAGGGCGATCGCATCACCGTTAAAGCCGACCGGAAGCGACTTGCGGTCTACAAACGTTAAAAATCCGTCCGCAGAGCCGATCGATTTCGCCATAAACCAGCCGAGGAACGGCCCGGCAACCATCGAAATCACGCCGAGAATAATACTTTCCAGCAAATAAACAAAAATAATCTGCTTCGTGGAGGCCCCGCGGCTGCGCAGAACCGCGATATCGCTTTGCTGCTTGTCGAGCGCCTGGCGCGAGTTCATAACGATAAAATAGAACACCATGGCAATCATCGGCGCCGCCAGCGTAAACAGCAGCGTTTGCAGCTGCAGACTCTGCTTCCGGAAATCATTGAGCAGATCGCCGAATGAAATATCGACCTTCGTGTCTTTCAGCCTTTGGTACAATTCAATGTCTAGCCGGTCCAGCGTACCGGACAAGGCGGACAGCTGGCTCGTTTTGATCTCCGACAGATCAAACGCGTAATACCACTGTGAACCATGCAGCGGTACGGATTGCTTCGCAATGAGCCCTTCATCAAAAGCTTTGTCGCTGATATAAAAGCTGTTCATCATGCCTTCAAAGCCCTGATACCAGTACGGGTCATTCTCATCCAGCGGCTTGAATGAGCCAACGATCTTGACCCGCAGCGTGAGATCAAGCCCGCTGTAAACCGGGTACTCCATGATGTCCCCGACATGCAGATCATTGCGGTACATGCCTTCTTCCATCATCACCGCTTCGATGACCCCGTCTTCTCCCTGATCTGCAAACAGTTTGCCGTTTGTGAATTCAACGTGATCTTTCAAGCCGGACATAGACATGATCGACATCGTTCTCGTCCGGCTCGCATCGACCTTGGTCGGGTCTTCCGGGGAAACTTCCGTGTTGCGGATAGAACGCGTATTGACATACATCTCATAAGGAAAACCGATTTCCTTCGGAACCTCATGCTGAATATATGCATCGACCGCTTTGTATCCCGCTTGATCCGTTTTCGTGCCGCCCGCTGCCTGATAGCTCATTAGCAGTGATCCGGCAGGAAGTCCGGAGCTTTGTTCCTCAAGCGATTTGGCGACAACCCTTTTCAGGGCTCCGTCGGTATACATAGGAATACTTACGGTAAAAGAAACAGCAACAATCAAACCAAGCAGCGTGCTGAGCGTCAGCCATTTCGTGTTCCACATTTTGCGAAGCAAAAACCTGAGCAGCGGCATTCCCATCAGCGGCCCACAACTTTCTGCCCGGGCGTGAGCCCTTTAACGATTTCCACATCCGTAGAGGTCTGCTGCCCGACTTCTACGTCAACCTCGCGTTTGCTGCCGTCATTCTCCACCACCTGGACATAAGTCCGGGAACCGATGGAGCGAAGCGCTGAAGTCGGAATGAGAATCGCGTTCTCCTTGCGCTCCGTCACGATCTTCACGCTGAGCGGGGTTCCCCGGTTCAGGCCGGCAGGCATTTTATCAAGCTGAACAATCAAATATTTGCTGAGCGAATCCTGTCCGGAAGCGGCGCCGCTTCCGCCGTTCTGCCCGTTGCCCCCGGCGCTGCCATTACCATTGCCATTGCCATTACTGCCATTGCCGTTGTCGTCATCCGTATTGACCGGCATTACTTTTACCTTGCCGTCAAAAACGCCTGCTCCGTTAATATCCACGGCAGCCTTCATGCCTACGGCGATCTTCTCCAGATCTTCTTTGGCAAAGGAGGCCGCAACGATCAGGTTGGACGCGTCGGCGATGATCGCCACCGGATCGTACGCTTTAGCAGTATCACCGTTCTTAACATTTACGGTAAGCACGGTTCCGGCAAACGGAGCGGTCAGCACGCCTTTCGCTATATCCGCCTCCATATCCACCAGTTCCTGCTTGGCTTCTTCAAATACAATGGATGCCTCCTCGAATTCGATCGGATCCATTTCATCCTTCTTGCGCAGCGTCTCCTTCATCGTCGCTTCCTGCTTCCGGAACTCCAGCTTCTTCTTCCGGAGCTGTTTCTGCAGATCTTCAACATCCAGCTGCGCAATTACCGCGCCGGCTGCGATCTTGTCCCCGGCCTTAACCTTGACACTCTTGACATGAAGGCCATCGGTGGTAAAGTAAACCGGTTCCTCCCGCTGGCTCTTCAGATTGCCTACCGCATTGACCGACGTTTCTATCGTCTCGGCTCTCACCGTATATTCCGGCTTCTTAGCAATCGTAGGCGGCGTTATGACCGGCAGCGCTTCCTCCTCCTCTTCCTTGGGAAGCAGCCCGCAACCTGATGCCGCAAGCAGGGTGACGGCAAGGAAGATCACTCCCATGGACCGCGGGAAGCCACTCCTCCTGCTAAATAAATTTTCCGTCAACCATTTCGTAAACATGGTCCGCTACCTCCAAAATTGTAGGATCGTGTGTTGTCATGCATATTGTGACTTGTTCGGATTCAATGATATTGCGAAATACCGACATGACCTGGGCGCCCATTTGCGAGTCAAGATTCGCTGTAGGCTCATCCGCGAGCAACAGATGGGGCCTGTGGGCAATCGCTTTGGCAATCGCCACCCGCTGCTGCTCGCCCCCGGATAATTCGCTTGGACGGTGATTCATCCGTTTGGCGAGACCGACAAGCTCCAGGCAATGAGCGACCCGCGCCTTCCATTCCGAAGCAGGCACCGCCGCCATGCGCAAGGACAGCTCTACGTTCTCCCTCGCCGAGAGAAGCGGCAGAAGCGCATAGGCCTGAAAAACAAAGCCGATCTGGTTCCGGCGCAGCAGCGTGCGCTTGACGTCGCTCAGTTTATGCAGCGGCTGGCCGCGAAACCAGATCTCGCCTTTCGTAGGCTGATCCAGGCCGCCCAGCATGTTGAGCAGCGTCGTTTTTCCAGAGCCGGAACGTCCTTTCAGCATAACGAGCTGCCCGGGCAGCACCTCCATGCGAATGCCTTTCAGCACGTGCAGTTCAGATCCGCCCACGGGAAACGACCGGTGAACATCGTTGACCGCCAAAATAGGCTGTCCGAGAGCATCGGATGCTGACTCGACACTCTTTTGTTGATGGGGCTCCCCGATACCCGGCCCCTCCCCTTCAAAAGATGCCAGCGGTTCTGTCTCTTTCCCCTTTGATTTGCGTTCATTTGTGCCGGCAGCCGGAACGGGTTCCCCAATCAAGCGGGGTTGTTCGATTTCCCCGGCCATCAAGGACTCTTCCGGTGCATCCGCAGTGCCGGAAGGATGCTTCCGAAACCATCGCTTCATGTGACCAGCTCTCCCTACCTTTTTTGCTATGTATAGTGATTGTTCGCTCCTAGCATTATAAACGAAACAGCTTGCCAAAAAGTTACAATCTTTTTTCCCTAAAGGAATAAATTTGTTTTCAGGAAAATGGATCTACACGAGACTCTGGTAAAATAGTCTCAAAACATTTAAAAGTTTGTAAAAAAAGACCGGGCAGCCTATCATTTTGCCCGGTCTTTCACGCGTTTTGCAATTAGCTAATGTTCATGTTTATTTTCCAAACGAGGCGGGATCCTGGCGCCAGGACTGCAGCAGCTCTAGATCCTCCGGCTTGATTTTGCCCTCTTTGACGGCCGTTTCAACCAGAGCGGTATAATTGGACAACGTCTGCAAAGAGACGCCCGCTTCCGCAAATGCGCTAGCCGCCTTGTCCAATTGATAGGTGAAGATAGCCAGAACAGCCAGAGGCTCTGCTCCCGCTTCCTTAACGGCCAAAGCCGCTTTCAGCGAGCTGCCTCCCGTTGAAATCAGATCTTCAATAACGATAACCTTCTGCCCCCGCTTGATCAGTCCTTCAATCTGGTTCTCTTTGCCGTGCCCCTTCGCTTTGTCGCGAATATAAACCATCGGCAGACCCAGCTTCTGCGATACAAAAGCGGCATGCGGAATCCCCGCCGTCGCCGTACCCGCGATAACCTCCGCATCCGGGTACTGATCGCGGATGATGGCTGCAAAAGATTCAGCAATCAGGTCGCGCACCTCAGGGTAAGACATGGTCAGCCTGTTGTCGCAGTAAATCGGGGACTTGATTCCCGAAGTCCAGGTAAACGGCTGGTGCGGACGCAGCGCCACCGCTTCGATCTCAAGGAGCGAGGCCGCAATTTGTCCAGCGATATTCTCTAAATTAGGCATGTCGTTTCATCTCCTCAACAATTTGCAGGGCAGCTTCCCTAGGATCCTTAGCCGCGGTGATCGGCCGTCCGACAACGATATAGTCCGTTCCTTGCTGGATCGCCTGGCCCGGAGTCAAAATGCGCGATTGGTCGGCCGTTTCGCTGCCGGCCGGGCGGATGCCCGGCGTTACCGTCAGAAAAGCAGGTCCGTATGCCGCTTTAATCGCCTTTGCTTCCAGAGGCGACGCTACTACGCCGTCAAGTCCGGATTCCTTCGCCAATCCGGCATAGCGCACGACGGCTTCCTCCACGCTGCCCGGAATGCCGATTTCCCGATTCAGCATTTGCTGATCCGTGCTGGTCAACTGGGTAACGGCAATAATTTGCGGCATTTTAAGCGTGCTGTCCTGCTGAACAGCGCCAAGCGCGCCTTCACGCGCGGCCAGCATCATTTTGATGCCGCCTGCGGCATGGACATTGAACATGTCCACGCCGAGCCGGGTCACGCTATCCGCTCCGCCTCTGACGGTGTTGGGGATATCGTGCATTTTCAAATCCAGAAAAACGGAGTATCCCTTTGCTTTCAGTTCCCTGACAAAATCCGGACCTGCAGCGTAATAAAGCTGCATGCCTACTTTCATGAAGCAGGGAATGCCCGCAAGACGCTGGATCAGCGCCTGCGCCTCCCCTGCCGTCTTATAATCGAGAGCTACCATCAACCGGCCCTCAACCGGCATATCCGTACTTAACAATTCCGTTCCCCCCTTAAATTCCATTCGCTTTCAAATCAGGCCTCCCGGCCTAATCCTGCTTAACGGCTCGCAGGGAGAGATGGCATTGCTTCCGACGAGAAGTTGATTGTCTCAAGCATGTTCAGCAGCGCTGCCGCAGTATCGAGGGAGGTCATACAGAACACTCCGTTCTCGACCGCTTCCCGGCGGATCCGGAATCCGTCTCTGGCCGGCTCCTTGCCTTTGGTCAGCGTATTGATTACGAAATGCGCTTGTCCTCCGCGGATCATATCCAGAATGTTCGGTGTTCCTTCGCTCAGCTTGTTGACGGTTGTGACGACCAGCCCCTCGTCTTCCAGGGCCGATGCCGTTCCACCGGTCGCAATGATTTTGTAACCCAGCTTGTAGAAGCCTTTCAGCAGCTCGATCGCTTCCGCCTTGTCTTTATCCGCAACCGTAGCGATAATGGCGCCCGTTGTCGGAATCTTCATGCCTGCGCCGATCAGGCCTTTGTACAGCGCCTTGGCATACTGCGGATCGCGTCCCATGACTTCCCCTGTCGACTTCATTTCCGGTCCCAGCGTCGTGTCTACGCGGCGCAGCTTGGCGAACGAGAAGACCGGCACCTTTACGGAAACGTAACCCGGCTCCGGCCACATTCCTTCCTTATAACCCTGGCTTGCCAGCGATGTGCCCAAAATGGCTTTTGTCGCCAGATTGGCCATTGGTATGTTGGTAACCTTGCTGAGGAAAGGAACCGTTCTGGAAGAGCGCGGGTTGACCTCGATGACATACACTTCATTTTTATAGATAACGAACTGGATGTTCACCAGACCCACTGTTTTCAGCTCTTTGGAGATCTTGATCGTGATCTCCACAATTTTGTCCTTGAGCGACTGTTCCAAATGCTGCGGCGGATATACCGCGATGGAGTCGCCCGAGTGAACGCCGGCCCGTTCCACATGCTCCATGATGCCAGGGATCAGGACAGTTTCACCGTCACAGATGGCATCGACTTCCACTTCCTTGCCGAGCATGTAGCGGTCAATCAATACCGGATGCTCGGGATTGATCCGTACTGCTTCTTCCATGTACTTCAGCAGTTCTTCATCCGAATAGACGATCTGCATGGCGCGGCCGCCAAGTACGTATGACGGGCGAACCAGCACCGGATAGCCAAGCGAGCTTGCCGTTCCGACAGCTTCGTCTACGGAAGTAACCGTGCCGCCTTTCGGTTGAGGGATGTCCAGTCTGGACAGCAGCGCCTCGAATCTCTTGCGGTCTTCCGCTTCGTCAATGCTTTCGAGTGAAGTACCCAGAATTTTCACGCCCGCCGCCTTGAGCGGAGCTGCCAGGTTGATGGCGGTTTGTCCCCCGAACTGCACGATGACGCCAACCGGCTTCTCCTGGTCGATCACGTTCATGACATCCTCGAAAAACAACGGTTCAAAATACAGGCGGTCCGAAGTGTTAAAGTCGGTCGACACCGTTTCCGGATTGTTGTTGATGATGACCGCTTCATACCCGGCATTTTGAATCGCCCAAACGGCATGAACCGTGGAGTAGTCGAACTCAATGCCCTGACCGATCCGGATAGGACCTGAACCGAGCACGACCACTTTTTCTTTAGCCGACGGCGTTACTTCATTTTCGGTTTCATAAGTCGAGTAATAGTAAGGCGTCGTTGCTTCAAACTCGGCAGCGCAGGTATCGACCATTTTGTAGACCGGACGAAGGCCGTTTTCCAGCCGGTATTCCCGTACGCTCTGCTCCGTGACAAAGCTGCTGTAGCCTGCAAGCTTGCGGAGTTCGGCAATCGAACGGTCCGTGAAGCCCTTCCTTTTCGCCTCATACAGTGTGTCGTAGCCAAGTTCAGGCTCGCTTCCGAGTTTTCCTTCAAATGCGATGATTTGCTCGATTTTGTCCAGGAACCACCAGTCAATGCTGGTCAGGTCGTGGATTTGCTGCAGCTCGTAGCCGCGGCGGAAAGCCTCGGCAATCAGGAACAGACGCTCGTCATCGGCTTTGATGAGACGGGCCTCCAGCGTTTCCTGATCCAGCTTCTCCGCATCTTTCAGGTACAGGCGATGCGTGCCGATTTCAAGCGAGCGCACCGCTTTGTGAATGGATTCTTCAAAGGTCCGGCCAATCGCCATCACTTCGCCGGTCGCTTTCATCTGCGTACCCAGCTTGCGGTTGGCGTGGATGAACTTGTCAAACGGCCAGCGCGGAATTTTGCTGACAATATAGTCGAGAGTCGGCTCGAAGCAGGCATATGTCTGCCCCGTTACCGGATTCACGATTTCATCCAGCGTGTAGCCCAGCGCAATCTTGGCCGCCATTTTCGCAATCGGGTAGCCGGTTGCTTTGGAGGCGAGCGCCGAAGACCGGCTGACACGCGGGTTAACCTCGATGACATAGTATTGGAAGCTTTGCGGATCAAGCGCGAACTGTACGTTGCAGCCGCCTTCGATGTTCAGCGCGCGGATGATCTTGAGCGAGGCTGAACGCAGCATTTGGTACTCACGGTCGGAAAGCGTCTGGCTTGGGGCTACGACGATACTGTCGCCGGTATGAACGCCAACCGGGTCGAAGTTCTCCATGTTGCAGACCACGATGCAGTTGTCGTTCGCGTCGCGCATCACTTCGTATTCGACTTCCTTCATGCCGGCAATCGACTTCTCGATCAGGCACTGGCCGATCGGGCTGTAGCGAAGACCGGAAGCAACCGTTTCGCGAAGCTCCTCTTCGGTGGCGCAAATCCCCCCGCCTGTTCCGCCCAGCGTGTAGGCCGGACGAACGATCAAGGGATAGCCGATTTCGGCGGCAAAATCGAGGGCTTCCTCAAGCGTCGTTACAATCGTGCTTTCAGGCACAGGCTGCTCCAGCTCGCCCATCAGGTCGCGGAACAAATCGCGGTCTTCCGCTTTCTCAATGGAAGTCAGCTGCGTCCCGAGCAGCTTTACATTTTCCTGTTCCAGAACGCCTGCACGAGCCAATTCCACCGCCATGTTCAGGCCGGTCTGGCCGCCAAGCGTCGGCAGAAGACCGTCCGGACGCTCCTGACGGATGATTTGCGTTACGAAATCAAGCGTAATCGGCTCGATATATACTTTATCCGCCATGTTGGTGTCGGTCATAATCGTGGCGGGATTGCTGTTGATCAGAATAACTTCGACGCCTTCTTCCTTGAGCGCCTGGCAGGCCTGCGTGCCCGCGTAGTCAAATTCGGCAGCCTGGCCGATAACGATCGGACCGGAGCCGATAACAAGAATTTTCTTCAGGTCTTTGTTGATAGGCATGTTTAGAGTGCTCCTTTCGCCGCGGCCATCAGTTCTGCCTGACGCGGCTTCTGTGGGTGAAGACGTTTATGCTCACGAATCATTTCCAGGAAACGGTCGAACAGATAGCTGCTGTCATAAGGGCCCGGCGCCGCCTCCGGATGATACTGAACGGAGAAAGCCGGATACTTGGTATGCTTAAGCCCTTCGACCGTTTTGTCATTGTTGTTGATATGAGTCACTTCCAGATCCGTTCCGGCGATGGAGGCCTCGTTCACGGTATAGCCATGATTTTGGGAAGTGATGTAGCAGCGTCCGGATTCCAGTTCCTTCACCGGATGGTTGCCGCCGCGATGGCCGAACTTGAGTTTCTCCGTATCCGCGCCGCAGGCCAGGGCAAACAGCTGATGTCCGAGGCAGATGCCGAAGATCGGATATTCCCCGATAAGCTCGGATATCATTTTCACAGCGTAAGGAACATCTTTAGGATCCCCGGGGCCGTTGGACAACTGAATGCCGTCCGGATGCAGACGCCGAATTTCTTCAGCCGTTGTATCATGAGGAACAACCACCACATCGCAGCGGCGTTTGGTCAGCTCGCGCAGGATGCCGCTTTTTGCTCCAAAATCGACGAGGACAATGCGTTCTCCAGCTCCGGGACTTGCATAGATATGCTTCGTTGAAGTCCGCGCCACCTGGTTGCGCAGTTCATTAATACTTGTATGGTCGATCATTTCCTTCAGCTCATCCACCGATTTGGAAGACGTCGTCAAAATCCCCTTCATCGTACCGTGCTGGCGGATTATCCGCGTCAGCATCCGTGTATCGATGCCGCTGATGCCTGGAATGCCGTACTCTTTCAGCAGATTTTCGATGCTGTATTGGGCGCGCCAGTTGCTGGGCACCGGCTCATGGCGGCGAACCACAAATCCGTGGATGGACGGTACCACCGATTCGAAATCATCCCGGGAGATGCCGTAGTTGCCGATCAGCGGATAAGTCATCGTTACGATCTGTCCGCAGTAGGACGGATCCGACAGCACTTCCTGATATCCGGTAATTCCTGTATTAAAAACGACCTCGCCGGTCTTCTCCACATCCGCTCCGAAAGACGTTCCCGTAAACAGTGTTCCGTCTTCCAACAATAATCTTGCTTGCACCTTCGTGATCACTCCCTGTGTATTAAAGTATGTGTATTCCCAAAGTCTAGTTCAATAAGTTCTCTTCGGCCCATACTACTCGGCCGCCTGTAATCGTGGCAACCGGCCAGCCTTTCAGGCTCCAGCCTGCAAAAGGAGTGTTGCGGCCCTTGCTGGCAAATGTAGCAGGGTCTACGGTTTTCTCGGTCTTGAGATCGACAATGGTCAGATCGGCAGGAGCTCCCTCAGCGAGCTTTCCGCTCCCCAGCCCAAATACCCGGGCGGGATCTGCCGTCATCCGCTGCACCAGTTTCGCAAGCGTCCAGCGACCGGTTTCGACAAATTTCGTATACAGCAGCGGAAAGGCCGTTTCAAATCCGACAATTCCGAAAGGCGCAAGCTGCATGCCCTTCGCCTTCTCTTCTTCGCTGTGGGGCGCGTGGTCCGTTACGATGATATCGATCGTGCCGTCCTCGATCGCGGCGATGCAGGCTTCCACATCGCGGGGCGAACGCAGTGGCGGGTTCATTTTCCAGTTGGCATCCAGCCCCGGAATATCTTCATCGGACAGCAGCAAATGGTGCGGGCAAACCTCAGCCGTTACGCCTATCCCAATTTCCTTCGCCTGGCGGATCAGGCGAATCGACTGCTCCGTGCTCACATGGCACACATGGTAGTGTACCCCTGTCGCTTCCGCAAGCAAAATATCCCGACCGACATGAATCGCTTCCGATTCGTTCGGAATTCCCTTAAGGCCATGGCGCCGGGCAAATTCGCCTTCCGCTACCGGAGCGCCCTCGACCAGCGAATTGTCTTCGCAGTGGGCGATGACCGGCATGCCGAGCGCTGCCGCCTGCTTCATCGCGTCCTTCATCATTTGGGCGCTCTGCACGCCGACGCCGTCGTCCGTGAACCCGATCGCTCCCGCTTCCTTCAGGGCGGCGAAGTCCGTCAGTTCCCGGCCCAGCTCATTGACCGTAATCGCCGCATAAGGCAGCACGTTCACGAGGCCGGCTTCTTCCGCCTTTTGCAGCACGAGCTTCACGGTCTCAGGATCATCGGTTACCGGACGGGTGTTCGGCATACAGGCAATCGTCGTAAATCCGCCTTTGGCAGCGGAGAGGCTGCCGGTGGCAATCGTCTCCTTGTGTTCAAATCCGGGTTCCCGCAAATGAACATGCATATCGATAAATCCAGGCGTTACCAGCTTGCCGCCTGCGTCGATGATTTCGCCGGATTCCGGAGCAAGCCCGGTCGAAGCGTCAGCCAGTTGCTTAATCAGGCCGTTTTCGATCGTAATGGTCTTCAGTTCCAGCTGTCCGTCTTCATTTAATACATTTGCGTTTATGATTGTTAATGGCATAAGGTACCTCCGCTATTTGTGTGCTGAATTGGAACTTGCTTCTGGTTGGTCGATCGGCCCTTCGCACTCTCCCCGCCCAGGCTTCGCAGGGTTACAGCCGCATGGCGCGTTCCATAACCGCCATCCGGATCGGAACCCCGTTTGTCATTTGCGGGAAAATACGGGACTTCGGACTTTCTACAACCGCGTCGTCGATTTCCACGTTCCGGTTCACCGGCGCGGGGTGCATGATGATTGTATGGCTCGCAAGCCCCGCTGCTCTTTCTTCCGTCAGTCCGTACTGCAGCCGGTATTGTTCTGCGGATTTCAGCATTCCGGTCGCATGGCGCTCAAGCTGCACCCGCAGCATCATGACCACATCGGCTTTCAGCGCTTCCTCCATCGTCACGTACGGAGCGTCGCTCTCCAGCTCGGGCGCCTTCATCACTTCAGGCGCGCAGAGCTTCACGATCGCGCCGAACTTGCGCAGAGCCCACAGATTGGAGCGCGCAACCCGGCTGTGCTTGATATCCCCGATGATCGATACCCGCAGCCCGTTCAGGCTGCCGAATTCCTTCTTCATCGTATAAAGATCAAGCAGCGCCTGCGTCGGATGCTCATTGTTGCCGTCGCCCGCATTGACGAGCGGAACGCCTACCTTCTCGGCCAGCTCCGCCAGGACGCCGATCGGCTTCAGGCGGATAACGCCGGCGTCGATGCCCATGGATTCCAGCGTACGGACGGTATCGTAGATCGACTCGCCCTTCTCGACGCTTGACGCGGCCGCTGCAAAGTTCAGCACCTCGGCGCCCAGACGCTTTTCCGCCATTTCAAACGAAAACCGGGTACGCGTGCTGTTCTCGAAGAACATGTTGGCTACAAAGCGGTCTTTCAGGATCGGCGTCACCTTGTCCGTTGACGCTTCCCAGTATGCGGCCCGGTTAATCAGCGATTCGATCTCGCTTCGGCTCAGGTCTTTAAGGCCAAGCAGACTGCGTTCCTTGATCAGAGATGATGTCAAAGTCATTTTGCATCACCCCGCTTTTGGGTAATTCTCACAAGGTCCACGCCGTCCCGTTCCTGAAGAAGCACTTCGATCTCTTCCTCTCTGGAGGTTGGCACGTTCTTGCCGATATAGTCCGGCCGGATGGGCAGCTCCCGATGTCCGCGGTCCGCTAGCACCGCAAGCTGAATCGATTCGGGACGCCCGCAGTCCATAATGGCATCCATTGCCGCGCGGATCGTTCTGCCTGTGTAGAGCACATCGTCAATGAGGATTACTTTCTTGCCGTGTACGTCCACGCCCGCCAAAAGCTGCCGGCCCTTGACTCCTTCTGTCTCACCGCTGCGGTCATCCCGATAAAGGGTGATATCCAGCTCACTCCAGGTTACAGGCATACCCTCGATTTCTTCCAAACGCTCCGCAAGCCGCTTCGCCAGATAAACTCCCCGGCTTCGGATACCAAGCAGCACACAACCCTCGATGCCTTTGTTTTTCTCCAAAATTTCATGCGCAATTCTGGTTAATGCCCGGCGAATCGCAGCTTCATCCATAATGACATGGGTTTCGACGCTCATGCTTACCCTCCTCAAAGATTTAGCACGCCTTAGCATTCCGTGAAAGGCCATAAAAAAAACTCCTCGCCCATTCCAGGCAAGGAGTTCTCCAGCCACGGCACAATACCGCGACTCTGTCACCTGAAGCCAGAAGAGCACATATCTGCGCAGCGCACAGCAGAGGAACTCTCCGGACCTCATTCACGTTACCTTGCCAGCCTCACGGGGCTGATTTAAAGGTGCTATTGATTTACGTGAATTATGACAGAATGCCGAGAACTTGTCAAGATTCGGGCAAGCCGTACAATCCTGTTGGTGTATGGATGATGCATGAAATTTGAATATCAAGCTAATAAAGACGTTTATTTATTAATAATTATACAATAATAACGAATATTTATCCATATGCTTTTTTAACTTTACGCATGAAAAAAAAGCCCAGGCGGATCAGAATCTGATACCACCGGACTTCTATTTTTCCAAATTTACAAGAATGATGATGTTCCCTGGTTCCCTGCTTCATCGTCCCCGCAGCATCAACAGAAGCTGCTCCATATCCTCCGGCAAAGCGGCCGAAAATTCCAAATATTCGCCCGACCGAGGATGAATAAATCCGAGCACCGCCGCATGGAGCGCCTGTCCATCCATCTTCATGCCCTTGCTTCGCCCGTACAGCGGATCCCCGACAAGCGGATGTCCGATAAACTTCATATGAACGCGAATCTGGTGGGTTCTTCCCGTCTCCAGCTTCAGTTCAAGCAGCGTATAATCGCCAAAGCGCTCTGCCACTTGAAAATGAGTAACCGCATGCTTGCTGCCCCGCTCCGTCACCGTAAACATTTTCCGGTCCAGCGGATCGCGGCCGATAGGCGCATCTACCGTTCCCTGGTCGTGGCTGACGTTGCCATGCACGAGCGCGAAATATTTTCTGGTTACCGAATGTTCCTTTAGCTGCCCGGCCAGGGAAGAGTGAGCAGCGTCATTTTTGGCGGCCATCAGCAGTCCTGACGTATCCTTGTCGATCCGGTGTACGATTCCCGGTCTAAGCTCTCCGTTAATTCCGGACAAATCCTTGCAATGATGCATCAGGGCATTAACCAGCGTGCCGGAAGCATGCCCGGGGGCTGGATGGACCACCATTCCTCTGGGTTTATTGACCACAATGACATCACTGTCTTCATAATAGATGTCCAAAGGGATATCCTCGGGAACGATTTCAACCGCGCTTGTTTCAGGTATATGAACCGCAATCTCGTCATCTGCCGCAAGCTTGTAGTTCGCCTTTACGATTTTGCCGTTTACCGTAACGTGTCCGCCTTCAATCCAAAGCTGGATCTGGCTGCGGGATACGTCTTCCTCCAGGCTCTCGCGAATATATTTGTCGATCCGCTGCTTGGCGTCCCCCTCGTCAACCGTGAATTCCAGAATATTCGGATTCTCCTCGGTTGATCGGCTTTCAGCCTCTGAACCGGACCGGTCCATACTCCTCATAAGCTGTCCTCCCGCGTTTGATCAAGAGGCTTTTTCTTCTCCCCCCGCATATCGAGAAAGGTATCCAGTATGATGAGCGCGACCCCGATCACGATGCTGGAATCCGCAATATTAAAGATCGGGAAAATATAACTGCCGAATGTAAACTGCAGAAAATCCACGACCTCGGCCATCAGCGCCCGATCCAGAAAATTGCCGATTGCGCCGCCCAGAATGAGCGAAAGCGCTATAGGGAGCAGCTTATGTCCGTTCTTTTTGACTTTCTGGATATACCAGACAATTCCGATCACTACAACAACCGTAATGACGATAAAAAACCAGCGTTGCCCCTGTAAAATGCCAAAAGCAGCGCCCTGATTACGGCTCGACGTAATGACGAAAAAATGCCCGATGACCGGGATTTCTTCTCCGATCTCCATCCGGGTTGCAATCAAATATTTCGTGCCCTGGTCGATCAGAAAGACGATAAGCGCGATTAAATAATATACCACTTTAGGTTGTCACCCCGTTTTTCATTTCAATGATTGGCGATTGGCAATTGACGTTTCCGAACGGCTTGCCTAAGCCGGAACAAGCTTCCTTATTGTAGCATAGCGCCCAATATAACGTCCATGCGCGAAAGGATTTTCCTTCTCTAAAAGCAGTGCTTTTGGCGCAATCTAATAGAAGCAACATGAATCTTGAATGACTTAGGGAAAGGAGTCTGATCGTCCCATGGATCACCTGACACAGTCCCAGTTGCAGGAGCTCGAAGAAATGCTGCTTTCTCAAAAGCAGGATCTGGAGTCACGGCTGGGAGATAACGACCATCTGGGTATTGAAGCGTCCCTCCGCGATAAAACCGGAGAACTTTCCACCAATGACAATCATCCGGCCGACGTTGGCACCGAGATGTACGAGCGTTCCAAGGATCTTGCCCTGCTCGAGCATGTGGAGCTTGAACTGACAAGAGTCAATGAAGCCCTCCTGCGGATGCAGAACGGATCTTACGGAATTTGCGAAACATGCGGAGCGCCCATTGATATCGACAGACTGTATGCTCTGCCTGAAACCTGCTTTTGCAAGGAGCATAGCCCCCAGTCAACGCCATCGCTTAGACGTCCTGTCGAGGAAGAACTCCTGTTCCCTCCATTCGGACGCACCAGCTTTGACGAAAGATCTGACGAAACCGAATTTGACGGCGAGGATGCGTGGCAAATCGTCGAAAGTTACGGCACCTCAAACAGCCCGGCAATGGCGGAAGACAATGAAATCGATGATTACAATGACATGGAAATTGAAGCCTCGGGAGAGCTCGACGGATTTACCGAGGAATTCGAAACCTTTGTCGCAACGGATATTTATGGGGAAAATGTGCATTTTTACCGAAACGGCATTTACCGCAAGCATATGAAAGCAACCAAACATCTGGAATCTGAAGATTCGCTCGGCACTGGATCTAATAAGTACTAAGCCGAAGCTGCCGCTGCACAATGCGGACAATATCGGCGATATAGTCGCCGATGATCGGCAAATTCAGGGCGCCGAGCGCCTGAAGCATATAAATAATGGTCGCGGCAAAAAAGGTCAGCCCGATTCCGTAGCCGATCCCCCGCGACGTCCCTGACAGCAGATTGAGCCAAATTAGCCGCCACGGCTTATGGAGGAGCTGTGTATACTCGGCTATTCGCGATTTTTCCAGCTCATTGGTCAGCCGGATCGTTAATTCATAAATCCGGTTTACTCTTTCTTCTACATTGTCAATGTGTTCTTCGGCAAGCTTTGGGTTTTCTTCTTCTGTTTGCCTGCCGTTCGGTTTGTAATCCATGCAAGCCTCATCCTTTATCAATCTTAGGGATTAGGGAAGCTGTATAGCGACAAACGAGCTGAAGCATCCGGTTTGTACCCGGAATGCCCAGCCCGTTTCCTATACTTTATCTTCTATTATGGCCCTGCAAAGGAAAGGTCATGCAGCCATTTAGCCTGCAATATGCACCCCGATCGTTTTGCTGCCCAAATCCACCTTTTCCATGGACTCTGCCTCGCCAAAAGATACATCCGTTACCAGCACATTTTCCTGAAGAACGTTCATGAAGGCGGTAATCGCCTGTTTCAGCTCTTCGTCTACGTGCAGTGTGAGCGATACCCGCTTCTCAATTGGCAGGTCCAGTTTCTTGCGGGTATCCTGAACCGCGCGAACGACTTCACGAACCCAACCTTCCTGTTCCAGCTCAGGGGTAATATCGGTGTTCAGCGCAACCGTGATGCCATAGCCTGAAGCGGAAGCAAAACCTTCCTTCGCCTTTTTCTCGACAAGCAGCTCCTCGGCAGTGATCTGCAGCTCCTCGCCTTCCGGGGTAACGACGCTGAGGCTGCCGTTGTCTACAGCACTGCGGGTATCTTCAGGCGCCATTTGCTTCAGGTAGCCTTGCAGGAATCCGACATTTTTGCCGTATTTCTTGCCGGCCACCTTCAGGTTCAATTTGAGCGTGAAATCAACAACACCACTGTCGCTGCTCTCGATATCAATGCTTTTAACGTTGATTTCTTCCTTGATTATGTCCTCGTAGTCCGCTGCGTCAAAATCCGTGCTCAAAGATACGACCAGTCCCGAAAGCGGCTGGCGGGTTTTGATCCCCGTCTCGTTCCGGACATTCCGGGCCAGCTCGACGATTTGCCGGGCGGTTTCCATATCCCGCTCCAGCGTCTTGTCGATGAGGGACTCATCGGCCTGCGGATAGTCGGCAAGATGGACGCTTTCCTCTCCGCTCAAATTCACATAGATATCTTCAGACAGCATCGGCGTATAAGGTGCCATCAGCTTCGAAAGCGTCAGCAGCACATTCGTCAGCGTCTGGTAAGCGGACAATTTATCCTCGCCCAGGCCTGACCCCCAGAAGCGGTCGCGAGAGCGGCGGATATACCAGTTGCTCAGCTCGTCGACGAAGCCTTCAATCGCTTTGGCCGGATTGAGAAAATCGTTGACCTTCAGCCCTTTGACTACGACCTGGATCAGGCTGTTCAGTCGCGACAAAATCCAGCGGTCCAGTTTGTTCTTGGACGGACGGAATGGATGCTCTTCCGGACGATAGCCGTCGATATTCGCGTACAAGGTCAGGAACGCATGGGTGTTAACCAGCGTGTCGATCACCTTGGATTTTGCTTCGGCTACAATCCCTTTGGAGAAGCGTTTGCTGTTCCAAGGCGCACTGTCCGACAGCAGCGCCCAGCGAAAAGCGTCCGTGCCGTACTCGTTAATGATCTCCCAAGGGTCGATGACATTGCCTTTGGATTTGGACATTTTCTGTCCGTTCTCATCCAGCACATGACCTGTGGCGATAACCGCCTTGTAAGCCGGCTTGCCGGTAAACAGTGTGGATACGGCCAGCAGACTGTAGAACCAGCCGCGCGTCTGGTCAATACCTTCAACGATCATGTCTGCCGGGTACTGCTCGCCGAACGTTTCCTCGTTCTCAAACGGGTAATGCTGCTGCGCAAAAGGCATGGAGCCGCTGTCGAACCAGACGTCGATCACTTCCGGCGTTCTTGTCATGACCGCGCCTTCCTGGAACGGCGACTTCAGTTTGATTTGATCCACATAAGGCTTGTGCAGCTCAATATTTTCGGGGACCTCACCGACAGCCCGCGCTCTTAGATCGGCAATGCTCTTAGGCGCGTATTCCTTGCCGGTGGCTTCACAGACCCATACGTTCAGCGGAGTTCCCCAGTAACGGTTGCGGCTGATATTCCAATCCACAAGGTCGTCCAGGAACTTGCCGAAACGGCCTTCACGGATATGATCCGGATACCAGTCCACGCCGTTGTTGTTGGCAATCAGTTGCTCCTTGACAGCCGTTGTCTTGATAAACCAGCTGTCCATCGCGTAATACAGAAGCGGCGTTTTGCAGCGCCAGCAGAACGGATAGCTGTGTTCATATTTTTCTTTGCCGTATAACAGTCCGCGCTCGGATAAAGCCTTAACGATATCTACGTCCAGATCAGGGTCTTTCACAAAACGGCCGGCAAAATCGGTAACCGTATCCGTATATCTCCCGCGGGAATCCACAACATTGATAAACTCTACCTCATGTTCGCGGCAAGTTTTATAGTCGTCGTCGCCGTGAGCAGGAGCCATATGGACAATGCCCGTACCGCTTGATTCCGTAACAAAGTCGGCGCCCAGAATCAGATGGCCGTTGGCCGGATGGATATAACCGAAAGGAGCTTCGTAAGACTTGCCAACGAGCTCGGTGCCTTTAAAAGTGGACAGCACCTCATAATCACCTTTCAGCACGCTCTCGGCCAAATTCTTCGCGACAACATAGATTTCTTCGCCCTGCTTTGCCCGTACATAATCAATGGCCGGATTCACCGCCAGCGCTGAGTTGGCAGGCAGTGTCCAAGGGGTCGTCGTCCAGGCCAATACGTAATCTCCGCTGTCTTTCAGCTTAAACTTGGCTGTTGCGCTCAAATCCTTCACATCTTCGTAGCCTTGCGCCACTTCGTGGGAGCTGAGCGTCGTCTGACAGCTCGGACAGTATGGGCTGACGCGATGCCCGCGATAAAGAAGGCCCTTCTCGTGGATCGTGCCCAGAATGTTCCATACACTTTCGATATAGTTGTTGTCCATCGTGATGTAGGGATGGTCGAGATCGGTCCAGTAGGCAATGGCCTCAGTCAATTCGCGCCACTGCTTTTCATATTCAAAAACGCTGGCTTTGCATTTTTTGATGAATTCCTCGATGCCGTAATTTTCGATTTCGTGCTTGCCGGAGATGCCAAGCTGCTTCTCCACGCCAAGTTCGACCGGAAGACCGTGCGTATCCCATCCGGCTTTGCGGACGACGCGGTATCCGTTCATCGTTTGGTAACGGCCGACAAAATCCTTGATGACACGACCAAGCACATGACCGATATGCGGCTTGCCGTTCGCTGTAGGCGGCCCTTCATAGAAAACAAAGTTCGGCCGGCCTTCCCGGCTCTCGATCGTTTTCTTAAATGTATTTTCCTGCTGCCATTTGGCCAGGATGCGCTGTTCGCGCGCTCTTGCTTTTTCTTTCACATCCACTTTTTGCAACTTGATAACATCCTTTCAGGTAGTTTGAAAAATAACAAAAAAAGCCCCGCCCCAAAGGGACGAGAACTTTGCTCGCGTTACCACCCTAATTCCATACATGCTCCCGCCAAACCGGAAGGGCAAATATGACTCTCTTAGCCCATGCGCAAATTGCACACGGGGCCGGTGTAACGGCCGGCGGGTCCGGTCAGACTTACACTTTCCAAGGCGGCAAGCCAAGGAAATTTCGGCCTCACATCTCCGGGATGATATACCTCTGCGTGCTGAACGTCGGCTTTCAGCATTAATGCCGACTCTCTGGGGAACAGCCCTTAGCAGCGTACGAATTCCCATCATCAATATTCAATCATATATAGATACGGTAAACTTTAAATGTATTCTATATTGTATATAACAACTGTCTTAAAAGTCAACATAAACAAACTGATATGGACAAGGGCACGCTCCTAAGCTCGGAACCGTTTAATAAACCTCTCTCGCTTCACGCTCCGGGTTTTTGTCCTCCAGCGACTCCCAGCCCTCCTGGCTTAACAGTTCAAGCTGCGCTTCCACCAATGTCCGGAAACGGGCCCGGTAAATCGACGCCTGCTTCTTAAGCTCCTCTACTTCGAGAGAAACTTTGCGGGATTTGGCTAGCGACTCATTAATGATGCGGTCAGCGTTCTTCTCCGCCTCCTTAATGATCAGCTGCGCTTCTTTCTTCGCGTTATTCTTGACTTCGTCCGCAGCTTCCTGCGCCACAATGATCGTCTTGCTCAGGGTCTCTTCAATATTGGCGAAATGATCAAGCTTCTCCTGAACAGCGAGCAGCTGGTTTTGCAGCTCCTTGTTCTCCCGGATAACAATCTCATAATCCTTGATGACCTGATCAAGAAATTCGTTTACCTCGTCCTCATCATAACCGCGAAGTCTGCGAGAAAACTCCTTGTTATGTATGTCCAGCGGCGTTAATGGCATGATAGGCACCTCCTGAATGATTGTAAAACCGTGAATATACACACACGCTTATCGCTCCTATGCCTCAGCCAAACAAGCGGAAAGCGCTGGATGATCGAGTAAGCATTAGGCTCGGATAACCTTTCACAGGCTCAGTAACTCAATCTATTCGACAGAAATCTGCGTTCTCCTGCTAACAGGCTAAACAAATTTCCCGATTTTTACGCGGTACCTGCCTTTTTTCGTCACGCCTTCAAGTTCCAGCACTTTAAATCTGCCAAATCCTTTAAGTGAAACAACGTCGCCTTCCTTTAAAGGCTTGGAAGGATCGTCCTCCGTCTTCCAGTTGACCCGGCATCGTCCCGCCCGGATCGGCAGAAGTACCTTGCTGCGGCTGAGGCGAAACACATCGCTGACAATCCCGTCCAAACGCAAAGAAGCCACCGTTAGATTGAGCGGCTCCTGGGCCGAAGAGACAGCCTTCAGTTGATCAAGCTCAATAATGTCCGTCAGCACGGAAACCCTGTGCACCTGACGCAGATGCAAATTCAGGAATGGCGAAATATCTTCGGAGACGATGACATGGCATCCGTCGTCCCGTACATGAATATCTCCGATCTTGTCCCGCTTCAGTCCAAGTCCCAGAATCGCTCCTAAATAATCACCGTGGTCCAGTTCCGCAATTTGCGTATCGTCCGATACAACGCTCAGCACCTTCATATGCATCGGTTCCGTATCAAGGTCCCGGTAATCGGGGGCAATCAAAGCCCGGCGGCGCTCAGCGGCCTCATACCCGCCCCATAACCGTAATGCTGCATCCGGATGGCGGTTCGCCAGATTGGTCAGAATGTGACATTGCCTCGGATCCAGAAAATCGGTCAGCTTGACCTCATGGTAGTCACCTGCATTTACAACCCATTCCCAGGCCCGGTCAATGAAGGGGCGCTCCTCGGGATGAAAATGTTCATAGATATCCTGTGCTTTCATCCGATGGATCACAGCACTCTTTGCAGGATGCTTGACAGCCCGACTGCAGCCAGTCTAAGCGCAAACAAGGCAATGATCGGCGAGATGTCAATCATGCCCATGATCGGAGGAATAAACCGGCGGAACGGAGCAAGGTACGGCTCGACCAGCTTGCCCAGCCATTCGCCGACAAAGCTCTCTCTGACGCTTGGAACCCAGGACATCAGGACATAGATAATAATCATATAGGAATAAATCGTCGTTAAAGTGCCAATCAATTGATCAACCAAATGCACGGTCACCTCATTCTGTTGTAGTCTTGTTCCTCTGTCAAAATCTCCGTGATGGCCCCTGAAATTTCAACGGTATCCGGCGTGCAGAGAAAAATATTCTCGCCAATCTTGGAAATACCGCCATTTAACGCGTATACGGTTCCGCTTAGAAAATCGATGATCCGCATTCCCTGGTCTTTACGGACCCGCTGCAGATTGACAACAACCGTCCGGTGCGAACGCAAATGATCGGCGATTTCCTGAGCTTCATCATAAGAGCGCGGCTCATTCAGGATAACTTTTACATTTTTTTGGGAATGAATGCTGACCACATTGCTCCCCCTCTGATTTTTACGAGAATCAAAGCTTGAGGTTTCAAATTCTTGCTCCGCTGGCTCATTAACTTTCTCCCGTTCAACAACTTCCTCTTCTTCCTGCAGCCCCAAAAAGTTCATGAACCGGTTCATAACGCCCATTACGATTCCTCCTCTCCTTTTCCTACCAAAAGAGAACCAAGGCGAACCCAGGTCGCCCCCTCCTGAACAGCGATTTCAAAATCATTGGACATGCCCATCGACAATTCCGTCAACGGTTCCTTCGTCACAGCAAGATCGTTCAGCTTGTCCCTCAAGTTACGAAGATCCCGGAACACTGGCCGGGTCTCCTCAGGCTCCGCCTCAAAAGGCGCCATTGTCATCAGGCCGACGATCTTAAGGTGACGGTATTCAGACAGGGCGCGCAGGAAATCGGGCGCTTCTTCAGGCGAAATTCCGGATTTGCTGTCTTCGCCGGAAATATTGACCTGTACAAAAACTTTAACCGTAATGCCGGCAGCCGCGCATCTTTTCTCAAGCTCCGCAGCTAAAGACATACGGTCAAGCGAATGAATATATTCAAATTTGTCGATTACATCCTTAACTTTTCTGGTCTGCAGGCTGCCTATGAAATGCCAGACTCCGCGTCCTTCAAGCGCTTCCCATTTGGGAGCGGCAACTTCAATCCGGTTCTCGCCGATATGCTTCAGACCCGCGTCAAGCACAGCAGCGGTCTCGGCTGTCGAGACATATTTCGTAACCGCTACAATGTTAACTTCGTCTCTCTTTCTTCCGCTTGCTTCGCAGGCGCGTCTGATCCGTGCTTCAACCTGCTCTATCCGTTCTTTCAGCGACAGAAAGAATCACCTCTCCTTCAACCCAATCCAGCTGGCCATACGGCCCGTTGCTCCATTCTCCTTCCGATAGGAGAAAAAGAGATCATTCCTTGTGCTTGTACACCAACTAGTACATTCGATATGACTCGGCAATATTCCTGCTTTTATCATAATCATTCGATTTAATTCTTTCAAGTTCAGCATCCAGCGGCCGGGATTTGCAGATTCCTGAAAGGGAAGGGTCACATCTGGCGCATCTCCGCATCCCTCCACGAGAGGCCGCACATGTGACATGACCGCCTCGTCAACTTCATAACAGCTTTCCCCGATCGATGGGCCGATTGCTGTACAAAGCTGTTCAGGCTTCGTTCCATAGGCTTCCGCCATCGTCTCCACAACCCGGGTGGCGATTTCAGCAACCGTCCCTTTCCAGCCTGCGTGGGCGAGACCCACCGCCTCGTGAATGGGGTCAAAGAAATAAAGCGGCACGCAGTCGGCATAAAAGGACGTCAGCAAAATGCCCGGCACATCCGTAACCATCGCATCCGTTGCCTGAAAGGCGGTTTCGCGGTCCATTCTCCCCCTGCCCGCATCTTCGGCCTTAACAACAGCCACCCTGCTGCCGTGCGTCTGTTCCCCGCTGGTCCAGCTTTTCGGATCAAATCCAAGATAGTTCGCCAGCTTCCGGCGGTTCTCAATCACATCTTCCTTCGAATCACCGACATGAAGAGCCAGATTCAGGCTGCTATAAGGCGGTTTGGAAACGCCTCCGCCCCTTCCGGTAAAGCCTGCGCTCAGCATCGGATTGGACGAAGTCCATTTTTCCAGCAGAAAAACCTGCGGCTCCCCCTCGTTATACGTTTTCCCAACAAACGGTTCCATATCCTCACCCCACTCTTCTCTAGCCCATTCTAACGATGGCGGCAAGAAGTCTTTACCTTACAGTGTATCATACTTTCCTCCTCTCATATCTGTTCCTAAAACTAACGCCTGTCTCCGCGCCCTTCCCGCATTTCGCGGAGTTCCCGGTATTCCCGGGCATCCCGTTCGGCATAAGCCAAGCCGTCAGGATCCGGCCCCCGGTTTTGCGCCCTGGCTTCATCCATCTTGACCAGCACGACATCGGAACCGATTTTCACGATATTTTTCCAGGGAATGATCAGATCACTGCCCCCTCCGAACAGTCCCATAAATTTGCTGTATCCCGGCACTACAATCGCTTCGATGACCCCCTTGTTCAGGTCCAGCTCCAGATCGCTGATCTGTCCGAGACGCCGCCCATCAACCACATTGATCACATCTTTTGTCTGGAAATCGGAAATCTTCATCTTTCCCCTCCTCTAACCCGCCGTCTTTCGTCTTTCTCTCTAATATATGTTGCCGGAGGACGGAAATATTAGAGCATTCCAAATATGGCAGACAAAAAAATAAAACGATCCGGAGGGGATCGTTTATGACTTCACATGCTTTTGCATTTGTACAATGGCGGATTTCTCAAGCCTCGATACCTGGGCCTGGGAGATGCCGATTTCTTCGGCTACCTCCATTTGGGTTTTGCCTTCAAAAAAACGCATGGAAAGAATCATCTTTTCACGCCGGCCCAGCCTCTGCATGGCCTCACGAAGCGCGATGCCTTCAATCCAGGAAACATCCTTGTTCCGGTCATCGCTGATCTGGTCCATGACATAAATCGGATCCCCGCCGTCATTATAGATTGGCTCGAAAAGCGAGACGGGATCCTGAATCGAATCGAGGGCAAATACAACATCTTCCTTAGGTAGTCCAAGAGCTGCCGATATTTCCATCACCGTCGGTTCCCTGGAGTTTTGATTGGTCAGGTTATCCCGCATCTGCAGCGCTTTATAAGCTATGTCGCGCAGCGACCGGGAGACCCGGATCGGATTGTTATCGCGCAAATACCTGCGGATTTCACCGATAATCATAGGTACAGCATAGGTTGAAAATTTAACATTCTGGGAGAGGTCAAAGTTGTCTATCGCCTTCATCAGCCCGATACAGCCTACCTGAAACAGATCGTCCACAAATTCTCCCCTGTTGTTGAACCGCTGGATGACGCTGAGCACGAGCCGCAGGTTTCCATTCACCAACTTTTCTCTTGCAGCACGCACGTGGTCTTGCTGTAAGGAAACAAACAGTTCACGCATTTCCGCATTCGTTAGTACTGGCAGCTTTGCGGTATCCACACCACAAATCTCGACTTTGTTTCGAGCCATCATGTCATTCCTCCCAAGGTGAAACATTAATGTTCAGTATCTCCTTGGGCTGTCTTTTTATTCCTGCCATTTCTGCCCGGAAACGGCCCCTTCTCCCGCCAAGCTTTATACCATCTTATTGAATTCCTTGCGCAGCCGCTTGATGATCCTCTTTTCCAGGCGCGAAATATAGGATTGGGAAATGCCCAGCAAATCGGCCACATCCTTTTGGGTCTTCTCTTCCCCTCCCTGAAGGCCAAACCGGAGCTCCATAATCATCCGTTCGCGATCCGATAGCTTGTCGAGCGCTTTATGCAGCAGCTTGCGGTCCACCTGCTCTTCAATATTGCGGTAAATGGTATCGTTCTCCGTGCCAAGCACATCCGACAGCAGCAGCTCATTGCCATCCCAATCGATATTTAGAGGTTCGTCAAAAGAGACTTCCGTCCGAATCTTGTTATTTCTGCGCAAATACATCAGAATTTCATTCTCTATACAACGCGAAGCGTATGTAGCGAGCTTGATCTTCTTCTCCGGGTCGAA
The DNA here is from genome assembly GCF_019904135.1 of Paenibacillus caui. Classification (GTDB taxonomy): domain Bacteria; phylum Bacillota; class Bacilli; order Paenibacillales; family Paenibacillaceae; genus Fontibacillus; species Fontibacillus caui. The sequence goes on along the minus strand of NZ_JAIOGQ010000003.1, from coordinate 24,915 downwards.
CGTATTGACCGCTTTAATAAGCCCGATGGCGCCAATCGAAACCAGATCTTCGATGTTGATGCCTGTATTCTCAAATTTTCTGGCAATATACACGACAAGACGCAGATTGCGTTCAATCAGCATGGCACGGGTAGCTGTGTCTCCCGACGACAGCTTCTGCAGCAAATATTCTTCTTCTTCCCGGGTCAGAGGCGGCGGCAGAGCCTCACTGCCTCCGATGTAATAGATTTCCTCGCTTTTAAGCCCGAATAAAAAGAGCAGTCGATAATACTGCAGCTGCAGCCGAAGTTTCAATTTTACGCCCATGTTAGTCTCCTCCCCAATGGTTGCCAGACAAGCCGTATTTTTATTTTTGAAAAGATAAGCTATCCTGTTCCGGACCCGATACTTTCTCCTTCGGCGTCCACTCCGGTCAGGATGACCGGGTCTGCGGCAGAATTTCTGCCGGAAGAGTCTGCTCCTCATGCTCCGTAAGCGTAGGATGAATGATCGCTCTGTACGCGCCTTCGGATGACAGACGCCCACCGTCCAAGCCGATCAGAACCCGCTCGGAAATGACCGTTCTGCCGTCAAGCGTTACGGCTACTTCGTCAGGCTTCAGGGCCAGCATAAATTGCGAGCCTTTATTAATGCCGCGGTAAGGCACAAGCCGCAAGCGGTCCCGCCAGGGAAAGTAAGCATTCTCGCCAAGCTCCAGAATAAGGTTGTCCGCCCGCCCTTCAGCCAGCTTCTCTTTCCAGCCCGCCGGGAGCTCCCTTTCCCATAACGAAGCTTCCATGACCATCACTGGCATTCTGGTAAGCGGATCGGTCAGCTGATTCCCGGTATCCACCAGACCTTTGCAGGCTACAATATGGTCTTCGATTCGAACTGTAACCTCTCCCACAAACGTCGATAAGCGTTCCTGCCTTTTCCGATTGTTCTGGACCACCCTGAACCACAAGATCACCACAAAAAAAACGACGAAGGAGAACAGCGAACCGATCTTGATCTCGAAGCTGAGTCCGCCGGATTGAGTGAACAAAATTCCGTTCCAAAGGTCGCTTGAACTTTGCAGGAGATAATGTATGCCTAATATCCCGCCGGCAGCTACAAAGTTGACGACATAGAAGGCGCCCAGATTCCGTAAATAGTTTTGCAGACTCCCGAACCCGAAAGCGATCCATAACATAACAACAGAGAATAGAAATTTAGTCAGAAACGTATACATAAATGACAGTTCAGGCAAAAACATCATCAGACAGTAAAGCGCTCCTACCGTGGCCGACAGACAAATTCTCCATTTCCTCAGCCTTTGCTTGCGCATCCAGGCCGTTGTCAGCAGAAGGGCTCCGTCAATTAGCAGATTCGTGATGAATATCAAATCGATATAAACAACCATTCGCGGTCACCTGCCTGTTATCCCCAGGCTGCTCTCTATTCCAAAGTTACCAATTATACCTGCAGGATGTTTTTAAGTATAAAGACATCCAGGCATGAAGTCTGTCAAACAATGAATGCGCCTGCCCGACTTTTTTTGTCGAAGCCGCTTGGATTAATGCGAATAACGGATAGGAAGAATGAGGAAAATAGCAGGATGCCAGAGCAAGCCGGAGCAAAAATGAAAAAAAAGCCGATCCCTTGAAACGACAAGGGTCCGGCTTATAGTTATTAATTCAATTAATCGTTATTATTGCGGCGATTGCGAAGGAAAGTCGGAATATCCAGCTGATCGTGGCTCGGCTGGTTGCCGAAAGGTCTCAAAGTAGAAGTCCGGTTGTCCGCAGGCTCGCTGATTCCCGGAGCAGGTTTGCGAGGGGGAATTGCTGAGGCAGATTTATTTTCAAACCCTGTTGCAATTACCGTTACCTTGATTTCCTCTTTCAAATTCTCATCAATAATCGCACCGAAAATCATGTTGACTTCAGGATCCGACGCCGAAATGACAATTTCAGCCGCCTCGTTAACTTCATAAAGCGATAGACTAGAGCCGCCGGTAATATTCATGATGACGCCTCGGGCGCCTTCAATGGAAGTTTCCAGGAGCGGACTCATAATCGCTTTGCGGGCCGCCTCCGCCGCCCTGTTCTCACCGGTAGCAAGGCCGATGCCCATCAGGGCGGAGCCGCGTTCGGTCATAATGGTCTTGACGTCGGCAAAGTCGAGGTTGATCAGCCCCGGTACCGCAATCAGGTCCGAAATGCCCTGCACCGCTTGGCGAAGCACATTATCCGCTTGAAGGAAAGCCTCCAGCATCGGGGTCTTCTTATCGACAATCTCAAGCAGGCGGTCATTAGGAATGACGATCAGCGTGTCCACTTTCTCTTTCAGTCCCTCGATCCCCAGCTCAGCTTGGGAAGAACGCTTGCGTCCTTCAAATGTAAACGGACGGGTAACGACGCCCACTGTAAGCGCTCCGCACTCTTTCGCAATTTCGGCGATGACCGGAGCGGCACCTGTTCCGGTTCCTCCGCCCATGCCGGCGGTAACAAACACCATGTCGGCGCCCTTCAGCGTGTTGGCGATCAGCTCGCGGGACTCTTCCGCAGCCTTCTTGCCTACTTCAGGGTTAGCGCCGGCGCCAAGACCGCGTGTCAGCTTGTCGCCGATCTGCAGCTTGTGCTCCGACTTGGCCAGATGCAGGGCCTGGGCATCTGTATTCACCGTAATGAATTCAACACCTTGAACTCCATTCTCAATCATTCGGTTGACCGCATTGCTGCCGCCACCGCCTACGCCAATTACTTTAATTTTTGCCAAGCTTTCCATTTCAAAATCAAATTCCAACATACTCTTCCATCTCCCCCTCAAGTGTGCATGGATGGCCCGTCCATCGTTATGGGTGCCTTAGCGTTATATAAACTCACTGAATATATTCTTGATCCGCTCCATAAAGCCCGTCTTGCGAGTGTTTTCCTGAGAAGGGGCCGACTTGCCTCGATTGGCCGGTTTCTTGGGTGCTCCACCGCTGCTCCGAACCCGCAGATTACGAATTACATTATACAGGATGCCTACCCCGCTTGTGAAACCCGGATCCCGGACACCAATGTAATCCGGGACTGCAATTCGGACGGAAGCGGCCAACTCATTCTGGGCGACTTGCAGCACTCCCGGCATCGAAGCCGTTCCGCCCGTCAGGATATAACCGCCGGGAAGTTCATTGTACCCGAGCCGTTTCACTTCCTGACGGATCAACTGAAAGATCTCCTGCACACGCGGTTCTGCAATGGCGGCAAGGTCCTCCTGGGTAAATTCCTTATCGACATTGCTGCCGATTCGGGTCACCTTGAAGGTTACGTCCGCAGCGGCGGCCTCGATAAGCGCGCAGCCATACTTCAGCTTCACTCTTTCCGCCTGGTCTGTCAACGTTCTCAAACCGTATGCAATATCGCTCGTAATAAACTCTCCCCCGACCGGAAGAGTGGATGTTGCGGCAATTGTGCCGTTTTCAAAAACGGCAATGGTGGTAGCACCAGCGCCGATATCAACCAGCACCGATCCCATTGTTTTCTCGTCTTTGGAAAGAGCCAATTGGCCGGCCCCCAAGGACAGAAGGACCAGATCCTTAATCTTAAGCCCAGCTTTCTCCACACAACGCAAAAGGTTATGTATCGCTGTCTTGGATCCGGTCACAATCGTCGCTTCCACCTCCAGGCGGACGCCTATCATTCCTCTTGGGTCCTGTATGCCCTCCAGACCATCCACTACGTACTGCTTGGCCACTACATCGATAATTTCGCGTTCCGGCGGAACGGCGATTACCTCGGATGCTTTCAGAACACGCTCAATGTCCTCTTCCCCGATCTCGCGATCCTCGTTCGATACGGCCACGACGCCATGGCTCGTTTGAAGTCCAATGTGATTCCCGGAAATGCCGACATATACCTCCGATATTTGAATACCCACCATACGTTCTGCGTGATCTACCGCATTTTTAATAGACTGTACGGTTTGGTCAATATCTACAATCGCACCTTTGCGAATTCCTTCCGAGTCGGCAGATCCAACTCCAATAATATTAAAGGTTCCATTGCTGATTTCCCCAATAATAGCCCGAACTTTGGATGTACCGATGTCCAAACTAACAATGATGTCATTGTTGCTCAAGTCCTTGGCACCTCCCATAACCAATAATAATGACTCTATTTGAACATATACTAAACTATTATATTCAACGCGGCTAACTCTTTCCCTCTTTTTTCTACATAATTTTTACACCTTGGGTATTCCAATTTCATCCAAATAGGAAATAAAAAGGGAAGTATCATGCAAAAAAAAGAAAGTACGACTGGCAGACAGTCCATAAAATGTATTCTACCATTGTTTTTTACTCATGAGTAGTGCTATTTTCCCCTTCTTCGGCCGAGGACGCACCCGCAAAAGGAACATAAGTGTCCGCTTCGAGCATCGTAATAAGTCCGGGCTCTTGGGTCTCTATAATGCCGTTCAGATACTCCGTCTTTTTAGGCAAAAGAGAGATCGTCGTAATGACTTCAAACCCGGACCGGGTATACAGCCGGATCCGGTCGGGGAATGACAGGGTCGGCGAAGGTAAAATTTCGGAAATATCCGAAGTCAGCTCAGCGGACATTTTGGCCAAAGTGCTGCAAAGCTTCAGCAGATTGACCTGATCCTTGTCCCATCCCGAGAGCATCGGCTTCTCGAGCGAAATCCCATTTTTAACCAGAACTTTACTTCCATTCGACAAGTACGCCATTAGTTTGCCGTCCGAAGCAAGCTCGTAGGCAACGGAAGGATATTCGTGCACTGTAATTTCAACGACTCCGGGAAAACGCTTGTCCACCGTTACGCTTTCAATAGCCTGCACGCCTGCCAATCTTTTACGGATCGTCCCGGCGCTTGTCCCGAAAAAGGACATACCGACCTTGAGCCCGCTTTCTTTCAGAAGCTCTTCGTTAGTAGAGTATGAGCTTCCGCGAAACTCTATATCGGTAATTTTACTGATAGACGACCTGAAAAACAACACGCCCAGCAAAACGGCAAACAGCGCCACTAGCAAAGCCGCCACTTTTTTGCTCGTATTTTTCTTCGGTTTTGGTTCCTTTAACACGGGAATATTGGATTTAGGCATTATTCATCTCCGAAAAAAGCCTTTGATCCCCTCCGCGGGTGGAGGGGATGACAGGCGTATATTCAAGCCGGATCCAGCTGTTTGATCAGGGGCGATTCACGATAAACACTGGCGCCCAAAGACTGAAACAAATCTTCAATCCGCTCATATCCGCGGTCAATGTGATGCACTTGTTCCACGGTGGTTTTTCCCTGGGCTGCCAGACCGGCGATGACAAGCGCCGCTCCTGCGCGGAGATCGGTAGCTTCCACGGTGGCTCCAAACAATCTTGGTACACCGCGAACAATCGCGGTATAGAGATCCACCGTTATATCGGCGCCCATGCGGACCAGTTCATCCACATGCTTGAAACGTCCTTCAAATACGGTTTCCTTGATAATGCTGGTGCCTTCGGCCAAAGACAACAGCACCATCACCTGCGACTGCAGATCGGTAGGGAAGGCCGGATAAGGCGAAGTAACGATGCGTTCCACCACTTTCGGCCTGGTGAGTCCGTTTACATTGATTATATCATCGTAGGCCCTGATTTGGATACCGGCGCGGCGCAGCACATGCAGCAGGGAAACAAGGTGCGAAGGATTGCAGTTTGTCAAAATAACGCTTCCCCGGGTGGCCGCCGCCGCGATCAGGACTGTCCCGGCGACGATTCGGTCCGGAAGAATTTCATACTCGCATGCACCCAGCTTCTTTACCCCGCGGATTGTAATCGTATCCGTGCCCGCACCGATGACCTGAGCGCCCATTTGATTCAGAAAATGCTGCAGATCCTGAATTTCCGGCTCCCGCGCGGCGTTGGTAATTATGGTAGTTCCCTCCGCCAGCACGGCTGCCATCATAATATTTTCCGTTGCCCCGACGCTAGGAAAATCCAGATGAATATCGGTTCCCGTCAATTTGTTCGCTGTGCACCGGATTTGGCTGCCCGTTTCCTCGATCGTTGCCCCCAGCGCTTCAAGTCCGTAGAGATGCAGATCGATTTTGCGCTCGCCAATGGCACAGCCTCCCGGCTGGTAAATGCACACTTCCCCGAATCTGGCCAGCAATGGCCCCATGAGAAAGATGGAGGAGCGCATCTGTTTCATCAAATCCTCAGGCACGTGGAAAGAATTAGCTTTGGAGGAGTCGATCACGACCTCTTCATCTTCTCTTGATGTGTCACAACCCAGACGACTTAAAATTCCAAGCATGACTTCAATATCAAGCAGGCGTGGAACATTGAGAAGACGAACCTCGCCGTCCGCAAGCAAACTTGCCGCCATAATTGGCAGGGCAGCATTTTTCGCTCCATGGATCCGAATGGTTCCTGAGAGGGGTTTCCCGCCTTCAATCACCAATTTGTCCAATGTATCACCTCCGAGTTTACCGTTCACCCACGAAAAACACTTCGGGCACGAGCACAATGCCGTTTTGTGTTCTGATTGTCTCCCTGATTTTTTCCATGAGGGTGAGAACGTCCTCCGCTGTCGCTTGCCCGGTGTTGACAATGAAATTGGCGTGAACCTCCGAAACCTCGGCTCCTCCGGCCCTCATCCCTTTAAGACCCGCCGACTCTATCAGTCTCGCAGCGTAATCGCCCGGCGGATTCCTGAATACACTTCCGGCACAAGGCATTTGAAGCGGCTGCGTGCTTCTTCGGCGATCCTTGAACGCAGCCATGGAGGCCTTGATTTCCTCCATGCTCCCCTCGCTGAGCGAAAATACAACCCCGGCAACGATGCCTTTTGTTTCATGAAGCACGGAATGCCGGTAGGCAAAAGCCATCTCATCCGGTCCATAGGTGACCAATTCACCGTTCTCCAGTACAATTTCGGCGGACTTGAATACACGCGACACATCAGACCCGTGAGCACCGGCATTCATATAGACGGCCCCTCCAACCGTACCCGGTATACCTGAAGCGAACTCCATACCTGTAAGTCCCCGTTTGCCTGCCATCATACTCAGGCTGACAAAGGAGGTTCCTCCCCCGGATTCCACTTCCGTACCCATGAATTCGGTCTGCTCGAATCCCTTGCCCAGCTTGATGACAGCGCCCCGAATGCCTTTGTCGGAAACAAGCATGTTCGATCCTTTCCCGACAAGCATCCACGGCACATTTTGTTTATGGAGAATGCGGACCAGCTTGCTCAGTTGCTCCTTGTTCTCCGGTACAATCAAGGCATCTGCCGGACCGCCAATTTTCCATGTTGTATATTTGGCCATTGATTCGTTAGGCAGGACGGTTCCGACCTCTTGTTCGGATAAGTGGGATATCCATTGCTGCATCGTAAAATTCCTCCTTAACATAAGCTTTGGCCCCGTGTGCGCATCAGCTTTCCGGCTTCTTGCCGTTTCTTGGTTTCAGCCAGCGTCTGCCCGAGTGATTGTCACGATTATAGGGTATTTTATGAAGTCCCGACGTGGAGTGTGACAATTGCCCGAAAGCTTACCCTGGCGTCATGCTTTATGCTTGATCGGCTGCCAAACGCCGGAGCTGCTGTACAATGACATGCGCCGAATCCGGCTTGCCCATTGTACGCGCTGCTTCGGCCATTTCCTGCCGCTTGTAATCATCTTTGACAATGCGCTGCACTTCGGCAAACAGGGATTGCCCCGACAGTGCGGACTCCAGAATGACGGATGCCGCCCCGGCCTGCTCCAGGCTGCGCGCATTTTTCTCCTGATGGTTATTCGTCACATTGGGTGACGGGATAAGGATAGACGGAATGCCGAGCGATGTGATTTCCGCCAGAAAAGAAGCTCCGGAGCGTCCGGCGATCACCGTTGTTGCGGCGAGCACCTCCGGCATATTGTGAATGTAAGGAAGCACATGCACTCTTGAAGGCATCCGGCCCGCTTTCCTGCGGATTTCCTGAAGGGTCGCTTCATAATAGCTCTCGCCTGTTACATACACAAAATGCACGTCCGGGAGCTTCTCGGTCAAAAGGGACATTTCGATCATGGCTTCATTAATCGCCTTCGCTCCGCGGCTCCCGCCTGCAACCAGAACCATTTTGCTGCCTGGCGCAAGGCCGAGGGATGCGAATCCCCGCTCCTTGTCCGCTTTGAACACGGTTGTAGCCCGCGGATTTCCCGTATACATGACATGTTTGGCGTTCGGAAACGCCTGCTCGGTGCCTTCAAAGCTTACGGCCACCGTGCTGACATATTTGCTGAGGAACTTGTTCGTAAGCCCCGGCACCGCATTCTGCTCATGAATGATGGTGGGGATTCCCAGCTTCGCGGCGGCATAGACGACCGGACCGCATACGTAACCGCCGGTGCCGATGACGGCGTCCGGCTTGAATTCCTTAAGGAGCTGTTTGGATCTGCCGACGCCTTTTATGAAACGGAGCACGGTTTTCACATTGTCCATGGACAGCTTCCGGCGAAAGCCCGTAATTTCAATAGCTTCGAACCGGATATTTTCCTTGGGGACCAGCTTGCTTTCCAGTCCTCTTGTTCCCCCGATGTACAGAAACTCCGCATCAGGATCTTCCTCACTGAATTGTTTGGCAACGGCCAGCGCAGGATATATATGTCCTCCTGTACCGCCGCCGCTAAGCACAATTCGCATACAATCACCTCGCATGACGGGATAGATTTAACAGGATGCCGAGCGCCGTCAGCATCAGCGTAAGCGAAGAACCTCCGTAGCTGATGAGCGGGAGGGTTATGCCCGTAACCGGCATCAGGCCTATAACTACCCCGATATTTATCACTACCTGAATGGCGACCATGCCGACAATGCCGACGGCCAGAAAACTGCCGAACTTGTCGTCCAGCGTCATGGCGACCCGCATCCCCCGCCAAACCAGAATCAGAAACAGCAGGAGGACGAGCGTTCCGCCGATAAATCCAAGCTCTTCGGCCAGAATGGAGAATATAAAATCCGTCTGCGGTTCCGGCACATAGCTGTATTTCTGGCGGCTCATGCCAAGCCCGAGTCCGGCCAGCCCGCCGGGTCCAATCGCATATAAAGACTGAATGATCTGGTATCCCACGCCGAGCGGATCCGACCACGGATCCAGAAAGCCGGTAATCCGCTTAAGCCGGTAGGGTGCCGTCAGAATGAGTCCCACAAAACCTGTAACTCCAAGCAGGGCAAGTCCGAACAAATGCTTGAACCGAGCCCCGGCCGTAAAAATAATAAGCAGCGCCGCCCCCATCATGACCGTGCCGGTACCGAGATCGGGCTGAAGCATGATCAGTCCGAAAGCGGCTCCGCTGATGGCTAGCGGAGGAAGCAGCCCTGTTGTGAAGCGGGTAATATCGTAATCGTCCCTGCTCAGCCAGTAGGACAGAAACAGGATCATGCCCAGCTTCATAAACTCCGAAGGCTGAATGCCGAACGAGCTGATGCCCAGCCAGCTTCGGGCTCCGCCGCGGACGGCGCCGATTCCCGGAATCAGCACGATGACCAGCAGGCCGAAGCAGACGAGCAGGCCCAGCTTGGCGTATTTTCGCAAACGCCGGTAATCAAAATTCATCATAAAAAACATCGCCACAAGTCCCAGAACGGCGAACAGCAGCTGTCTTTTTAGAAAATAGAAGGGATCTCCGTAATCGTGAAAACCAAGCACGGAACCCGCGCTGTAGACCATAACCATTCCTATCGTCAGCAGGCTAAGTATGCTGATCAAAAGCCAGATATCCGGCGCACGGCGCAAATTGCTCATAAGCGGAAGCCACCTCATATGGATAAGTAGGGGCTTGTCACGCCCCCCTACTTAAAGGGTATGCACCGCCTCTTTAAAAATGCGTCCGCGCTCTTCATACGAAGCGAACATGTCCCAGCTCGCACAAGCGGGAGACAGCAGGACGATCTCCCCGGAACCGGCCAGGGAGCTGGCTTCGCGAATCGCGCGGCGCAGCGTGTCAGCGGCGTCCTCCTCATTATCGACGACGATAATCCGGCTTATGCCCGCAAGCTCCGCTACTCTGGCTATTTTCTCTTTCGTTTGTCCCAAAGCGACAACCGCCTTGACCTTGTCTTTGAAGACCGGCACAAGCTCCATATAATCCGAACCACGGTCAAGTCCACCGGCTATGAGCACAATCGGCGCTGAAAGAGCGCCAAGCGCCATCACCGTTGCTTTCGAATTGGTAGCTTTGGAGTTGTTGTAGTAGGTTACCCCGTCTTTGACCTCCACCAGTTCCAGACGGTGCTCCACGCCCCGGAAGCTCTTCAGAGGCTCGGCCAGCCGCTTAGGATCGGCCCCCGCGGCGATCGCGCAGGCGGCGGCGGCCAGAGCGTTCTCGACATTAAACCGGCCGGGCAGGCCGATTTCGGACGTATTTACGATGACGGAAGTCTCTCCGTCAGGCTTTCGGTAAATGACGTTCCGGCTAAGGCCGTCGTCAGCACCGCCATACGGAGGATCGACATAAACGCCGCCCTGAGGCAGGCTTTCGGTCATCGAGAACGGAAGAAGCTGCGCCTTGATGCTTCGCGCAAGCCCCCGGCATACCGGATCATCCCAGTTCAGGACAGCCGTATCGCTCACCTGCTGGTTCACGAACAGCTTCGCCTTGGACGCAATATAGTCTTCCATCGTCCCGTGATAATCCAGATGGGTTTCGGCCAAGTTCAGCAGGCAGGCAATCCGCGGACGGAACGCCTCGGTTCCTTTGAGCTGGAAGCTGCTCAGCTCCACCACCATCCAGTCCTCCGCTGTCGCATGGGCAGCGGCCTCACTCAGCGGGATCCCGATGTTTCCGGCGACAATCGGCGAGAGGCCCGCCGCTTCCAGCATGCGTCCGACCCAGGTCGTTGTTGTCGTTTTGCCGTTTGAACCGGTGATCCCGATCATCGGGGCCTTGCAGAGCAGATAGGCAACCTCCACCTCGGTCACAACCTCAATGCCCAGCTCCAGCGCTTTTTGAACCGGCGGCACAGTGTAGGGAATCCCCGGGTTCTTTATAACCAGGGCAGTGCCTTCGTGAATCAGCCCTTCCGGATGACCGCCGCATAGAACAGAAATTCCCAAAGCCTCCAGTTCGGATGCTTCGGGACACTCGGCTCTGTCTTTTTTGTCATTTACGGTAACGTTCGCGCCAAGCTCATGCATCACCTTGGCGACCTGGACCCCGCTTCTGGCAAGCCCCAGGACAACGACGTCTTGTCCGCGGTAATTTTCCGGATGTTTCATAACTACAACCCCTTACCTAAGATAAAGCCCAATACCCGCAAATACGAGACCTACTGCCCAGAACGTGACGACGACGCGCCACTCCGACCAGCCGGACAATTCGAAATGATGGTGAATCGGACTCATTTTAAAAATTCGTTTGCCGCGCAGCTTGAAGGAGCCGACCTGAAGAACGACCGAGAGCATTTCGATAACAAAAATGCCCCCGATGACAAGAAACAGCAGCTCGCTCTTCGTTACAATCGCTATTGCGGCAATGGCTCCGCCAATGCCCAGCGAACCGGTGTCTCCCATGAACACTTTGGCAGGATGCGCATTGAAGACGAGAAAACCGAGCACCGCCCCGATCATCGCCGCAGCGCATACCGCAGCGGGCAGAGAAGTGGCCTGCATCGCTACAACGGCAAATGCCCCGAAAGCGATGGCGCTGACGCCGGACAGCAGGCCGTCCAGGCCGTCCGTAAAGTTGACCGCATTGCTGATGGCAAGCATCATGATCACGATAAACGGATAGTAAAACCAGCCGCCCCAGTCAAACGAGATATCCGTTCCCGGAATGCCGATTGCCGTGCTGTGGCCATTGCGGGCGAGCAGCAAGCATACAATTGCGGCAAACAGCAGCTGACCGAACAGCTTTTGTCTGGCCGTGAGACCCAGAGAACGTTTAAATACAATTTTGATATAATCGTCAAGAAACCCGACCAGGCCGAAGCCGAGCGAGGCAATAAGCAGAACATAGAAATCCGTATTCATTGCGGCCGAAAATTTCAGGAAAGCAATCGTAAAGGCAAGCATAATGATGATGCCGCCCATCGTTGGCGTTCCCGCTTTTTTCAGGTGGCTCTGCGGCCCCTCTCCCCTGATCTGCTGACCGAATTTCATCCGGCGCAGCAGAGGAATGAACAGCGGCGCGGCAATCACGGCGAGAATAAAGGAAACGCCGATGGTTAGAAGGATAAGTTGAAAGTCCATGATGGCTCTCCTTTCGCTATGATTGGTTCAGTGGACTGTTTTTAAGATGCAGGGCGACTTCTTCCAGCCGATTTCCGCGCGAAGCCTTGACCAGCACGATATCGCCGGGCTGAAGAAATTGCTCAAGCTCTTGAATAAGCTTGGACTTGTCGGTATAAGCATGAACGGCGGAAGCGGGCAAGCGTTCTGCTGCGCCCTCCGCGATATAAGTTCCAAGTGCGCCGTATGCAAAAAGAAAGTCGGCTTTCTCCGGCGTCAGATACTGGCCAACCTCGCGGTGAAACTGCTCAGCGCCCTCCCCAAGCTCCAGCATGTCGCCCAGAACGGCGATTTTCCGGCGGAAGCCCTTCATGGACTGCAGCACCTCAATCGCCGCCCTCATTGAGGTCGGACTCGCGTTGTAGGCGTCGTTCAGTATCGTCAGGCCGCTGACTCCCTTCATGACTTCAATCCGCATGCCGGTAAGCAGAAGGTCCTCCAGCCCCTTGCGGATCTGTTCACCGCTGACCCCGTAATGGAAAGCGACCGCCATGGCTCCAAGCGCATTGGCTACATTATGGCGGCCCAGCAGGGGAAGCGAAAAGACAATATCAGGGCCGAACCGGTGAGAAGTAAATACCGTTCCCCCGCTCTGGAACATGATGCCTGTCGGATAATCGTCATTATCCGGCTGCAGACCGAATGTAAAAGTATTCAGCTGCTGCGGCTTTACCGTCCTTCCCTCGCGAAGAGCTTCCGGAATCAGCGGTTCATCGCCATTATAGACCAGCAGGCCCCCCGGCTTCATGCCGGAAACAATTTCAAGCTTGGCCCGGGCAATTTCCTGACGGGAGCCCAAATATTCGAGATGCGACTCTCCGATATTGGTGATGATCGCCGTCTCGGGCTGAGCAAGACCGGAAAGCAGGGCGATTTCCCCTCGTGCGCTCATGCCCATTTCCAGTACGGCAAATTCTCTGTCCTCCGGCATGGACAGAATCGTCAGCGGAAGACCGATATGGTTATTAAAATTCCCTTGCGTCTTGTGCACTTTATAAGCGGTCGACAGCAAGGAAGTTACGATATCTTTGGTTGTCGTTTTGCCGTTGCTGCCCGTAATGCCGATCACACGGGCACGGCTTGCCTGCAAATAGGCCGACGACAAACGCTGCAGCGCGGCCAATGTGTCATCGACCAGGATAACCGGCCCCTCCGCGGGCGGCACCCCATGATCCTTCTGCCACATGACAGCTGCAGCACCGCGCCGCAATGCTTCCGCCGCAAAATCATGGCCGTCGAATTTCTCTCCCGCCAGCGGCACAAACAAGCAGCCCTCCGTCAATTTTCGCGAATCTGTAATGACGCCTTGAACGGGGAGGTCTTCCCCCGCAAGGGAGACGGCTTCCCCGCCGCTCATGGCCGCCATTTCCTTCAATGTTCTTTTAATCACTTTGTCAAACCCCTTATGGCTTCTTTGGCGACAAGACGGTCATCGAAATCATAGACCTTCCCGCCTATTAACTGATAGGTTTCATGTCCTTTCCCCGCAATCAATACTACATCTCCGGGGCTTGCCATTTCAATAGCTTTATGAATGGCTTCATGCCGGTCAGAGGCAAGCTGGTACCGGGATGCAGGCACATTGTTTTCTTTCAGGCCCGCCTCAATATCCAGCAAAATGTTATGCGGGTTCTCCGTTCGTGGATTGTCCGATGTCACGATAACATAATCGCTATATTTCGCCGCGATCGCCCCCATAAGCGGACGTTTCGTCCGGTCCCGGTCCCCGCCGCATCCGAACACGGTGAGCACCCGGCCTTCCGCGAACTCCTTGACCGTTCTGAGCACATTCTCCAAACCGTCAGGGGTGTGGGCGTAGTCCACAATAACCGCGTAAGGCTGCCCTTCGTTAACCGCTTCGACCCGGCCGTCCACTCCTTTGACCGCTTCGAGGCTTTGCTTGATCCGATCCAGCGGAATATCCTCAAGCAAGGCTGCGGTAATGGCGGCAAGCGCATTGTAAACATTGAACTTGCCGACCATCTGAAGCGCAATGTCCGCGCTGCCCCGGAATGTGTCCACGTGGAATTCCGTACCTTTGGCCGTAACTCTGATTCCGGATGCGCGCACATCCGCCTTGTTGTCCACCCCGTATGTAAGGACCTCTGCGGCAGTCTGCTTGGCAAAATAAACGGAAGCGGGATCGTCGGCATTCAGCACAGCGTATTTGCGCGATTCCGCGTCTTCCGAGAAACGGTTCCCCAAACGGGAGAACAACAGCGCCTTTGCGGCCCTGTATTCCTCCATCGTCTTGTGATAGTCCAGATGATCCTGGGTCAGATTGGTAAAGATCGCCGTCCGGAAATCGGTTCCTTTCACTCTGCCCTGCTCCAGGGCGTGTGATGACACTTCCATGACGCAATATTCCGACTTCGCCTCTACCATTTCATACAAATATCTTTGCAGGTCGAGCGCTTCGGGCGTAGTCCCTGAAATCGCATAGGTTTTCCCGTTCACCTTGCGCTGAATGGTCCCGATCAACCCGTTCTTTCTGCCTTCATTTTGCAAAATGCTTTCGATCAGATAGGAGGTTGTCGTCTTTCCGTTCGTTCCTGTAATGCCGATCACTTTAAGACGCGTACTCGGAAAATGATAATACACATTGGCCAGAACAGCCATGGCAAGCCGGGAGTCCTTTACCAGCAGCTGCGGGAGCCCGATTCCTTCGAGCGGCCGTTCCACAACCAGAGCGCTCGCTCCGTTCGCCTCGGCCTGAAGGGCAAAGTCATGTCCGTCCACCGTATAGCCCGGCAGGCAAATGAACAGGTCCCCGGGGCCGACTTTCCGCGAATCGATCTGAATGTTCAAACAAGAGGAGCTCCCGTCACCGATAATCACCGAACCGGCCAGACGGGCCGCCAAATCTTTAAGCTGCATATCAAACCCCTCCATCATTATTCGTTAATAGATATTATTTAGTATAGTCATTATTCCTTTGGTTCAGGCGCTTTCGGGCACTTTCCGTCATGCCGGCAGCCGCAATCCCGGTACTACGGGTTCTGCAGGTTCTTCTGGTTGTCCTGTTTCACCTTGGCCTCCGCCTCCTGCTCGCTGCCCATATAAATCCGGATCGTGGAGCCTCTTTCCACACGCGAGCCTGCCTTCGGCGCCTGACTGATCACATATTTGCCCGACCCTGATTTGGCCAGTGAAAAGTTCATGTTCATGTCTTCATAAATGTCTTCCACCGAATGGCCGACCAAATCCGGCACGGTTACAACCGGAGTTTCTCCGTATTTATATTTCTTGTTCAGCTGATTGGTGCGCGGGGCGACGCCCATATATTCCAGGGAATCTTTCATAATTTTCTTCACGATCGGCGCGGCTACGACACCCCCAAACTGTATCCCTTGCGGATTATCCACGGCTGTATACACGATGATCTGCGGATCATCCGCAGGCGCAAAACCTATAAAGGAAACGATATGCTCGTTAGCCGAATAGCGTCCGTTTACAACTTTCTGGGCCGTCCCTGTCTTGCCTCCCACGCGGTAACCGTCAATGAATGCATTTCCGCCCGTACCGTTCGCCACTACGCTTTCCAGTGCGGAACGGATTTTGGCGGAGGTATCCTCCGAAATGACCCTGCGCACCAGTTCGGGCTGAATCGTTTCAACCGTCTGGCCCGTCTCCGGGTTGATCCACGCTTTTGCCACATGCGGCTTATACAGATTGCCTCCGTTAATAGCCGCCGAAACTGCCGCTACCTGCTGGATCGGGGTAACCGATACTCCTTGACCGAAAGAGGTAGTCGCCAGCTCAACCGGGCCAACCTGTGACGGTTTGAACAAAATGCCGTTCTCTTCCCCGCCCAGATCAATGCCGGTTTTGCTGCCGAAGCCGAAGTCTCTAATATACTTGAAAAGAGTGTCTTTGCCAAGCTTTTGCCCCAGAGCGACAAAACCCGGGTTGCAGGAATTTTCTACAACCTGAAGAAAGGTTTCGCTGCCGTGGCCTCCTCTTTTCCAGCAGCGGAGCGTGGCGCCGGCCACTTTGACATATCCCGGATCAAAAAAATGATCTTTAAGCAGATCCACCTTTTTCTCTTCCAGAGCGGCCGCCAGCGTAATAATCTTGAAGGTAGACCCTGGCTCATACGTCATCCAGATCGGAAGATTGCGGTTGTATACTTCGGTAGCATAGTCCTGGTAGGAACCCGGTTCATAGCCCGGACGCGCGGCCATTCCCAAGATTTCTCCGTTCTTCGGATTCATCGCGATCGTCCAGGCGCCATCCGCTTGCAAATCATTCATCGCTTTGTCAAGTTCGCGTTCGATTATGCTTTGAATGGATTTGTCTACGGTCAGTTCAAGATTCAGGCCGTCCTTCGGCTCGGTGTACTTCTCATTGGCCCCCGGCATCAGCCTCCCGGCAGCATCGGAAAGAAAAGAAACCTTTCCGTTTATGCCGCTTAAAAGCTCGTTATATCTCTTCTCCACACCGGTCAGCCCCTGATTGTCAATGCCGGTAAAGCCCAAAATATGCGCGGCAAGTCCTACATAAGGATAATACCTTTTGTTGTCCTCGGCAACAACAATGCCCGGCAGCGCCAAATCACGAATCTGCTGCGCCTTCTCCATCGTAATTTTGCGTCCACCGGGCTGCAGGCGCACGATTGATTCTTTTTTTGATAGCAGGGCCAAAGCCTTTTCCTGCGTCATGTTCAGTAGCGGCGCAAGCTTGTTTGCAGTACCCGCCTTGTCCTTCACCTGAACCGGGATCGCCATGATCGTTGGTGTCGTCACGTTATAGGCGAGCACTGTTCCGTTGCGGTCGACGATTTCGCCCCGTTTGGCCGAAAAAGGAATATTTCTGCGCCAGGAATCCTCGGCCTGCGCTGACAATTCCCCGCCTTTCACGAGCTGAACAAAAGCCAGCCTGACGACCAGCGCAGCAAACATAAGACAGAGCAGGAACAACAGCCACAGCAGTCTCTTGCGGATCGCAAGTCCAGATATTTTCATTCTACGCCTACCCCTTTCGTCCTTAAGCACATGGTGCTTAAGGCAACCTGTAAGACAGTCACATCCCGCGACTTGTCTACTGCCATTTAGTACCATGCTTATTCAGGACAAACTGGGGTTAGAACAAGCTATCCTGACGCTATCCGAACGCTATCCGGACGGCCCGCTTCCCTGTTCCTGCTGCTTTTCTTCGCTTTCCGCGCCGGATTCGTGTTCCCTTTTGCCGGCAGCCGTCGTTTCAGGCGGCTTAAGCGTCAGCTTTACGCTTCTTACGCCATCCTTCCCTTTGCTCTCCTTCTGACTCACGACATAGCCTTCGCCGTCAGCCGTAACGGCTACCCCCATCAGCGTCAGCACTTCCACAGCATCCCGCAGTGATGATCCCTTCAAATCGGGCACGGCCATCTTATTGCTCTCTTCGGTCAGCAGATAGACTCGCTGTCCCCCTTCCAGCGGGGTTCCCTCTTTTGGAAATTGCGTGATGACTTTGCTGCCTTTCCCGAGCGTTTCATAAGCAATGCCCTGCTTCATCAACTGACCGGTCGCATTTGCGAGCGTAGCTCCTTCCAAGGAAGGGGCTTTAAGCAGGGAAGCTTCCTTCGTGCCCGCCTTTTTGGTTGTCGGGGTTGACTTCGGAACCCCCATATATTGCAGGCTCTTGCTGACAATTTCCTTAAAGACCGGTGCGGCGGCCGTTCCGCCGCCCAGCTCCGAATTTTGCGGCTGGTCAATCACTACAAGCACCAGAATTTTCGGATCGTTAACCGGCGCATAACCGATAAAAGACACCACTTGCTTGGTATAGTCATATTCACCGTTAACGACTTTAACCGCGGTGCCCGTTTTTCCGGCTACGCGGTAGCCGTCAATATAAGCATGCCGTCCGGTGCCTATTTTCTGGTCGGCAACGACCTGTTCCAGATAGCTTCCCACTTCTTTGGCTTTTTCCGGCGATATCA
Source organism: Paenibacillus caui (assembly GCF_019904135.1). Classification (GTDB taxonomy): domain Bacteria; phylum Bacillota; class Bacilli; order Paenibacillales; family Paenibacillaceae; genus Fontibacillus; species Fontibacillus caui. The sequence continues at coordinate 6,779 of NZ_JAIOGQ010000003.1, read as the reverse complement.
CCTGTCTGACAACCTTCGGCTCGGTCTTGACCGTTTTGCCGGTATTCGGATCGGTTACCGACTTGATGATATGCGGTTCCATCAGCTTGCCGCCGTTGGCGACGGCAGCAACTGCCGCAACCTGCTGAATCGGCGTCACCAGCAGCTGGCCGTGACCGTAGGAAGCGGCGGCATAGTCCGCATCATACTGCATGTTTACCGTACCTTTAAGCTCGCCAGGCAAGTCGATGCCGGTCTTTTGACCAAAGCCGAATTTTTCGATATAATCCTTGAGCTTCTCGGGACCAAGCTTCTCGTAGCCAAGCTTGACAAAGGCGACATTACTGGAACGTTTCACCCCTTCCAGGAAAGAAATGGTCCCCCAGCCGGATCTGTTGATATCGTGGATTGTACGGCCGGGGACACGTATTCTCCCGGATTTATAGGTTTCGTTCGGATTGAACAAGCCTTCCTCTACCGCTCCGGCCAAAGTTACGATTTTGAAGGTTGAACCCGGTTCAAAGGCGGATGATACGGCATGATTCGTAAAGTTCTCCGGCTTTGCATCCTCCCAATACGTATTTGGATTATAGGTCGGCATATTCGCCATTCCAAGAATTTCCATCGTGTTGGGATCGGCTGCAATCACCGTCATGCTGATCGGCTTGAGATTGTCGAAGGCCGCTTTCATCGCCGATTCGATATAGTACTGAATCGTATAGTCAATCGTCAGGCGAATGTCGTCTCCGTTCTTGACCGGCTTATACACTTTGTCGGCCTTGGGCACTTCAATTCCTTTCGGGTCGCTTTCGTATTGCAGTTCACCGTTCTGTCCCTGCAGCTGTTCGTTGTAAAAGGCTTCAAGCCCTGTCACCGGCGCGCCCTCGCGGTTCACGTATCCGAGAATATGGGCGGCCAGGTTTTGCTTGGGATAATAGCGTTTCTGCTCATTGACAAAGGAAATTCCGGCATCTTTGATATGATGGCTTTCCTTTAATTGTTTGCTGAAGGCTTCGACTTTGTTTTTCAAATCCAGATCAATTTTCCAGCCTTCAAGCCGGACCTCGCGCTGCGGATAAAAAGTGCCGTCGTCCTTTTTGGCATTGACGATTGACAGCAGCTCGCTTTCCGGTTTGCCGAGAATCTTGTGCAATCCTTGCACAATTTCGGCCTGCAATCCGAACTCATTGATCAGCTTCGGGTTGACCGCTACCGTATAAGCCGGGATGTCCACAGCCAGCGTCTCCCCGTTCCGGTCCGTAATGGTCCCCCTCGTCGCCGTGATAATCTTCTTCTTGGACCACTGCAATTCCGCATAGCTCTGCCAGAAATCAGCGTTCACCACCTGAATCCAAAACACCCTTGTAATCAGTGCAACAAAAAAGAGGGTCGTGACTCCCCCTATTAGCAGTGTACGAAGCTGTATTCTTCTGGTCATCTTTCAACCCTCTTTGCTTCATTATTTCTTGGCTGTAGACGGCACGTCTTCTGCCGCAGCCTCTGTAGACGCTGCATTTCCTTCATTAACATGGATGCCGTCAATCTCCGGCGTCACATAACCATACTCTGCCGCTTTCTCGGGAATGAGATCAAGCAGCTTTTGTTTCTGAACTTCATATTCGGTAATTTGAGAGTTAATGGCCTTGGTATTCTTCTGCGCATTGTGTATCTGCATCTTTACTTCATAGATATTAGCGTTCCTCCAGACCAGAAAACCGGATATCGCCACAACGCAGGCTACTGTCAGCATATACAATAGCTTCTCACGCATCGGAAGCTGCGTCCTGCGGGTGACAACCTTGGTAGTTTCCCTATATTTGGGCGCTCCATGTACTCGTTCAGATGTCTTCTCCCTAACTGCAAGGTTGCCCCGCGTATAAGCCATATTCGTTAACCTCCACAACTTGTTGTTCTACAATTTCTCCGCGACGCGCAGCTTGGCAGAACGGGCCCGCGGGTTAAATGCGATTTCTTCTTCGGACGGAAGGCTAGGCTTCCGGTTGATCAGCTTGAGCAGTCCTTTGGCTCCGCATGCACACATCGGCAGATCGGGCGGACAGACGCACTTTTCCACATATTCCGCTAAGATCTGTTTGCACATGCGGTCTTCGAGGGAATGAAAAGTAATGACGGACACCCGCCCGCCGGGAGCAAGACAGCGTACCGCCTGGTGAAGTGTATCCTCGAATGCGCCAAGCTCATCATTGACCGCGATCCGCAAAGCCTGAAAGCTTCGCTTGGCCGGATGTCCGCCCGTACGCCGGGCGGCTGCCGGAATCCCTTCCTTGATCAGTTCAACCAGCTCACCGGTTGTTTCAACCGGCGCTTGTTGGCGCCGCTCCGCAATAACCCTGGCAATTCTGCGCGAAAATTTCTCTTCTCCGTACTTGAACAGGATGCGCGCGATTTCCTTCTCCGGCCATTCATTTACAATTTCCCGTGCAGTCAGTTCCGAGGTGCGGTCCATCCGCATATCCAGCGGGGCGTCGGCATTGTAGCTGAACCCGCGTTCCCCTTCGTCAAACTGGGGTGAAGACACGCCCAGATCGAACAAAATGCCGTCCACCTGCGGAATGCCATCGTGCTGCGGAACAAAGGAAATCTCGCTCAGCTTCTCTTCCAGATGCCTGAAATTGCTCTTGACCAGTGTCAACCTGTCGGCATATTCCTTCAGCCTTTCCTTGGCATTGTCATGCGCCCAGTCATCCTGATCGAAAGCAATTAATCTGCCTTCGGGACCCAGCTTCGACAAGATTACCGAGCTGTGGCCTCCCCCGCCAAGCGTGCAATCGACATAGATGCCGTCAGGCTTAATGTGCAGCCCTTCCGTCGCTTCTTCTTTGAGCACTGTGATGTGATGAAACAAGCTGCAAACCTCCAGATGTTGATGCATTTTTTATTTCTTTACAAATCAAAATTAAAATCAACCAGTTTCTCGGCAATTTCGTTAAACGTATCCTCGGATTCGCTGAAGTACTGCTGCCAAATATCGCGGTTCCAGATCTCCACGCGGTTGGATACGCCGAGAACGACGCATTCCTTCTCTAGCTTGGCGTATTCTCTTAAATTTGCCGGTAAATTTACCCTTCCCTGTTTATCCCATTCGCATTCTGTCGCCCCCGAGAAAAAAAAGCGGGTAAACGCGCGCGCATCGGATTTCATAAGCGGCAGAGCCTTCAGCTTATTCTCCAGCACGCCCCATTCCTCGAGCGGATATACGAAAAGGCAGTGGTCAAGACCGCGGGTTACGACAAAAGAGGCTCCCAAGGAGTCGCGAAACTTGGCCGGAATCGTGATCCGTCCTTTGTCATCAATGCTATGTTGGAATTCCCCCATAAACATCAGACTGTCTCACTCCTTACCTCTTTCCCCCACTTTAACCCACTTTCCACCACTTATGAGTAATACTAATTCTGCATCCCCCTCTGATTTCCTGCTAAGCCGCAAAAAAATATAGTGGTAATTTCAGACAATGCCTATAAAAAAAGAAAAGCCTTCTTCCCCGCAAGCATACGGAAAAGAAGACTTTGAGCTTGAGCTGCAGCGAAAGGGGTACCTTAAGCCTGCCAGCTGTCCAAATATTTTTTCTGTTCCTCGGTTAACGTATCAATCGTAATTCCCAAGCCTTCCAGCTTGTATCTGGCCACCTGTTCATCCAGATCATAAGGGACGTTAACCACAGTCTTGCCGATTTCGCGGTAATGATCGTTCACGTATTTCAAAGACAGCGCCTGGAGCGCAAACGTCGTGTCCATAATTTCAGCAGGATGCCCGTCAGCTGCAGCCAGATTCACCAGGCGGCCTTCGCCGATCGCAAAAATTTTACGGCCGTCCTTCAGGCGGTATTCCTCAATGTTCTTGCGGACCGTACGGATCGATTCGCTGCGGGCCTCGAGATCCGGCTTGCTGAATTCGACGTCGAAATGTCCTGCGTTCGCCAGAATCGCTCCGTCCTTCATGACATCGTAGTGCTCGCCGCTAATCACATACTTGTTGCCGGTTACCGTGATGAAGAAATCGCCCAGCTTGGCCGCTTCGACCATCGGCATGACGCGAAAACCGTCCATATGCGCTTCAACCGCCTTAATCGCATCCACTTCCGTTACAATGACGTTCGCTCCAAGACCTTTGGCGCGCATGGCAACTCCCTTGCCGCACCAGCCATAGCCGACGACAACTACCGTCTTGCCGGCCACGACCAGATTGGTCGTGCGGATGATGCCGTCCCAGGCCGACTGTCCGGTACCGTAACGGTTGTCGAACAGGTATTTGCAGTAAGCGTCGTTCACAGCAACCATAGGGAACTTGAGCAGTCCTTGTTTGTTCAAGGCTTTCAATCGAATGATCCCCGTCGTTGTTTCCTCCGCCCCGCCGCGGATATTCACGCCAAGCTCCGGACATTCGGACTGCAGCAGCGTCACCAGATCGCCGCCGTCATCGATAATCAGATCCGGCTTAGACTCCAGCGATTTTCTGACCAGTTGCTTGTATTCTTCAGGCTCCGGATCGTATTTGGCAAATACGGTAATCCCGTCTTCCACGAGCGCAGCGCATACGTCATCCTGTGTGGAAAGCGGGTTGCTGCCCGTAATTGTCACTTCCGCGCCTCCGGCCTGAACCACCTTGGCCAGATAAGCCGTCTTGGCTTCCAGGTGAAGGCAAATCGTTACCTTCAGCCCCTTGAAAGGCTGTTCTTGTTCAAATTTTTCCCGGACCCGGTTCAGTACAGGCATATGAGCCTCCACCCAGTCAATTTTCAGATGTCCTTCCGGAGCCAGTCCGATGTCCTTGATAAGACTGTTTTCTTTTGCGTTTGCCGCCATGAATTCATCCTCCTTAATATATAGATAAAGATCAAACGCCCATTCCGATCCGGCCTAGAGCAAGATCAACCGATGACCTCCATTGGTCTCATAGGGAATAGACATGATTTGGTCGATCCAATCATCCTGTCCATACCGGTTCAGGTAATAGAACACATTATAAACCCGCTCCTGCAGCTTGCCGTGCGGCTGAAGCGACAAATAAATCCGGTCCCAATGCCGAAGCGAAGCTTCATTGCTTTTGGCCAGCGCATCCTTGGCTTTGTCCCGCAAATACTCAATCTGGTCATAAATTTTTTCTTTGTTGGACGTTCCAAGCTTAAGCAGACCGTTCTGGATCGTCCCGAGCTGTTCTACAAGCGGTTCGTACATGCTCCCGAATGCGGCCTTCACTTCATCAAACCGGGTGTCCAAATGCAGCGAGTCCTGCTCGGCAAGCCAGGCCTCTCTTCTTTCCTGATATCGTTCCTCTACATCCTCAAACGAAAGCCCGAATTTATCCATATACTTCTGCAGCGTTCCCTCCACCACGGTAAAAGACATCCGGGGCAGCAGAATCGGCATCTTAAAGCCAAGCACGCCAAACGCCTTTTTCAATAGTCCCCAGTAGGCAATCTCGCCATCCCCAAGCACGAACCCGAGTACAGGCAGCAGCGCCTCCTGCATGAGCGGACGGGTCAGCACATTGTTGCTGAAGCGTTCGGGACACTTGGCAGCAAGCTGAATCAGCTCGTCTTTGGAAAAAGAAACCCGGCCTTTTCGGTCGGCATAACGGTCTTCATGCTTGAACAGCAGCAGGCGCTCCCCTTCATGGATATAAAACAGATTGGCGCCATCCTCCGCAACGTCTGCTTGGGTCTCAAGTCCAAGCTGGCGAACCTCCCGGGCCGCTTCCATATAACAGGCTGTTAATTCATCGTTGCGCTTCACAAGCTCTTCAAACACCGGCTTTTCCAGCCGGCGCAGCTCAGGATCGGATGAATCGAGCAAAATGAGTCCAAAGCGTCCAAACAGGTTCCCTATCAGCGTAGCAAAACTCGCCGTAAGCGTTCCACCGGAGCTTGACTGCAGCTGATTGATCAGCTGCGGCTTGAACTCCGTATCCGGAAGCAGTTCATCCAATTCCTGAATGACTCTGTTCCATTCCTCCTCTTCCACCTTCGTACAGCCTACCGGCGTTCGGAGATCGTCTTCCCTGTGCAGACGGATTCGGGTCACTTTCAGATCTCTGGAAAGGACATATGTATGATTCACTTCATCCCAGTCATGGTCCTCCCCAGCGATCCAGAATACCGGGACTACGGGACGGCCAAGCTCGGCCTCCGCCTTTTTCGCCGCCAGAATGATCGTTGCCGCTTTATAAATGACAAGCAGGGGACCCGTGAACAGCCCCGATTGCTGTCCGCCTACGATGGCAACCGTTCCCGTCTGTTCCAGCCGGTTCAAAGAGTCGGCTACTTGCGGATACGAATTATACCGATTGTTATAATTGCGGAGGATTTGCACAAGCGACTTGCGGTCCAAGCGGCTTTTCTCGGTTTCATCCAGCCATGCCGCTCTTGCGCTCCAGCTTGCCTGATCAGCCGCATCACTTTCATATAAATGCCCTACACGGGCAAAATCCGCTGTTAACGCGGCGGCCAAAGGCTGCCGTGAGGATAGCGGATTATTGACAACATTCATCCTTTTGTCAGTCCTCCTGTCGGATTTAACCTTGAAACCTTTCTTGATTGTACCGGAGCGATGCCACTCCCGTCAAAGCATCGGACTAATCATTATTCTTATAATCGAGTAGGAGGGGGCGGCTAACCCCCGTCCTCTCACACCACCGTACATGCGGGTCCGCATACGGCGGTTCCAAAAGGTTAACGAAGTTCCAAATAACGAGAAAGCAAACTTTTCAGCCCTTTCGCTTCCCAGAAAGAAGTCGGAAGGGCATTATTTGTGTTTCGAGACATTTCCCATGCACCACGCCGG
>NZ_JAIOGQ010000029.1 GCF_019904135.1 Paenibacillus caui | reverse complement strand
CCCCCCTCAAGATGAGATTTCCCAAATCGTAAGACCCCTTGAAGACGACGAGGTAGATAGGCTGGGGGTGGAAGTGCAGCAATGCATGGAGCTGACCAGTACTAATCGGTCGAGGGCTTATCCAAAACAAACCCCACTAAGTGAAAACTGGCGGGGCTAAGACGCAAAGAAGTTTCGTATCCAGTTTTCAAGCGATCAAGCTTGAAACAAGCATTTGTTATACAAATGCCCGTTTGGTGGCGATGGCGGAGGGGTTCCACACGTACCCATCCCGAACACGACCGTTAAGCCCTCCAGCGCCAATGGTACTTGGACCGAAGGGTCCTGGGAGAGTAGGACGCCGCCAAGCGAAGAACCACTGCCGATCATCGGTGGTGGTTTTTATTTTTTTGCAAATACAAAGTGAGCTGTGATGCAGATAGAGTTAGATGAAGGACTATTAAAATGAATGTAACTATTTTGTTACTCCTCCCAAAGAAACGCCTTATATAATATAGGGTGGAGATTCATTCAAATTGTGATGATAAAAATCGGACTTCTCCAACGTATTCATAGACGCGGAATAATTTACAACGGTAAGGAGGAGAATATCATAAAAATAAGATCCCAATGGTATTTATTCTGCTTGCTGGTGGCAGCATTTCTGCTGCTTCTGATCTCGGGCTGCAGCTCGGCAGAGCCGACCTGGAAGGTGTATGAAGGCGCGGCTGTGGAGAAGAGCTTTCCTGTCCCGAAAGAGGCGAGTAAAACGGAAACAGCTCCAAGTAACGCAAAAATGGATTATGTACGCTATTCGGTTCCCGGCTTGAAGGAGAACAGCACCTTGCCTGCTGCCTATGAGAAGGAAATTGAGGCTTGGGGATGGACGGAAAACAAGGAAGCGCAAACACAGTCTACACGTGTTTTTATAAAAAATAATCAAGTTGTGCAATTGTCTCTGCAAAAAAATTCATTCACCATTTACGTCCCTAAAACCGAGAAGGCGGCTGTCCGTGGCCTGAAGAATAGTCCCTAGCTGCTGGTGCTGGAACAGCTTAACAAACCTGCATAGCGCATAAAACCTGCTGCTCCTTTTGAAGGACGGCAGGTTTTATGTTTTTCTACGTAAGGCTATTTATTGAATATAGTAAGAAACGTCTTGTTCGTTAAACTTGATCATCCCGTCTTTGCGCTGATTAAGCAGTACGGCAAAGGTGAACAGCCTGGGGAACAGCAGCCACAAATGCCAAAACAATAAAGAAATGATTAGGCTTATAGGCGACCAGGGAATAAGAACAGCTATAATGCAGAGTCCGATCCACGTATAATGCAAATGGACTTTTCTAAAAATGCTATACCAAATATATTGGTTCGGCATATATCCGACCCAGGGCAAACGCCAGGAGAAGCGCCAGTGCTTGTTATAGGAATGGCTGACAATAATTAAGACGGAGCGGCAGATAACAAATTGGATCCATAGCGAAATTGGAGCCGCCAGAAGGAAATTTACAATGCTAAGCGGACCATGAAAGACGGTTAATCCAATCAAGCAAAGAATAGGAACAAGGACAAGACCTTGAGTAAGGAGCTTGGAAAAAGTAGTTTTCTTAAGAAGCCGATATTGATAAAATGTTGCATTTGTACTTTGTTCCAAATTCATGGAAATCACACTCCTCCTTAAACATAACACGGATCAAGCGCACTTTTATAAGTATATCGGCAAAATCAAAAGCATTTTTGAGCGCTTTCGGGGTACAAACACCTAAACGTTGCTTTTTGCATAGAATATATAGGCAGAAGGCTATCAGACTGGTTTAAATAGATAGACTCTGTGGCATACTGATAGTAAAAGAGCGATAAGGTGGGATCGCATATGGAAGAACAGATCGAGCAAATGGATTCCGAAGAGCAGGAAGCGAATACCTGTATTATTTGCGGGCAGCAGAAATCGCAGGGCATTACCATTGTTTCTGAATTTATCTGTGAGGACTGTGAAACGGAAATGGTTCGGACCGACGTCAAAGACGATAAATACGATTACTTCATCCATCGAATGAAACAGATTTGGGTGCAATTAAATGCTTAAATCGATCTGATTAGGGCCTGCATGGGGATGTGGGTCCTTTTTAGTGTACATCGGTAGGCGAAGAAATTTTTTTACGTTAAAATAGGGTAAATGCTATTTTCGGAAGGACCCTTAACGTGAACAAGCATAAAGAAGGATCTGCCCCCTTATGGGAGGCTTTGAATCGGTATATGAAACGTGCGGATACATCTTTCCATGTCCCGGGGCATAAGAATGGAAGAATGTATGCCCAGACTGACAGCGGACCGCTCGGGAATGCCATGAAGATAGATGCAACCGAGATCACCGGGTTGGATGATCTTCATCATCCCGAAGGGGTTATCCGCGAGGCGCAGGAGCTGGCGGCTGATTATTTTGGAGCGGAGGAAACCCACTTCCTGGTGGGAGGAAGCACAGTGGGCAATCTGGCTTTGCTTCTTACGGTGTGCACAGCACCGGGCGACATCATTCTGGTGCAGCGGAATGTGCACAAATCCGTGATCCACGGATTAATGCTGGCGCGCGCACAGGCGGTGTTTCTTGCGCCGGAGATTGGCGGCGCAAGCGGTCTGGCAACCATCCCGGCGCTGCAGACGGTGTGTGAAGCCCTGCGCCGGTATCCCGGCGCCAAGGGCGTACTGATCACACACCCTAACTACTACGGGATGGGCGGTGAGCTGGCCGCGCTTGCGGAGCAGTGCCATGCGGCCGGTGTCCCGCTGCTCGTGGACGAAGCCCACGGAGCGCATTACGGGCTGGCCGCAGAGCTGCCGCCGAGCGCGCTGTCGCAAGGCGCGGACGGGGTCGTGCAGTCCACGCACAAAATGCTCGGCGCCCTGACGATGGGCGCCATGCTGCATGTGCAGGGACCGCTGCTGGACCGTCCGCTGCTGCGGCAGCGGCTGGCGATGGTGCAGAGCTCCAGCCCCTCCTATCTGGTCATGGCTTCGCTTGACCTATGTCGGGGCTGGCTGGAGCGCGAAGGCAGAGCGGCCTTCGCGGAAAGCCTGAATGCGGCCAGGAAGCTTAAGGCCGCATTGAAGCAGCTGAAGCGGATCAAGATGCTTGACTGTACCCGGCAGTCTGAGAACCGGGAGCAGAACGGCTCATCCGTGTTTAGCAGACCGGCTAGCGGTGGTAATAATAAAGGTGATATCCATCCGGACCACCTGCACTTGCACGATATGGACAATCCGGTTGTACACTCCTACACCAGCCAGGATCCCTTTAAAGCCGTGCTGTATGACGGAGAAGGGAAGTGGAGCGGATACAGGCTGCAGGAACAGCTGGAGCGCCATGGATGTGTGCCTGAGATGAGCGACGAGCGCTATACAGTTTTGGCGCTTGGGCCGGGCACTCGAATAGAGGATATTGATCATTTGCTGGGCGTTTTGCATAGTATGGAGGCAGAGATGGTTTTTGATTCTGCGCCGAATAGCGGAGATGACGGGATAACGAATATTGCATGCGTGGAACTTTCCACGTGGAACAATTTTGAGGGAGAAGCCGTCTCCGAACCCACCCCATTTGGACTTGAGCCTCCGGTGAAAGAGGAAATAGAAATGATAGAGCTGCAGCAGAGCGAGGGGAGAAAGGCAGCGGAGATGGTCATTCCTTATCCGCCAGGCATTCCGCTGCTGTATCCCGGCGAGCCCATTGCAGCAGGAGTTGTACAACGCCTGATCGCTCTAAGAAATGCCGGAGCGAGGTTTCAGGGAGCAACCGATCCTTCGCTGTGCCGGCTTCAAGTATACAAAAAACAGCAGGATACCGGAGGACGAAGATGAACACAGCCCATAAAAAAGGATTATTCATTACGCTGGAAGGAGGAGAAGGATCAGGAAAAACGACAATGATGCAGCAGCTTGCCGAATTGCTGGAGAGCAGAGGGCTGCCTTATATCGCAACAAGAGAGCCGGGAGGAATACGGATCGCTGAAGGCATTCGCGAGCTGCTTCTGCATCCGGACCATACGGAGATGGATATTCGCACCGAAGCGCTGCTATATGCGGCGGCACGGCGTCAGCATCTGGTCGAGAAGGTAGAGCCCGCGCTTGCGCAAGGAACGACAGTGCTGTGCGACCGGTTTATTGACAGCAGTCTAGCTTACCAGGGATATGCACGCGGCATTGGCATTCCGGAGGTACTATCCATCAATGCTTTTGCGACGGAAGGCCGTTTTCCGGATCTAACTTTTTATTTGGATGTGAAGCCCGAAACAGGCCTTGCCAGAATTGCAGCGGGCCGCGGGAGGGAAGTCAACCGGCTTGATCTGGAAGCTTTGCAGTTTCACCATAAAGTAAGAGAAGGCTATCAAAGGGTAGCAGCCATGTATCCGCAGCGGATTGTCATGATTGATGCCGAGAAACGGCCGGAGGAAGTGGCAAGGCAGGCCAAAGAGCGTTTATCAATGTTCTTACAGGAATTTTCAACAGATTTGTCAAATAAATAATAAAATATGCGATATAATAGAAGATAGATAAATCGATAGCATTTATCTATAAACCTAATGAGGAGGGGCTGCAATATGAAGCTGATTGTTGCGATTATCCAGGACAAGGACAGCAACCGTTTATCCGGAGCGCTTGTAAAAGCGAACTTTCGGGCAACGAAACTGGCAAGTACCGGTGGGTTTCTTCGTGCGGGAAACACAACGTTCATGATCGGGGTTGACGACAGTCAGGTTGAAACCGTACTGGACGTTATTCGAAGCAGCTGCAAGGTGAGAGAGCAATTGGTTACGCCTGTGACACCTATGAGCGGAACGACAGATTCGTATTTGCCGCTTCCTGTTGAAGTACAGGTTGGAGGAGCTACGGTATTTGTGCTTCCTGTAGATCGGTTTGAGCATTTTTAAGGGTTTCGTTCCCCTTTTAAAGATAGAATGTTTCTTCAAACTATAAGAAAGTATAAGCGAGAGGGGCCCCTATACTTTTTATAGTTCTCGCAGAAACGGATGCCGTCTTTTATAGGACGGCCTTGCGGTTTCTAATTGGCGCCAAAGAATGCTGCTGAATGGTCAGGCGGTTACGAGATCCTGTGGATTATGTAGCCGTTTTGCGCATGTTTTAAAATAATACGCTGTAGATGGGCGGAGATGACAGGTGAAGATCGAACCGGGGTATAGACCTTTAACCAGCAGAAGAGGCATATCGGAAGGAGCAGCGAAGCAGGTCACGGCCAAAAGCTTTTCGGACGTCATGCAGCAGCATGGTGAACAGGCGTCTCAGCAGGAATTGAACCGCCGGCTGAAGGAAATTCAGCAGCAGGGCGACCGTTTGGCCAGATCCATGACCGTACGCGAACTGAAAGCATACCGATTGATGGTCAAACGGTTTTTGGAGGACACAGTACGTCGCGGTGTCGGAATGAAGGAGACCAAGGGCTGGGACCGAAGAGGACGGGGGAAACGCTACAAGCTGCTCGACGAGATTGATTCCGCATTGCTGGAGATGGGCGAAGAATTGCTTGGCACCGAACAAGGAAGGCTTGAACTTCTGGAGAAAATCGGAGAAATTCGCGGACTGCTCATTAATTTAAGTTTTTAATATTGATCATAGAGGGATTATGCATAATCCGGGTAGAAAGTGTGAGCCTAATGTCATTTAAAGAATTGATCCGGCAGGATACGGCCAAAAAATTGCTGCAAAACGGGTTGAAGCGTAACCGAATATCGCATGCTTATATTTTTAACGGGCCTCCCGGAAGCGGACAGATGGAAATGGCGCTTGCTTTCGTTCAGGCTCTCTTCTGTTTGGAAGGGACGGAAGACGCGTGCGGCAAATGTCTGGAGTGCCGCAAGCTGCTTCATGGCAATCATCCGGACCTTCATGTCATCAGACCGGAAGGTTCGGCCATCAAGATTGACCAAATCCGTGATCTTCAGCGCATGTTCTCTTACCGTTCGGAAAGCGGAAATCCTAAAGCCTATATTATTGATCAGGCCGATAAAATGAACGTCCAGGCTGCCAACAGTCTGCTGAAGTTTCTGGAGGAACCGCCTTCTCCGGCGGTAGCTATTCTGCTGACGAATAACGGAAGATCACTGCTTCCTACCATTCAATCCAGAGGGCAATGGGTGCCTTTTGTACCGCTGGACCCCATGCACATGCTGCAGCGGCTTAGCGATGAAGGAATCCCCGATGCGATCGCCCGCTGTGCGGTTCATTTGGCTGCGGGAATCGACGCCTGCCGTGATTTGGCAAGCCAGAATTGGTTTGCAGAAATTAGAAACGTAGTGTTACAATTAGGGAAGGAATCTGCAGGCAGAGGCGGATCTCCTTTGATTACCGCTCAACAGAGCGTTTTTAAAGCCGGTTTGGGTGACCACTTGGAACTCATATTCGATATGTTCCATTTATGGTTTAAGGATTTGATTCAAGCTCAGGCGAACAAGCACGATAGTATCGTTTTTATAGATGAATGGGAGTTTATCTCCAAGACAGCCGGAACCCGCAGTGCCGGAGCCTGGGTTTCCTGTATGGCTCAAGCGGCAGAGGCCAAGAAAAAGCTCCGGTACAACATGAATGGCCAGCTTTGTTTAGAGCAATTTTTGATAGGTGTAGGACAAGCGGTTCCGGTCTGGAACTGAAGAGACAAGCTATCTCCCGGTAGTTTAAGGTTTACGGGAAACGGTGTTATCCCGGGAAGTGTTCTTTTGAACAATGTGCTGTAATACAAGGGGGTTAGTTTTTGTACACTGTAGTGGGCGTCCGTTTTAAAAAAGCGGGCAAGATTTATTATTTCGATCCGCTTGATTTCCCCGTAGAGAAGGATAACTTCGTGATCGTGGAAACCGCTCGCGGAGTGGAATACGGTAAAGTGGTGATCGGCAGGAAGACCGTAGATGAGTCGGATGTAGTGCTGCCGCTGAAGAAAGTCATCCGAATCGCCGATGAATCGGACAGTCGTGTTGTAGAGGAGAACAAGCTTGCGGCAAAGAACGCCTTTACGACATGTTTAAATAAAATCAAGGACCATGATTTGAAAATGAAGCTGGTTGACGTGGAGTATACGTTTGATCGCAACAAGGTCATTTTCTATTTCACGGCCGAGGGGCGTGTCGATTTTCGTGAGCTTGTCAAGGATCTGGCCAGCATTTTCCGGACCCGGATTGAGCTGAGACAGATCGGAGTCAGAGACGAAGCCAAGATGCTGGGAGGTATCGGTCCTTGCGGACGCATCCTCTGCTGTTCCTCCTGGCTGGGCGACTTTGAACCGGTGTCGATCAAGATGGCCAAAGATCAGAGCTTGTCCCTCAATCCGACGAAGATTTCAGGCTTATGCGGAAGATTGATGTGCTGTTTGAAATTTGAGCATGACAATTACGAGAGCATCAAAGAAGAGCTCCCGAGCGTAGGCAAGTTCGTTATTACCTCCCTCGGGGAAGGCAAAGTGGTCGGACTCAATTCCGGTTCTCGTACCGTGCATGTTCAACTTTTTGAAATCGGCAAAGTCAAGGAACTTTCGCTAGATGACGTTGTCATCAAGTAAATACCATAGAGACTGACTCTGGGGTGGGAACTTGGAGAAAAGAGATATTTTTGCACATTTACAGCAAATGGAATCGCAAATGGGCGAGGCTCAAAGTGAACTTGGAGTTTTGAAGCTGGAAGTCAAGAAATTGCTGGAAGAGAACCAGCGCCTCTCTACGGAGAACGAGCAGCTTCGCAAAGTGTTGAAGAGGGAAACCGAAGAGCGGGGAGACGCTTCTGTCCCGAACCGTGCAGAGCAGGCAGAAGGGGAGTCCAAATCCGATGTGGTTGGCGAAGGACACGATAATTTGGCGCGTCTTTACCACGAAGGCTTTCATATTTGCAATGTGTATTATGGGCATTTACGAACCGAAGGCGACTGCCTGTTTTGTCTGTCATTTTTGAATAAGTAGAAGGCCGTAGGTGAGAACCTACGGTTTTTTTTAAAGTATAGGGCCTAAAAGCGCCGCAATAAAGAGGGATCGAACTGGAATGAACGGGAACGTCGACATTTATGAAAACGAGCGGATCGATGATCTGATGAATGAAGGACTGCAGCTGATTCAAAGCGATGAGGTGTTTAGCTTCTCTATGGATGCCGTACTGCTGTCCAGGTTTGCCGCTGTGCCCAAAAAGGGAAGAATTCTTGATATGTGCACGGGCAACGGTGTCATTCCGATTTTGTTATCGGCCCGGACAAAAGCAAGGATTGAAGGCATTGAGATCCAGGAGAGACTTGCGGATATGGCGAGGCGCAGTGTCCGGCTGAACGGACTCGAAGATAGGATTGAAATCCGAACAGGCGACCTCCGCGATTTATCGAACGCAGTCGGTCCTAATATTTATGATGCGATTACGGTCAATCCGCCTTATATGCCGCTGCAGACGGGAGACCAGAAGCTGAACAGGCACCAGGCAATGGCCAGACACGAAATCCATGGCAGCCTGGAAGAAATCATTGCTGCTGGAATGCGATTGCTTCGTCCCGGGGGTAAAATATTTATGGTACATAAGCCCCAGCGTCTAGGAGAGATTATTACGCTGCTTCGGCAGTACAGGCTTGAACCGAAGGTGCTGCGTTTTGTCCATCCAAGAATTGACCTTGAGGCCAATATGGTATTAATAGAGGCGCTGAGAGATGGGAAACCGGATATCCGGTTGAAGCCGCCACTGATTGTATATGGGGAGGACGGAAAGTATACCGGGGAAATTATGGATATTTATTATGGAACCAGCGGAGGAAGAATATGAATGTAAGCGTACAGAAAAGTTTTGCGGAAGCGCGCCAGCCTGGGGCCGGAAAACTATACTTGGTGGGAACTCCTATAGGTAATTTGGAGGATATGACATTCAGAGCGGTCCGGACGCTTCAGGAAGCCGATCTGATTGCTGCCGAGGATACCCGGCAAACACGCAAGCTGCTCACCCATTTCGATATTGCAGCCAAAAAGCTGTATAGTTATCATGAACATAATAAAGCAGCCAGTGGTCCTGAACTGATTCGGTTTATAATAGAAGGAAAAAATCTGGCGCTTGTCAGCGACGCCGGTTTACCGGCAATTTCCGATCCCGGAAGCGACCTGGTCCGTCTCGCGATTGAGCACGGAATCGACGTCATTCCCGTTCCTGGAGCAAATGCGGCGCTGTCAGCACTCATCGTATCCGGGCTTGGGACCGAGCGTTTTCAATTTGTCGGCTTTTTGCCGCGGGACAAACGGGGGCGGGAGCAGGCGGTCGGTCAGGTGAGGGATTACGACGGCACCCTGTTGTTCTATGAATCGCCGCACCGGGTGATCAAGACGCTGCAGGATTTGCTTGCCCTTCTCGGCAATCGCCGGATTGTACTCGCGAGGGAATTAACCAAGCGGTATGAGGAAATGACCCGGGGAACGATTCAGGAATGTCTGGAGCGGCTTGAGGAGCATCCGCCCCTGGGGGAATATTGCCTTGTGGTTGAAGGCGCTTCGGCCGGGGATATTCAGGAAAGAAAGGAGCTGTGGTGGCAAGAGCTATCCATTGAGCAGCATGTGGCGCATTACGAGCAGGAAGGCATGCAGCGCAAGGAAGCCATGAAGAAAGCAGCAGGAGACCGCGGAGTGTCCAAGCGGGATATTTATAACGCCTTATTGTAAGCAAAGCACCTATTGGCGCCCTTTCGAAGATGTTGCCTGGGCCTTCACTTCGGGGCACATTCAGGTATTTTGCGGGGGCAAGCAAAACCGTATAGCGATGCATTGCACCGCTGCCGCTCGAGTATTTAAAAACAAGCAAAAAAAAAGACCTTCACTAGGCCGGGTTCAAGCCTAGGAAGGCGCCAAGGAGATATGAAAAGGTTAGAATTAACAGTTTGAGTAAACCTATTATATACTATAATTCTTAATTTGTCACAGGTGTAGGCATTTCACTGAGACATTCGTGGCACACAATTTTTCCTTTGAAATACGTTACGTTCTCAGCATTGCCGCAGAAAATACAAGCAGGCTCGTATTTCTTGAGCATGATGCGCTCACCGTCAACATAAATTTCAAGAGCGTCTTTCTCGCCAATACCCAAGGTGCGGCGGAGTTCAATTGGGATAACAACGCGTCCCAGTTCGTCTACTTTTCTAACAATACCTGTTGATTTCATCATAACCGAAGTTTGCCCCTCTCGCTATAATTTTTAAATGTCATAATTCGACAACATTCTATCTTTTATGATATTCATAATACCAACGATTGCCATAATAGTCAACCTATTAATGGAAAATATGCGTTACAATTCCTGAATACTTGCTGAATAAATTAAATTATCGCTGTAATATCAAGCAAGTTAGCGAGTTCGGCAACTTTTGCAAAAGTCATACAATATATTCTGTGATTCTACATAATTCGACAAAATTTGTCGAGAATTTTTATTTTGTCGATTATAAGGAGGCTGTGTTATGCGTCAATCTCTTGGCGAGGAAAAAGTATTCAAAGATCCGGTTCATAACTATATCCATGTCCAGGATGAGCTTATCTGGGCCCTTATCAATACGCCCGAATTCCAACGGCTTCGGAGAATCCGCCAGCTTGGAACAACCTTTTTGACCTTTCACGGGGCAGAACACAGCCGCTTCTCGCATTCCCTCGGGGTTTACGAAATTACACGGCGGATTATCTCCCAGTTTGAGCGAAACGGTTATGCGGATTGGCCCGAGGATGAGCGCATGGTGGCTCTTTGCGCAGCCCTTCTCCACGATTTGGGCCACGGGCCGTTCTCCCATTCCATCGAAGAAGCTTTCCATATGGATCACGAAGACTGGACCTGCAAAATATTGCTCGGCGATACGGAGGTCAATCGGATTTTAAAGCAAATTTCGGGAGATTTTCCGGAAAAGGTTGCCGGTGTCATTCGCAAAGATTATGACAAACGGATTGTGGTCAACCTGGTATCCAGTCCGCTTGATGCGGATCGGATGGATTATTTGCTCAGGGATGCTTATTTTACAGGCGTCAATTATGGTACGATCGACATTGATCGCATTTTGCGCATGCTTCGTCCGTTCCATGGGCGGGTAGTGGTCAAGGAATCGGGCATGCATGCCGTAGAAGACTATTTGATGTCCAGATATCAGATGTACTGGCAAGTCTATTTCCATCCGGTAACGCGAAGTTCGGAAATTTTGCTGAGGCAAATTTTCCGTCGGGCGAAGGAGCTGTGGGCATCCGGATACTCTTTTCAGTTTATGTTGGATCCCCTGCCCGGATTGTTCACCCGGGAGTTGACGGTACGGGAATATTTGCAGCTTGATGAAGCTTTGATCCAGACGGTCTTTATGAAATGGCAGAGTGAACAGGATCCGATTTTGAGCGATTTGTGCGGAAGATTTATGGAGCGCAATTTGTACAAGTATGTGGAAATGGAAACGATGGACTCGGAATTTATTGACGAAATCAAACAGTCTTTTGAAGCGGTCGGACTGGACCCTCTGTATGATCTGGAGATTGATTCTCCTGCCGATCTGCCTTATGATGTTTTTCGGCCGGAAGACGAACTGAGAACGCACCAAATTCTGCTGCTGGACCGGCAGGAAAGGCTGAAGGAAATCTCGGAGGTGTCGGATATAGTCCGTTCGATCAGCGGCATCCACCGGGGAAGATATCATTTGTATTTTCCAAAAGGTAAGCTGGAAGCCGTAGCAGACCGTTTGCCTGAGCATATTTCAACCTTTTTTAAGGCATGAGCTTGAAGCATAAGGAGGATTCATAAATGCTGTTCGATACACATACACACTTGGATGCCCCCCAATTTGACGGCGATCGGGAAGAAACGATTGCAAGAGCGGTTCAGCAGGGCGTAACGCGGATGGTGAATGTCGGATTTAATCGCGAAACGATTCCGTCCACGATGAAACTTGCCGAAACGTACGACTTTATTTATGCAGCGGTTGGCTGGCATCCGGTCGATGCGATTACGATGAAAGACGGGGATTTGGAGTGGATTGCCGAGCTTTGCAAACATGACAAGGTAGTGGCCATCGGAGAAATCGGCCTCGACTATCATTGGGATACGTCACCTAAAGAGGTGCAGCATGAAGTTTTTCGCCGTCAAATCGGACTGGCCCGGGAGTTGAAAATGCCGATTATTATCCATAACCGGGAAGCGCATGAGGATGTGATCCGCATTTTACGCGAGGAAAAGGCAAGTGAGGTCGGGGGCATTATGCATTCCTTCTCCGGAAGCTGGGAAACAGCCAAGCTGTGTCTTGACATGGGGTTCCATATCTCCTTCGGGGGGCCGATTACGTTCAAAAACGCCAAACAGCCCAAAGAGGTGCTCGTAAAAGTTCCCGATGACCGTTTGCTCATCGAAACGGACTCCCCTTATCTTACTCCGCACCCCTTCCGCGGAAAGCGGAACGAGTCCGGATATGTCCGTCTGGTTGCCGAAGCGGCAGCCGAGCTAAAAGGAATTGATTTGGAAGAAATTGCAAGAATAACAACCCGGAATGCACTGGAACGATTTGGGATTCGTTAAAATTCGAAGCAAAAAGCGAGAAAAAAAGAGCATGCGAGACAAATTAAAGTTTTTTAATCAATAAATCGTAGTTTATTACAGTTTTTTAACCATATTTTTTAAAATACGTGGTTGATTACTCCTTTACAATCGGCATCGAAACAGGATAGAATCTTTTCAGTAATCGAATTGCGTAATGGACTGACGCCATTACGTCACTTTGATCTATTGGTTCCATGAACCAGTCTCGCTGAATCTCCTTCTTTGGAGAACGGGGGAACCGATGCGGCAAGCCGCGAAGAACCTGTGATCATCACAGGCGGCTTTAAGCATTTGATTTCTTTACGTGAGTCTTTGGGGTGAATTTGAGATCATACGCCATGAGCGAATGAATCAAGATAGGACGTCTCTCATTCGTCCGAACCCGACAGCTAACCTCGTAAGCGTTCATGAGAGAGGCAACCTCGTGCATCCTACAACACCCTAGACAGTAACGGAAGCCACGGAAGAGTTCCTCTAACTCTTTCCTGGCTTCTTTTTGTTTTTGAATAAAAGGGGGTAGGGTCATCATACTGTTGTATAACAGGTGATGAAACCTGAGCAGAGGCAGACTGGGGAAGGATGCGGGATGCGGTTTTTTACGTATTCCGTATAAAAATCGTCATATAGTCGCGTCATATGTATTCTTATTTCGACCTAGGACGACGGGGCTATGGAGGAGGACTGAAGAAGTGGGCTTTTTCCGAAAGAATGAAACCCATGAATCACGATCATCCAGTATGTCTTACGTTTTGCGGTGGAGTTTTCAAAATACTCGTCAAATTGCAATCTATGCCATACTTGCTATTGCGGTGTTATCCAGTTTTTTTGCCTATCTTTACAGTCAGGGCAGGAAAAGCATCCAGCTGAAGGTTGACGGCAAGACCATGGCCGTGGAAACCAGGCAAACGAATGTAGAGGATTTCCTGAAGGAGCAGGAAATCGTCATTAAGACGGAGGATGCGGTAACCCCGGCAATAGACAACAAGCTGAAGGACGGGGACCAGGTTGTCGTTGACCATGCCGCCCCGGTAACGGTTATAGCCGACGGCAAGAACAGCAAGCGCTTCACAACAGCAGATACCGTCAAGATTGCACTCTTGGAAGCCGGCGTATCCGTAGCGGAGCAGGATAAAGTGTATCCCTCCCTGGACAGCCAGGTCACGCCAGAGATGAAGATTCGCGTAGTTCGTGTAAACAAGATTACCGTCCGGCAGCCTGTGTCAGTCCCTTTCCAAACGGTAAAGACTTCGGATCCGAAGCTTCTTGCCGGCAAGACGAAAGTGATTCAGGACGGCAGCAACGGACAGACCGTTCACTACGTCGAGAAGGTGTTTCAGGATGGGCAGCTGATTTCGAAGCGATGGGTGAGCAAAGCGGTTGCAAAGCCGGCAACAGCCAGAGTGATTGCGGTCGGCACGAAGAAGCCTGAACCTGTAAAGACGGCAGTGCTTGCGGCCAGCATCACGCGAACTTCGAATAAGGTCAAGATCAGCGGAAGTGGTTCTATTACGAAGAACGGCATCAGTTTTAGTTACAAAAAAGTATTGAAGAATGTATCGATGACTGCGTACTCAGCCGAAGAGGATGGAATCGGAACAAAAACAGCTTCCGGCACGCGAGTTACGGAAGGAAGAACCATCGCCGTGGATAAAAATGTGATTCCGCTTGGCTGGTGGGTTTATATTGAGGGGCTCGGCTTCCGCCGTGCGGAGGATACCGGCGGCGCGATTAAAGGCAATAAAATTGATGTGTATTATGATACATTGAAAGCAGCCAATAATTTTGGACGTCAAAAGGGCCGGACGGTTTATGTGATCGGTCCAGTAAAACCTGAACTCAACTGATTCGTTTACTTTAGCTTGAGAATTCGCTATTATAATGATGATGTTATAGATAAGAATAAAGAAGAGGAGTCCTCCTCTTCTTTTTGTTTGCCATAATAAAAGGCGGCTTTGCCGTTTCTACATGTATAGAAAGGACGGCCCTGCAAATGATTAAAGAAGTCATTGTGGTGGAAGGCAAGGATGATACCGTCGCGATCAAGCGCGCGGTTGACGCTGATACGATTGAAACCGGCGGTTCGGCCATCGGGCCGGCAGTGCTCCGCAAGATCGCTTTGGCGCAGGAGCGGCGGGGGGTTATTATTTTGACGGATCCCGATCATGCCGGCGAGCGGATCCGCAAAATTGTGGCGGCCAAGGTGCTCGGCTGCAAGCACGCTTTTCTGACGGAGTCCGCGGCCACGAAGCGCGGCGATATCGGCGTGGAGAATGCTGCGCCGGAGGCGATCCGGGAAGCCCTTGCACGCGTGCGGAGCGAGGCTGCACAGGAGGAGCCCGAGATCGGCTGGGAAGACCTGATGGACGCCGGGCTTATTGTCCACCCGAGCGCTGCGGCAAGGCGGAGATTGCTCGGTGAGATTTTGGGGATTGGCTACTGCAACGGCAAGCAGCTGTACAAGCGGCTGTGCATCTTTCGGATCAGCCAGGAGGAATTTGCGGCAGCTTTGCGCCAATTGGAAGACAAAGGAGTCTGAAGCGAACATGAACAGGAGAGAAGAAATCTCCACGCCAAGGCGGACCAAGGAGATTATTCAGAAATACGGATTTTCATTCAAAAAAAGCTTGGGTCAGAATTTTCTGATCGATCAAAATATACTTGGCAAAATCGTCGGGGCTGCCGGGCTTGATTCCACAAAGGGGGCGCTGGAAATCGGCCCCGGTATCGGCGCATTGACGGAGCAGTTGGCGTCGGCGGCAGGGAAAGTCGTTGCTGTGGAAATCGATCAGCGTCTTATTCCGATTCTGGGAGAAGTGCTGGGCCCGTTTCCGCAGATCAAGCTGGTGCACGGGGATGTGCTGAAGCTTGATCTAAAGACGCTTTTTCAAGAGGAATTCGCTGGCCTTTCCGGAATAAGCGTTGTGGCGAATTTGCCGTATTACGTGACGACCCCGATTCTGATGAAGCTGCTGGAAGAACGGCTGCCGCTGGAGAATATCGTCGTCATGATCCAGAAGGAAGTCGCGGAGCGGATGGCGGCTGCTCCGGGAGGCAAGGATTACGGAAGTCTAAGCATCGCGGTTCAGTTCTTCAGCGAGCCTGAGCTGATCTGTACCGTGCCTCATACGGTGTTCATTCCGCAGCCGAATGTGGATTCTGCCGTCATCAGGCTGAAGGTGAGACAGCAGCGGCCGGTAGACGTGACGGACGAGAGCTTTTTCTTTCAGGTTGTACAGGCATCTTTTGCTCAGCGGCGAAAAACGATCTCGAACAATCTGAAGAGCCGCTTCTTCCCTAAGGGAGACCGGACCGAGCTCGAGCGGCTGCTGAAAGCCGCCGAAATCGATCCTGCCAGACGGGCGGAAACGCTCAGCATCCAGGAGTTCGCACGTCTTTCGAATGTTGTTCATGAAGCCGGACTTAAGTAGCGCCCGTTTGCTCTTCTAAAATCGCCCGCAGGCTGGAACCATTATCCTCATCTGCCCATAGGATGGGATGGAGGTGATGGACTTGACGAAAATAGGAGACCTGGTTGTTCGCAAATCGTACGGAAAAGACGTAACGTTCCGGGTAGAGGCGCTGGAACGGAGCCAGGCGATTATCAAGGGAACCGAATTTCGGCTGCTCGCCGATGCCCCCGTTAGCGATCTGGTCCCCGTAACGAGCGATATCCCGACAGGCAAAGCCAAGCAGGCCAGAATAAAAGCACAGCAAACCTTGCAGCGTCTTCATCAGGACCGGCACTCTTTGGATGCCCAGAATCAAGCGATTCTGGGAACCGACAGATCGGTTTCAGGCACTGGAATAGGCGCGCATTCTTATTTCGAGGTACCGGGCATGGTACTGCATCTGGACGGTGATCCGCTCTATCTGCAGAAGAGCCTGGACTTGTATGAAAAGCTCAGGGTGCCGGCTCAGGGCCACTATGTGCATGAGAAGACGATGGCAGATGCGCTCTACCGGCTTCTCCCCAGCGTACGTCCCGATATTGTAGTGATTACGGGGCATGACGGCGTGCTCAAGAACCGGATAAATACCGATTTATACAGCCTGGCGAGTTATAAAAATTCACGGAGCTTTGTGGAGGCCGTTCAGATCGCGCGCCAATACGAACGTAATTTCGATTCGCTTACCATTGTGGCCGGAGCCTGCCAATCCCATTTTGAAGCGCTCCTTCAGGCCGGGGCCAATTTTGCCAGCTCTCCTGGCCGCATTCTGATTCACGCGCTGGATCCCGTTTATATCGCGGCTAAGGCGGCCTTTACGTCAGTCCGCGATACGATTCATATTACGGATGTGCTCAGCCATACGGTCAGCGGCATTCAAGGAGTGGGCGGCATCGAGACAAGAGGAAGCTACCGGATCGGACTTCCCAAGTTTCAGGAATTGTCACAACTGAATGTTGTTCCTTCAGCCACTTAGAGCTAAAGGAGACGAATATAAAGCCAATGCATGCTCCGGCAACGGGCCTAAGGCTTGGCTAAGGAACTGGAAAGGATAAGCAGCTGCCTTATCCTTTTTATTTTTCTGGAAAGCGGTTACTGCCTTAAAAAACACGGACCCTTGAAATGATCTGTATTTCATTGGATTTCTTTCATTTTCCAAAAAAAATCGTTGACAATTACTTTTTCATCTTGGTATAATAATTAAATTTTGACATCACCTCTTTGATGTGGTACAATGGTTAAGAAAAGAGGTGGTCACAGGTATGGCAAAAAATGCATTGTCTGATATCAAAAACAGTCTCGATGCTTATGTAGGCCAGAAGATTACGCTTCGTGCGAACGGTGGCCGTCGGAAGACGGTGGAGCGGACGGGCGTGTTGGAGGAAACCTACCCCTCTGTATTTATTGTAAAGCTGGACGAGGAGCAAGAGACTTTTAAAAGAGTGTCTTACAGCTACGCCGACATCCTTACGGAAACGGTCGAAGTGACTTTGTTCGAGGATCCGGGCGAGCCGAATTTGCTTTCCTGAAGCAGCAAGTTTTGACCAAACAAGCGGCCCTATAGGGGTCGCTTTTTTCGATGGAATAACATTTAGACCTGAGACATGCTGCAGAACCTTCACAAGCGGATACAACAATTACCGGGGTATTTGAAAAGGGGCAGGGGAATACTACATTTTGTTCACTGAAGATAAGCTTTATGGGTTATTCCATCACTGTTATATGAGGAGGACTAGCCATGTCGCGAAGAAGACGAAGCATCATGTCGGACAATCTGAAGATCGAACTGGCCAAGGAACTGGGATTCTATGATACGGTCCGTGAAGAGGGCTGGGGCGGAATCAAAGCGAAGGATGCGGGCAATATGGTCAAAAGAGCGATCGAGCTCGCCGAGAAGGCGGCAGCCAAACGGAAATAGAAATGGCATGAGCGAGATCTCCGGCGTCATCCGGAGGTCTTGTTGTCCATATACGGGAAAACGCGCAACGGACAGCAGCAAGATTTATACGGACCCCGCTTCTAAATTGGGATCGGGCTTTCATTTCTGCTAAAATGGTGGAAAGCGGCTCTCGGACCTGTTTAGATAAAAGGCGATGGACTTTGGAAGCGGTTTTCCCCTATAATATGTTAAGTTGTTCAATGGAATTGCTGAAGGTGGGTGAAGCGCCTTGAAAATTTACGAAAAAGCACCGGCAAAGATCAATTTGATGCTGGACGTATTACATAAAAGACCTGACGGCTACCATGAAGTCGAAATGGTGATGACCATGGTTGATCTGGCGGATCGGCTTGAGATGAGCGCTTTGCCAAGGGACACCATTATTATTTCAAGTCAGGCCGGATATATTCCTCTGGATGAGAAAAATCTGGCGTTTCAGGCGGCCCGCCTGATCAAAGAGCGTTACAATGTCCGAAGCGGCGTTTATATCCATCTGGATAAGCATATCCCGGTCGCAGCCGGACTTGCCGGAGGCAGCAGCGACGCCGCTGCAACGCTTCGCGGCTTGAACCGGCTTTGGAATCTCGGGATCAGCGATGAGGAGCTGTGCCGGCTTGGCGCGGAGCTGGGGTCGGATGTGCCTTTTTGCGTGACCGGAGGAACAGCTCTGGCTACAGGCCGCGGCGAGGTCCTCACACCCTTGAACAATCCACCTCAATGCTGGGTTGTGCTGGCCAAGCTGCCGATTAATGTGTCGACAGCCCAGGTGTACGGGCGGTTCCGGGCGGATCGGGTAGAGAAGCATCCTTCAGCACGGCGGATGATTGAGGCGATCAGCCGGGAATCTTTTTCGGAGGTATGCCTGGAGCTTGGCAATGTGCTTGAAGATGTGACCTTCCAGCTTCACCCTGAGGTTCAGCAGCTGAAGGAGACGATGAAACGGCTAGGCGCCGACGGCGTGCTGATGTCGGGAAGCGGACCTACCGTGTTCGGTCTGGTATCGAAGGAAGCCAAAGTGGCGCGTGTTTATAACGGACTGCGCGGTTTTTGCAAAGAGGTATATGCCGTAAGGCTTCTTACCTGAGAGATAAGAACACTTTTTCTAATATCCGGAATTTTATTTGATAAACACGTACAAAGGTGGTATATTTTCTATAAAATATTCGGATTTTAGCGAGGGGTTTTTCGTGAAGAAATTGAAGAGAAGCGCGCGCCTGGTGGAAATGACGGAATATTTGCTGGTCCGTCCGCACCAGTTGATTCCGCTTACGACTTTTGCAGAGCGCTATGGAGCAGCGAAATCGTCCATCAGCGAAGACTTGGCGATCATTAAGGAAGTATTTGAAGAAGAAGGGATGGGAGAGCTTCATACCTTGGCCGGCGCAGCCGGAGGTGTGAAATTTATCCCCAAAGCCCCCCCCCATCAAGCCAAAGAATTTATCGATCAATTATGCCGTAAGTTATCCGAGCCGGACCGCATTTTGCCGGGCGGATATTTATATATGTCGGACCTTCTCGGATTGCCGGGATTGATGAACGAAGCCGGCAAGCTGTTTGCCACCGCTTTTGCAGACCTTGAAATTGATGTGGTTATGACCGTGGAAACGAAAGGCATCCCTCTCGCATACGCTACCGGGGCCCAGCTCAATTTGCCCGTTGTTCTCGTAAGACGAGACCATCAGGTAACGGAAGGTTCTGCCGTAAGCATTAATTACGTATCGGGATCGCATAAGAGCCTGCATACGATGACCTTGTCCAGACGAGCTCTTAAAGAGAACTCGCGTGTGCTGATTGTGGATGATTTTATGAAGGCAGGGGGAACCGTCCAGGGGATGGTGGATCTGCTCGCCGAGTTTAATGCCACCGTCGCGGGTGTGGGCGTCCTGGTAGAGTCAGGAGCTGTGGAGCAGCGTCTGCTTCAGGACTATGTGTCACTGGCTTCTCTCGGGGAAGTGGATGCGAAAAACAAAAGTGTGTCCGTTCATCCGGGGAACTATTTTGACCGTTTATAGCCAGCTAGCTTCGTTTGTCGAAACTTAGCAGAATGGCAACGGATTCGGGTGAATCCTGTCGAAAACACCGTTTTTCAAAAAAAATTCCTGAATTTAGGTTAATTTGTACGGAGAAAAAAAAGGATTTCGCTTTGCTGTGTGGAATAATACACCAAGTCTCAGTTGGAAAAAGGTGGTGAACACACATGCAAATAACGGACGTAAGACTCCGCCGAGTGAGCTCGGAAGGGCGAATGAAGGCAATTGCTTCCATTACGATCGACAACGAATTTGTTGTCCATGACATTCGCGTTATCGATGGAAACAATGGAATGTTTGTAGCAATGCCAAGCAAACGCACACCAGATGGTGAATTCCGTGACATCGCTCATCCAATCTCTTCCGGAACTCGTGAGAAAATCCAGGCTGCAGTGCTTGCCGAATATGAACGCGCTGCTGTTGAGGAAGAGGTCATTGAAGAAGGAGCCTAAGCTGCCGTTTTCATTTTTAACTTAATTGGGGTTCAGGGAAAAGAGACCATGTGGCATGGTTCTCTTTTCTTTTTGTCCAGAATGAGATATATTCAGTATTGAGTTTATGAGAAGGAGGACGGGAACTTGAAGAGATTAGCCATTGTTCTTGCTGCAGGGCAGGGCAAGCGCATGAAATCGAAACTGTATAAGGTGCTTCATCCCGTTTGCGGTAAACCGATGGTCGGACATGTTCTGGACACCGTGAATAAAGTGGGTTGCGATCGAAAAGTCGTAGTCGTCGGTCACGGTGCAGAAGCCGTCAGGTCCTATCTTGGAACAACAGCAGAGTTTGTATTGCAAGAGCAGCAGCTGGGTACGGGTCACGCCGTCAAGCAGGCGAAAGAGCTCCTCGGAAGCGAGAACGGAACAACCGTTGTCATCTGCGGAGATACGCCTCTCGTGACACCGGAGACGCTGGAGGCTCTTTTCGCGCTTCATGAAGAGCAGGGAGCCGCCGTGACTGTGCTTACGGCATCCATGGACGAGCCTCATGGCTACGGACGTGTGATCCGTGATGAGCAGGGCCGTGTGAAGCGGATTGTTGAGCAGAAGGATTGCTCCCCTGAGGAGAACCTTGTTAAGGAAATCAATACAGGCACCTACTGTTTCGATAATGCCAAACTGTTTGATGCTCTTGACAAGGTTACCAATCAAAATGCGCAGCAGGAATATTATTTGACCGATTGTTTAGGGATTCTTGTATCCCAGGGGGAGAAGGCTGCCGCTTATATGACAAGCGACGGGGCCGAGTCGATCGGAGTGAATGACCGTGTGGCGCTGTCACAGGCCGAAGCTTTTATGCGTGCCAGAATTGTAAGACAGCATATGCTGAACGGAGTCACCATTATAGACCCGGGTGCCACTTATATTGGCGCGGATGTGGAAATTGGCGCCGATACGGTGATTTACCCAGGCTCGATCCTTAGCGGCCGGACGAAGATCGGTGAAGATTGCAAGATCGGACCCCAAACCGAAATCGATAACAGCATCATTCATGACGGAGCCGCCGTGAAGCATTCGGTACTCTCTCAGGCCGAGGTTGGAAGCGGGACAACGGTTGGACCGTTTGCGTATTTGCGTCCCGGTGCCGTGCTCGGTGAAGACGTGAAGGTCGGCGATTTCGTTGAAATCAAGAATGCGACTTTAGGAAACGGCTCCAAAGTTTCCCATCTGAGTTATATTGGCGACGCCAAAGTGGGTAAGAACGTAAATATTGGCTGCGGAGCGATAACCGTAAACTACGATGGATATAATAAATCCATTACAGAAATTGAGGATGACGCTTTTATCGGCAGCAACGTCAATCTGATCGCCCCGGTAAAAGTAGGCAAGGGCGCTTATGTCGTAGCGGGTTCGACCATCACCCAATCGGTCTCCGACAACGATCTGGCTATTGCCCGCCAGCGGCAGGAGAACAAAGCGGGCTACGCGGATAAAATCCGGGCCCGGGCGAAAGCCAAAAAGCAAAAACAAGACAGCGAGAACAAGTAACCCGGTGCCTTGATGAACCGGTGAATATCAAACATGCACAACATTTATCAATGACCTTATAGATTGTTATGCCAATCTATTACAGCACGGAGGGTTTTTATTCTATGACTTATTGTGATTCGAAGTTAAAAATATTCACCTGCAACTCCAATCCCAAGCTTGCCCAGAAAATAGCCGATTACATCGGTATTCCGATGGGGGATTCCGACACAACGAGCTTTAGCGATGGCGAGATTCAGGTCAAGCTGTCAGAGAGTGTGCGCGGTTCTCACGTCTATGTGATCCAGTCTACCTGCGCGCCGGTCAATGACAATCTGATGGAGCTTCTGGTGATGGTTGACGCGCTCAAGCGTGCTTCCGCCAAAAGCATTAACGTCGTTATTCCTTACTATGGTTACGCACGGCAGGACCGCAAAGCCCGTTCCCGCGATCCGATTACCGCCAAGCTCGTCGCCAATCTCATTGAGAAAGCCGGAGCGCACCGCGTGATTACCATGGATCTTCATGCGATGCAGATCCAGGGCTTCTTCGATATTCCGGTCGATCATATGTTCGGCGTGCCGATTCTGGCCCAGTATTTCCGCTCCAAGCATATTGAGAATCCGGTAGTCGTATCTCCGGACCATGGCGGCGTGGTCAGAGCTCGCAAGCTGGCGGACTTCCTGAACGCCCCTCTGGCAATTATCGATAAACGCCGTCCTGAGCCTAATGTTAGCGAAGTCATGAACATCATCGGTAATATCGAAGGCAAAACGGCGATTTTGGTCGATGACATCATTGACACGGCAGGAACAATCGTGCTGGGCGCCAATGCGCTTAAGGAAGGCGGCGTGAAGGAAGTATATGCCTGCTGCACGCATCCGGTCCTTTCGGGACCTGCGATGGAACGACTTGAGAACTCTCCGCTGAAAGAAGTCATTGTTACAGATACGATTCCTATCACTCATCCGAATCCGACAAGCAAGCTTAAAGTGCTGTCCGTAGCACCGCTTATGGGTGAAGCGATTATTCGTGTGCATGAAGAGCTGTCTATCAGCAAGCTGTTTGAAATCGAATAAGCTGCTTTTCGAAGAGTAAAACAGGGGCTAACTCTTCCCGGTCCGGGAGGAGTAGCCCCTAGCTTGCTGTGAACGTTCTTTGGTGACAAGCGGATTTTTGAAAACCGGGTTTGGGTTCGAAAGGTCTGCAGCGATCAGTAACCCGGACGAGAAATAAACGAATAGGATTTCCGGTTGTAAAGCGTCCCTTCGATTTCGACAAAAAAGCGATTATAACCTGTTATTCGGCCGATTCCTTCATGGATGCCGCGAAAATAAATCTGAACAGGAATATGATGTTCGAGGTGCTCACGAAAATGGGAATCCAGGACAAGTTCGGAACCGAATGCAAGCAAGATGCGTTCACCTTCTTATGAGTAGTGCTATACCCGAAATCGATCAGGTTTATTGTAACAAAGAATAACAATTTGAAACAGGTTTACCTGAAGTCTTGCGGCCTCTTTATTTGCGAAAGAAAGGATTGTAACCTATGAAATGGATTGTCGGGCTCGGCAACCCGGGGCCAAAATACGAGAAAACACGCCATAATATCGGCTTTATGGCTTTGGATGAGATGGCAAAGCGCCATCATATAGACGTTAGGCAGCATAAGTGCAAAGCGTTACTCGGCGAAGGGATGATTGGCGGTACGAAGGTGTACCTGATCAAGCCGATGACGTATATGAATCTGTCCGGCGAGTCGGTCAGGGCTTTTATGGATTACTACAAAGTCCCGCTCGAGGATATGATCGTCGTGTACGACGACCTGGACACGGAAGTGGGAAGAATCAGGCTCCGCTACCAAGGCAGCGCCGGGGGGCATAACGGAATCAAGTCCATCATCCAGCATACCGGAACGCAAAGCTTCAACCGGATTCGCATGGGCATATCCCGTCCGGAGCCGGGCTATTCGATCATTGACTACGTGCTGGGCACCTTTCCGAAAAAAGAAGCCGAGCCGCTGCATGCTTCCATTGAGCAAACCTGCGACGCACTGGAATTCAGCCTTCAAGCTACCTTTGAGCAGACGATGGCGAAATTTAACCGCTAATCTATACGCTTTGGCGGCTAATAGAGACGGTCTCCGGGCATAATGAAGGTATAATTCAACCTTCAGGAGGCGTACAGATGGCAATAAACTATGTTTGCAGACATTGTAAAACGTTCATTGGAAGAATCGACTCCCCCTTTGTGTCCGAGGGGCAGCTCGGGTTTCATGCCTTGACCCCTGATGAACGTAGAGATATAATAGCGTATGATTCTAATGGGGAAGTAACCGTTCGGGTTACTTGCGATTATTGCAGGGAAGCAATGGAAATGAATCCGGAACTGATTCTGATCGGCAACCCTCTGCAGTAAGGCATGAAGCAGCGAGCCGGAAGGATCAGGGAACCGATCAAATGAGACGCTATAGAGCCTTGGCCATTTTGCTGAGGCTTATTTTGGTTAGTTTGGAAGAGAAATACTTAAAGAGAAGGATAGGAGGCAAAAACGCCTATCCGAAGAAGATAAGAGAGGTGCCGCTTTTGTTACAAGCACTCATACAGGCTTTTTCCAAGGATTCCGATTTTCAGTCGCTGACAGCCGGCGTCGAGGCCGGCATGAAGGAGCAGCTGGTTTCCGGACTGTCCGGATCATCCCGTCAGGTGATGCTGGCTGCGCTCCATGAACAATTAAAGCGTCCGCTGCTCGTCGTGACCCATAATATGTTTTCGGCCCAGAAAATTGCAGAAGATTTGCAGGAAGCGCTCTCACCGGATCAGGTGCTGCTCTATCCGGCGAATGAACTGGTGGCGGCGGAATCAGCCATATCGAGCCCCGAGACGCTGGCCCAGCGCATTGAAGTGCTCCTAAAATCGTCGCAGGGGTTCCGCGGCATAATCGTCGTCCCTTTTTCCGGCGTTCGCAGGCTGCTGCCTTCACCGGACGTTATGGCCCGTGCAGGCGTCCACCTGAAGCTTGGTGGAACACTAAAGCTCGATGCCTTCCTGAGCAGCATGGTAGAGCTTGGCTACGAGCGCGTGGAACGGGTGGAGTCGCGCGGGGAGATGAGCATTCGGGGCGGAATCATAGATTTTTACCCGTTGACTTCAAGCTTGGCTTACCGTGTCGAGCTGTTTGACGATGAGATTGATTCGATCCGCATTTTTGACCCGTCCGACCAGCGCTCGGTGGACCAGGTGAAGGAGGTCTCTATTACGCCGTGCAAGGAATTGATTGCCGGGACGGATCGCCTTGCGCGGGCGGCCGATCAGGCGGGACAGCGCCTCGCGGCGCAGCTTGAGAAAATGACGGACCGGCAGGCGCGTCATCATCTGGAACAGGAAATTTCCCGCGAGATCGAGCTGCTGCGCGAGCATGTCTATTTTGCGGAAAATTACAAATACATCTCCTTGATTTACCCGGAGCAGCAGACGCTGTTTGATTATATGCCGAAGGATGCGCTGCTTATCCTGGATGAGCCCGCACGGCTGCTGGAGACAGCCAAACAGCTGGAGCGGGACGAGGCCGAGTGGAACCTGCATTTGTTCCAAAACGGCAAAAGTTTGCCGGAAATGCCGCTATCAGTGCATAGCGACAAGGTGCTGTACCATCGTCCGTTTCAAACGTTGTTCCTTTCGATCTTCCTGCGCCAGGTGCCTCATACGCAGCCGCAAAATATTCTGAACTTCGTCAGCCGGAGCATGCAGGACTTCCATGGACAAATGAACGTCCTCAAGGCCGAGATGGAACGATGGAAGAAGAGCGGGGCAGAGGTGGTCATGCTCGCCAGCAATGCCGAGCGCAAAGATCGGATGATTCGTGTGTTGGAGGATTATGGAATTGAGATGCCTTCCATTGTGCAGGGGAATTTGCAGACCGGCTTCGAGCTGCCGTCCGCTCATTTCGTAGTCATTACGGAAGGAGAGATGTTCTCGCAGAAGCAGCGTAAGATCCGCAAGGGCGGACGCAGCATGGACAACGCTGAACGGATCAAAAGCTATACCGAGCTTAAAGTGGGGGACTACGTCGTTCACCAGAATCACGGCATCGGCAAATATATGGGCATCGGAACCCTTGAGGTAGCCGGTATTCATAAGGACTACATGCACATCCTTTATGCCGGCGGCGACAAGCTGTCGGTACCGATCGATCAGATCGATCTGATCCAGAAATATGTCGGGTCCGAAGATAAAGAGCCCAAAGTTTACAAGCTTGGCGGAAATGAATGGGCACGCGTTAAAAATAAGGTGCGGTCTTCGGTTGAGGATATTGCCGACGACTTGATCAAGCTGTATGCCGAGCGGCAGGCTTCGCCCGGGTATGGCTTTGACAAGGACACGCCGGAGCAGGGGGAATTTGAGGGAATGTTCCCTTATGAGGAAACCCGGGACCAGCTCCGCGCGATCGAAGAGATCAAGAAAGACATGGAGAAGAGCCGTCCGATGGACCGGCTGCTGTGCGGAGACGTAGGCTACGGCAAGACGGAGGTAGCAATCCGGGCGGCTTTCAAGGCGGCGATCGAAGGCAAGCAGGTAGCCGTGCTCGTGCCGACCACTATTTTGGCCCAGCAGCATTATGAGACGTTCCGGGAGCGGTTTGCCGGCTATCCGTTCAACATTCAGGTGCTCAGCCGCTTCCGCAGCCGGAAGGAACAGAACGAGACTATCAAGGGGATCCGGGCCGGAACCGTCGATATCGTGATCGGCACGCATCGCCTCCTGTCCCAGGATCTTGTCTTCAAGGACCTTGGACTGCTGATTGTCGATGAGGAGCAGCGGTTCGGCGTGACGCACAAGGAGAAGCTGAAGAAGCTCAAGATCAATGTGGACGTGCTTACGCTGACGGCGACGCCGATTCCGCGCACGCTGCATATGTCGATGCTCGGAGTACGCGACCTGTCCGTCATCGAAACGCCTCCGGAGAACCGCTTCCCGGTTCAGACCTATGTGGTGGAGCACAGCCAGTCGCTGGTCCGCGAAGCCATTGAGCGGGAGCTTGCCCGGGGCGGCCAGGTGTATTACCTGTATAACCGCGTGCAAGGCATTCAGGAGATGGCGGCCCAGATTTCAGGACTTGTTCCGGATGCCAAAGTAGGCATCGGGCACGGGCAAATGTCCGAGCAGGAACTGGAGAAGACGATCCTTGATTTTCTCGACGGGGAATATGATGTACTGGTGAGTACGAGCATTATCGAGACCGGCGTAGATATTCCGAATGTCAATACGCTCATTGTCCATGATGCGGATAAAATGGGGCTGTCCCAGCTGTACCAGCTCCGGGGGCGCGTCGGACGTTCGAACCGGATTGCTTACGCCTATTTTACTTACCAGCGCGACAAATCGCTCACGGAAGTCGCCGAGAAGCGGCTGCAGTCGATCAAGGAGTTTACCGAGCTCGGCTCGGGATTCAAAATTGCGATGCGGGATTTGTCCATCCGGGGGGCGGGCAACCTGCTTGGGGCGGAGCAGCACGGCTTCATTGCGTCCGTCGGCTTCGACCTGTATTCGCAAATGCTGGCTGAAGAAATTCAGAAGCGCAAGGTGACGATGCTTGGCGAAGAGCCTCCGGAGCAGGAGAAATGGACGACCGTCATAGATCTTGGCATCGATGCTTATCTGCCGCCGGAGTATATTTATGACAGTGTGCAGAAAATTGAAATTTATAAGAAAACGGCGGCGATCTCCTCGTTCGAAGATGCTTCGGAGCTGGCCGACGAGCTTCTGGACCGCTTTGGCGAACCGCCGGCTGCCGTAGTCCAGCTTCTGACGGTTGCAAGGCTCAAGCTGTATGGCAGAAAGTACGGCATTGAATCGATGAACCGCCGCGGGGACGACGTTATTTTGAAGTTTCATGCGGAACGCGCGAAGGATATCATTCCGTCCGCGCTTGCGAAGGTTGGCAATCAGTACGGAAGACGTGTACAATTTACTCAAGGGGCGGACATGGAGATCCATATCAAAGCAAAAGGAATGGAAGACAAGGACATGCTGGATTTGCTTGAACAATTCCTTGAGTCTTTAAGCCAGGCATTTAAATCGAAAGGGGAACTACAAGATGTTGCAAAGTAAGAGGCGTTCCTGGAAAATGATGCTCATTGCCATGGTGGCGGTGCTGACCTTTTCCGTGATAGCAGGATGTGGCAAGAAGAAAACGGATAATGCCGCAGAGGGAACCGATAGCGGCAAAGTGGTGGCAACTTATGACGGAGGGCAGATCACGGAGGGTGAATTTGACCTGGAACAGCGGATTATGCTGATTCTTTCCCCTGAGATGCAACAATATATGCAAGTGGAGGATTTCCGTCAGTATCTGATCAAACAGCAAATTGCCTATAAGTATCTGGCGGCAAAGGCGGATGACAAAGCGAAGGAAGAGGGGGCCAAGCAGGCCGAATCCCAGCTTTCGCAAATGAAGACCCAGCTCGGCGACGAGCAGTTCAAGAGCATGCTGGATGCCCAGAAGGTATCGGAGCAGCAGTTCAAGGACTATATGGTTCGGATCTTCACCGTCGTTCAAGGCGAAACTTCCAAAGTAACGGATGATGAAATCAAGCAGCAGTTTGATAAAACGAAAGACAGTTATACGGTCGCCTCCGTACGCCATATTCTGATCGGATTTACCGACGCCGAAGGCAAGGAACGCAGCAAAGAGGATGCCCTTAAGCTGGCTAAAGACGTTAAAGCCAAGCTGGAAGGTGGAGAGGACTTCGCGAAGCTGGCGAAGGAATATTCCGAAGATCCGGGTTCCAAGGATAAAGGTGGGTTATATAAAGATACCGAGGTCAGCAACTGGGTGGACGAGTTTAAAAAAGCTGCCCTGACGCTGCCGATTGATAAGATCAGCGATCCGGTTCAGACGAGCTATGGTTACCATATCATGCGCGTGGAATCCCGTACGGCCAAGACGTTCAAAGACTTGACCAAGGAGCAGCTCGATACCATCAAGAACACGATAGGCTCCAACAAGCTGGATGAATTTATGAAAGGTGACCTGGAGAAGAAGATCATCAAGAAGATCGACTTGCCGAAGGTCGAAGCAAGCAAGCCAAGCGCCGCACCTGAAAGCGGGACAAGCGGTACCGGAGGAAGCAGCAGCCCTGAGGCTTCTACAGCACCAGCGAAGTAAGGATTTGAGCTATAGTTACTGGCAGCGCAGGTTACTGCGCTGCTTTTTTATGGAGTATCAGAATGTTTAGTCGCTGATGATTTCCCTTTTTTTGGATATGTTAATCGAAAAAAAATCCAGGGCATTTTCGTGTATGTTTTTGCGGCGGAATGCCTGCTTTAGCCCGGCAATTTATCGTTCATCGGCATGTATAAGGAATTGGGAACAGATGAATACTATGGTCAAGAATTTAACCAAACTTGGAACTTCGAAGCCCGGCAAGAACCTAAACTCGCCGGAAACGAATGAATGATCCTGGAGTTATGGTCTGTATCCTAAAGCAAAAGGCGCGAAGGGTGCCTTTGATGAAGCTTTTCGTTTAAACAGTAGTTAAAAACTTCTTATGAAAGCGAGGCAGCATGTAATGAAAGCTACTGGTATTGTGCGTCGTATCGATGATCTCGGAAGGGTGGTGATCCCGAAGGAAATCAGACGGACGCTTCGGATTCGCGAAGGAGATCCGCTGGAAATTTTCGTGGATCGGGATGGAGAGGTCATTCTTAAAAAATATTCGCCGATCGGCGAGCTTGGCGATTTTGCAAAGGAGTATGCGGAATCGCTGTATGAAAGTACTGGCCATATTACCCTCATTTCAGACCGTGACACCATTATCGCCGTGGCTGGCGCTTCCAAAAAAGAATATTTGGATAAACAGGTCGGCTTGATTTTGGAGAGCAGCATGGATGGCCGGAAAACCGTTATTGAAACGAATACAGGTACTTATGAAATCAGCAAGGATCATTCCGAGACGATTTCAACCTTTGTGATTGCTCCAATTATTGCCGGCGGCGATCCGATCGGCACTGTAGTTCTGATCAACAGGGATGAATCCGTCAAAATGTCGCAACTTGAGACCAAAATGGCGGAGACGGCTGCCGGATTCCTCGGCAAACAGATGGAACAATAAGAACCAGCCCTGACGCTAAAAGAATACGAGGCTCCTGCTATGTTTCTTTCCCCTGCGAGAGAGACCAAGAAGCAGGAGCTTTTGCATGCAGCGAAAAAACTTCTATAATGGACAAAGGACAAAAATAGAGAAGCAAGTCCGTATCCAATTAAAGAAGGCCGCGTCATCCGGCCGCCGGGGAAGAGGATTATGAAAGAATCAACGGCAGCATCAAGGCTGCTTAAGGGTGCGTTTCTGCTAGGTTTGGCTGCGATTCTCTCAAAGCTGCTCGGCACCTTGCAAAAGATACCGCTGCAAAATATAGGCGGAGACGGAGTATTCGGCATTTATAATACGGTTTACCCTTTCTATACGCTACTTGTGACACTGGCCACGGCCGGCTTTTCCACAGCTGTTTCGAAATTTGTAGCTGAACGGGAGGCGGACGGCGACGAACGTGGAGGCCGTTACGTGCTGCGGATCTCGGCCGTCATTATGGTGGCGCTTGGGCTGCTCGGAAGCCTGCTCTTGTTCTTTGGAGCGCCGCTGCTCGGAAGCTGGATCGGCAGCACGCACACGATACCCGCGCTCCGGGCTGCAGCGCCCGCGCTGCTGTTCGTACCGGCCTCGGCCGCGCTGCGTGGCTATTTTCAGGGGCTGCAGAACATGTTTCCCACCGCCTTATCGCAAGTAATCGAGCAGGCGGTTCGGGTCGCCGTTATGATTGTGCTGCTGCTCTACTTGACCTCAATCGGCGCCCAGGAAAGCGGCATTGCGGGCGGCGCCATGTTTGGTTCGGCGGCAGGCGGCGCTGCGGGTCTTGCCGTCATGCTGTTCGTATGGCGCCGCCACCGCCATAGGTCTCGGACCGGGGTTCAGGAGTCAGCTAGCGGGGTAAAGGAAATCAAAGAGGGCAGCTCCTTCGGAACCGGAGCGAATCCGGCCATGGGCAGAGCGCTGCTGAAGTCGCTGCTGGCTTACGCGCTTCCCATCTGTCTGGCCGCGCTGGCCATCCCGCTGCTGGGGCTGGTCGATACGTTTACGCTGCCGAGACTGCTGGCGGACGGAAGCCGGACAGGGACCGAGGTGATGGCGCAGATCGGCATTTACAACCGCGGGCTTCCGCTTGTGCAGCTGGTGACGATGATGGCGGCGTCATTATCGGTGCTGTTCATACCATCCATGGCCGAGCTGAAATACAAAGGCGATTGGCCGCGCGCAGCCAATCAGGCGGGACTTGCGCTGCGCTGGTTCTGGCTCATCGGCTGCGCCGCGTCGGTTGGGCTTGCGGTCCTGGCCGAGCCGATCAACATGATGCTGTACAAAAACAGCGAGGGCAGCGACACCTTCGCCTGGCTGGCCATGTCGGCCGCTCCGGCGACGATAGCCACCATCTCGGCCGCGCTGCTGCAAGGCCTGGGCAGTGTACGTGCCCCGGCCCTGGCCATGACGCTGGCCGCCGTCCTGAAGGCGGCGCTGAACGTGCTGCTCGCGCCGGCCTTCGGCATAGACGGCGCGGCCGCGGCAGGCATCGCGGCCTATGCGCTTGCGGCCGCGCTGAACATGGCGCTGCTGGTCCGGCGCCTGGGTCTTGCGCCGAACCTGCGGGCGGCGCTCTTGCGGCCAGCGCTGTGCCTGGCCGCGATGGCAGCAGCCGTGCTGCTGCTGCGCCTGGGCTGGGCCGCCGCAGGGCTGGACGGCCGGCGGCTGGACGCCGCCGCCGAAAGCCTGCTCGGCGTGCTGCTGGGGGCCGCCGTGTTCCTGGCGGCCGCGCTGCGCCTGCGCCTGATCAGCGGGGCAGAGCTGAGCGCCCTGCCCCGGGTCGGCCCGCAGCTTGTCCTCGTGCTGGACAAGCTGCGGCTGCTGCCCCGGCAGGCATAACCCTGCCTGCCGGCCCCCCTTGCTGCCGTCACAATCCGGCAGCCCCGTCAGGGCGAAAACTTGGAGGCGGGGCGGGGCAGATGATATAGTATTCATATTGACGATTTCGTCGTTAAATGCGAGAGCCGGGAGTGAAGAGCTGTGAAGCCAATAATTACAGTAGTTGGCCTTGGATCGGGAGATCCGGATCGGCTGACGTTGGGTAATATGAAGAAGCTTCAGGAAGCGGGCAAGCTGTATGTAAGGACCAAGGAGCATCCGGTGCTGGACTGGCTTGCCGCCTCCGGCGTGTCTTTTGAGTCTTTCGACAGCATTTATGAAGCGAACGACGATTTTCCATCCGTATACAAAGAGATTGCCGACCGGTTGATTGCGGAAGCTGCCGCTGGAAGCGGTTCGGTGGTCTATGCCGTTCCGGGCCATCCGATGGTGGCCGAAGCCACGGTTCAGCTGCTGCGGCAGCGCTGCCCAGAGGAAGGCATCGCGCTTGAAGTGATCGGCGGAGAAAGCTTCCTGGACGAAGCCTTCTCCCGGCTTGGCTTTGATCCGATCGAAGGGTTTCAGCTGCTGGACGCTTCAGGCCTCGCCGTATCTCATCTGCAGCCCCGGCTGCATACGCTGATCGGGCAAGTGTACGACACGTTTACGGCTTCCGACGTGAAGCTCAGCCTGATGGAGCGTTATCCGGAGGATTACGAAGTGGTCGTTGGCCACGCGCTCGGTGTCGAAGGGCAGGAAGAGATTCTGAAAGTGCCGCTGTATGAGCTCGACCGGGTACAGGGCTTCGGCAATCTCTCGCTCGTTTATATCCCTCGCAGCGAGGATCCGCTTTTGCAGATCAAGAGCTTTGACCGCCTGCATGAAATTGTCGATATTTTGCGGAGTCCCGAAGGCTGTCCGTGGGACCGGGAACAGACCCACAGCTCGATCCGGAAGAATCTCATCGAAGAAACCTATGAAGTGCTGGAAACGATTGATGAAGATGATCCGGAGCATATGCAGGAGGAGCTTGGCGATCTGATGCTTCAGATTATGCTCCACGCCCAGATGGAAGAAGAAGAGGGCGCCTTCAATGTATATGACGTCATCGGCAGCCTGAATGAAAAGCTCATTTTCCGCCATCCGCATGTATTTGGGGGGATGGGCGCGGAGGATGCCGAAGCCGCGCTCGCAAACTGGGAAGCCATGAAGGCGGAAGAGAAGCGCCGCAAGGGCCTTGTGCCTGAAGCGATGTCGGCGCTGGACGGCGTGCCGCAGGATCTTCCGGCTTTGATGAAGGCCTACAAGCTGCAAAAGAAGGCGGCCAAGGTTGGTTTTGACTGGGACGATGCAAGCGGCGCAATAGCCAAGATGGAAGAGGAGCTGTCCGAGCTGAAGGAAGCGGTGCGCCTTGGGCAATCCTCCGAGGAAACGGTGCAGGAGCTTGGCGATGTGCTGTTCTCGGTCGTGAACGCGGCGCGGTTTATCGGCGCCGATCCGGAAGAGGCGCTGTCCAAGACGAACCGCAAGTTCGTTTCCCGGTTCCGCTATATCGAGCGGAAGCTTGCAGAGCGCGGACTTACGCCTAAGGACAGCAGCCTCGAGGAAATGGACAAGCTTTGGGAGGAAGCCAAAGCGGAGGAGCGGCAGGCGTAGGGTGTGAAGGCAAGCTGGTGAAGAAGGAAGTTCACCAAATTATTTTGGGAAATGAGCTTTCGCCAGCAGGATTTTGATGAAAGAACAAGAATTAACTATAGGTCGATTGCTGCTTCTCAAGAGCAGGATGGGCTAAATTCGGCAGACCGGTTTCCCGAAAGAAACGGGCAAAGTCTATTTTTTTGAATGTGGGAGGCTTTTAAACATGAACAAAACAGATTTGATCAACAATATTTCCAGTAAAAGCGGCTTGACCAAGCGTGACGTAGAGGCCGTGCTTAACGAACTGCTTAACGAAATCACCGATACGCTTGCTGACGGAGGCAAAGTGCAGCTGATCGGCTTCGGTACATTCGAAACCCGCAAACGCGCAAGCCGTACTGGCCGCAACCCGCAAACCGGCGAAAATATCGAAATTCCGGAATCCAATGTTCCGGCATTCAAAGCGGGCAACAAACTTAAAGAAGCAGTAAAATAATGCGCTTAGATAAATTCCTTAAAGTATCTCGCTTGATCAAGCGGCGTACGGTTGCCAAGGATGTCTCCGAGCAAGGCAGGGTTTTGATTAACGGGCGGGAAGCGAAACCGAGCAGCACGGTCAAAGCGGGCGATGAAATTACCGTCCAATTTGGGCAGAAGCTGGTTACCGTCCGTGTGGAACGCCTGGCCGAGACAACCCGTAAGGATGAGGCCGCAAGCCTGTATACGGTCATCAAGGAAGAACCGATTGCCAAGAAGAACGATCTGGACTGGAATTAGAAACGAAGAAGCATGCCCTAAAGAGAAGGGTGTGCTTCTTATTTATTTTTCGAGGCTCCCGGTCAGGTTCTAAAGCTGCGCACCCCTCCATAAGCTTAACAATAGAAGGAGGGTACATGCCATGAATGAACCAGGGAAGAACAAGGTGCAGGATGTGAGGCTCCATAACCGCAAGCTGCTTGAGATTTCAGGCGTGAACAACGTCGAAAGCTTTGATAACGAGGAATTCCTGCTGCAGACAGAGCTGGGACATTTAACGATTCGGGGCAGCAATCTGCATATTAAAAATTTGAATCTGGAACAAGGATTCGTCTCGATTGAAGGTACCGTGAATTCCTTGTCCTATCTTAGTCCGGGCTCCCAACCTAAAAATAAAGGATTGCTTGGCAAGCTGCTGCGATGAGTTTACAGGTACAGTGGATTACTCTGCTGTGGATGCTGGCCTCGGGAAGCGTGCTCGGCGTCGTTTACGACAGCATGCGGATCATAGAGGGAAGATACCGTTTCCCAAGGTGGTCCATCCACGGTTTGGACTTGCTTTATTGGCTTTGGGCGGCCCTGTTTGTATTTCGAACGCTTTATCACAGCAATGAGGGAGAAATCCGGTTCTACGTATTCCTCGGTTTGTTTGTAGGGGTGTGGATTTATTTTTTATTCTTAAGTGTTATAACCGGGCGTTTTGTGGTAATGTTATTGAAGGTAGTGGACAAGATCTGTTTTGCAAGCGTACGGTTATTTCAGGTGTTGATCATTGGGCCGCTTCGGCTTGCGCTGAAAGCTGCCAAGCTTTTGCTCGGATTTTTTTGGGCTGTGCTGCTGTTTTTGCTTCGGCTGCTGCTGCCTGTATGGAAGCTGCTCAAGTTTTTGCTTCTTCCGCTCATTCGGCGGCTTAAACTCCCAGAAGGCTGGCAGTGGGTGAAAGCGAAGGTTCAGGCGGTTCGAAGCTGGTTTACCAAGGAATAACGCTAATTGATGGGGGGATCATCATGCGCACTGCAGTCGCTGCAAACCATCGGGAACGCAAGGGGAGCGGAAATGCCGGCACTAAAAGACGGCTAAGGCTGTGGCTAGGTTTTGTCATTCTCTTTGCGGGCTGGGCAGGATATATGTTTTATTCCCAGTCTGTCGAACTAACAGGCAGGTCCAAGCAGCTTGCGCAGGCACGGGCAAACGAGCAGGCCAGTATAGAAAGTCTGAATCAGGTAAAATACGAGGTCAACCGTTTAAAAGATCCGGAATATATCGGACAGATTGCAAGGAAGAAATATGGTTTGTATAAACCGGGGGAGACGCCAATCCTGAAGTCCCCGGACGGAAAATGATTTTTATATATTCAGAGGGCCCAAAATCGGGATAATCCTTGTTATAACAGGCTTCCAACCGGTTGACCTGTTATGAGTCATTCGGTATAATCAAATCACCGCAGCAATGTATTCTAAGTCTTGCTGTATATTTTTAAGGGAGGATCATTTTATTTTATGGCAATTGAAGTGGGCACCAAGT
Source organism: Paenibacillus caui (assembly GCF_019904135.1). GTDB lineage: Bacteria > Bacillota > Bacilli > Paenibacillales > Paenibacillaceae > Fontibacillus > Fontibacillus caui. The sequence continues at coordinate 23,743 of NZ_JAIOGQ010000029.1, read as the reverse complement.
TAGAGGGTAAAGTGACAGGCATCACGCACTTTGGAGCATTTGTGGATCTGTCAGGGGGTGTCACCGGTCTCGTTCACATCTCGGAAATCGCCGACAATTACGTTAAGGATGTCAACGACCACTTGAAGCTTAACGACATTGTGACAGTTAAAGTCATCAATGTGGATAAGGACGGCAAGATCGGGCTTTCGATCAAGCAGGCTGTTGACAAGCCGGTTGAGTCGACCAGACCTCCGCGTGCCCCAAGACCGGATCGTCCGGGCAGGGATGGAGAATTCGGCGGCGGATATAATCGTGAGCGGGGCGGACGTTCTTTCAAACCTCCAGCCAGCAAGACTTCATTTGAAGATAAGGTGTCACGCTTCCTGAAAGATAGTGAAGAGCGCATTTCGTCGCTGAAGAAGAACACCGAAGGCAAACGCGGTGGACGCGGCGCGAAACGCATGTAATATCTTTTTATTATGATACGAGATCAGAACCGTAGGTGCATTTTCGCACTCTACGGTTTTTTTGTCGCTACTTCGGTTCTTGACGACAGTTTCCAACGCTTTTCCAGCTATCTCCTTGCTAATCGCTATAAAGGGAGCGGGCGGAGAAGTCCGTCATTTCCCCTTAACATGCGAACATAAAAGCGTCTAAGTCGCTTCTTTTCAAGCAGCAGCAACGGGTCGCAAAATTATGCGGAAGCCTCTCAATTTGTCGTAAATTTCTTTGGACGACCTCCCGGTTTATGACAAACTTTCCAGCAGCCCCCGCCTATAATGGGACATACCCAATCTTGAGAATAGGTGGTGCTGAACAATGGAGAAGCGAAATGTGATTGCGTTTCCGGGAATGAAGAAAGGCAAGGAGCAAAGAGAGAGAAGCGGCCTGGCAGACAAATGGAGAGAGTGGCCGGCTGCGGTTCGAACGGTGCGATTCATCACGGCTAATAAATGGGGAATGCTGCTGACTCTGATCGGATTCCTTCTCGGCAAGGCTACCATATTGAATGAGCTGACTCCGTTTCCTGCCGCCTTTTTTGCGGTTATTGCTTTTATGCGGCGAGATTTGATTCTTCCGGTATTCGGCTCGATTTTGATTGGTTCATTGTTTGGCGTGCAAAACCATTTTCTGACGGTTCTCTGTGAAATGGTCATGATTTTGCTGATGAAAAAAGGCATGGAGACCTTCGAACGTTCCGAATTGTCCTATGCCCCGATTATGGTATTTACCTCCACCTTCTTTGTGAATCTGTTTGAGGCGGTAATTGGACCCTCGCTAACCTGGTATGCGCTTACCATGGCGGTTATGGATGCGGTGCTCAGTTTTGTGCTTACGCTTGTTTTTATACAAGCCGTTCCGGTATTCACCTACCGCAAAAAAAATATCCATCTCAGGAACGAAGAGATTCTCTGTCTCATCATTCTGCTGGCTTCCGTCATGACAGGCGCGGTCGGGTGGAGCGTGTATGGATTGTCGATCGAACATATAATGTCCAGGTATTTAATTCTGTTGTTCGCCCTGGTCGGCGGGGCTCCGCTCGGAGCTTCCGTAGGGGTGGTAACGGGCCTGATCCTCAGCCTTGCGGATATGAGCGCAGTCTATCAGATGAGTCTGCTGGCCTTTTCGGGCATGCTGGCCGGCATGCTTAGGGAAGGGAAGAGGTGGGCTGTGGGATTCGGCATGCTGCTCGGTTCATCGATACTGTCCATTTATTTATCGGGTCCGGGCGATATAATGAACTCGACATGGGAGACCTGTGCGGCGGTCATGTTATTTCTGCTTACACCAAAGACGTTGTTAAGCCTGATCGCAAGATATGTTCCGGGAACCCAGGATCACAGCCGGTCACAACATGAATATGCGCGGCGCATCCGGGATATAACCGCCGAGCGGGTAACGCAGTTTTCCCAGGTGTTCAAGCAGCTGTCCCGCAGCTTTGTGCAGGTAACGGGTTCCTCCGAAATTGCCAAGCGGGGGGAGGAGCTCGACCATTTCATGAACGCCGCGGCCGAAGGGGCCTGCGCCACCTGCTTCCGCAAAGGGCAGTGCTGGGACAGCAAGTTCTATCAAACCTATAAATATATGACAGAAATGATGTCAGCCATTGAAGAGAACCCTAACTTTGGAAAAGAGGATTTTCCAGCGAAATGGCATAAAATTTGCAGCAAAACCGACCAGGTGCTTGCAGTAATGAAACGTGAATATGACCTCTATCAGCATGATATGCACTGGAAACGGCAAATATACGACAGCCGGCAGCTTGTAGCCGAACAATTATCGGGCGTGTCCCAGGTGATGGAGGATTTGGCCAAAGAAATTAAAAGAGAAGGGCAGGAGATGTCCCATCAGGAGGAACAAATCCGGGAAGCGCTGGAGCAAATGGGTTTATCCATTCATAGCGTGGATATTATCTCCCTGGATCACGGCAACGTCGAAATTGAAATTGTCCATAACTATACGAAAGGGTATGATGAATGCCGCAAAATCATTGCCCCGCTGCTCTCAGACATTTTGAGCGAACAAATTGCAGTCGTGAACGAAACCTCCGGTTTCCGGGAAGGGATGCAGACGGTGACGTTTGGTTCCGCCAAAACTTTTGAGATCACGACCGGAGTTGCGGGGGCGGCGAAGGGCGGAGATTTGCTGTCGGGAGACAGCTTCAGCGCCGCCCAGCTGGGCAACGGGAAATTTGCCGTCGCTCTCAGCGACGGGATGGGCAACGGGGAAAGGGCAAAGCTGGAGAGCAGCACCGCCCTGGGCATATTGGAACAGCTTTTGCAGTCCGGCATGGATGAAACGCTGGCCATTAAATCTGTCAATTCGGTTCTGATGCTGAGGTCTCCGGATGAAGTTTATGCCACGGTGGATATGGCGATTATCGACGAGTATTCCGCACGAACGACTTTTCTGAAAATCGGTTCATCTCCAAGCTTCATCAAGCGGGGCAGCGAGGTCATTCCGGTGACGGCAAGCAACCTGCCGGTCGGCATCATCCAGGATATCGAAGTCGATCTGGTGACGCTGAAGCTGCATCCGGGAGATACACTGATCATGATGACAGACGGGATTTACGATGCGCCCGGACATGCCATTAACAAAGAGCTCTGGATGAAACGCCTCATTATGGAGATGGAGGGCGATGACCCGCAGGAAATGGCAGACTGCCTGCTTGAATCCGTAATCCGTTATCAGAAAAATCAGATTGACGACGATATGACGGTTGTTGTCGCCAAAGTCAATCATCATATGCCGAAGTGGTCGACACTTCATATCCCGGGCGTTCAGCGCATGGACCGTCCGAGGACGGTCAGCTGATGAATATTCCGGCTTTGAATCTTCCCTCCCCCCCGTACAAACGTATCACAGCGCAGCAAAAGACCGTCCGGCGATTTTTCCGGACGGTTTTTCTTAGGAAAGCGACTGCCCGTCCTATCAGAACCCCCATGTTTAAATGATAGGTTTGATGGAAAAGCTAGAGAAGAACAGTCAAGGCCTTATTGTCCGAATCAGACCGCTTCCAGGCGGAATCCATCGAAACGGGGGAAACGAAGATGAAGCAGATTCTATTAATTACGGACGGGTGTTCCAATGTCGGTCAAAGTCCGGTTATGGCAGCATCGTTCGCCAAACAGGAAGGGATTACGGTCAATGTGATCGGTGTCGTCGATTATGGAACGATCGGGGAACTTGGAGCCATGGAAATCGAGGAGATTGCCAAAGCCGGCGGCGGCATGAGTGAGCTGGCCGAGACGCGCCAGCTTGCGAAGACGATGCAGATGATGACCCGGAAAACAGTAGTTCAAACCATTCAGCAAGCGGTTAATAAAGAGCTGAAACAAATTTTGGGGTCTGGCTCCGTGGAATCGCTGCCTCCCGACAAACGGTCCGAAGTCGTTGAAGTCATGGATGAGCTGACCGAGACCACTCCTCTTGATGTAGCGCTGCTGATCGATGCGAGCGCGAGCATGAAGCCGAAACTGGCGGCTGTGGAGGATGCGATCCGTGATCTGATGCTCAGTCTTGGCGCCAGGGAAGGCGAAACCCGACTGGCCGTCTTTCATTTTCCGGGCAAACACAGCGGGGAAGATGCCGTACTGGATATGGACTGGACCTCGAAAATCAATGAGGCCCGCTCTTTGTTCCAGCGCCTTGTGATGAAGGGTGCGACTCCTACTGGCCCGGCGCTTCTTAAGGTGATTGATTTCTTCCGATATGGTACACTTAATGGATACCAAACGGGTCTGGGTGAAGCCGATGAAAGAGAAGGAATTCTCAGTGACTACGTCCACTGATCTAGCATTGACGCCGGGGACCGTCATCCGGGGCCGCTGGCATGAAGGAAGATATATCGTTAAACGGCTGCTGGGCCGCGGCGCCAACGGCATTGTCTATTTGGTGCAGCAAGAGGGCGGCAGCCGGTATTTTGCCCTGAAGCTGGGCTTCGATACCGTAGATCTGCAATCCGAGATCAATGTGCTCAAAACGCTTCAGAAGCAGGAGGCCGGACGGCGGGGCGGACAGCCTACATCCTATTTGGTGGAAGTCGATGACATCCAGCTTCCTGAGGGACAAATCCCCTTTTATGTCATGAGATATGTGAAAGGGGAACCCTTAAGCGCATTTATTGCACGAAAAGGAGCGGATTGGCTTGATCTGGCCGGGCTTAATGTGCTGAGACAGCTGAGGAAGCTGCATGAGGCGGGATGGGTCTTCGGCGACTTGAAGCCGGACAATATAATGGCAGCGCCTTATGGGGAAGTTGAATTGATCGATTACGGCGGGGTCAGCCAGATCGGACGAAGCGTCAAACAGTTTACCGAGTGGTATGACCGCGGATACTGGAATGCCGGGAGCCGCACAGCCGATGTGGCGTACGATTGGTTCGCTTTCTCCGTGGTTTGCATCCACCTGCTTGCCGGCGATGAACTGAAAAAGGCCGCGCGAGGCCTGCCGCAGACGCGAACCGCCGAAGATTTGCTGGCTATTGTAGCGGGCAAGCCCAGTCTCAAGCCTTATGCCGGCTGGCTCAAACGCGCGATTTCCGGCAGCTTTGCAACGAGTGAAGAGGCGTGTACATACTGGGAAAAAAACATCTGCAGACGTTTACCGCGGAAAAAAGGCTTTGCTACCCCCGGATGGTTGAAAAGCGCCTTTATCATGTCGCTTGCGCTGCTGATTTGCGCGCTTTACTGGAGCCTGCGTTAAAGGTAAACAAACTTTACATAAACAGTGATGTCGCGAAGCGGTGTCGGAAAGAGGGGAGTCTCTGATGGAGCTGAACCTGAGCCGTATGGTGAAACAGATATGCGAGCTTGCAGAGGAACACGGCTTGTGGGCGCCAAGGCATATGATTGTGGTCGCAGTTTCGGGTGGACCGGACTCTGTGGCCCTTTTGCATATATTAAGCCTCATCAGTCAGGATGAATCGGCTGCATTGCGGCTTGTCGTGGCGCATGTCAATCACGGTTTCCGCCCGGCCGAATCGGCTGAAGAAGCCGAATTTGTACGCGGACTGGCGAAGAAATACGGCTGTCCGTTTGAACTGGCTGAACTGGATGTTCCCTCATATATGAAAGAGAGCGGGATGGGCGGACAGGAGGCTGCGCGCGAGCTGAGGTACCGGTTCCTGCATCAGGTCGCGGACAAATACGGGGCAGCTTCCATCGCGCTGGCCCATCATGGGGACGATCAGGCCGAGACGGTTTTGCTCAGGCTTCTGAGAGGAAGCGGACTGACGGGACTTGGGGGAATGCGAATCAAACGGAAGGAAAAAAATGTGGAACTTATTAGGCCGCTGCTTCGTATGTACAAGACAGACCTTATAAGGGCCTGTGAAGAAGCGGGTCTTTCCTTTGTAACGGACAGCAGCAACCTTTCGAACAAATATGCAAGAAATGCGATAAGACTGGATGTGCTCCCTTTTTTGGGGCAATATAATGGGCAACTGGTTCAATCTTTAAACCGGCTGTCGCTTGTCGCCGAAAGTGAGGATGACTATATGTCCAAGGCTGCCGAAGAGGCTGTGGAGAGGCTGACCGTAAGAGATAAGGACGGCACCATCAGCCTGAAAATCGCTGCATTGGCCGGGCTACATGTCGCTTTACAACGGAGGTTGATTAAACTAATATTAACTTATCTGCCTATAAACACGGAAGAATCGGATTTTGCCAAAATTGAGGCTATCCGCAGCGGAGCGCTGCAGGATCGTCCGACTACATGGAGAATAGATTTAGGAGGCGGTTCGCTGTGCCGCCGGGAATATGGCGACCTGTCTTTCCTTTCCCAAAGCGTGGAGGAAGCGGGGTTTGCTTATCGTGTGGAAGCTATTCCGGCTTCAGTTCCGGTTGCCGGAACTGGCCGGGTTTTGTCTTTCCGGCAGCTGTCTGCAGAATCCGTACCGCCGGCGCTGAAACCGCTTAGCAGGGATGAAGCCTTATTCGATGCGGACGAGCTTTTATGTCCTCTTACCGTACGTTCCCGCCTTCCGGGCGATACCATGAGAATGATGGGACTTGCCGGAAGCAAAAAGGTTAAAGATATCTTCATTGATGCGAAAATTCCGCCTTCTCTGCGCGGTCGTATCCCCATTGTAACGGACGCCCTCGGCCGGATTGTCTGGATTCCCGGCGTACGCCGCTCGGATCTGGCTCCGATTAAGGGGAGTACCGGTAGGGTGATCGTTATGAAATGGGAGAAAGCAAGCGGTTAAGCCGGGCTGGTTATCGGTGGGAACGGATATTCATAGTATAACTTTAGGAGGTTCGCGTAAGTTGCAGAACGACATTCAAGAAGTACTGATTACCCGGAAACAGATTGAAGACAAAGTAAAGGAACTGGGGGCTATTCTTAGCAAAGAATACGAGGGGCGCAACCCGCTGGTGATTTGTGTCCTCAAAGGCGCTTTTATTTTTATGGCCGATTTGGTAAAAGAAATTACGGTACCGGTTGAGCTCGATTTTATGGCTGTGTCCAGCTATGGAGCTTCCACAAAATCTTCCGGGGTAGTCAAGATCATCAAGGATCTGGATGCCTCAGTTGAAGGACGGGATGTCCTGATCGTCGAAGACATCATTGACAGCGGACTGACACTTACTTATCTGATTGATGTGCTTCGTCGCCGTGGAGCAAAGTCAACGGTTATCGTTACGTTGTTTGACAAGCCGGCACGCCGTACTGTAGATTTGCAAGCAGATTATACCGGCTTTGTATTGCCTGATGAATTTGTTGTAGGATATGGTTTGGATTACGCCGAGAAGTACCGCAACCTCCCATTTATCGGGGTATTGAAGCCGGAGATTTACACAACCTAAAGACAGGCGGCGAGAGCCCTTTGGCTTCGCGGGTCCGTCCGGTTGAGAACGCCGCAGCGGCTATGTTAAAATAACTTATGCGTCATTGAGAGGAGGTAGGGGATGAATCGGTTCATCCGGAATTCTGGTTTTTATTTGATACTTTTCTTAGTAGTGGTGGGCATTGTCCAATTCCTAAGCGGCGGCAATGAATCGGCGAATACCCCTAGATACGATCAGCTGCGCCAGCAACTTGCAGCGAATCAGATAGAGGAAATGACCGCACAATTTGACGGTTATACCTACCGGTTAACCGGCAAATATAGAGAGCAAATTGGCAAATCCAAAAATTTCACCACCTATGTTCCTTATGACACTGCAGTGATAAGCGAATTAACTGCTAAGGCCGAACAGAATAATATCCAATTCAGTGTGAAGCCCATGGAAGGGGAAAGCATTTGGCTTACTTTCCTGACCTCAATCATTCCATTGGCGATCATGTTTATTTTGTTCTTCTTCCTGTTTAATCAAGCCCAGGGCGGCGGCGGTAAAGTCATGAACTTCGGCAAGAGCCGGGCCCGGTTATATAATGAAGAGAAGAAGAAGGTTACTTTTGAAGATGTAGCGGGGGCAGATGAAGAGAAGCAAGAGCTGGTGGAGGTCGTCGAGTTCCTTAAGGATCCTCGTAAATTCTCCGCAGTAGGCGCTCGCATTCCTAAAGGCGTCCTGCTTGTCGGGCCTCCGGGTACAGGTAAGACACTGCTCGCCAGAGCCGTTGCCGGTGAAGCGGGCGTACCGTTCTTCAGCATTTCGGGTTCGGACTTCGTGGAAATGTTCGTCGGTGTCGGCGCTTCGCGGGTTCGCGACTTGTTCGAAAATGCCAAGAAGAATGCCCCATGTATTATCTTCATCGATGAAATTGATGCCGTAGGTCGTCAGCGCGGCGCCGGTCTTGGCGGCGGACATGACGAACGGGAACAAACGCTCAACCAGTTGCTGGTTGAGATGGATGGATTCGGCGCCAACGAAGGCATTATTATCGTAGCGGCTACGAACCGTCCGGACATTCTGGACCCTGCGCTCCTGCGTCCGGGCCGTTTTGACCGGCAAATCACAGTGGATCGCCCTGATGTTAAAGGCCGTGAAGCTGTGCTGAAGGTTCATGCACGCAACAAGCCGCTTACGAAAGATGTGAAGATGGACGTCATTGCGAAACGTACTACCGGGTTTACCGGCGCTGATCTCGAGAACCTGCTTAATGAAGCAGCCCTTCTGGCGGCTAGACGCAACCGCAGAGATATTTCGATGACCGAGGTGGATGAAGCGATCGACCGTGTCATTGTCGGAACCGAGAAACGCAGCCGTGTCATCAGCGACCGCGAGAAACGGATTGTCGCTTTCCACGAAGCGGGCCATACGATTGTCGGCTACTTCCTGGAGCATGCGGACATGGTCCACAAAGTAACGATTATCCCGCGCGGTCGCGCAGGCGGATACGTAATCATGCTGCCGAAGGAAGACCGCACGCTTGTTACCAAGCAGGAATTGCTCGATAAGGTAACGGGGCTGCTCGGCGGACGTGTTGCGGAAGAGCTGTTTATCGGCGAAATCGGTACCGGCGCTTACAGCGACTTCCAGCAAGCAACAAGCATTGTGCGCAGCATGATTGTGGAATACGGTATGAGTGAAAAGCTTGGACCGATGCAGTTTGGAACCTCCCAAGGTCAGGTGTTCCTGGGCCGGGATATCGGTCATGAGCAGAACTACAGCGATCAGATCGCTTATGAAATTGATCAGGAAATGCAGCGCTTTATAAGAGAGTGCTATGAACGCTGCCGCGAGCTGCTCACGGCGCATTCCAAAGAAGTGCATTTGATTGCTGAAACGCTTCTTGAACGTGAAACGCTGGAGCTGGAAGATATCAAGCAATTGATTGAAGGCGGCCGTATCCAGGATGGAGCGGACAGCGGAAACGGAGAAAGCGGCACTGGAGGAACGGACTCCGGGGAACCGGTTGTTGACAATGTCGGCGATGTGCGCGTGCGCATTCAAGGCAAGGACGATTCCGAGCCTGCCATTCCGGAAGGCAGAGACATCCCGAACTTTGTTCCGGGACAGGATGATATCACCCGGGATAAACCGGTGGATAAATCGCAAGGTACGGTAAGAGACCTGCCGACAAACCCTCCGGAAGGCGGCAATGACGATGACCGCAGAGATCCGAACGGCGGAGACAACCGTACGGTCTAACAGGTTTTCCGGATAAGCGGTTCTGAAAATAATAGGAAAAGGAGAGACTGTCTTTGGTGTCTGGATTAGACGCTGGAGGCAGTCTTTTTTCTGGTAATAGCCATGACTCCTGGATGATAATATGGACTGTTATTTCTACTCACAAGAAGACTCTGCCGAAAAAACGAAAGCCCTTCCGTGTTCATGGATCTCCCGAATTGACAGGGGAACTAACGTTGTGTAAATTAGTTGTTATCAATAGAGACTTTCCTATTTTCCGTAGAAAAGGTATCATTTCTGATGTAAGGTAACCCGTTTAACGTGAAATTCCATGTATTCGGTTTAGAACATAATAAACGCCGCGGCAAGCTGCCGCGAGAGACTGGGGGTACTACGGGTGGAAGCATTGGCTTTGGAGCGGAAGGCGGAGCAAAACCGTGAGCTGCGCGAAAAGCTCCTTCAGCTTAAGAAAGAGCGTAATGCTATTATACTTGCTCATTATTATCAACGTGACGAGATTCAGGAGGTCGCCGATTTCAGGGGGGACTCTTTTCTGCTTGCCCAAAAAGCGGCCGCGACAGATGCGGACGTTATCGTATTTTGCGGGGTTCACTTTATGGGAGAAAGCGCTAAAATTTTGGCGCCGAATAAAACGGTCCTGATTCCGGATGAACGGGCGGGCTGCCCGATGGCCGATATGGTGAATGTCGACGGACTCAGAAAGCTCAAGGCACAGCATCCAAAAGCCAAGGTCGTCACCTACATTAACTCTTCAGCCGAAATCAAGGCGGAGACGGATATTTGCTGTACCTCTTCCAATGCCGTAAAGGTCATTGAATCGCTGGATGCCGAGGAGATTATCTGGGTGCCGGATAAAAATCTCGGTCATTATGTACAGGAGAAAACCGGCAAAAAGCTTATTATATGGGAAGGCTACTGCAACACACATGACATGCTTACCGTAAAAGATGTTGTGGAGATGAAGGCCAAATATCCGGACGCTCCATTCGTAGTCCATCCGGAATGCAGACCGGAGGTTGTGGCGATGGGAGACTTCATAGGAAGCACCACAGCCATCATCGACTACTGCAAAAAATCGGACAGCAAGGAATTTATTGTGGGTACAGAGGACGGAACCGGTTATCAGCTGCGGCTAGACAGCCCTGATAAGCAATTCCATTTCGCCACCAAATATCTGGTTTGTCCGAACATGAAAGTGAATAATTTGAAGAAGTTCGTCAAATGTCTGGAAACGATGCAGCCTCAAATCTACGTCCCGCCAGCAGTTGCTGATAAAGCTAGAACATCTCTAGAGCGCATGTTACAAGTTCAGTAGCATGCGCTACTCTCTTGTTTAAGATAGGTGAAGGAAATGATTCCACAATTTTTGGTGGATTTTGATCTTGAGAAGATGCCGATCGCTTATACCGATATCATCGTGATTGGATCCGGTATCGCCGGCCTGTTCACCGCTTTAAAAGCTGCAGACAGCTGCAGGGTTACCGTCATTACAAAGAAAGAACTGCTGGAGAGCAATACGCGGTATGCCCAGGGCGGCATCGCCGCTGTTATGGCAGAGGATGATTCCCCTGCCGAGCATATGCAGGACACGCTGGTGGCCGGGGCAGGGCTTTGCCGAACCGATGCCGTTAACGTGTTGACTCAGGAAGGGACCGCTGCCGTCAAGGAGCTGATCGCGCTTGGAGCCGAGTTTGATCTTGAAAATGGGCGGCTCGCTTTAACCCAGGAAGGAGCTCACAGCCATCGGCGCATTCTCCATGCGCATGGGGACGCTACCGGATATGAAGTGGTCCGGGCTCTTTCGGAGAAAGTGCTAAGCCATGCCAATATCAAGGTTTTGGAGCATCACTACGCGATAGATATCATTGAGGATGGCGAAGGCTGCCGGGGCGTTCTCGTGCAGCGTCCGGGAGGAGAGCGTCTGTTCCTTCAGAGCAAAGCGGTCATTCTCTGTTCCGGAGGAGCCGGACAGCTGTACCGGTATACAACCAATCCTGATGTGGCAACGGCGGATGGCATTGCCATGGCTTACCGGGCGGGCGCCGTCATTCGGGATGTTGAATTTGTCCAATTCCACCCGACAGCGCTTTGCTATGCGGGAGCCCCGCGCTTCCTGATTTCGGAAGCGGTCCGCGGGGAAGGCGCGGTGCTGCGCAACAGCCGCGGAGAACGGTTTATGCATAAGTACCATCCCCAGCTTGAACTGGCTCCCCGCGACGTGGTCGCCCGGGCCATCGTAGACGAGATGGAACAGACCCATGCTTCGATGGTATATCTGGATATTACCCACGAGCAGCCGGAGGTTGTTCGTCACCGATTCCCTACGATCTACGAAACCTGCCTTAAGTACGGGCTCGACATGACAACCGATTGGATTCCGGTGGCTCCTGCTGCGCATTATATGATGGGAGGCGTGCGAACCGATCTGTTTGGCGAGACGAGCATTCCGCGCCTGTTCGCCTGCGGCGAGGTATCCTCTACCGGAGTGCATGGAGCCAATCGCTTGGCCAGCAACTCGCTGTCCGAAGCGCTGGTGTTCGGCAACCGGATTGTTAAGCGGCTCCAGCAGCTTACGCCCCCTTCGGAGCCGGTCAACGCAGCTTGCGAATTAAGCAGAACCGGCATGCCTCCGAAGGATATTGCGGAAAGAAAGCTTAAGCTGCAAAAGACGATGGTTCGAAAAGTCGGACTGCGTCGTAATGCCCGTTTGCTTCAGGAAGGGCTGCAGGAATTGAAACAGGAGCTGTCCATATATTCGGCCAAGCTTACGGCGGCAGACCAATTGGAATATGCCAATATGCTGACCTCGGCGCTGCTTGTGGCGGAAATGGCGCTCAAACGGGAAGAAAGCCGGGGAGGACATTACCGGGAGGATTATCCGGAGCGGGATGATGCCAAGTGGCATAAGCATCAGCTGTGCTGCCGCGATCAACAATTGCTGGAGGAAATCAACCTATGATATTAAACGGCTATAACGAAGCCCTGGTGGAATCGATTCGCGGGTGGCTTAGGGAAGATGTGGGCTCGGGAGATGTATCTACCCAATCCACGATTCCAGCCGGACACGAATCCAAGGGGATCATCCATGCCAAGCAAGAGGGCATTGTCTGCGGAATCCCCGTAGCCCGGCTTGTGTTTGAAATCGTTGATCCTGCGCTGGTTTTTACAGCCTATGTCCAGGACGGAGAGCGGATCTCGAAGGGGACGGTTCTTGCGACCGTGGAAGGCAGTACGCACAGCATTTTGACAGGGGAGCGGCTGGCCTTAAATTTGCTGCAGCGTTTATCCGGGATTGCTACCCGGACCCGTACTTATGTCGATGCATTGGAAGGCCTTGGGACTCGGCTGGTGGATACCCGGAAAACAACCCCGGGACACCGGATGCTGGAGAAATATGCGGTGCGTACCGGTGGCGGCCATAACCACCGCTTTGGTTTGTACGACGCGGTCATGATCAAGGATAATCATATTAAAGGAGCCGGGGGAATCGCCCAGGCCGTAGGACGCGCCCGGGCCCAGATTCCGCATACGATGACTATTGAAGTAGAAGTTGAAAGTCTCGAGCAGACAGAGGAGGCGCTGGACGCCGGTGCCGATATTATTATGCTGGATAATATGCCGGCTGATCTCATGCGTGAGGCCGTGAAGCGGATTAAAGCGAAGGCGCCGCATGTCCGTGTAGAAGCTTCCGGCAATGTCACACTGAATACGATTCGGACCATTGCGGAAAGCGGGGTCGACATCATTTCGGTGGGACGGCTCACGTACTCTTTTGAAAGTCTGGATATCAGTCTGGATCTGAACGGGAAGAAAGAGAGGTAAAGCCATGATTGTTGTGGTGGACGTAGGCAACACCAATATTGTTCTGGGGATTTATGAGCAGCGTGAACTGCTGCATCATTTCCGGCTCAGTACGAATCGCCAGGCTACGGTTGACGAATATGGCGTGATGATTTACAACCTGTTTCAAATGTCGAAGATTGATGTAGCAAATATAGAAGGGGTTATCATTTCCTCCGTAGTGCCGCCGCTGATGCATGTACTGGAGCAAATGTGCGAAACCTATTTGAAGAAAGTGCCGCTTGTTGTAGGTCCCGGCATCAAGACAGGGCTGAATCTGCGTTATGAAAACCCGCGCGAGGTAGGGGCTGACCGGATCGTCAATGCGGTAGCGGCCGTGGAACAATATGGTGGAGGTCCGCTTGTTGTCGTTGATTTCGGTACGGCAACCACGTTTGACTGTATCGACGAAAACAATAATTACCTGGGCGGGGCGATTGTTCCGGGGATTGGCATTTCTACGGAAGCTCTGTACATTCGGGCATCCAAACTGCCGCGCATCGAGCTGGAGAAGCCGAAAAAGGTGATCGGCCGCAACACGGTGCATGCGATGCAGGCCGGGATTATTTTTGGGTACGCCGGGCAGGTGGACGGCATTGTCGGCCGGATCGCCAAAGAAATGAACTCGACTCCCAAAGTAGTGGCTACCGGGGGCTTAGCGGATCTAATTGCCAGTGAGGCACAGACGATTGATGAGGTCAATCCGCTGCTTACCTTGGAGGGACTTCGCCTGATTTACGAAAGAAACGCTTGATGAATATAAAAATGCAAAGACAGTCAGGACCTGCGGGATGACGGATGCCGTTATTGCCGGCAGGATGATAAGGAGGCATGTGCTATATGGAACAAGAAAAAGACCGGTTGATTCGGGGAATGGCATTTGACGGAAAAGTACGTGCCTTTGCTGTGCGCACAACTGCGCTGGTTGAAGAACTACGGACTCGTCATGACACCTATCCGACCGCAACGGCTGCTCTCGGACGTACGGTTACTGCCGCAGCTATGATGGGCGCCATGCTGAAAGGCGATGAAAAACTGACGGTTCAGGTCAAAGGCGACGGGCCGCTCGGCCAGATCGTTGCGGACGCCAATGCCAAGGGCGAGGTGCGCGGTTACGTTTATGAGCCTCACGTACATTTGCCAAGCAACAGCCAGGGCAAGCTGGATGTTGCCGGCGCGGTCGGAACGACGGGCTTCATCCATGTCACGAAGGATCTAGGACTGAAGGAGCCTTACCGTGGAAGCGTGCCGATTATTTCAGGCGAGCTCGGCGAGGACATCACGTATTATTTTGCCTTGTCGGAGCAAACGCCTTCCGCCGTTGGACTTGGCGTGCTGGTCGATACGGACAACTCGGTGATTGTAGCGGGCGGCTTTATCATTCAGCTGCTTCCGGGCCTTGATGACAGTGAAATATCGGCGATTGAGCAGGCGGTCGGCCAAATGCCGCCGGTTACCTCGCTGCTGGATCAGGGGATGGAGCTTGAGGAAATGCTTCGCTGGCTGCTGCCGGATGTGAAGGTTATGGATGAAATGGAGATTAAGTTCAAATGCTCTTGCTCCCGGGAACGTGTGGAGCGGACCCTGCTCAGCCTTGGGGAACAGGAGTTGCAGAACCTCATGGAGGAAGAAGAAGAAACGGAAGTGGTTTGCGACTTCTGCCGGGAGGCCTATAAGTTCACCCGTGACGAATTGAAGGAGCTTTTGGAACAGGCCAAATCTTAACCTACCATCCGGGTGCCTAAACTTCGCTTGACCGCTTGCTTAACTTTGGCGGCTGGCGAAGTTTTTAAATTCTTGCGTCGTTTCACAAGCATTGAGTTTTGGGCTCTCTTGAAAGGTAAATCTGCATAAGCTGCCGGCCCAGCTGTTATTTTGTACCTATTGTTGACAACGGGGAATCAACATTGTTAAGATAATAGTAATAAATACATACCTAATCACTCGGAATTAATAAATTTTAAATGAATCCCCGATCTACTAATTGGACTAAGGCTCGATCTACCCTATGTTTTATATCAATGAGACCAAATATTGCTTTTTCATCATTTCAAGGAGGGTTTATTTATGGCTAGAATCGTAAACAACGTAATCGAACTGATTGGAGATACTCCGCTGGTGCGTTTGAACCGCATCGTTCCGGAAGACAGCGCTGAAATCTATGTTAAGCTGGAATACCAAAATCCGGGTTCCAGCGTTAAAGACCGGATCGCTTACAGCATCGTTGAAGAGGCCGAGAAATCCGGACGCCTCAAACCGGGCGGAACGATTGTAGAAGCAACGAGCGGCAACACCGGGATCGGACTTGCACTGGTAGCTGCCGCCAAAGGCTATAAAGCCATTATCGTTATGCCGGAGACGATGAGTATTGAACGCCGCAACCTGCTCCGTGCTTATGGGGCAGAGCTTGTTCTGACACCTGGCGCGGAAGGAATGAACGGTGCCGTTAAGAAAGCCGAGGAAATCCTGTCAGCCAACCCGGATTATTTCCTGGCCGACCAGTTCAGAAATCAGGCGAACGTGAAGATTCACCGTGAAACCACCGGACCGGAAATTGTAGAGGCGATTAATTCTTTGGACGGCAAGCTGGACGCGTTTGTAGCCGGTATCGGCACAGGCGGAACTATTAGCGGAGCTGGCGGAGTGCTGAAGGAGAATTTCCCGGATATTAAAATCTATGCGGTAGAACCAGCAGCTTCCCCTATTCTGGCCGGCGGCAAACCGGGCCCGCATAAAATTCAAGGCCTTGGACCAAACTTCATCCCTGAAATTTTGAACCGGGATATCTATGATGAAATTATTCATGTTGAAAATGATGATGCTTTCGAACAAGCGCGCAAGGTTGCGAAGGAAGAAGGCATCCTCTCCGGTATTTCATCCGGCGCAGCTGTCTTCGCCGCTCTGAAGGTGGCCAAGGACCTGGGCAAAGGCAAACGCGTGGTTGCCGTTATTCCAAGTAATGGTGAGCGCTACCTGAGCACTCCGCTGTACAACTTCGAACTTTAAGCGAGAATCGACATAAAGCCAAGCCCCGCGGCATTCCAGTTATTGGGATCAGCGGGGCTTGTTCTGTATTAGCCCGCTTTTCAAGAAGGGGTACGGTTTAGTATACTAGCAGACAACAAGAAGCTGATCACATCTTTAGCGGAGGATCTGATGGTTAAGGTTTTGACGGACTTAAAAGACTGGCTGGCATGGCGGAACAAGGGATGGAGCCTTCTCCCTTACGCGATCAGCGTGCAGGATCAGGACCTTCCGGGTAGCTGGGAAGGACTGTGGGAACAAGCCTCGCCATACTCTTTTGTGTTGGAGAGCGGGAAAGACGGGCACTATACGTTTGCGGGCATTCATCCGGCCGAGGTGCTGCGGGGAAAAGGAAGCACCGGAACGCTAATTAAACCGGGCGTTTCCGAAAGCCAGGTTCTCCATGGGCAACCGCTGCAGCTGCTGGAAGAATGGATGAGTCCATACCGGGCCCCGCTTATCCCTGGACTGCCAAAGTTCGGCGGCGGGTTTGTCGGCTATTTGAGCTATGACGTTGTCCGTACACTGGAGAAGCTGCCGCGTCTTTCGGAAGACGATCTGGCATTGGATGATTATATCTGGATGCGGATGGACGAAATTTGGGTGTATGATCATTTGAAACGGAAGATTTACTGTATCGTGCATCTTCCCCTTGGATTGGATAGAGATGAACATGAGTCGGAACCGGAATCGCTAATGCCGCTGTATGAGGCGGCGAGTCAAAGAGCACAGCGCATGATGGAGCAGTGGAACAAGGTGATGCAGCAGGCGCGGGAATCGGGAGCGGCTGGTAGCAGGCGGCAAATCATGGCCTCCCGGCCGGCTTTGGATATGAGTCTCCCCATGGCGGAAGAGGGGTGGACGACGCCGTTTGAACAGGACAAGTTCGAAGCGGCAGTTCAGCGGATTCAGGCTTATATTGCGGCCGGCGACGTCTTTCAGGTCAATTTGTCGCTGCGGCGGCAGCGCAAGCTGAGCATAAATGCCGAGGAGCTGTATGAATGGTTTAGGCTGATCAATCCCTCCCCTTATATGGGACTGCTCCGGTTTCCCGATTTTCAGCTTGTATCCGGTTCCCCTGAGCTTCTGGTGAGCTTGCGTGAGGGAAGGATGGGCGCCCGGCCGATCGCAGGAACGCGGAGGAGAGGGAATCGTTCTGAAGAGGATGAAGCGATGGCCGCTGAACTGCTCGGCAGCGAGAAAGAAAGAGCAGAGCATATTATGCTCGTGGATTTGGAGCGCAATGATCTGGGACGGGTCGCCGCATATGGAACGGTGAAGGTCAGCGAGCTGATGAAGGTGGAGTATTACTCGCATGTGATGCATCTGGTTTCCCAGGTGGACGCGGAGCTTGACTCCAAGTACAGTCTGTTTGACCTGATCGCGGCGATGTTTCCGGGCGGAACGATTACCGGTGCTCCGAAGGTAAGGACAATGGAAATTATTGAGGAGCTGGAGCCCGTTACCAGAGGACCCTATACGGGTTCCATCGGCTGGATTGACTATCAGGGCAATATGGAATTAAATATTGTCATAAGGACAATGATTGTGAAAGACGGGTCGGGATATATACAGACAGGCGCAGGCATTGTCATCGATTCCGATCCATACAGGGAATATAGAGAATGTGAGAATAAGGCGAGGGCGGCCAGGGCGGCGGTTTACTACAGTGAAATTGCCGCTAATGCCGCCAAAGACCGAGGAAGAGGAGCTGAGCCTGGATTATGATCTTGGTGATAGATAATTATGATTCTTTTACGTACAACCTGGTTCAATATTTAGGCGAGCTTGGTGAAGAGGTAACGGTACGACGCAATGACGAAATCGATCTGGCGGGGATTGAAGCCATGAATCCGGATCATATTCTGATTTCCCCCGGGCCTTGTACGCCTAATGAAGCGGGAATCAGTCTGGATTTGATTGAACACTTTAAAGGGAAAATCCCGATGTTCGGCGTATGTCTCGGCCATCAGGCGATGGGCCAGGCCTTCGGCGGGAAGGTTGTCCGCGCCGAGCGGCTGATGCATGGCAAGACATCACCGATCTTCCATAGCGGCGGATCTGTCTTTGCCGGTCTGCCTTCGCCTTTTACGGCTACAAGGTATCATTCGCTTCTCGTTGAGCGCAGCACGCTGCCGGATTGCCTGGAAATTACGGCGGAGACTGAAGAAGGAGAAATTATGGGGCTGAGACATAAAGAGTATGATGTTGAAGGCGTGCAATTTCATCCCGAATCGATCGTCACCGATTACGGCCATCAAATTCTGCGCAATTTCCTGAGCCGGAAGAAGGCAGTCAGGGCATGAAGTATATCGGGTTAAACGGCCTCATTGTACCCGAAGCCAAAGCCATGGTCTCCGTAATGGATCATGGCTTTTTGTACGGGGTCGGCTTGTTTGAAACGTTCCGGACCTACGGGGGCGTTCCGTTTTTGCTGGGTCGCCATATGGCCAGGCTGCGGGAAGGCTGCGCTGAAGCGGGGATTACGCTTGAAATAGATGAACATCAGGTAAACCGTCACGTGAAGGAGCTGTTTGAGGCGAATGGGCTTGAAGACGGATATATCCGGTATACGGTGACGGCGGGTCGGGCTGATTTCGGACTGCCAACCGCAGATTACAAGTCGCCAACAGTTGTTGTTTATGTCAAGCCTCTTTCAAGCCCTTCCGAAGCGTTAGATGTGCAAGGCAAAGCGCTTCGCGTCCTGAAGACGCGCAGGAATACGCCGGAAGGAGAAGTTCGGCTGAAGTCGCTTCATTACTTGAACAATATTTTGGCCAAGCGGGAGCTTTTGGATTATGATCCGGAGGAGAAGGTTCCCGCAGAGGGATTGATGCTCACTCGGGAAGGCGATCTGGCCGAAGGCATTGTGAGCAATGTCTTCCTTGTAAGCGGCGGAAGCCTGCTCACACCTGCGGTGGATACCGGCGTTTTGCCGGGCATTACCCGGGAAGCGGTCATCCGTCTGGCCCGCCAGTTCGGAATCGAAGTGCAGGAAGGCCGTTTCGGGCCCGACCAGCTTGATCAGGCGGACGAAATATTCGTGACCAATTCCATTCAGGAGATTGTTCCGATTACCCGGGTCTACCCTTTAGATGCAGAACCGTTCACCGTTGGAGACGGCACAAGAGGCCCTTTGACGGCGCGGCTGCTTGAAGCTTACCGGGAATGGACAGGAGGATATAGACGATGAAACCGAAAACGTATAAACGCTCCTATAACTTCGGCGGCGTGAAATTTGAACTGGGACAGACTACGTTAATTATGGGGATTCTGAATGCGACCCCGGATTCTTTTTCCGATGGCGGGCGTTATAACGAAACAGACAAGGCCGTCGCCCATGCGCTTGAAATGATTGAAGACGGCGCAGACATCATAGATATTGGCGGGGAATCGACCCGGCCGGGTCATGAAAGCGTCAGCCTGGAAGAGGAGCTGCGGCGGGTGCTGCCTGTTGTCGAGGCGGTGCATCAGGCTGCTCCGCATATTCCGATCTCTGTAGATACGTATAAGGCGGAAGTGGCCAGACAGTCGCTTTTGGCCGGCGCCCATATCATCAACGATGTGTGGGGATTCAAAAAGGATCCGAAGATGGCGGTGACGGCAGCCGAATTCGGCTGTCCCGTCGTTCTGATGCATAACCGGCAGGACCGCAATTACCGGGATCTTGTTGAAGACATGATAGCCGATCTGAATGAAAGTGTTGAAATCGCGCTGAATGCCGGCGTCAAGGCGGAGAACATTATTTTGGACCCCGGGATCGGTTTTGCCAAAGATTATCATGAAAATCTCAAGGTGATGCGTTCGCTGGACAGGCTCGCCGACATGGGCTACCCCCTGCTGCTGGGCACATCGCGAAAAAGATTTATCCGGACCGCGCTGGACGTCCCGGTGGAGGAAACCGTGTTTGGAACCGCCGCTACAGTGGCATTGGGTATTGCTCAAGGCTGCCAGATCGTCCGTGTCCATGATGTGAAAGAAATCAAGCGCACGGCGCTTATGTGCGACGCCATGCTGTACGGCTAAGCACCCAGAAGGCTCTTTTCAATAAGTTTTTAGTGGTTAAGCCTTTTCATTTAATATGTCATATTGACAAATAGGAATGATGATTGTTAAGATCGTACTAATACAGAAAAACCAACTTAACAACTCGGATATAAATGAATACTTTAATCGAGCAACGTTTTAATGAATTGCATAGAGCCGTGCGTACAGACAAGACAGAAGGGTAAGAAAGCGATGATCAAGACAGAAGATTACCTGAAATATGCCACGATTGAGGAAGCTTTTGCGTGTCAGCCCAAGAAGTCAATTGGCATGATCCGTAATGAGTTTGAGGGGAATCCGGCCGTTTTTTTCCTGATCAAAGGGTATGACGATGGGCCGGTAGTATGGATTCAAGCCGCTCTGCACGGGGATGAGTATGACGGTGTTATAGCCTGTGCCCAATTGTTAAGTCATCTGGACGTGAACCGCTTAAAGGGGAGTATTCTTGTTTATCCTGTAGCAAATCCAGCTGCTTTCTTGGCGGGCAGTAACGGGAGTCCCGCTGACCATGTAAATTTAAACCGGATCTTTGCTCAGGAATGGAAGGATTCTTATTCGTATCATTACGGAGCTTGGCTGCTCGACAGAATCATCCAATATGCGGATTTCTTTATAGATTTGCATGGTGGCGGCAAATATTTGGATGTATGTCCGTTTGCTATGGTGCCAAGCAGCCAGGAAGCCGTATATAAGAAGACGATGGCGGTAGTAAACAACCTAAATCTAACAGCCGTCTATGAGTGCAATTCGGGCCAGAAAGGCATGTTCATCAACGAAGTTGCCAAAAATGGAATACCTGCCGTGTTGCTGGAAAGCGGGGGCGGATTGTCCTGGTCCAATGACGGCGTGAAGCAGCATGAGCAGTCTATACGTTCTATTCTGATCACGCTGAGTATGCTCTCGGAGCAGCCTGCGCCGGGTGAATGTATAAAGACCACCAAGAGTACATATCACATCACTGAAATAAAGGAATTAAGATTTGATACAACCGGGCTACAAGTCCATCAAAAATGTGCAGGGGACCTTGTACAGTTTGGCGATTCGATCATAGAAATACTCACTTTCCCGCATTATGAAGACAAGAAAATAACTTGTCCCATAGAGAAAGCCATTATTTTATCCATTCACACAGCCTCTCTTGTTAAACCTGAAGATTATGCTGTGATGTTAGGAATTATACACTAAACACCATAGAAAGGTTGTCGAAAAATGGAGAGAAGGAAAATTTTTTAGTTTTACTTATTTTAGTGATGGTTGCCACAGGATGCTCGACGACAAGTAAAAATGCATCCAAGAAAGAAGATGGCCCGCTAGAAATCACAATTGCGCGAGCATTTGATATAAACGGACTCGATCCGGGTTTTCTGACCGAGAATGCGCAGGTCGTTGATAACATCTTTGATACGCTCGTCAAACGTGATCAGAATGAGCAGTTGATACCAGGCCTCGCCACAAGCTGGAGTCAGATCAATGATACAACATGGGAATTCAAATTGCGTCAAAATGTTTCCTTTACGAATGGAGAACCGTTTAATGCAGCGGCTGTAAAGTATTCGATCGACAGAGTGCTGAATCCGGATCATAACGCTCCGACGGCCAGCTACATTTCAACGATAAAAGAAGTAAAAGTGATTGACGATTACACCGTACACGTCATCACTAAAAAAGTCGATCCGCTCATTCCAACCCGTTTCAACAGATATCCAACGGAAATCGTGCCGCCGAAGTATGCAGAAGAAGCCGGGCAGGAGAAATTTGCTCAAAATCCGGTAGGTACAGGCCCTTATAAATTTGTGAAATGGGAAAAAGGCACCAACGTGCAGCTTGAAGCGAACCCGAATTATTGGGGAGGTGCCCCTGCTGTAAAGAAAGTGACTTTCCGCTCGATTCCGGAAGCTTCAACCCGGGTAAGCGCGCTTCTAAATGGCGAAGTGGATATCATTACGGCGGTCTCCCCGGAAAATCGGGAAAAAATCGAGTCCTCTTCTACAGCCAGATTATCTACCGTTGAAAGAGCGGGCAATACCGTATATGTAGGATTTAAAACGGAGAATACGCCTTTTAGTAATAAAAAAGTCAGACAAGCTCTGAATTATGCGATTGATGCAAAATCCATCGTAGACAATGTTTTGCAAGGGGCTGCAGTTCAGACCAACAGCTTGATCGGTCCAAAAGATTTCGGCTATGCCGGTGAATTTGACGGCTATGCATACAACCCGGAAAAAGCAAAACAACTGCTGGCGGAAGCCGGATATCCAAACGGCTTCTCAGCCACCCTGGATACGGTAAGCTGGTATATTAAAAATACGGATGTAGCACAGGTTATTGCCGAACAGCTGAAACAAGTTGGAGTAAACATTAAAGTAAATAACGTAGAAAGCTCGGTATACCGTACTTTGGTGCCGTCCGGCAAGCAATCCGACATGTATGTATTAGGATGGAGCAGCACGAATACGCTGGATGCGGACGCCGCGATTTATGCTATTTTGCACTCGGGCGAATCTTATTCCACCTATAACAATCCAAGCGTGGATGCGAAGCTGGACGAGGCTCGTTCTACATCGGATGCAGAACGCCGCAAGGCTCTTTACAAAGAAATTCAAGAGGAAGTTTTGGAGGATGCTCCGCGAATTTTCTTGTATCAAGAAAATCAATATTACGGTGTATCGAAAAAGCTCAATTGGAATGGTCGTATAGATGGTTCTATTCCTGTTTCAACGATTACTCCTAATCAATAAGGGATATGATTTTGTTCGAAACCGGAGGAGTTGGATAGGAGCGTGATTTGATTGAGGCAGTACGTCGTCAAGCGATTTTTGCAGTCCCTTTTAGCGATTCTAGGTGCAGCCACCGTAGTATTTTTCATTATCCGGTTATCTGGAGACCCGGCCAGGTTAATGCTGCCGCCTGAAGCCACCGAGGAACAAGTCGCGTCCCTGAGAGAAAGTTTAGGATTTAATCGGCCTTTATTTGTGCAATATCTGGACTATATCAAGGACTTGGCAACAGGACATTTGGGAGATTCGTTATATTTCAAAGAATCCGCGCTAAAGCTTGTTCTGGAGCGGATGCCTGCAACCCTTGATTTGGCAGTGACTGCCATTATTATTGCAGTCATTGTTGGACTGCTGGCAGGAATTATCTCCGCCTATCGAAAGAATTCTTTTATTGATTATTTAATTGAGCATTTTGCATAATTCCGTGATTGAGAATTAGACAGCAGAATCTAAGGAGTAGTTGGTGGTGTATTTTCGTCTCAGGTGACTTCGGACATAAAAAAGGGCAGACCTGCAGAATTTCTGTTCGTT
>NZ_JAIOGQ010000028.1 GCF_019904135.1 Paenibacillus caui | reverse complement strand
TATTTTTCACCTGTTTGCTCGCAACCCGCATCTATCCATAACGAGAATAATCCGCTCCAAGCAAGAGCAGCTTGATTTTGACAGCGATTCTCTGGCTTCTTAACCCTTAGAACTTTTCACTGTCCAGTTTCTTTAAGAATCGTGTTTTTGTCAAGATGTTCCTTTCCTATTACCATAAATGAATTATAGCGGTCTGCTAGATTTATTTCAGTATTCGGGCTAAAATAGGGGGGATATCCTGATGATAGGACAAGGATTTGAAAGGAGCATCCAAATGTTAAAAATAGGTTCACATGTGTCCTTCTCCGATAAAGGGTTGGTCACCGCAACGAAAGAGGCGGCTTCGTATGGATCCAACACATTTATGATATATACGGGAGCTCCGCAGAATACACGGCGCAAGCCAATTGAGACCATGAATATCGAAGAAGGCAAAGCGCTGATGCAGGGAGCCGGCATCGATGAAATTGTTGTACATGCTCCTTATATTATTAATCTAGGTTCTTATAAGTCTAATATTTATCAGCTTGCCGTAGATTTCCTGCAGCAGGAAATTCACCGTACCCACGCGCTTGGAGTCACCGAAATTGTGCTGCATCCCGGAGCATTCACCGACAAAGACGCGGAATACGGCATTGAACGGATTGCTGGGGGCCTTAATGAAGTGCTGAACGGAACGAATGAGACCGAAGTGAATATCGCTTTGGAGACAATGGCCGGCAAAGGGACGGAAATGGGCCGCAGCTTTGAGGAACTGGCTCGTATTATAGATAAAGTTACGCACAACGAACGTCTTACGGTTACAATGGACACCTGTCACATTCATGATGCCGGTTACGATATCGTAAATGACCTGGACGGAGTGCTTGAGGAATTTGACCGTTACGTCGGACTGAAGCGGATACGCGTTATGCATATTAACGACAGTAAAAATCCTTCCGGTTCGCGAAAAGACCGCCATACGCCGATCGGAACGGGGTATATCGGATTTGATGCTATTCAGCGCTTTACGCAGCATGAAGCGTTGAAGGATCTTCCTTTTATTTTGGAAACGCCTTGGGTTGGAAAGGATGTTAAAACACAGCGCCCGATGTATGAGGCCGAAATCGCGCTTTTGCGCGGCAATGTAGCGGGGCGTTTTGGGGAGTCCTTTCTAAATGACATAGAGATATTGAAATCCTTCTTTATGAAACAGGACATTCAGGCGCGTTCTTTTGTGCTGAGTACATGGGACATGCTTAAGAACGATGCTAAAGCCAAAAAAGCCAATCCTCGGGAGCCGCTTGAGCGTCTGTATGATTTGGTGAACGAGGCGGAAATTTTCCCTGAATTGAGTGAAGAAGCTATCAATCAGCGTTTGATTGTTTGGCTTGCAGGGAAGTAATCAGACAACAGACTAAATGTAATTTCGCGAAATCGAGAGGGGTCAGTCATAATGAGGAATATGGACAAGCATTTCAAGATGGGAGGACAAAACGGCTCGCAAAATGACGAGAATCGGGCCAGAATGCTGATTTCATGTCCGGATGGGCCGGGTATTGTTGCCGCAGTATCGCGGTTTTTGTTCGAGCATGGAGCGAATATCGTGCAGTCGGATCAGTATACGATGAATCCGGAAGGCGGCATGTTCTTCATGCGGATTGAATTTGATCTCCAGCAGCTTCAGGACAAGCTTGGCGACCTTGAGCGGGATTTTGAAAAGGTGGCGGAAAGCTTCAGCATGGAATGGTCCATTCATCCCATCAGCCGCAAGAAGAAGCTCGCTATTTTTGTATCCAAAGAGGATCATTGCCTTGTTGAACTGCTGTGGCAGTGGCAGGCCGGCGATCTCGATGCTGAAATTGCCATGGTGATCAGCAATCACCCGGATATGAAGGAGTATGTCGAATCTTTCGGTATTCCTTACCACCATATCCCGGTTACGCCTGAGACAAAGAGCCAAGCGGAGCAGCGGCAGCTTGAGCTTGTAAACGGACAAGTCGATCTGATTATTCTGGCCAGATATATGCAGATTGTAAGCCCGGCGCTGATTCATCCGTACCGCAATCGTCTCATTAACATTCACCACTCCTTTCTGCCGGCCTTTGTGGGAGGCAAGCCCTATGCGCAGGCTTATGACCGAGGCGTGAAAATCATTGGAGCAACCGCCCATTATGTCACCGAAGAGCTGGACGGAGGTCCGATTATTGAACAGGACGTTCAGCGCGTCAGCCATCGCGACAATGTCGCGGAGCTGAAACGGATCGGCCGTACCATCGAACGCGTCGTTCTGGCCCGGGCCGTGAAATGGCATA
Organism: Paenibacillus caui; assembly: GCF_019904135.1. Classification (GTDB taxonomy): domain Bacteria; phylum Bacillota; class Bacilli; order Paenibacillales; family Paenibacillaceae; genus Fontibacillus; species Fontibacillus caui. The sequence goes on along the minus strand of NZ_JAIOGQ010000028.1, from coordinate 58,586 downwards.
TTGAAGACCGGATTCTGGTCCACAACAACAAAACGGTAGTTTTTGGATGATTTGACATTTTTCCTTTATCGTATATAAGTGCGAAGCCCGCGGGTAATGTATGGAAAGCAGTGCTTTGTGGGCAAAGTTGATAACGTAATGGATCCAAACCGGGCAAGCGAAAGATGTAGAAAAGAGGTTTGGAAATGTGATACAATATCTGCGGACATAAAAAGTCATTTTGACTTTTTCGAAATGATGGTATCAATACAACCTAACATATTCCTTGAAAGGAATAGAGGAGGAAAGAATTCATGAGTTCAATTACACAGAACAAAGAAATCGAAGCCTTGTCGATTACAACGATCCGTACTCTCGCGATCGATGCTATTGAGAAAGCAAAATCAGGTCATCCCGGCATGCCGATGGGCTCCGCGCCAATGGGCTACCAGCTTTTTGCCAAAACGATGAAACACAATCCGGAAAATCCGACCTGGGTCAACCGCGACCGTTTTGTGCTGTCCGCAGGGCATGGCTCCATGCTTCTGTACGGCCTGCTTCACCTCAGCGGTTATGATCTTTCACTGGACGACATCAAGCAGTTCCGTCAATGGGGAAGCAAAACGCCGGGCCACCCGGAATTCGGTCATACGGCAGGCGTTGACGCAACAACAGGTCCGCTTGGTCAAGGCATTTCGATGGCTGTCGGTATGGCCATGGCTGAACAACAGCTGGCAGCAACCTACAACAAAGACAACCATAAAATTATAGACCATTATACGTTCGGCATTTGCGGCGACGGCGACTTGATGGAAGGCGTTTCGTCTGAAGCGGCATCGCTTGCGGGTCATCTGAAGCTTGGCAAACTGATTTTCCTCTATGACTCCAACGATATTTCGCTTGACGGCGAACTGAACCTGAGCTTCTCCGAGAATGTAAGACAGCGTTTCGAAGCTTACGGCTGGCAAACGCTGCTCGTTAAAGACGGCAACGATATGAACGCCCTTGCTGCAGCGATTGAAGAAGCCAAGAAAGATACGGATCATCCGACCCTGATCGAAGTGAAGACGGTCATCGGCTACGGCAGTCCGAACAAGCAGGGTAAAGGCGGCCACGGCGGTACTCATGGTTCTCCGCTTGGACCTGAAGAAGCAAAGCTGACCAAAGAATTTTACAAGTGGGTTTATGAAGAAGATTTCTATGTTCCTGAGGAAGTGCGTGCTCATTTTGCTGAGGTGAAACAGCAAGGCATCGGGGCCAACAAAGAATGGAACGAGAAGTTTGCGAAATACAAAGCGGAATTCCCGGAGCTTGCAGCACAGTTCGAAGTGGCTGTCTCCGGCGACCTTCCTGAAGGCTGGGACAAAGATCTGCCGAAATACAGCTCCCAGGACAAAGCGGTATCCACTCGCGTGGCTTCCGGCAATGCGTTAAACGGTTTGGCTCCGAATGTGCCTAACCTTGTCGGCGGTTCTGCCGACCTGGAAAGCTCCACGATGACCCATCTGAAAGGTCTGACCAATTACAAGCCAGGCAGCTATGACGGCCGCAACATTTATTTTGGCGTTCGTGAATTTGGCATGGCTGCGGCTATGAACGGTATCGCCCTTCACAGCGGTCTGAAAGTATTCGGCGGCACCTTCTTCGTATTTACGGACTACTTGCGTCCGGCTGTCCGTCTGGCCAGCATTATGAAGCTGCCTGTTACTTACGTGCTGACTCATGACAGTATTGCAGTCGGTGAAGACGGTCCTACGCACGAGCCGATCGAGCAGCTTGCTTCCCTGCGCATCATTCCGGGTCTGACCGTGATTCGTCCTGCGGACGGCAACGAAACTTCCGCGGCATGGGCTTATGCGGTAGAGAACAAATCCAACCCGGTAGCACTGGTGCTAACACGCCAAAATCTGCCGATCCTGGAGAAGACGGCAGAGCTGGCGCGCGAAGGCGTCAAACGCGGCGGTTACGTAGTATCCGACGCTAAGGACGGCAAACCGGTGGCGCAACTCATCGCGACAGGCTCCGAAGTGCAGCTTGCCGTTAAAGCGCAAGCGAAGCTGGCTGAAGAAGGCATTCAAGTGCGCGTTGTCAGCCTGCCAAGCTGGGATCTCTTCGATAAGCAGGATCAGGCTTATAAGGATTCCGTCATCCTGCCTGACGTTAAGGCGCGCGTAGCCGTTGAAATGGCGCATCCGTTCGGCTGGGAGCGTTTTGTCGGCGAAAGCGGCAAAATCCTCGGAATCAATACGTTTGGCGCATCCGCACCTGGCGACAAGGTGATCGAAGAATATGGCTTCACGGTCGAAAATGTAGTGAAGCTCGTTAAAGAACAGCTGTAATTTTAACCGAAGCCACAGGCGCTGTGGGCCTTGCCCGCAGCGCCTAATTTATAGGTATTCTGGCCTGCCGTAAAGTCGGCCTCTATGAACAAGGAACTACACCATACCATAATTCATTAATGAAGAAGAGCGGGGGAACAAGAGTCATGTCTCAGCTGCAAAATGTAACGGTCGATAAAAAAGCCAATGTGTATTTTGAAGGGAAGGTTACCAGCAGAACGGTCTGGCTGCCTGACGGCAGCAGAGTGACGCTTGGCATCATGCTTCCGGGCGAATACGAGTTCGGGACGGATGCGGAAGAAACGATGGAGATTCTGGCCGGCGATTTGAAGGTGCTGCTGCCGGGTGAGACCGAGTGGAAGGAAATTAACGGGGCAAGCACATTTTTCGTCCCTGCGAAAAGCTCCTTCAAGCTTGAGGTGCGCAGTGTAACGGACTACTTGTGCTCTTACGGAGCATAGCATTGTTTTAGATAAAATAAACGTGCAGAAGGGCCGTATCGTATATGATACGGCCCTTCTGCCATAATCGCTTCACGTTATCAAAAGGTCGACTAATTCAGCTTTTCTCCGCCGATTTTCTGTCCGATCCACTGCTCGTACACCTTCACGACAGAAGACAAATCCTCGTCGCCGAAGCCCTGCGTCTGGCCCGACTGAAACAACGTTTTAGTCAAATTCAGCATTGGAGACGGGATGGAGGCGCCGTCGGTCAGGGAAGAAGCGAGCTTGAGATCCTTCAGCATAAGAGACAGCGAGAACTGATTATCGAAGTTGTGCTCGATAATTTTCCGGCCTTTGAGCTCGGCCGCTTTGCTGCCTGCCGATCCCAGCTGCACCAGCTCCAAAAACGCATCGACAGGAAGGCCTGATTTGGAGGCGATGGCAAAGCCTTCGATCAGGGCCAGATTGTTGATGCCGACGATTGTATTGTGCGCAAGCTTGGCGACGGAGCCTGTCCCGTTCTCGCCCATATGCAGCACTTTTTTGCCAAGAGTATCAAAAATATCCTGCTGCGCTTCCACAGTCTCGGCAGGTCCGCCAACCATAAAGACAAGCGTGCCGTCAATTGCCGCCGGCTTGCTGCCCGTGACCGGAGCATCCAGGAACGTCCCGCCGAGCTCCTCCACCTGACCAGCCAGCTTCTTGGAAAAAGCCGGAGAAATGGTGCTGGAGTCGATCACGGTCGTTCCTTTGCCGATCCCTGCCAGCAGACCATCCGGACCCTCATAAACAGCGGAAATCGAAGCGTCGTCGCTTACCATGGTAATGACAACATCCTGCCCTTTCGCAGCTTCGCGGGGAGTAGCGGCAATAGAGGCGCCTTCTTCGGCCAGGGGAGCTGCCTTGGAGGCGGTACGGTTATATACAGCTGTCTTATAGCCTTTCTTAATCAGATTGGAAACCATGGGCGCTCCCATGGTGCCAAGCCCGATAAATCCGATCTTTTTCATATGGTTCTCCTCCCAAACGATATTTTAATATTTTCTATATTTTAGCACGATGGTCATGTTCATGTATAATGTGCCCTTGTTTTCACCCCTATTTTACAGTATTCTAGGTTTAAGTTGTTCCGTTTTGAACAAGCCGTGTCACTATATCACTATACAAGTTAACGGAGGCGTTATCGTAATGTCTAAACAAGTTAGTTTCGATTACAGCAAAGCCCTTTCGTTCGTGAATCAGCATGAAGTGGACTACTTCGCTGAACCGATTCGTCTGGCGCATGAGCAATTACATAATGGAACCGGCGCAGGGTCGGATTTCCTGGGTTGGATTGATCTTCCAACAGCCTACGACAAGGAAGAGTTTGCCCGCATCCAGCAGGCTGCCAAGAAGATTCAAGGCGATTCCGAAGTGCTGATCGTCATCGGCATCGGCGGTTCCTATCTGGGGGCGCGCGCAGCGATTGAAGCTTTGCAGCATTCCTTCTATAACCTGCTGCCGAAGGACAAACGCAAGACGCCGGAAATTTACTTCGCCGGCAACAACATCAGCTCCACTTACGTGAGCCATTTGCTGGAACTGATTGAAGGCAAGGACTTTTCCGTTAATGTCATTTCGAAATCCGGCACGACAACCGAGCCTGCCATTGCATTCCGTATTTTCCGCGCGGCGCTTGAGAAGAAATACGGCAAGGAAGAAGCCCGCAAACGGATTTACGCGACAACCGACCGCGAGAGAGGCGCTTTGAAGAAGCTTGCGAACGAAGAAGGCTACGAAACCTTCGTTATTCCGGACGATGTGGGCGGACGCTATTCCGTTCTGACTGCCGTCGGCCTCTTGCCTATCGCGACAGCCGGCATCGACATCGAAGAGATCATGAAGGGCGCTGCCGATGCGGCCAAGGAATACAGCAATCCTAACGTAGCCGAGAACGGTGCGTATCAATATGCGGCTGTCCGCAACGCCTTGTACCGCAAAGGGAAAGTAACGGAAATTCTCGTTAACTATGAGCCTTCCCTGCACTACGTTTCCGAATGGTGGAAGCAGCTGTACGGTGAAAGCGAAGGCAAGGATTACAAAGGTATTTATCCGGCTTCCGTCGATTTCTCGACAGATCTTCACTCCATGGGCCAATTCATCCAGGAAGGCAACCGGAACATCTTCGAAACCGTCATCCAGGTGGAAGAAGTGAAAAGCCATATCACGATTGAAGAAGATCCGGCGGACCTTGACGGGCTCAACTTCCTGACAGGGAAGACGATGGACTTTGTCAACAAAAAGGCGTTCCAGGGCACGCTGCTGGCACATACCGACGGACAGGTTCCTAACCTGATTGTGAATGTCAAGGATATGACTCCTTATTCGTTCGGATATCTCGTATATTTCTTTGAAAAAGCATGCGGCATCAGCGGTTATCTGTCCGGTGTCAATCCGTTTGACCAGCCTGGCGTTGAAGCATACAAGAAGAACATGTTCGCCCTTCTTGGCAAGCCGGGTTACGAGAAAGAAAAGGCAGAGCTGGAAGCCAGACTTTCCGAGTAATTTGGGAGCACGTTTCGGAGCACATGTAAGAAATTAGCCCCGTTATATGGGGAGAATGCCAATGGAGCAGTTCGCCGCTTTTTTTCAGGCAGGCCGAACTGCTTCTTGGTACATAAGGATTTTGCAAGGTCCGGGCAGCGGGGCTGAAATCGAATTTTGCGAAATCTTGACACAAAAGGATGGTTTGAGCATATGTTGGATACATACAAAACGGTGCGAGGACCGGGCAGTAAAGAAATTGTCATCAAGAAGTCGAGATTTATCGGCCATATTATGCCGGTAAAGGATGAAGCGGAAGCGGTCGCCTTTATTGAAGACATCAAGAAGAAGCATTGGAATGCAACTCACAACTGTTCGGCCTATATGATTGGTGAACGAGACGAAATCCAGAAGCAGTCAGACGACGGAGAACCAAGCGGGACAGCCGGCAAACCGATATTGGAAGTCATTCGTAACCAGGGACTTAAAAATGTGGCTATTGTCGTTACCCGTTATTTTGGAGGTATTTTGCTCGGGGCCGGTGGCCTCATCCGCGCTTATACCGACGGGGCGGTCGCTGCGATTGAATGGGGAGATCCCATTACACGTATACTCCATCGCGAATTTGTTGTAGAATTAGATTATACATGGCTGGGAAAAGTAGAGAATGAGCTGAGAGGTCGAGGTATCCGAATGGGACCTACGGAATTTACGGATAAAGTCACATTGCTTTGTCTGCCGCTCGATCGGGAAGCAGAGGAGTTTCAAGCATGGATGACGGATCTGACACAAGGACAATCCGAAATTACCGAAGGAGAAAGGATCTATTTTATCGAAGGAGAATAGGATATGGCCAGAAGAGCAGTAGAGCATGAATTGTCGAGAGAGAGGATAATGGATGCCGCAAGGCATTTGTTTATTACGAAAGGCTACAGGGCGATTTCGATGCGCAGCATCGGGCAGCATTTGGGCTACAGCCACGGTTCTTTGTATTATCATTTCAAAGAGAAAGCCGAATTGTTCTATGCAATTGTCGTTCAGGACTTTCATCATGTTGCCATGCTGTTTGAGCAGGTGATGAACCGCCCGCCTGTAGAAGGTTTGACGCGGGTTGAACAGCTTATGCTCGAATTCATCAAGTTTGGGCTTGATCATCCTCATCAGTATGAAATCATGTTTATGCTGCGGGATGAGGAAATTTTGGCTTACTGCCGGACCGAGCAAACAAAGTGCTATGAACGTTTTGCTTCGATTGTCCGCAAATATTTGAAGGAAGAGCAGCATCCGCAAGAAAACAACTTGTCACTTCCGCTCAGCATGTTCCTCGGTTTACATGGTTTCATTTCATACTACATTCAAGGTCGGGTAAGTTTCGATGAAATTATGCCGTCTGCAATTGCCCATGTCAAATTTTTAAGCAATGCAAATGCCGTGAAGTAGGGCGTTTTTATTTTTAGGATGATGCTTTATTGCATTACACTATCATAACTAAAACTCTTTAAAACGTTGAAATAATAGTGCGAAGTTTAGATTTTGTAGAAGTAGAATTTATAAAGTAAAATAAGACAAAAAAGGTGTCAAATATGTTTGACACCTTTTTTGTCTTATTTTATCATATAGGTGTAAAGATTATTTTACACCTTACGTAGAGGTGGCAGATGGAATGGAAAATAGAATTAAGGAATACAGAGAAAAAAATAATCTCTCACAAGGCAAATTAGCAGAACTATGTAATGTAAGCAGGCAAACGATTAACGCTATCGAGAACAACAAATATGATCCAAGTTTACAGTTAGCATTTGATATTGCCAAAAAGTTAGGGACGACAATGGAGGATTTATTTATACATTTCGAGAATGGAGGAAAAAGGAATGAATAATACAAAAAAAGCCATTGCTGTATTAACCTTTGTCGTTTTTTGTACGTTGGTTGGATGGACTCTATACAGATGGGTGAGATTTGAGACTATAGATGGAAGTTCGATATTCTTTAGTTTTCTTGCCTTATCCTATTTTTTAAATTGGCTTAATTGGGGGGACCATGAAGGCGGTGGAAAGAAAGACGAATTAGACAGGCATATTGAAACTCAGAGTGCAAAGATCGGGTATTTTGTGTTAATGATTTTGGCGGGGTTAATTCTGTTCATTTCTGAAGGTGTAACGAATTTGAATGATATTAAGAATTTTCCTTTGCTTATTGTGGTCGGACTTACATTTGTTACCCTTCCGATTACAGAGTTTATATATTCAAAGAGATATAAATAATTTCATCAAAAACGGTCAAGAATGGAAGTTGACGGACATATTTTAGTTTGGTAAAGTAGCTTTAAATCATAGTATATTGATAAGATTAATTTATAAATCGATGGCTTTATAGAAAGGGTGAGTTCTGGGATGCATGTCGAAGTACAGCATTTGGATAAGCACTTCGGTGACTTTCATGCCGTAAAGGATGTAAATTTCAGTATTGAAAAAGGAAAGCTGATTGGTCTGCTCGGACCGAGCGGCGGCGGAAAAACCTCCATTTTGCGCATGCTGGCCGGTCTGGAGCAGCCGGACAGCGGAGATATTCTGTTCCACGGCGAGCGTGTCAACCGGCTTTCTCCACAAGATCGCGGCATCGGATTTGTATTCCAGAGCTATGCCCTGTTTAAGCATATGACGGTTTTTGACAATATTGCGTTTGGACTGAAAATAAAGAAAAGCCCCAAAGCGGAAATCAGAGACAGGGTGATGGAGCTGGTTGAGCTGACAGGTCTTAAAGGATTTGAAAAGCGTTACCCTCACCAGCTGTCGGGCGGTCAGCGCCAGCGTGTTGCTTTTGCCCGGGCGCTGGCTCCCTATCCGCAGCTGCTGCTGCTTGACGAACCTTTTGCGGCCATTGACGCCAAAATCCGTCAGGAGCTGCGGACCTGGCTGCGCGAACTGATCGAAGAGGTAGGGATTACCTCCATTTTCGTCACGCACGACCAGGAAGAGGCGATCGAGGTCGCGGATGAAATTATGATCATTAACCAAGGCCGTCTGGAGCAGAAGGGAACCCCTTGGGAGATCTACAATCAGCCGAGCACGCCTTTTGTCGCCACATTTGTGGGTGAATCGACTCTGGTGGAGGACGCTCATGAACTCAAAGGGTTCGAAGAAGCGGGCAAGCCAGGGACGAAGGCGTTGATCCGTCCGGAATATATTGAAGCGGGCCGGGAGAACGAGTTCAGATTGCTGTCCGCAACGGAATCCGGAACAATTAAGCATATCCATTTCCGGGGAAGCGAATGGCTTGTCGAGGTGGAAGTAAAAGGCCGCAGGCTGGCCACCTACCGGTCGCTGGAAAAAGAAACGCTGAAGCCTGGTGATCCCGTTCGCGTCTTGATACACCGGGCCTATCTATTTGGGGACGAGGAGAGCAGGGTCGTCGAGAACCGGTTGAAGAATGACCCGCTGCCTGTCATTATTTAAACCTAAGGAAGACGGAATCCCGGCCATTTTGGGCCCGGTTTCTGCCGAAGCATTCGGCAGGACCGGGCTTTTTGCGCGGGAAATGTTGATAGAAGGCGTTTTCTTTTGCTATGGTGAAAAGTAGATTACCAAGAAGAGGAGTGCAGAAGCGCCATGGGAAATACGGATCAATTGTGGTTTTGGGGAACAGGAGATGCGATGGGGGTACCCAGAGTTTACTGCAAATGCTCTGTCTGTGAGGAGGCCAGGAAGGAAGGGCTGAACCGCCGTTTGCGTTCATCGGTATATGTTAGTGGAGAGCAGGGAGAATTCCTGATCGATTGCGGTCCGGATTGGCGGACCCAGATGGAGCGGGCCAGACTGACCTTTATCCAGCATATCGTAATTACACACGCGCACTTCGATCATATCGGCGGACTGCCTGAATGGGCAGATGCTTGCCGCTGGCTGGAACGAAAAGGAAGCTTATATGCTCCGCAGGAAGTCATTGACACCATTCTCCGGCAGTTCCCTTGGCTGGAAAGAAACGCCCACCTTCACCCGCTGGATCAAGGCGTTAAGCTGGCCGGCTGGGAGATTCGGGGCTGGAAGGTCAATCACGGGAAGAACGGCTATGCTTACGCCTACCGCCTTGCGAAGCCGGGCTTCGCCTGGGTCTATTGTTCGGACTCCATCGCACTCACTCCCCAGCAGAAGCAGCCTCTCTTTGCAGCTGACTTGCTTGTGCTGGGGACAAGCTTTTACAAAGAACATGCCGAATTCTCGACCCGGTCCGTCTATGACATGACGGAAGCGCTGGAACTGATTCGGGAAGTGCAGCCTGGAGCAACGATTTTCACACATATGTCCCATGACATCGACATCAAGAAGGAATACGGGCTGCCCGCCGGAGTGCAGATCGCAGTACCGGGAATGAAAGCGGCTTTGTCTCAGGAAGCTTAAATAGAACAATCCCTCCCGGATGGACTAAGGGCCCACGAAGGAGGGATTGTTTTCAGTTCGGAAGTATTTTGTCAAACTGTCTTATTCCTGGCCGAGAATAAATTTGTCGATGACCTGCTTCACGCCGTCCTCGTTATTCGAAGCGGTAACGTAGCCGGCGATTTCCTTGAGCGGAGCGATTGCATTGCCCATGGCTACGCCAAGGCCTGCGGCTTCCAGCATTTCATGGTCGTTCCAGGAGTCCCCGATGGCAATCGTTTCGGACATTTCGCAGCCGAAATGCTTGGCGAGAAACTCGAGGGCTATACCTTTGGTGCCTTCCTTATGCATAATTTCGAGAAAATGAGGTTTTGATTTCGTAATGTGAACGCCGTCTCCAAGCAACTCCCGCAGAACCGGAGCGATTTCGTCCAGATAGTCAGGCTCGTCAATAATGAGAAACTTGGGGGTTGGGAGGGCAATCATTTTTTCAAAGTCTGGCTCAATATAATATCTGGTTTTATTCAGACCCACGTAATCGATCAGCTTCTGATTCTCTTCGCGGGCGTAAAGCTTGTCATCGACATAGGTTTGCAGATGCAGGTTGTGCTCTATGCAGTATTGGTACAGCTTTTTGGCCGCATCCAGGGGAACGTAGCGTTCGTAAAGAACCTTTTCATCCAGCAGGTTTTTAACCAAAGCTCCCTGGTAAGTAATAATCGGAACATTAAGCCCGGTTTGGCGGGCAATTGCCTGCGCGGAAGCGTAAGCCCGGCCGGTCGCCAAGGTGACGACAACGCCGGCAGCAACAGCTTTCTCCAAAGCCTCCTGTACGCCAGGGGTAACCTCCTTGTCATCATTAATGAGCGTGTCGTCGATATCGATAGCCATCAGTTTGTACATCGGTTTCTCTCCTTTTGTGGCTCGCAGGGCAGCAGCAGGCTGCCTACGAACTTGTCTCTTGTAATTTGGTTGAACGCGGGGACTGCCTGGACGTCTCCCCCGGATTCAGCTCGGACAGAAGTATTCCCGCCAAAATGGACGCGCAGCCGAGCAGCGCAATCCAGCCGAGCTGTTCACCCGCGAAAATAACGCCGGTTGCGGCGGCAAATACAGGCTCCATCGCAAATATAACGGCCACTCTGGCAGGAGTCGTGTGCTGCTGCGCAACTGTCTGGATCCAGAAGGCGAATGCGCTCGTAGGGCCGATTGAAATGAGCAGCGCGTAAAACACCTTAGGAAGCAGAATCGTGTGGGTGAGTTCACCGGCAGAGCCTGTGGCTTCAAAAGCAAGCGAGGCAGCGAGGCTGAAGAGCCCGGTGGCGCCAAGCTGCAGGGCAGCCAAAGGCAATGCGGGATAACGCGGCGCAAATACGCCGGTAAAGCCGATATGCAGGGCAAATGCGATGGCGCACAGCAGGATGAGGGCGTCCCCTTTACCCAGCGACATGCCGCCGCTGCTGAAGGTCAGCAAGTACAAGCCTGCTGCGGCAAGCGCGGCGCTGATCCAAATGGATTTGGACAGTTTGCTGCGAAACAGGAACATCGACAGGAACGGCACAAGGATGACGGACAATCCGGTGATAAACCCGGCATTTGAAGTCGTCGTATACAAAAGTCCCATCGTCTGGAGGCCATAGCCCGCAAACAGCAGCAGTCCAAGCAGCAGTCCGTGCCCGGCCATCCGCCAGCTGATGTTCAGCCACTGTTTCCGGTAAAAGAGCGTGATGATCATGGCAAGCAGGACTGAAGCGCCGATAAAGCGTACAGCATTGAACATAAGCGGCGGAAGCGCATGAACGGCGTGCTGAACGATGAGAAACGTACACCCCCACATCAAGGCGACGGCCAGCAGACTTAGATCTGCAAGTCGTGAACGGTTCATGCTATTCTTCCAGAAAAACGAGACCGATAAAGTCGTCCGTTTCCAGATTGCCGAAGTAATGCTTCAGATCGGTTTCCGCCAGCCCGCTTCGAACCGCTGTTTCTTCATATCGTACACCGCGCAGCCGGTTTTCGATATCGGCTACGTCACCTACCCCGAAGAAGTCGCCGTAAATTTTGATTTCCTGGATATGACCGTCTTTGATATCCATCCGCAGATCAATGATGCCAACCGGGAATTTGCGGGCGTGCTTCACATTGCATTCCGGAGAAAGGCCATAGTTCCAATCCCAGTGTTTGTAGCGGTTGTTGGAGATCTCATGGATTTTGGCCCAGTCCTGCTCCTTCAGCTCATAGCGGGGAACGGCGTTTGGCTCCATCGCGAAAATATAACGGAGGAGCTCGCTGCGGAACTCTTCAATAGTGATTTTCTTGTCCATAAAATCAATGATATTGGCTACGCGGCTGCGAACCGACTTGGTGCTCTTGGATTTGAATTTTTCCGGATTGACATTCAGGGCTGCCTGGACGTGATCCAGATTCAAATTAAACATCAGCGTGCCGTGGCTGAACATGCGGCCTCTTGTGGAAAATTGGGCGTTGCCGGAAATTTTTTGCTCTCCGACCTGGAGGTCGTTACGTCCGGTGAGCTCGGCGTTGACGCCAAACTGCTTCAGAGCTTCCACCACCGGTTGGGTAAACTTGCGGAAGTTATGGAAGGACTCTCCGTCGTCTTTCGTAATAAAGCTGAAATTCAGGTTGCCTAAATCGTGATAGACGGCCCCGCCCCCGGATAAACGGCGTACGACCTGAATGCCATGCTCCTTGACATATTCGGCGTTGATTTCTTCAATCGTGTTCTGATGCTTGCCGATGATGATGGACGGAGCGTTGATGTAGAACAGCAGATAAGTCTCATCCACAGGCAGATGTCTTAACGCATATTCTTCAATGGCAAGGTTGATCGAGGCATCCGTGATGCCCTGATTATCAATAAACAGCATAATATAAATGCCCTCCCGTGCGACAAAAGTTTGATGATTGGCTCGCCCTTAACTATTGTAAACCAAACGAGCAGGAAACCAAAGAAGATGCTGAAGAATGACGAAAATTACCCGGGCAATATTGACGAAAAAAGTCGGAGTAAGCCATAATGGGGGCACATCCCGACGGGAACGCCAGTTCAGCCAGGCGCATAATTTGGGGGCCGGTGCAGGTGGAATCACAGAAGGATACATATTAATTCAGGAACAAATATGAATAGAGGAGCTTTTTTGCATGCTTGAAAAATACGGCCATGGCGGCGATATCGAAACCGCCGCGAAACGGTATGGGCTTCCGCCCAAATCCTTTCTGGATTTCAGCGCAAACATTAACCCGCTCGGTCCACCTCCGGGTCTGCTTGCTCTGCTAAAAGAAGAGCTGGGCAGCATCATCCGCTATCCCGATCCCGGGCACCGGGCAATGAAAGAGCTGCTGGGCAGCCGGCTGCATGTGCGGACCGGCCAGCTCATCATCGGAAACGGGGCAGCCGAAGTGATGGCGCTCGCTCTGCTTGCGCTTGCGCCGCGTTTGGTGGGCATTGTGGAGCCGTGCTTTTCGGAGTATGCCGAATTGTCGCGCAAGTTTGGCGCTGCGGTAATGTCGGTGAGGGGGAATCCGGAGAATAATTACAAGGCAGCGGAGGAAGACATTGCTTCGTTGATGCAAAAGGTGGACGTCCTGTTCCTTGGACAGCCTAACAACCCGAACGGCGTGCAGTATCCCGCGGGTGAGCTGGTCCGCTTAGCGGAAGCGGCGGAGCGCTGCCAAACGCATCTGATTGTGGACGAAGCCTTTATAGACTTTATTCCAAAGCAGCAGCGGCAGAGCCTGCTTTCGGACCTGGAGCGCTATCGGCATGTGCTGCTGATCCGCTCTATGACAAAATTTTACGCTATTCCTGGACTCAGACTGGGCTACGGCATAGGCCATCCTGAGCTGATTCAGTCCCTTGCGAATAAGCAGGTGACCTGGAGCGTCAACGGACTGGCGTTGTTGGCGGGCGAATTTTGCCTCGGCAGGCATGAAGCGTACGAGGAGGAGACAATCAGGCTGATTGCCGGGCAGCGTGATTTGCTGCGGCAGGGCTTGGCGAGTCTTGGCTGCTTCGTTTGCCTTGGTGAAGCCAATTTTCTGCTGGTGAGACTGCCGGAGCATCAAACGGTCGCAGCCGTGCAGGACGCTCTGGGCCGAAGGGGCGTGCTTGTCCGCAGCTGCGCCATGTATCCGGGACTCACCGAGCGCGATATCCGGGTTGCCGTTAAAGATGCCGCAGCGAACGGCCGGCTGCTGCATGACATGAAGGCGGTTCTTGAGGAGGAATGTTAGGTGACAAGGCCATTTGAGAAACAAGTTATAAAGGCATACGCGTCCGAGGTTTGGCCGGGCCTGGAAGTGACGAGGGGTGAGCGGCATCTTGCGCTGCATTTCCCGGAGCTGACCGAAGCGGTCGGCAGCGCCGTATTTGGCGGGGGGATGGTCCGGATCCGTACAATGGTCAACATTTACGTGGACAAGTTCTACCGGTGCGACGATCCGGAGCGAGACATCCGGGAGCTGCTGGACGCATGGGGATATCCGCTGGAGACGACGGCGGGGCTGCTGACCGCCGTGAAGATGGACCGCGCCTCGATTTTTGAAGAGCAGGATGAGTGCGCCGGCGTGCTGTGCTGCGTGACGGCCGGGGTCGGGAACGGGGCGAAGGCGGGCGTGAGGCGGACGACGTTCCCGGCCGATTATGTGCCGGGAACGATCAACATCATGCTCGCCGTGAACGGGCGCCTGACGCCTGCGGCGATGGTGAACGCTCTGATGACGGCGACGGAGGCGAAGGCCGCCGCATTGGCCGATCTCGGGATCCGTGATCCCGAGACCGGAGGAGTCGCGACGGGCACGACGACCGATGCCGTCATGCTCGCCGTGAGCCAGAGCCGCGCCGGCGGGCCGCTGCACAAATATGCGGGCACGGCGACCGACCTCGGCGGCCGGATTGGCCGCCTTGTCTACGCCGCGGTGACGGAATCGCTCGCCGATAGGAGCGAGCGGACATGATCGCGGCGTGGTGGATCATCCCCGCCGCCTACATCCTCGACCGGCTCATCGGCGATCCCCGCTGGCTTCCCCATCCCGTCATCGGGATGGGGAAGGCCATCCGCGGGATCGAGGCCGCGATTCGCCGGCGGGTGCCCGCGCGCCGCTTCAAGGCCGCGGGCATGCTGCTGCCGCTGAGCGTCGCCGGCGGCGCGTTCCTGCTGACCTGGGCCGCCGTATGGCTGCTGGCCCAGGTCAGCCCTTGGCTGTCGGCGGCGGCGCAGGTGGCGCTGATCGCGACGACGATCGCCGCCAAAGGGCTGCGCGACGCCGGCATGCAGGTCTGCGCGGACCTGAAGCGCGGCGACCTGAACGCCGCGCGCCGCTCGCTCGGCATGATCGTCGGCCGCGATACGGCGCACCTTGAGCCCCCGGAAATCGCCCGCGGGGCCGTCGAGACCGTCGCCGAAAATATTGTCGACGCGGTCGTCTCGCCCCTGTTCTATGCGCTCATCGGGGGCGCGCCGCTCGCGATGGCGTACCGGGCCGTCAATACGCTCGATTCCATGGTCGGCTACAAAAACGAGAAATACATGGATCTCGGCTGGGCCTCCGCCCGGCTTGACGATGCAGCCAATTATATTCCGGCGCGGCTGACCGTGCTGCTTCTGGTCTGCGCCGCATGGCTGCAAAGCCATAGCGCCAAACGGGCGTGGCGGATGGTACGGAGGGATGCGAAGCTGCATCCGAGCCCGAACAGCGGCTACCCCGAATCGGCGGTTGCGGGAGCGCTTGGCATCCGCCTGGGCGGGGAGAACGTTTACCATGGCGTCAAGTCGTTCCGGGCCTATATGGGAGAGAAGACCCGGGAAACCGAAGCGGACGACATTGAAAGAGCTTCGCGCCTGCTGCTTGGGGTTTCTTCGGGCTTCGCGGCGCTATGCGGGCTCGGATTATACCTGTTTGGAACCGGCCTATGGTGGAGTTAAAGGGGACGGGTCATTTCAGCGGTAAAGCGAGGCGATTTTAAGATATGAACAGAAACGGGACGGTGCTGGAGCTCGTCTTGGTCCGCCACGGCATGACCAGGTGGAACGCGGAGCGGCGCTATCTGGGGCATAGCGATATCGGCCTTCTGCCGGAAGCTTGCACAGGGCTGGCCAGGCTTAAAGCTGAGCTGGCTTATGAAACGTTTGACGCCGTATATTGCAGCGACCTTGTCCGCTGCCGGGAAACGCTGCTCTGCATCCGCCCCGACCTTGCGGAGGCTGCCGCTTATGACAGCCGGCTGCGCGAAATGAATTTCGGCGGCTGGGAAGGCTGCACTTACGAAATGCTGCGGCATAACCCGGATTACCGGGCCTGGATTGATGATCCCAAGCAGACGACCCCGCCGGGCGGGGAGAGCTGGGACATGTTCGAAGGCCGGGTCAAATCATATATGCTTGATTTGAGGCGCAAGGCCAGGGCGTTTGCCGGAGAATATGCGGCACGGTATCCCGCCAAACACGGCGGAAACGCCGAACAGGCCGAACACGCTGAACAAGTGGAATACGCCGAACACGCCGGGCATGCAATAAAGCCGGGACCGGAGCCGGACTTGGAGCTGGCACGGGACAAGCCGGATTCCGTACAAGATGACGTCTCCTTTCGGGCGCTCATTGTCACCCATGGAGGCGTCATCCGTCTGCTGAAATCTTTGTATGCTGGAGGGCTTCCGTTTCGGGAGCAGACGGCAGAACCGGGAAAATGCGAACGGCTGCGCGTATTGTGCTGACCGGGCGACTTGCGCTATTTTTCTTTAGCGCTTTACACGGGTTATCTATTTTGGGTTGTAAGGCGGCTCTTTTTCCCCTATAATCCAATAGAGAATATTTGAACTGAGAAGCGAATACTTATAATCTTTGCAGGTCCCGTAAGCTCTTGATCAGAGAGTGTACGGGTTAATAGGGAAGCCGGTGCAATACCGGCGCGGTCCCGCCACTGTAACCGGAAGGCAAAGCCCGGGGTTAAACGCCACTTCTTCGCGAAATAGCGAAGTGGGAAGGCAGGGCATTTGCCGGTTGAACCGGAAGCCAGGAGACCTGCCTGCAGGGAACAAGATACGGTCCTTCGAGGAAAGGATTGCGTTCTGCCGGAAAAGAAGCTGTGCTCCGTGGCAAGCTGCCGTTCGTCGTTCTGAAAGAAACGGCCAGTGATTCCAAGGATCAACTCTGCTTTTGTGTAGACGTAAAGCCCCTCCTTGGATGGAGGGGCTTTTTTTCTAGAACCGATGCCTTCTTCAGGCTGGACGGTTTTGGCTTTTTACGCTTCCTCAGCTCTGAAGCCGGAGCGTTCCTTCCGGACATGGTGGACTATCGCATCAAGGATCAAGCGAATATTTTTCGAAAATGTGTAATTTAAGACTAGGGGGAGAAGAAATGAAGAAGTTTTCAAGACTATGGAGCATTTGGCTGATCGCCTTGATGCTCGTCATTACAGCAGGGTGCGGCACAAACAACAAGACTAACGACGCGGCGAGCCCGTCCGCCAGCGCGGCGCAGAGCCAGGATACGCCGGCTTCCGCATCAGCGGAAGCGCAGCAGCATACGTCATATCCGCTTGTCCTGAAGGATGCGAGCGGAACGGAGGTTACCTTCGATGCCGCGCCAGCCCGGATAGTATCCATTGCTCCATCGGAGACGGAAATGCTGTTTGCGCTTGGCCTGGATGAGCAAATTGTTGGCGTATCCGACAACGACGACTATCCGGAAGCGGCCAAATCCAAGCCGAAGATGGGCGGCTGGCAGATCAACACCGAAGCGATTGTAGCCGCCAAGCCGGATGTCGTTTTTGCGGCAGGCATTACCAGCGATGATACGATCAAGGCGCTGCGCAAGCTCGGCATTAAAGTGTTCCAGTTCAATCCGAAGACGGTGGATGCGGTCATTCAGGATGTCGAGCAGTACGGCCAGATCACGGATCATCAGGCCGAAGCGAAGCAAGTAACCGACAAAATGAAGGCGGAGCTGGCGCAGGTGACCGAGAAGATCAAATCGGTAAGCACGGACCAGAAGAAGAAGGTTTACATCGAATTTTCTCCGGGCTGGACGGTCGGCAAAGGCGAGTTTATGGACGAAATGATCACGCTGGCCGGGGGCGTAAACGTCGCTGCCGACGCAACCGGCTGGTATGAAATCAACGAAGAGAACATCATCAAAGCGAATCCCGACGTGATTCTGTATTCCAAAAACGTAGTGGATCAAAACAGCAAGACGCTGGATCAAATCATCAAAGCCCGCGCTGGATGGGACCAGATTACAGCCATCAAAGAGAACCGTGTTGTAGCGCTTGACGACAATTTGCTCAGCCGGACCGGACCGCGTATTACGGAAGGTTTGATTGAAGTGGCCAAAGCCATTTATCCGGATCTGTTCCAATGAGTAAAAAGCTGGCAGCGAGCCTCGGCGTCGGCATCTTGCTGCTTGTTCTTACGCTGCTTATCTGCGTAGGCGTCGGCTCCGTATCGCTGCCGCTCGGTGAAATCGCCCGCATCTTGCTTCATAAGCTGCCTTTGATCGGGCAATGGATAACCCCCGATTGGGATAACGCCTCCGAGAAAATCGTGCTCGAGGTAAGGCTCCCGCGCGTCGTGCTCGGCCTGCTCGTCGGCTCCTCGCTGGCGGCGGCGGGAGCCGCCTTTCAGGGGGTGCTGCGCAATCCGCTAGCGGATCCGTTTACGCTCGGCGTTTCATCGGGGGCCTCCGTGGGAGCCGCCGTGCTCATCTTTTTCGGCTGGCAGTATTCGCTGGCTGGCATCTTCACGCTGCCGCTTGTTGCTTTTGCAAGCGGGATCGCGACGCTGTGGATCGTGATGAGGCTTGCCCGCGAGCGCGGTAAAATCCCGACGGAGAGTCTGATCCTGTCCGGGGTCGTGATGCAGGCTTTTCTCGGAGCTATCGTGTCTTTTCTGACGACCCTCTCCAATAAAACCGTAAATGAAATTTTATACTGGACAATGGGCGGATTAAGTCTCCGGGGATGGTCCTATACGGCTATCCTTTTTCCCTATCTGCTATTAGGAGCCTTGTTTTTGTGGAGCCGGACGAGAAGGCTGAATCTGCTCGCGCTAGGCGAGCGTCAGGCAGCCCATACCGGACTTGACGTGGAACGGACGAAACTGACGATGCTGCTGGTCGCTACGCTGATGACGGCAGCGGCGGTCTCGGTATCCGGCGTTATCGGCTTTGTAGGCCTGGTAGTGCCTCATATGCTGAGGTTGATCATTGGGCCGGATTACAGGCTTCTCCTGCCGCTGTCTGTGCTTGGAGGAGGCATTTTCATGATGTGGAGCGACCTTGCGGCAAGAACGCTTCTGGCCCCGACGGAGATTCCGCTCGGCGTTGTGACCGCTTTTGTCGGCGCGCCGTTCTTCGCTTATCTGCTCTATTGCAATAAGAAACGACGGGAGGCGGCTGCTTAGATGATCGAGCTTCAGAAGGTCAGTAAATCCTTCGGCAGCACGCCTGTGCTTCATCAGGTGAGCTGGACGGTACAAAAGGGTGAGTTCTGGGGCATTATAGGGCCAAACGGAAGCGGAAAATCTACGCTGCTCCATTTGATCTCCGGCAGCGAGAAGCCAGGCAGCGGAGAAATTGCGCTCGCCGGCAAGCCTGCCAGCGTGTACAGCCGGACGGAGCTGACCCGCATGCTGGCTGTGCTGCAGCAAGATGGGCTGCCGCCGGTGTCTTTTCCGGTGCGGGAAGTGATCGAAATGGGCAGATTTCCGTTTCTGGATTGGCTGGGCCGCGACACCTCGGAGCATGCCGATGCCCTGATCGATAATATTATGAAGCAGCTTGAGCTCACGGAGCTTGCCGCGAAACCGCTGGATGAGCTTAGCGGCGGACAGCGGCAGCGGGCTGCGCTCGGCAAGGTCATGGCCCAGGAGCCGGCCATTGTGCTGCTGGACGAACCGACCACATTTCTGGATATCCGGTATCAAATCCAGTTTATGGAGCTGGTTTCGGCTTGGCAGAGGGATTCGGGATTGACAGTTGTCGCGGTCATCCATGACCTGAACCTGGCTGCCCTGTTCTGCGACAAGCTGCTGGTCCTCAAGGAAGGGCATATTACAGCTACCGGTACGCCGAAGCAGATTCTGAATCCGGAAGTGGTGCGCGAGGTGTTTGAAGTGGAATCGGCTCTTGTGGAGCACCCGGACAGCGGAGTGCCCCAGCTTTTGCTCAGGCCGGATAGCCGTAATGTCGTGACGACTTCGCAGCACAGGATAAAGTGCCTGTGAGTTTGCGAGCGAGCGCTTATCAAAGCGGCCGGAGCAAGGCCCGCCATTCTGCAATATAATTATTGCGCTTCACATTGGAAGAAGGAAGCTTGGCGAGCGGCGGAGAATTCTCCGCCGTTTTTGTTTAAGAATAAGAAGTATGATTAACGTAAGTAGATACGAGTTTGCGAGGAGTGAGTGAATGATGAAAGATTGGAAGCATCTCATTGGCAATATTGAGCCTCTTGATCAGGCAGCGATCCAGCAGGCCCAGTCCAGGCTGGACAGTCTGACAAAGCCGCCGGGAAGTTTGGGCAAGCTGGAAGAGCTGGCTCTTCGTCTTGCGGGCATAACGGGGAATCCTTATCCTTCTTTCCCGCAGAAATTGGTCGTTGTCATGGCTGCGGACCACGGCGTTTGCGCCGAGGGGGTCAGCGCATTTCCGCAGGAGGTCACCGGACAGATGGTGCTGAATTTCCTGAACGGGGGGGCAGCGGTCAATGTGCTGGCCAGACAGGCTGGCGCCGACGTCGCCTGCGTGGATATTGGCGTAATCGGAGAGCTTTCCGTGCCCGGTCTGATTCGCCGCAAGGTGCGTCCGGGAACAGCCAATATGGCTGCAGGCCCGGCAATGAGCCGCGAAGAGGCGCTGTCCGCCATTGAGACCGGAATCGCAATCGTTCGAGAGGCTTATGCGAAGGGCACGCGACTGTTTGTAACCGGTGAAATGGGCATTGGCAATACAACGGCCAGCGCGGCTGTAATGAGTGCTTTGACCGGCATTACGCCGCTGGAAAGCGTAGGCCGGGGAACCGGCATTGATGATGAACGGCTGCGCCATAAAGGCGTCGTCGTGCAGCGGGCGCTCGAGATCAACAAACCGTCAGTCGGAGATCCCGTAGATGTGCTCGCCAAAGTAGGAGGACTTGAAATCGGCGGACTTGCCGGAGTCATTCTCGGTGCAGCGGCATGCCGCTGTCCTATTCTAATCGACGGCTTCATTTCGTCCGCTGCGGCTCTTGTGGCCCAGCGCCTGATTCCGGAATCGGCGTCATACATGATCGCCTCCCATTTGTCCGCGGAGAACGGCCACGGCGTGCTGCTGCGCGAGCTCGGTCTTACGCCGATGCTGCATATGGACATGAGGCTCGGCGAAGGCACCGGAGGCGTGCTGGCCCTTCACTTCATTGAGGCGGCCTGCCGGATTATGAAGGAAATGGCCACGTTCGACAGCGCCGGCATCTCGGGCAAGGAGGATGCATAAGCCATGAGCATTCTGGTGACCGGCGGGGCCAGGAGCGGCAAAAGCTCTTTTGCGGAAAAATGGTGTATGAAACAGGGAGATTCAGCCGTATATATCGCTACCGGACAGGCGTTTGACGAGGAGATGCGAGAGCGGATTTCGCTGCACCAGCAGCAGCGGGAACGATCCGGATACAACTGGCGGACTGTGGAGGAGCCTGTGCATCTGAACGAACGGCTTGCGCAGCTAGGCGGGTCAGATACGCAGATCGTATTGGTGGACTGCCTGACCTTATGGCTGTCAAACATCCTGCTTCGCGCAGAAGCGGAGCACGGAGCCTTGTCCGCGGCAAGCCATGCCGTTAGTGCAGAAATCGACGGGCTGGTCACGGCCGTGCAGGCATTTCCGGGACGCTTGGCGCTGGTGAGCAATGAAGTCGGCAGCGGGATCGTGCCCGAATACGCCCTGGGAAGAATGTACCGGGATTTTACGGGCATATTGAACCGGCGCATCGCGTCCGTCTCTTCGGAAGTGTTTCTGGTCACGGCCGGGATTGCGGTTGAGCTGAAAAGCCGTGAGTACAAGCTATGAGTGTAAACAGACGGGCCCCTCTGCTTGCCGCCTTTCAATTTTTGTCGCGCTTTCCGGTGAAAACGGAGCTTGATTTCACGCCCGAGCTGCTGCAGAAAAGCACAAAGCATTACCCGCTTGTAGGAGCCGCCATCGGCACTCTGGTATTGGGCTTCAGCCTTCTGTGGCAATGGGCGCTCCCCGCCATGCCGGCGGCAGCGCTGACTTTGATCGTTTGGGTATGGATGACGGGCGGACTGCATCTGGACGGCTGGATGGATTCCGCTGATGCGCTGCTCAGCTACCGGTCAAGAGCACGAATGCTGGAAATCATGAAGGACAGCCGGGTGGGAGCCATGGGCGTGCTGTGCTGTGTGCTTCTGCTGCTGCTGAAATTTACGCTGATCGAAAGCTTGCTGGAACAAGAACAAAGCCCGCTTGCCGCCGCAGCGCTTATAACCGTTCCTATATGGAGCCGCTGGTTTATCGCCTATGCGATGACGCGCTGGCCGGCTGCAAAAGGCCGGGAAGGATTGGCCGGGCTTTTTAGCGGTCTGGAAGGCGGAACGTCCGGCTTTGCTTTTGGATCAGCGCTTGTGCTGTCCGCCGTTCCACTGGTGACCTCCGCAGCCTATATGGGCGCCGCTGCGTTAAATGATTGGGCTCCTGCCATTGTCCTTCTTGTTGTTCAGCCAATCGTATCCTGGGGTGCAGGAAGCTGGGGAGCCCGGACGATGGTGCGGAAGCTGGGCGGATTGACAGGGGATACCTACGGCGCGCTTAACGAAGGGGTTGAAGCCATTTTGCTGCTGACCGTGCTGCTCTTATTGCATTAGCCAAGGCTTAGAAAGAAGGGGGAAGAGGGATGACTGCGAAGCGGGAGTCAGGGAACAAACAGGGGCGCGTGCTGATGCTGCAGGGAACGGCATCCGATGTGGGCAAAAGTGTTGTAACGACCGCGCTCTGCCGCATTCTGATGCAGGACGGCCTTCAGCCGGCTCCTTTCAAGTCCCAGAATATGGCGCTTAATTCCTACGTCACAAGGGACGGGCTGGAGATCGGCCGCGCGCAGGGCGTGCAAGCTGAGGCCTGCGGCATTGAGGCGACAACGGATATGAATCCTGTTCTGCTCAAACCGACAGGGGAAATGCGTTCGCAGATTATTGTGCATGGCAAACCCGCGACATACATGAGCGCGGCGGCTTACCGGTCGGAGTTTCTGCCGGAAGCGAAGACAATCGTCATGGACGCGCTCGGCCGATTAAGGGCCGAATACGATATTGTGTTGATGGAAGGGGCGGGCAGTCCGGCGGAGATCAATCTCAAGGACCGGGATATCGTCAATATGAATTTGGCGGGCTGGGCGGATGCCCCCGTTCTGCTGATAGCGGATATTGACCGGGGCGGTGTATTCGCATTTCTGGTCGGCACGCTTGCGCTGCTTGAACCGCATGAGAGAGCCAGAGTGAAAGGCTTTATCATCAATAAGTTCCGGGGCGACATCAACCTTCTGAAACCGGGACTGGACTGGCTGGAAGAGAGAACGGGGATTCCGGTTCTCGGTGTTCTGCCCTATGTCCCGGACCTCAACATCGAAGCGGAAGATTCGGTAGTGCTTGAGAAGCATGCTGCTGCAGCCGACTCGGCCATCAAAGAGCTGGATATTGCGGTGATCCGTTATCCCCGGATTTCGAATTTTACCGACTTTGATCCGCTTCGATCGGAACAGGACGTAAGAATCCGTTATGTTCGCAGCGCCTCCGAACTGGGCCATCCCGATGTCATTATTTTACCCGGGTCCAAAGACACGATCATGGACCTTGCTTTCCTCCGGGAGCAAAAGCTGGAAGAGGGGATCCATACCGCTGTGGAACAGAAAGGCTCGCGCCTTGTCGGTATTTGCGGAGGATATCAAATGTTGGGAGAGCGCTTGCTCGATCCTGAGGCGGCAGAGTCGGGGGAACCTAAAGAAGCGCATGGCCTCGGCTGGCTGCCGATGACGACTTTATTCCGCCCCCACAAACAAACGGTGCGCGTTCAAGGAAATGTTCTGCCGGGTCATCCGGTTCCGCTCTTTGGGGGGACTGACGACTGCATGGCTATCGAAGGCTATGAGATTCATATGGGCGTTACAGAATGGGCGGTACAGCAAAACATCCACCCTCTGTTCCGTATTAAACGGGAAGATGGGAAGGATGAATATGAAGGGGCCGGGAACGGGGACGGCAGCGTGTTTGGCACTTATCTGCACGGTTTATTTCATAATGACCTGTGGCGCAGGCGCTGGCTGGACAGCATCCGGGTTGCCAAAGGGCTGAAGCCTGTATCGGAGACCTTTTCTTCAAAAGTGCAGAAAGAGGCTGCTTTTGACCGGCTTGCCGATGTTGCACGCGAGCATCTGGACATGAAGAAAATCTATCAGATTGCCGGGTTAAAAGAGCTGCCATGAGGATAAGGAAAGACTGGCGAACACAAATTCTTTCATATAGTGGATCTGTCAAAATAAAGACCGCCGGAATCTTGACTATTTCCGGCGGTCTTTTCGCGTGCTGTTAAATTTTGAACTGCTGTACGGAATCACGCAGTTTGTCGGCCTGCTTCTGCAAATGGTTTACCTTTGCAAAAAAGGCTTCCATATATTCTCGTTGGCTTTCGGAAGATGCGCTAATGGCCATTATATTCTCCAGGCTTTGTGATGAAATCGAGGCGCTTTCCTCAACGGATGCCGTTACTTCCTCGGTGCCAGCCGAAACCTGCTGGGTTGCCGAGGAGATACTTTGCATCGTCATGTTAATATGCTGTATCCATTCGTCAAGCTGCTGGAAGGCCTGTCCGGCTTCACGGACTTTGTTCGCACCGGCCTTGATTTCCGAGTTCACTTCATTCATGGCATGGACCGAGTTGATGGAATCCTCGCGGATCTGGTTTAGCGATTCCCCAATCTCTTTCACAGCCGAACTTGATTGTTCCGCAAGACTTCGAACTTCACTCGCTACAACGGCGAAACCTCTGCCATGTTCGCCCGCGCGCGATGCTTCAATGGCTGCGTTCAGGGCCAGGATCTGAATTTGCTTCGTAATTTCATTGATCGTTTTTACAATTTCGGTGACGGCTGCCGAACGCGAATTCATTTGCTGCATATGACGAAGGGATTCGGCTGAAGCCATTTCAATCTGGTTGATTTGTTCAACCGTAGCTTGCGCCAGTTTGTTGCTGGCATCAAGTTCTTTGGAGGCCTGGCACATTTGCTCTGACACCTCTGCCGACGAGGTAGCGATGTGTTGAACGCCTTTTGAAATTTCTTCCATAGCACGGGCATTTTCCGTCGCAGCCGATGAGATCGTTTCGCTTCCGATTTGAATGTTCTTCGCCGATTCCCTGGACTTCAGCATGCCGGATTTTATATCTTCAATTTTTTCGGCCATCTCCGTACTGTCTCCAACTACATGCTCCGAGGTTTTAAGTACCTCTGCGATCATTTCTTTAAGGCTCAGCGTCATCGTTCTGAAGCTGTAAGAAAGCAATGCGATTTCGTCGCTGCCTTTGACCGGAATGTCTTCCCGGAAGTCGCCTTCGGCCATTTTTTGCGCAATACGGGACAAATTCACGATGGGTTTGGTAATTCGCCGGCTGACCCAATAAGCTGTGACAAGACACGTTACGATGATAAATACCGACAGGCCGATACAAATCCAGTTGATCTGGTCGCGTTTCTCCTTGACAAAATCGGCGTTAATGCCGACAGCTAACACGATTTCAGAGCCTGGGAGTCCTATGTATGCTGTTTTGTGCATGCCGTACTCGTCGCTATATAAGTCGCTAAAGCTAACAGAATTGCTTGTTAAGGCATTGTTCATGGCCTCTTGAACTTCCAATGTTGTTTTGGGTTTCATGGGGGAGTTGCTGTCCGTGACAAGGACTATGGCCTGGTCTTTTTGAACCTGTGCGAGATAAGCTGTTTGCAGATTCAGCTCTTTAATTTTGGTAGTGAAATAGTTTTGAATCGTATAGATGGAATTTTGACTGCCGCTTTTGACCTGCATAGCCTGAGAGTTGTTCAGATTATTATAAATATCTTTGGCGCTTGTTGAAAGAGCCTTATCGAATTGAGGAAGCACATTTTTATCGATGATATTCATAGACACAAAATAAAAGCTTAGGCTGAAAAGCACTGAGGAAAGTATGATGATGAGCGCAAAAGTGATCATCAACTTTTGGGTGATCGAGGTTTTCATAGAAAACATAAAGTTATCTCCTTCTTTATAAATTGCACTGTGAGGACTAGGTCCATAGTCTAAAAAACAGAACACCACATCTATTTTATAGGAAAAGAAAACCAGATGGAATGAAAAATCGCAAAAAAAGAAACGTTTGTTTCTGATTATCCTGAATATACAGTGAACTGTATGAAAATAGTTACATAATAAGTGAGGAGGGAGGGGGGCCAGACGTCTTTAGAAGGAGAAAAACAGGCTGCCCAATACTGTGTGGGCAACCTGTCTAAAGGTTCTAGCCGATGATGGAAAGCGTTTTGGGGAATGTCGTCAAAATGGAAACGCCTTGTTCCGTAACCAGCACATCATCTTCAATCCGTACGCCGCCTTTGCCGGGGACATAAATCCCGGGCTCTACGGTAAAGACATTGCCGGCCTGAAGCAAGTCCTCGTTGGCTCCGTGAACGGACGGGTATTCATGCACATCGATGCCGAGGCCATGTCCAAGCCGGTGAAGGAAATACTCGCCGTAACCCGCTTCCGCAATTACATTGCGCGCCGCTCTGTCGATCTGCCCAAATGAAACGCCAGGCTTGATAGCGGCTATTGCGGCTTCATTTGCGGCAAGGACGGCATTGTAGATGGCGGTCAATTCATCGGACAGCTGGTGAACCGCAAATGTCCGCGTAATATCTGATGCGTAGCCGGCAGCATATACGCCGATGTCAAACATCAGCAAATCGCCGGCCTGTATTTTGCGGGAACCTGGAACCCCGTGCGGCAGGGCTGTTTTCTCACCGGACAGCACCATGGAGTCAAAAGACGGTCCGTCAGCCCCCAGCTTGCGGATCTGGTACTCGATCTCGGCAACCAGCTCGTTCTCCGTTACTCCGACCTGTACCCGCGAAAGTCCCTGCTGAAGCACTTTTTCAATCAGCTTGACGGCATGCTTCATTTTATGTACTTCTTCTTCCGTCTTGATCATCCGCATGTTTTGCAGCCAATCCCCGATATTGCGGGCCTCTTTAAACCCAAGCTCGGCTTCAAGCGTTTCATAACGGGCAACGGAGAGGTGGTTTTTTTCCAGTCCTATGACGCCAGGAGAGCCTTTTAAAGCCTCTTTCAAAATACGGTAAGGGTTGTCCGTATCGCTATGGGTAAAGATGCGCTGAACTTGACTAGACGCACGGGCAGCTTCTTCATCAAGGGCAGGAACGACCAGAAACGGCTCCTCCCCTCGGACCATCACCGCTCCCAGGAAACGTTCATGCGGATTGCTGAGAAATCCGGTTAAATAGTAGACGTGTTTGGGGTCTGTAATCAGCAGCGTGTCGATTCCATGGGCGGACATCTGCTGCTCGAGCTGATTCCATTTCGTATTCATCAGGCAGTATCCCTTTCTATGGTAAATTAAACAAGCTTCCGCAGCTCATTCACAATATCCTTTATCTGTTCAAGATGGCGCTGCTCATGAATGCCGACAAACTCTTCCCACTGCTTCAAATTCATCGGACCGTATTCAGGGTGAGGAAAAGAGCGGTTCTTGCCCAGTTCATCGTCAACATCCTTCAACACTTCTTCAAGGGCATGTCTTGACTGATTCAGCTTGCTCTTGAGCGATTCAAGCGTGGCAGGTTCATCTCCCGGAACGAGATGGGGGAGAGTCGCCATATGACGGCTCCGGTCCAGTACCAGCCGGAACGGTTTGGGTTCTGCCCGAGCATTGCGGCCTTCCTTCAGGGTGATTCCGATTTGGCCCGCGATCGCGCGTTCAGTGAGATAAAGATGCTCAAGCACCTGGGCAGCGCTCCATTTGCCGCGAGCAGGCGGTTTGTTCAGTTTCTCGCAGGAAAGTCCGGCTACCGCGTTCCAAAGCAGCTGCCTGACCACTTCGTTCTGTTCCAGCATTCCATTCCCCCCTTGACGGCTGTACTTGGGATTTCCAAATATATTATATCAGAATTTATATATTTAAGCCGCTAATCTCTCAGCTCCGGAACGATATTCGGGGGAGTCTGCCCTTGGAGGGCGGCTACCAGATTTTCCGCTGCCAGCATCGCCATCTCATCCCGGGTCTGCTTTGTTGCCGAGCCGATATGAGGCAAGAGCACGACATTATGCATGGAGAGCAGCGGATGATCGGGCTGAATAGGCTCCCGCTCAAAAACGTCGAGACCTGCGCCGTGGATCCGGCCTTCCCGAAGAGCCTCGATTAAAGCTTCTTCATCCACGGTCTGCCCTCGCGATGCGTTTATAAATATGCTGCTCGGCTTCATCAGCGCAAACTCGGAACGGCCGATCAGACCCCGGGTTTGCGGCGTCAAGGGAGTCATGAGCACGACAAAGTCGGAATGACGGAGCAAATCCTTCATTTCGGCATAGGCAGCCCCGAATTTCCGCTCCGTCTCCGGCTTGGGGTGACGGTTATGGTACAGAACATCCATGCCGAAGCCAAACCGCGCTCTTTGGGCAACGGCTTCCCCGATTCTCCCCATGCCGATGATGCCTACCGTCTTGTGATGGACGTCCAGTCCGAACAAGGCTTCATTGTCGCCGCGTTTCCAGCTTCCTTGCTTTACATAAGCGTCGAGCTCGGATACGCGCCGGGCAACGCCCAGCATCAGGGCCAGAATCAAATCGGCAACGGTATCATCCAGCACGCCGGGCGTGTTCGTTCCAATAATGCCGCGCTCCTTCATCGCTTCCAGATCAAAATTGTCGTAGCCGACGCTCATGGTGCTTACGGCCTTCAGCTTCGGTGCGTGATCCAGCAGCTCCGCGCTCAGCTTGCCCCCTGATGTCAGCAGCCCTTCAACATCCGCGATTTCCTTGACAAGCTGGTCATACGGCATCGCCTCCGGACCGTCCCATTTCTTGTACTGGCAGTGCCGGGCAATATAGGATTCCACCTCCGGAGGAACTGGCCGGGCAATAAAAACCTTGGGTTTCATAAAAAAACTCCTCCCCATCTGGTGTGTCATAACAATAAAATGAAAGAACGGACATTCTTTCTTTCTACTTTACACCAAAAAGGGAGGAGACATAAACCGCTGCTCAGCGGTTATCGACTTTTTCCGGATAAAGATCATGGTTCATCAGGCGCTGTTCGGCCATTTTTTCATATTTTGTGCCGGGGCGTCCGTAATTGCAGTAAGGATCGATGGAAATTCCGCCGCGGGGCGTGAATTTGCCCCAAACCTCGATGTATCTCGGATCCATCAGCTTGATCAGATCGTTCATAATAATATTGACGCAGTCCTCATGGAAGTCGCCATGATTGCGGAAGCTGAACAGGTACAGCTTAAGCGATTTGCTTTCAACCATTTTAATGTCGGGGATATAGCTGATGTAAATCGTTGCAAAATCAGGCTGCCCCGTAATTGGACACAGGCTGGTGAATTCCGGACAGTTGAATTTGACAAAATAATCGCGATAGGGATGCTTGTTATCGAAACTTTCCAGCACCTCCGGCGCATAATTGAAAGGATATTTGGTGCCTTGATTGCCGAGCAGGGTAAGATCCTGCATGTCTTGCGGCTGTCTTCCGCTCATGAAACGTTCCTCCTTCAAATGTTTAGATCCGTAAAATCAAACTCCGCGCTTGTTGCCCCAGATCAGCGCATGAAGCTGGGGAAGAACGCGGACGCGGCTTAGTTCCGGTTTCGCCATAACGGCTTCCACAAGCTTCTCATAGCGCTCCAGCAGGAACAACGCGTGTTCTTTTGTATCCATACGGTGGACATCGGGGTTGCCGACCTGAAGAAACATCGAAGAATCCGGATAGCGCTCTTGCACCTTGGCTGCATAGTCCAAATCCCGGTCGTCGAAGACGACGACCTTCAGACTGTAGGCGTAAGGGTTTGGGCGATTCTTCAGCTTGTCGACAATGCTGTCCAGCGTCTCCCAGTTCGTATCCATTCCGGAGCTTGGCGGCTTCGGCGACAGCGTCACCTCGTCAATGTCCGCGAGCCAGTCCTGCCAGCGCGACCCTTGCGTTTCCACGGCGAGCGTGACCCCATGCTCCTTGAGCAAGGCAACGAGCGCGCCGAGCTGCGGGAGCAGAGCGGGATTGCCGCCTGAAAGGGTGACATGGGAGAAACGGGAGCCGCCGAGTTCCACAAGGCGCTGCCAGATTTCCTCCGGCGTCAGCCGCATGATCTGATCTTTGGCGCTGCCGTCCCAGGTAAAGGCGGAATCGCACCAGCTGCAGCGGTAATCGCAGCCGGCCGTGCGGACGAACATCGTTTTTTGGCCGATGACCATGCCTTCCCCCTGAACGGTCGGACCGAATACTTCCAGTACGGGAATGGGCAAGACCGGTTGAGCCGCTTCCGGATCCGGAGCTTGAGCTGCGGCTCCCGAAGCGGCGGGGGGCAGGACATCATTCATTTTCATGCTGCATCCACTCCCGTCTGATTTCCGCATAGCTGGTTGGCGTTTCAAACAAACGGACAAATTCCGTTCGGGCCTCCCGCATAAGGCCTTCTTCATTGGCTTTGATAAGGGCGGCCTCCATCTGCTCATACATCCATACGACCATATTCTCGGCTGTTGTATTCATAGGCGGAAGAGTTTCGTTCAGGTAGCGGTGATCCAGAAAGCCTTCCATTTCATTCTTCCAGATAGATTTGATCGTACCGAAATCGACCGTAATGCCGGTTTCGTCCGGCAGAGCGCTGATGCCGAAAACGACGTTGTAGGTGTGCCCATGCAGGTTTTTGCATTTGCCTTCATAAGCATGAAGATGATGGGCCGCGTCAAAAGTGAACTGCTTGCTCACCATCACCCTGCGGTTATGATAGCGGAGCTGCTTCGCCGAGATGTCCTTGCCAAGCTGCTGCAGCGATTCGACGATGCGGAATTCTCCAGGGGATCGGCTCATACGCGAACACCCTCTCTGCGTGCGGCCACATATTTGTCGAGTCCGGCTTTGCGCAGCTTGCAGGCGGGACATTCGCCGCAGCCGTCGCCCATGATGCCGTTATAGCAGGTTAGCGTGCGCTCCCGGACAAAATCGAAGGCGCCGAGCTCGTCCGCCAGCTGCCAGGTTTGGGCTTTGTCCAGCCACATTAGCGGGGTGTGGATGACAAACTGGTAATCCATGGCCAGATTGAGCGTGACATTCAGCGATTTGACAAAGGTGTCCCGGCAGTCGGGATAGCCGCTGAAGTCGGTTTCACACACCCCGGTGACCAGATGTTTGGCACCCACCTGTTTGGCCATGACGGCCGCAAAGCTGAGGAAAAGATGATTGCGTCCGTCTACGAACGTGTTTGGCAGGCTGTTCTCCTGCTGTGAAATTTCAATATCGCTCCGGGTCAGCGCATTTTCTGTGAGCTGCCCGAGCAGGCTCATGTCGAGCACCGTATTTTTAACGCCAAGCTCTTTCGAAATGGCTTTCGCGCATTCGATTTCGAGACTGTGACGTTGACCATACATAAACGTGACCGTTTCGACTTCGCGAAACTGTTTAAGTGCCCAGAACAGGCAAGTCGTACTGTCTTGACCGCCGCTGAACACGACGACCGCTTTTTCATTTGCAAGCATAATAAAACCTCTCCTTCAAAAATAATGTCGGAAAAGCCTTGCAGCTTCAGCTTGAGGCCTTCCCGCAGTTACGAAGAGAGAGGGTTCATGAACTTTTTCTACGCAAAAAACAAGCCCCGGTTCATAAGGAACCCAGGTACCGATAGTTTTTTATAGAGGGAGTTCTCGAACCTCTCCCATGCGGTGCATGGATTTGTCTTCGGTTTTTAAGGCGCGCTTTACAGGAGCGCCAAAATATTATAACACAAGTAGACTGCAGGCAGAAGAAGCATTATGCTTTTTCATAGAATTACCTTGTATATAAAGGATGGTGCAATCGGCAGCAGATTGCGCTGCCTTCGGAGTCGAAGCAGGTGGATTATGAAGCGGAGCTGGCGCTTGTGATCGGCCGCAATATCAGCAACGCTTCGATCGAGCAAGCGAAAGCTTCGATCTTGGGTTACTGCTGCGCGAACGACGTATCGGCCCGGGATCTCCAGTTCCGCAGCTCGCAGTGGCTGCTTGTCAAAAGCAGCGACGGGTTTGCGCCTGTCGGGCCGTATCTCGTTACAGCCGATGAAATTGCCGATCCGAACCGGTTGCCCATCGCCTCCTATGTTAACGGGGAGCGGCGGCAAGCCTCGAATACCCGTGATATGATATTCGGCTGTTATGAAATTGTAAGCTACATCTCCCGGTTTATGACGCTCATGCCGGGCGATCTGATTCTGACCGGCACGCCGGAAGGCGTGATTATGGGCAGACCGGAGCAGGGGAGGGAGTGGCTGAAGGACGGCGACGAGGTAACGATTGAAATTGAAGGCTTGGGCAAGCTCAGCAATACCTTCCGTAAAACAAGATTAGCGGGAAAGGAGAGATTTTAAACGGGGAATGCCGATAGACAGCTTTCATCCTAGCCGGAATATAGAACAAGGGTTTGTTCTCGGAGGCAGCAATCGCCGCCCGAGCGAACAAACCCTTGTTCATTTGCATGAATTGTTCGAAACGGCAAGCGGCTAGGCCATTCCCGTTTCTACTTGCTGTCCGCATATTCGTAAGGCTCAATATGGATATGCACATAGGAAATTTCATAGCGCTCCAGAATGCGCCGTTCGATCTCCTCGGTGATCGCATGGCTTTCGGCAACGCTCATTTGCTCATCCACTCCAATGGTGGCATCCACAAGCGTATTGTTGCCATGGACTCTTGCCCTCAGGTCAATGATTTTGGCTACGCCGGGAGTGGTCTGTACGGTCGACCGTATTTGTTCCAGCTGGGAAGCGTCGAACCCGTCCGTCAGCGCATGCGTGGAATCGCGGAAGATGACCCAAGCCGTCTTGCATATAATGAAGCCCACCACCAGCGCGGCCAATGGATCAAGCCAGGGAAGTCCGAACTGGGAGCCGAAAATGCCGATGAACGCGCCGATACTGACGAGCGCATCCGAACGGTTGTCCTGTGCCGCCGCATGCAGGGCGCCGCTCTTGATCCGGTTCGCCAGGCGGGCATTGTACATGTAGACGCCGTACATCACGGCGGCGCAGAACAGCGCCACCCAGGCTGCCGTCATATCAGGCGATAAGGCTTCCGGTTCCC
The DNA here is from genome assembly GCF_019904135.1 of Paenibacillus caui. Classification (GTDB taxonomy): domain Bacteria; phylum Bacillota; class Bacilli; order Paenibacillales; family Paenibacillaceae; genus Fontibacillus; species Fontibacillus caui. The sequence continues at coordinate 25,558 of NZ_JAIOGQ010000028.1, read as the reverse complement.
TGAATTTCATAACCGCCTGGTACAGCACCTGAAGTCCGACCACAAACATGATGAAAGAGGCGGTCAAAGACGCTACCGTTTCCGCCCGGTAGTGGCCGTAACGATGTTCCCGATCCGGCGGCTTGCGGGATATTTTGAGGCCTGCAAAGACGGCAAGCGAAGCCACAATATCGGTCGCGTTGTTTAAACCGTCCGCCTGAAGCGCAGCCGAATGCGTGAAATATCCGATCGCAAGCTTGAGCCCCGAGAGAAGGATATATACGGCTATGCTCAGCAAAGCGCCCTTCTCACCCTGTTTAATGTTGTCATAAGAATTTTGCAAAACAAACCCTCCGCCCGTATTTTGTTCATTATTTATCATACTTGACAGGTCCCGTGTGGGTCTACAGAAACAGTGTTGTTGCCGTCCCGCAAAATAGGGCTCGGGTTACAAAGTTGAACGGACCCAATAAGAGTGGACGGGCTCAAACCAAACCGGATCGCTTTGTCATCCATGAAAAAAAGACGTGCGTCACATGTAGTCCATGTCTTTGCACGTCGATTGCCGGGTGGACTTTAAGGATCAGACCCTATTTTTCCCGTAATAAATCTCGTCCATCTCCAGCTTCAGTCTTTCGGTAATTTCCTGCTGCTCGGCGGTACTGAGCTTATCCTTCGTATATCCGAATAAATAATTATCGAGATCAAACTGCTTGAGTTTGCACTTGGTATGGAAAATATGTTCCTGATACACGTTCACATCGATCATATCGTACATATTTTTGACCGTATCCGGGATAAAGTTCTGAATGGAGCTGATCTCATGGTCGATAAATAGCTTGTGGCCGTTAATGTCGCGCGTGAAGCCGCGAACGCGGTAATCCATGATCATGATATCCGTGTCAAAGGAATGAATCAGGTAATTAAGCGCCTTAAGCGGCGAAATTTCCCCGCAAGTCGATACATCAATATCGGCGCGGAAGGTGCTGATGCCTTCATCGGGATGATACTCCGGATACGTATGAACGGTTACATGACTCTTGTCCAATTGAACCACAACCGAGCTTGGCAGAGGTCCCGGGGTTTCTTCAAACGATTCGCTCGGCGCGCTCTCTACAGGGCCTTCGGAAATCAGCATCGTTACGCTTGCGCCCTGGGGCTCGTAATCCTGCTTGGCGATATTAAGGACATGTGCGCCGATAATTTCCGCTACATGGCTTAGTATAGCCGTGAGCCTGTCGGCATTGTACTGCTCGTCAATATATGCAAGATAAGCCTTCCGTTCTTCCTTGGTCCGCGTATAACAAATATCGTACATATTAAAGCTTAAGGATTTGGTCAAGTTGTTAAAGCCGTGAAGCTGTATTCGCTCCTCAGGTGTCAGTTTCATCGTTTAGCTTCCTCCGCTAATTTTCGCATGAGCATATCATATGCAAAAAAACGCCTTCTAATTAATACCTGTTTAGCTAAACCGAAAAACAGCAGGACAGATGAACTCCCAAACCTTTCTTAAGCGCCAAACCGTTTGCGGTAACCGCATTTCCGGCACAGTTCCTCGACTGCTTCTCTTCGGGAAAAACCGTAAAACAGATTGTTTGCCCGTTCGCTTTCCACAATTTCGGAAAAATGTGCGCTATGGATATTGCCCAGACTGATGACCCCTTCACCGTCCAGACAACAAGGAACGACTGTGCCGTCGACAAGAACGCCGGCCTGGGTGCGGAGCGCATGACAGAAGCCTTTCCCGTCATCTTCAGGCGCCTGAAGACTCGGCCACTGGAATTCATAATCCTGGTTCAGGTAAATATTTTTGGCGATTTTTACACCTTTGCCCGGTTCGACCTTCTCTTCAATCCTGTAGTCCAGATTGAATTCCTTCTCCAGCATTTCCAATGTTTCGCGATTGCGCTTTCGCTGGGCATTCGTCATATTGTCTTCGGACAGGTTCCACAAACGGAACGAGATGATAACACCGTGCTTAACGGCTTCGCGAGCAAATCCCAAAATACCGTCAACATAACCTTCACGGTTCTCCGAGCCGGCGTGTCCGTCAAAGCTGTGCAGCGAAAAATTCATCTGCCTGAGCGCCGGTTTGCCCAAAATCTTGGGGCCGGCTTTATGAATCAGCGTACCGTTGGTCGTAATATTGACTTTAAACCCTTTGGCATGGCTCGCATCAAGCAATTCGCCGATTTTGGGATGAAGAAGAGGCTCTCCTTTTACGTGGAGATAGATATGGTTCGTATGGGGCTTGATCTGGTCCAGGATGTTGTTGAATACATCCAGCTTCATGAAGTTGGCTTTTCGGGCTGTTTGCGGGCAGAAGCTGCATGCGAGATTACAGACGCTCGTAATTTCGATATATACTTTTTTGAATGTTTTCAAACTCGGATCCCCAATCTGTGTGAAATAGCCTGTTAGTTTATTCTAATGTAAGCCGGAGCTTATCTTCAAGCCGCCCTGGAAAACCGAAATTCACGAAAGAGATGGCCGGAAAAAGAAATATGTCGTAAAGTGTGAAAAAATGGGGACGATTAGCCGATATACTAAGTAGCTTATTTTGCTTCATCATGTGGAGTACCAACAATTTAAGATGTAAATCGCAAACCTGGCCGAAAGGCAGGGACGCAAAACCACGGATCTACAGTTCTTTCGAACCATGACCGCCGGGCTGCCAACCTTATGTTTCCTGTATGTTTCTTTTGTTTGGCCGCCGGACTTTCTCATGAAAGTCTTTTTTTTTTCCTGAAGGAGAGCAGCCATACGCTTAAACGGTCGCGGTGATACTAAAACAAGCAAAGGAGTAAGGGTCTTGAAACGATTACCATTCAAAAGGGGTTTTATCCGCAAGTTCATATTGCTGGCTGCGGGACCTGTAGCTTTATCGATTGTGTTTGCCCTCATTTTTTATAAACTCGGCTTTACAAGCGCCTGGGGCACCGTATCCATGATCGTACTGTTCATCGTACTCAGCGCTTTGGAGGCCTTTTTCATTGCCAATCAAATGATCAAGGCGATCAAGCGAATGTCAGAGCATGTGAAAGACATGGCGGAAGGCAATTTATCCTCGGATGCGGAGGTCGAGGATGACGCCGAGTTTAGCGAGCTTGCCGTCCACTTTCAGCAAATCGGGGGGCAACTGAAGGAACTCATCGATCATATGAGGGAGATGTCCGCAAAGGTAGCCGGCACGTCCAAGGATTTATCAAGCAATATGGAGTTTTGTACGGATATGGTTGTCGGGGTTGCGGAGTCCATCAAAATGATTTCCGAAGGAAGCGAGCAGCTCGTCGAGAGTGCCCGCGGCAACAAGCTGATGCTTGAAGAAGTCGGCAAAGGCATGGAGCACATTGCAGAATCTTCGCAGGGCGTCGCCCAGGAAGCAACGGAAGCAGCCGCACAGGCGAATGCAGGGAATGAGCTGATCAATCGTCTGGTCGACCAAATCAGCATCATTTACGAAACAGCCGTTGCTTCTTCCGAAACGGTAAACCATTTGGATTTGCGTACGGCAGAGATCGACAGAATTACGCTGCTGATTTCGGAAATTGCCAACCAGATCAATCTATTGGCGCTGAACGCGGCTATTGAGGCGGCAAGAGCAGGCGAATATGGCCGGGGGTTCTCGGTCGTTGCCGGCGAAATTCGCAAGCTGGCGGAACAGTCGTCGGCATCCGCCAAGGAAATTGCGGATACGGTCGCTCATATCAGAACCGGTTCTAGGGAATCGATCGCTGCTATGGGGCGGGTTATGGCAGAAGTGGAAACCGGAAGCGGGCTGGTTACGGAAGCGGGGGATTCCTTTAACCAAATCGTTCATCTGGCCGAACAAGTATCTTCAAGAGTCCAGGAGGTATCGGCGGTGACGGAACAGATCAGCGCAAGCAGCGAGCAGATTCTGGACTCCGTAAGACAAACTCTTGAGATCACCGAACAGAATCTGGCCGGCACGAAAGAGATCGCGGCATGCTCGGATGAGCAGTTGACCGCTATGGAAGAAACGCTGGAGTCATCCAGACAGCTTGAAAAGGAAGCGGAAAGGCTGAAGACGCTGCTCAGCAAGTATTCAAATTAAAAAAATTATTATTTTCATTCTGTTTGCGGGAATTCTTGAAAATATAACCAAATTTCTCCTTTTGTCCGATATACTAGACGTACCCTGACGATAGAAAAATTCAGTGCAGCCACCAAAGGAGGAGTAGAGAATGGAACGTTTGGCTTTATTGTTCGAAGAGCTGGAGCGCCTTACCGGTGTAGCCGATATAGCCTATCATGAAATCAGGGATGGCCATTTGAGTCCTGTATTAAAAACAAAGACGGACCATCTCGGCGTAGAGAAGTGGAAAAGCGTTCATGCCCAAAACCCGGTTTATATTCAGCATGACCGGCTGCTTCGTGAAATGATGGCTCATCCCCAAACGGCAGTGGTACAGGATGTCAAAAATGATCCTCGTTCAGCAGAAGAGTTTTTCCTGTTCGGGATCGACAGCATCCTGGTGGTACCCGTCATGGAGGACGGAGCGGTGCAGGGCATTGTAGTGGTCGCCTCGATCGGCAAACTGCACTTTTTCTCCGAAGAAGAGATCGGGCTTGTGGAATCACTGGTAAAGAATGCATTTCAAACTATAGGATGAGGAGATGCCAGCGAATATGAATATTGCCGAAGCCATACTTAAGTATTTGAAGGAAACCGGAGTAGAGTGCATTTTCGGAATTCCGGCCGGGATCATTGGTCCGATTTATGATGCGCTCATTGATGTCGATATTAAACCGGTGATTACGAAAAATGAAGCCGGAGCAGCCTACATGGCTGCCAGGTATGCCAGTCATTCAGGAAAGCTTGCCGTTTGCGCCGGAGCCGGAGCGGTCGGCGTCAGCAACATGATGAACGGCATTGCCGACGCGATGCGCGCCAAAGCTCCGCTGCTAGTTATTACCGGTTACGTGAACCGGTGGCAGATCGGCAAGGGGGCCATCCAGGAGATGGACGCACAGGATATTGTCAGACCTATTACCAAGTACAGCAACACGGTAATGAACGAATCCGATGTCATGACCGAGCTGGATAAGGCGGTAAGAATCGCGCTTACGCCTCCTTTTGGCCCAGTACATATATCTGTTCCGATCGATGTGCAGCGGATGGAAGCACCGGCTATCCTCCCTGCCGCCCCGGATGCATCCGCTCTGCAAAAAGTGTCCTTCAACGCGGCGGAGCTGGACCGGGCGGTAGGTCTTCTGAATCAGGCAGCTCAGGGACTCATTATGGTTGGACGCGGCGGACGCTCGGCAGCGCAAGATATTATGCGGCTTAGCGAACGATTGCAGTGGCCTATTATTACGACGCCATCGGCGAAAGGGATTATTCCGGCTGATTTCCCGCTTAACCTTGGGAACTACGGATTTTCGAGCACCGACGCGGCGATGGATTACGTCACTTCCGACCAGGCATCCTGCATTTTGATCCTGGGGACAAGCCTTGGCGAATCGTCGACATGCAACTTTAATGAAGTGCTGGTAGAAGGCCGCAAGGTCATTCATGTTGACCGCGATCCGAAGGAACTCGGCAAAGTCTTTAAGTCGGATGTGCCGGTTCAGGCGGATCTCAGAGACGCGGTTCCTTATCTTATAGAGCATGTAAAGCCATCGGCGGCTGCTTTCCGGAAGCCGTATCCGCTTAATGAAGCCTATGAACTGAATCATACGGGCCTGTCGCTGCGTCTTTTCCTGGAGAAGCTGAAAACGGTGATGCCAAACGATACCCGCTATGCTTGCGATATCGGGGAATTCACCAACTTTGTCGTGAAATACCTGGAGGTTCCTGCAGGGGGCGACTTTGAAATCAATCTGAACTATGGGGCCATGGGATCGGCAATGGCTGGGGGGCCAGGGCTTTATCTGGCGGATCAAAGCCACCCGGTTGCGGTGATCGCCGGGGACGGTTCATTTTTCATGAATGGCACCGAAGTATTGACAGCCAAGGAGTACAAACTGCCAGTCATTTACTTCATTATTAATAACGCGATGCTTTCCTATGTCGAACGCGGACAGAAATTTTTGTACAATCGGACGATGCCGGATTACAAGCAGGAGCGGATCTCCATTACCGATATGATGCGCGTCGCAGGGGTAAGATCGATGTCCGTAGAGCGTCTGGAAGATATGGAAGAAATTCCGGGATTCATCAGAGAGATGGGAGGGCCATGCATTATTGAAGTCATTACGGACGGCAGTGAACCGGCTCCCATTCTGGATCGTCTGAAGGCGCTCAAGAAATAGAAGAACCCTGTAAATTACCTTTAGCTTGATTCATTAATAATATTACTATAACTATTGGAGGAATTATCATCATGGGAAGCTTTAATCTGAGCATCAACCAAGCGGCAAAAATTTTGAATGCCGAGGTGGAAGGAACGTTTACGCCGGAAGACGGCAAAGCATCCATTCAGGCCTACCAAAAAACCATTTCCGGCCTTTCCGTTCCGGACTATGAAATTGACATCGACTGCACCAAACTGAATGTTTCCGCACCGGAGTCGCTTCCGCTGCTGGAAGGCTGCTTTGAGCTGTACAAGAAAGACGGCTTTAAGAAAGTCACTATGCGCATTGCTAAAAATCCGATTCTGAAAATGCAGCTCGCGCGCGTTGCACGTTCCGTAAAAATGGACAGCTACGAAATTATTGAACAATAAATAAGGAGAGATGACTATGAGAGGTGTGCAAATTCGCGATATTCAAATCTATCATCCGGCAAATGAAGTGGATAACGAATACTTCATTAACTATTTTGCGGAAAGAGGTACGGATGTTACAGGACTGGTAACAGCTCTGGGCCGTAATAAGCGTTTTATTATCGATAATCCCGAAGAAAATACGCTGACTATGGCCGTGCAGGCATCGAAGCTGGTGCTGGATAAAACCGGACTGCAGGCAAAAGATGTGGATCTGATCATCTTTACTTCCCAAACGCCGGAGTATTTGCTCCCGAGCAATGCGCTGAAGCTGCATAGCCTACTCGGCGGCGACCTCTCAACCATCTGCTTTGATATCAATGCCAACTGTGCCGGAATGCTCGTTGCGATCGAGCAGGCCTGCCGTTACATGGCTTCCAATCCCCGGGTGGAGCGCGCGCTTGTCGTTGGCGGCGACTATCTTTCGGTCCACAGTCCGGAGCAGCCGGTCTATTATTCCAATTTTGCGGAATCGGCAGTTGCGGTTATTCTGGAGCAGGCTGAAGGAACCCGCGGATTGATCGACTCCGTCTATCAAACCGATACGTCCGTTATCGACAATTCCCTGTTCCCTGCGCACGGTTTGTCGAATTTATACCGTGAGGAATATACAGCCAAGGACGCGCAGGTTGAGTTCACGCCATTCGATGATTCGGTTTGCGCGGAATCCGCCATCAACTCCATCAAGATTTTATTGGAACGCAACAACATGGACAAAGAGGAAATCGGAGGCTTTATGTTCTCCCAATTCACCATCGGCAATATCAAGCGGGTTTCCGAAAGTCTCGGGCTTGATATGGATAAAGTGGTTTATATCGGTGACAAATATGGGTATACTGCTTCAACAAGTCCTCTCCTGGCGCTTTACGAGGCGGTACAGGCAGGGAAAGTGAAACGGGGCGATTACCTCGTGTTCTGGACAGTTGGGGCCGGGTGGCAAAATGTAAGCCTCTTGCTGCAGTACTAAAATTTCGGCATTAGTTGTAGAATAGAGTATCGGACAAAAGTCTGATGCTCTATTTTTTTGTGAAAAACAAACGGCTCGATTTTTGTCGAACAAATAAAAAAACAGTCGAAAATTTGTCGAATAAATAGTATATTATTAGAGAAAGCTAGTAGAATTTGCCGAAGCACATATTGATTCCTATCCATGGTGCACAACAATCGGAACGAACACGAGCTGTATCTACATAATTTGGAGGAATTGTTATGGGGAAGTTTAACATTCAGATCAATAAAGCTTCTAAAATCATGAATATTTCGGTCGAAGGAAATTTTTCGCCTGCAGACGGCAAGGCTTCGATCGAAGCCTATTATCACAGTGTGGCGGACATCTCCATACCGGAATATACCATCGATATTGACTGCACCAGACTGGAGTTTTCCGCACCCGACTCCCTTCCGCATCTAGGCCACTGCTTTGAGCTGTACAAAAACGGCGGCTTCAAAAAAGTCATCTTCCGGATTTCCGAAAATCCGATTTTAAAAATGCAGCTGACAGGGGTTGCCAGAATGACGGAATTGACGGACTGCGAAATTATCGAATAGTAAAAATGTAGACTTAGTGTTCTTACGAACGCTCCCGAGGTCGAACGTTGCTCCAATCGCTGTTGTCACCGGATTTTTTAAATTCCCGTAAGCGGGTAAAATCCGGTGACAAAGGCGACCGCTGCCGCTTCTTACGCAATCGTTCCGCCCTCTTCCGCTGCATTAAGCGAACTGGGTGTTTGATGTATCAAAATAAGGTTCCGTCATCAGCCGCCGGGTTTCCTGCAGAAACGCATGGTGTTCATTGTAACATGATTTTTCCATTTTCCTCTGTGAAAATATAGTAACTTTTCCCTGTTATCTGCGTTATAAGTAATGGATTCATCCGAAATGGGACTAGTCCGATTCTTATTATCAAAGGGGAAAAGAGGGAGCAGAATGAAGAAATGGATGGCGAGCTTAGGTGTCCTGGCAAGTTTATTCTATGCCTTCAGTTCAGCCACAGCTGCCGGAGCAACTACGGGGGCTAATGCAGCCGCAGCAGCACATATACGGTCTTTTGAATCAACCTCGCTTATCAAAACGGATGGAACCTATTGGACGTGGGGCGGCAACCAATCGGTTCCGACGCAGGTTGAAGGTATCAGCAATGCGGCTGACTCGTTCGGCGATATCCAGGAGTCTGACCTGTTTGTAGTCAAGCAGGATCGGAGCGTCTTATTTCTAAGCCAGGACAATCCGTCCTCCAGAATAAAAGCAGAGCCGTTCGAAGGCCTGAAAGACCTCGTGGATGTCCGCAGGATCAGAAACACCATTGCGGCATTGGACGCCGGGGGCAAAGTGTTTTCCGCTGAAATAAACGATGGAGCCAATAGACTCGGCAGCTTTATCCCTGTGACCGGACTAGATAACGTCTCGATGATGGACAACTACTACGAAATTATTCTACCCAACTATGATTACATACCGCGCTGGCTGTTTCTGAAGACAGACGGAACCGTCTGGACGAATCAGGACGAGAAGCTGCAGTCTTTTGTACCAGTACAGTATCTTCAGGACATCACTTCCGTTTCGGGAAATCTGGCACTGAAAAAGGATGGTACGGTCTGGACTTTGCCCGAACAACTTACCCGGCAGAATGGGCCGGGAGCCGAATTGTCAGCCCGTAAGCTAGACAGCCTGTCCAATATCAAGATGATCAAGGCCGCCGGAAATGCCAGACTGGCCGTAGACGGACAAGCCCGTCTATGGTTCTGGGGGGCAACCGTGACCGGCTTTTCGGATGGAACCACCTACCATAATCAGGATTCCCCTGTACTGCTGACCAAGGTAAAGGATGTGAAGGACGCGTTCGTCGTGGAACGTTCCCTGATCGTCCTGACTCAAGCAGGCCAAGTATTCGAAACCTCTCTTCAGCTCGAAAAGCTGCCGGGGAGCGCTGATTTTAAGCTGGTGTCTACGAATGTGGACAAGATCAAAGCCGGTGGACGCCACATCATCATGCAGAAGAAAGACGGTTCACTGTGGGGATGGGGAGTAAACAAAAACGGAAAGCTTGGCAGCGGAGACTACGAATTTATGCATGCTGCTCCGGTCCCGGTTCAGAAGCCCGTTTCGGTACATGTAAACGGGGACTGGATTCCTTTGAACAACGGGGTTATCACCCGTGACGGCCAATCTTTTGTACCGCTTCGCTCCGTCTTTGAACAGCTCGGCGCTCGTATCACATTCGACGAGACATCCAAAACCGCAACCATAGAGCGGACGAAAACCGGTTCAGAGAAAATCACGATCAGGATTGATTTCAAAACGAGCGAAACATGGCTGAGTGGCAAAATAGTGAAGCTTTCGCAAAAGCCTTTTTCCGTAAATGGAGTCTCCTACCTGCCGCTCCGGTTGATCTCGGAATCTCTGGGCGCAAAGGTAGAGTGGAATGCGCAGTCTGACGATATTTCCATAACATTGGCAAAATAAAAATAGGGGGTCCGCTTCAAAAAAAAGAAGCGGACCCCCCTATTTAACAGGGGATAACACGTGTTATAATCTGTTTGGCAACGACTTGATGATGTACATATCCACGTGAAGCCGCTTTCTAACAGGTACCAGAAAAATGAGCCATTAGAGGTGATGGACATGCGATTTATGATTGAAAAATTGGAACGGCGCGTCGGCGAGCTGTCAGCTCTCAGATACCGTGATCACAGAAGTCTGACCTCGGTTCGCATCGTGCCGGAAGCAGTGACACTGGAAGAAGCCAGGCAGGCCGTGAACTCAAGCGCTGCTGTCAAGGTCGGAGACCGCTGGGGCGGCCGGGATCAGTATGCGTGGTTTATAACGGAGCTGGAATTTCCGGAAGGCTGGCAAGCGCAGGATGTGGTTGGCCTGATCAAGCTCGGTGAAACCGGTGGAGGCAACTGCAGCGGATATGAAAGCCTGGTTTATCTGAACGGGGAGCCTGTGCAAGCGCTTGACCGCAACCATGCGGAGCTGTTTGTTCCCGCATCCGTTCTGAAGCAGGGCCGGGCGGAGCTGGCGATTTATGCCTGGAGCGGCCTCACGGCCCCGGATGGCCGTACGCCTTTTGATCACAGGATCGACCGGCTGGATATCGCCATTCTGGACGGAGAGACGGATGATTTGTATTACACGGCGCTGCATATGCTGCAGACGCTGAAAGTGCTTGATGAGCGTGTAGTGGAGAAGCATGCGATGACCGCTGCGCTTGATGAAGCCTTCCGCCTGATCGACTGGAGCGTTCCCGGTTCGGAAGCCTTCTATGAATCGACACGGCAAGCGCAAAAGGTGCTTCGTGACCGGCTTGAGGCCATCCCTCGCGGTCCACGACCGCAAATCACAGCCGTTGGTCACTGCCATATCGATGTGGCATGGCTGTGGCGCTTGAAGCATACCCGGGAGAAGGCGGCGCGCTCCTTCTCGACCGTGCTGCAGCTGATGGACCGGTTTCCGGAATATGTGTTTATCCAGTCCCAGCCGCAGCTTTACGCTTACCTGAAAAAGGATTTCCCTACGCTGTACGCGAGAATCAAGGAGCGCGTTAAGGAGGGGAAATGGGAAGCGACAGGAGCTATGTGGCTGGAGTCGGACTGCAACATTCCGTCCGGGGAATCGCTGGTTCGCCAGATCCTGATCGGGAAACGCTTTTTCCGGGATGAGTTTGGCGTAGACAACAAGGTGCTTTGGCTGCCGGACGTGTTCGGATACAGCTGGGCACTGCCGCAGATTTTGAAGAAAAGCGGGATCGACTATTTTATGACGACCAAAATCAGCTGGAGCCAGTACAACCGCTTCCCTTGCGACACCTTTACGTGGCGCGGCATCGACGGAACCGAGCTGCTGACGCATTACGTCACAACTCCAGACAGCGACGGCAGCACATACTATACGTATAACGGCAACGTCACCGGCTCATCGGTTCAAGGGCTGTGGGACAATTATCGTCAGAAGGAAATCAACGATGAACTGCTGCTCGCTTACGGCTGGGGCGACGGAGGAGGCGGGCCGACCCGCGATATGATCGAAGCCGTCCGGCGCTATGAGGATATGCCGGGAGCGCCTCGGGTGAAGCCGGGTGGGGCGGAAGGCTTTTTCAAAAAGCTGGAGGAGCAGGTTCAAGGCAATCCGCAGCTTCATTTGTGGGATGGAGAGCTGTATCTTGAATATCACCGCGGAACCTACACTTCCCAGGCGTATAACAAGCGGATGAACCGCCGGATGGAGCTGCTGCTGCATCAGGCAGAATTCGTCAATGCTTTTGCGCTTGCCTTGATTCCGGATTATGCCTACCCGGCATCCGCGCTTGCGGAAGTATGGGAGACCGTTCTGCGCAACCAGTTCCACGACATCATTCCGGGCTCGTCGATTCACGAAGTGTATGAGGACAGCCGGATCGAATATGAGGAAGCCCGTCAGCTTGCTCTTAAGACCCTCGAAGAAGGCGTACAGCAGTTGGCCCTGCCGCGTCCGGCAGGCGAGGCAGCAGGGGCAGCGACTTCTTACCGCATATTTAACGCGCTCGGTTGGACTCGTTCTTTTTTCTGCGAAATTGCTCTGGGTGCAAATGGCGGAGCTGCGGGCGAATGGGCATGGTACTCCGCAGGTGGAGAAAAGCTGGAGACCCAGGTGAAACGCGGCAGCGGCAATTGCGGCGCTACGCTGCTTGTATGGGTCAAAGACGTCCCGGCCTATGGTTATACGACCATGAGCGGACGATTGGAAGCGGGTGCCGCAGTCGGCAAAGTGGAGACAGATTGGCGGATCGGCACAGAACAGATAGAGACTCCATTCTACAGCATCCGTTTCAATGAAGCGGGACAGATCGTTTCGCTCTTTGACAAGAAGGCTGACCGTGAGGTACTCAAGCCGGGACAGCCCGCCAATGTGCTGCAGGTATTTGAAGATAAGCCGATGACCTTCGACGCGTGGGATATTGATATTTTTTATCAGGAAAAAATGAAAGTGGTAGATCACTTGCAGGAGCTTTCCGTGCTGGAGGACGGGCCGCTGCGCGGAGTGCTGAAGTTTGTTTATACGTATCAGAACTCCCGGATCGAGCAGCAGTTGATCGTGTACCGCGACCATCCGCGGATCGATTTTGTGACGAACGCCGACTGGTATGAGCATCAGCAGCTGCTGAAGGCCGCTTTTCCGGTGGAGATTCGCTCTACCAAAGCAACCTACGAGATTCAGTTCGGGAACGTCGAGCGCCCGACCCACTGGAACACCAGCTGGGATTATGCCCGGTTCGAATCGGTTGCCCATCGCTGGGTCGATTTGTCCGAAACGGGCTATGGCGTCAGCCTGCTCAATGACTGCAAATACGGGCATGACATTCGTGGTCATGTCATCCGTCTGAGTCTGATCAAGTCCGCCGTGTGGCCAGACGGGTCTGCAGACCAGGGGAAACATGAGTTTACCTACTCCCTGTATCCGCATCAGGGCGGATGGTATGAAGGAGGCACGCACCTGGCTGCCTGCGAGCTGAACCTGCCGCTATTGGCAGTCCCGATGCTGCCGCAGGATAAGCTGCCTCAAGAACTGGGTATGCTGCGCGTGAATGCCGGAAACATCCTCATCGATACGGTGAAAAAAGCGGAGGACAGCTCCGCCCTTATCGTCCGGCTGTACGAATATGCCGGCATGCGCTCTAAAGCGAAGCTGGAAATCGATCCGCACCTCGGCAAGGTCGGCCTCGCGGAAGAGACGGATCTGATGGAAGAGCATCCGGTAAGTCTGCCGTCTTCGGAGCATGCAGTAGACCTGGCATTCAAGCCGTATGAAATCAAGACGCTGCGGATTACGCTATAAATAAACCTTTACACGAGTAGACCGTTAGGGGTGCTATATGAATAAGCCAAAGCCCGCTTTCTTCGCCGAAGCGCCATTTGCCCCTGGGAATAAACGGATTTAGGCGGTTGTTCCATTGACGAGCGGTTAGCCTCCAAAATACAATTTAAGATAGAAATGACACGAAGGGAGCTGTGCATAATGAGAAACGTTCAATCGATTGCAATGTATGAAAAATGGATCAGCACGGCCTCTTTGGATGGAACAAGCATACCGGAATCACGGAGATTGCCGGAGTGTAATGCCCGGGTGTAACGTGCCCGGAACGCTGTTAACCAAGCCGGGAGAGCCTTTTCGCTTTCGCGGCTTATTTTGTGCCTGGTTACGGGCGCGGCAGCGGACATGCCTGAACAATGAACGGCTGTTCATTTCCGCAGGATGTCTGCTGCTTTATGCAAAGCCGCGAAGCATGACTTCGCGGCTTTTTTTGCTTTTGGGTTTAAACTTTAGAACAGATGGGGGAATCTGAATGAACAAACAAGCAGCAACCGATTTAGGGCAATATGGGTGGAAAAATGAACTCCAGCAGCATTGGGACAATGAATTCGGCGCATCCGGCAGCGAGCAATGTCCTGCCCGCGTAATTGCGGACCTGGGGCAAAAATACCGTCTAATCACTCCCTTTGGAGAAATGTGGGGAGAGCTTACAGGCCGGTTTCGTCACCGTTTGGATACGGAAGGAGAAGGAACTTTTCCTGCTGTCGGGGACTGGGTGGCAGCCGAATGCAGGCCGCTGGAAGGCTCCGCAAGCATTCACGGCGTGCTTACCCGCCGCAGTCAAATTTCCAGACAGGCTGCAGGCGGCCAAACGAAGGAACAGATCGTCGCTGCGAACGTGGATGTGCTGTTTCTGGTCGCTGCGCTCAATCATGATTTCAATCTCCGGCGGATTGAACGCTATTTGATCATGGCCTACAGCAGCGGTGTAACCCCGGTCATTCTGCTAAGCAAGGCCGATTTGTGCGAGGATCCTGCAAGCTATATTTTGCAGGTTCAAAGCATTGCACCGGGGGTTCCGGTATTTGCCGTGAGCGCGCTCGAAGACCAGGGGATGGAGCAGCTTTCTCCCTATTTGAAAACGGGCATCACTTGCGCATTGACCGGATCTTCCGGCTCCGGGAAATCTACGCTTCTCAACCGGCTGGCAGGCAAAGCGCTTCAGGCAACACAGGAGATCCGCGAAGATGACAGCCGCGGCCGGCATACGACGACGCATCGCGAGCTGTTTCCGCTTCCCGGCGGCGGCGTGCTGATCGATACGCCGGGGATGCGCGAGCTTCAGCTGTGGGACGGCGGCGGGGACGGATTATCCGGAGCATTCGCGGATATAGAAGAGCTGGCTGCTGGCTGCAGGTTTCGGGACTGCAGGCATCAGCGGGAACTGGGCTGCGCCGTACAGGAAGCGGTCCGAACGGGACAGCTCGATGCCTCGCGCCTCGCCAATTTTCACAAAACCGCACGGGAGCTGAAGTATCAGGCGGCCAAGGAACGTAAGCGGGAGGCAGTCCGTGCAAAAGGCGGAAACCGGAAAAAGGCCAGATCCAATGCTTGGAGCTCCGAGTTGGATTAGGTCGGCTGCGTATGAAGGCCCCCTGCATTCAGGGCTAAGCAAATTGGGAGGATAATGCCGAAGTTTGTCGAAGTAAACAAGGCAGGCCTGTCAGCATCCAGATTGGGTTTACGGGCAGAAACGAACTCGTCAACGGATGCATGAGCTGCGGGTTTAAATGGTCGCCTGCCAAGAAAAGATAGAGAGAGAGCGGCGATATCATTCGAAGCCGTTCCCTGACAAACGGTGAGGAGATGAATTTGAGATGTCTAAAATCACAACTTTTCTGATGTTCGACGGCCAGGCTGAAGAAGCGATGAATTTGTATACCTCTATTTTTGAAAACTCGGAAATCAAGCATATTGTCAAATATGGAGCCAATGATGGCGACCTGGAGGGCAAAGTGCTAAACGCGGTATTTTCCTTAAACGGGCAAACATTGATGTGTATTGACAGCAGCGTAAAGCACGATTTTACCTTCACACCTTCTATTTCGTTGTATGTCACCTGCGAAACAGAAGAAGAAATTGACAGGGTGTTTGGCAAGCTGTCCGAGGGCGGATCGGTTTTGATGCCTCTGGCCGCTTATCCGTTCAGCAAAAAGTTTGGTTGGCTTACAGACCCGTTCGGCGTATCCTGGCAGCTTAATCTTGCAAGTCACGCCTAGAAAATCAGCATAGCGATTGAATTCTGGCTCCGCAAACACCTCAGTCCAGCGAGGTCGAAGTATCTAGGGTTGAAGTGCTCGTAGAGTAGAACATACCGATTAGCGTGGTTCGAGACTTCGGGTACGATGGACGATTGAGATCCCGAAGTCCCTAACGCAATTTGCTTGTGAGGCATGTGGAGACAGGATGTACCCGGATATTACAAGGGTGTTCATGGATACGAATACCGTACCTGAGGATCGGTTAGGGACAAAAGAAGGAGGAGAGAGCTCATAGTAGATCAGAAAAGGGAATGGGGGTGGAGTCGAGAGCGGAGCGGCCGCCTTTAGAGTCAGGTTCTAACCATAAGAATATGACTCTAACAGCGGTGGAACCCCATCCCCATTCCCTTCCCCACGCACAAACGTATCATATAGCACGACAAAGGACCGTCTGGAGATATTACCGGACGGTTTTTCTTAAGGAGATTTGCTTCGCCACAAAAACCGCGTTGAGAGCTCTTGGAAAACCCGTATACGGAATGCAGTGGGTAGTCGCCTCAATGATTTCGTCCGGCGTGAGTCCTACATTAGAGCGCGTTCTAAAGCAATACTTTTATTTTTCCGTTTAATGATGTATCCTGTCCCTGGATCGTACTAAAGAAACGGAGCGGGCGATATCAACTTTCCATAGGAACCTTTTGGTTCCTATGTTACTTATAAGTGCTTAATGTTCATTATTGTAGACCGGGTACATAATAATAGAGACCGATGCGGTATTCTCTTGTTCAAATATAAGAATATGGAGGGATCCCACGTGAATCTGAATTTGGAAGGAAAAATAGCGCTCGTTACCGGCTCCACAGCCGGAATCGGCAAAGAAATCGCCAGATCCTTGGCGGCGGAAGGCGCGATCGTTCTCATCAATGGACGGCATGAAGAGAAAGTACACCAGACCATCCAAGAAATTCAGGCGCAGCTGCCAGGCGCCGTACTCAAACCGGCAACAGCGGATCTTGGAACCGGACAAGGGTGTCAACAAATGTTTGAGGCTTACCCCGATCTGGACATTTTAATCAACAACCTGGGGATTTTTGAGCCAGCGGAATATTTCGATATTCCGGATGAGGAATGGTTCAGGTTTTTCGAAGTCAATATTATGAGCGGTGTGCGGCTTTCTCGCCATTACCTGAAAGAAATGATTCAAAAAAATGAAGGCAGAGTGATCTTTATCGCCAGCGAAGCGGCCATTATGCCGTCTCTGGAAATGGCTCATTACAGCGCGACCAAAACGATGCAGCTCTCGCTTTCCCGCAGCCTGGCCGAGCTGACCAAAGGAACGAAGGTGACAGTCAATACAGTCATGCCCGGCTCCACGTTAACGGAAGGCGTGGAAACGATGCTGGAGACGCTGTATCCGGATCAGGGGCTGACGATCGAAGAGGCCGAGAAAAAATTTATGACGGAGAATCGCCCGACTTCCATTATTCAAAGGCTGATCCGGCCGGAAGAAATCGCTCATTTCGTTACGTTTCTCAGCAGTCCTCTTGCCTCGGCCATTAACGGTTCCGCTTTGAGAATCGATGGCGGGCTAGTGCGGAGTGTATTTTAGGGTCAGGAGGAATGCTACAGATGATCGGAATTGGTATTGAGCAATACGGAAATGAGCATAAGCTAAAGGAGGTTCGTGTGCCGACGCCGCCAGTTGGGCCTGAGGATCTGCTGATTACGATTAAAGCCAGCGGGGTAAACCCTGTGGATTGGAAGGTGAGAGAGGGGCTGCTGAAGCAGGATTTCCCTTATGAGCTCCCCCTCATTTTAGGCTGGGATGGAGCGGGGAAAGTGGCAGCGGTCGGCTCTAACGTACAAGAGTTCCAGGTGGGGGACGATGTCTTCTTCAGACCGGAAATGGAGAAGCAGGGTACGTATGCGGATGAGATTGTTGTTCCTGCAGATCTGGTCGCTCCGATGCCTGGCGGGCTCAGCTATGAGGAGGCGGCTTCGCTTCCATTAGTGGGCCTTACAGTCTGGCAAGCGCTTGTTGAAGAGGGCAACGTTCAGCCCGGGGACAAGGTTCTCGTACTGGCTGGCAGCGGAGGCATCGGCTCAGTCGCAATTCAACTGGCAAAGGCGCTCGGCGCCTATGCGGCCACGACAACGAGCTCGAAAAATATAGATTTTGTGCGTAACTTGGGGGCCGATGAGGTTCTTGCTTACGACCTTGACGGCGGTATGGATACGACGACACGGTTTGATTTTATGCTCGATACGATGGGTGGACGCGCTTACGGCGATGCCCTTCTTCTGATGCGACCGCATGCCACAATAGCCACCCTCATCAGCGACCGGGACGCAGTACGGCCGGAAATTGCGGATGAACTGGAGCAAGAGCTCAGCCTCACGGTCAAGTTTGTGTTTACCCGCCCGGACGGCCGGAATATGAACAGGCTTCGGGAATTAGTCGAAGCGGGCAAGGTGAAGCCCGTTGTAACGGAAGTTTACCCGCTTACGGTCGAAGGAGCCGTGCAGGCCCACCTCTCCAGCCAAACCGGGCGGACAAGAGGCAAGATCGTGCTAAGCAGGGAACAAGCGTGATTTGTCTGTCTGTTCAATTTGAAAAAAGCTATGGCTGCTTCACGGGGACTGGGGATTACCCCAAGAAGTGAGACAAAAAAACACCTTCAAGGGAATGCGACCATGTCGTAAGAGATGGAGACAACCTTGGAGGTGTTTTTGCGAACCGGTCATTTGATTGTTCCTTTTTTCCTCATGAGTTGATTCATCATTGCAGGTATTAATAAATATAACGCATACGCCATAGACATCCATGCTGTAAAAGCAATCACCTGTGAGTCATCTAATTTAGGGAATATAAAATAATGGTTGGATAAGGAAAAAGTATCTAACGATAAACCAATTATGGTACCCATTACCCCGAACTTTAATGATGCGTGATCGGTTTTGTCAAATAACAAATAAACATTCGTAACAGCCCACAAGGCAGCTCCAGTGCCAACTACTAATAATAAAAAGCTCGAAATGAACGCTTTTGTACCTGGACTAAAGAGGACGTATTCCCCAAAAATCACGAAAAACAGTGTAGCAGCGAGCCATACGATAACACCCCAAATGGCTGTGAACAAATAGCTTTTCATTACTTGGCCTCCTTGTTCAGTAAATTCCCAAGTTCCTTAAACAGCTGTTCAAGCTTTTCGAACGTCTCTTCTACTGGAAAATCCTTTTGTAATAATGCCTGTAGAGCTAATCCGTCAACCATAGAATTAATGAGGATTCCCCAAGTCCCAAGTGAAATTCCTTCAATCGGTGATTCAGCCCACAAGCTTGCCAAACGCTCAGACAAAGCTTTATTTTCGGACATCATAATTTCTCCGAGCTGACCTCTTATTTTTTCATGATTGAAACTCGAAGCAACTAATGTAAAAAATAATTTATGAAAAAACGAATCATAGGAACAACGACTTTTAGCTGATTCTATGGCTTGTTTAATCAGAGTTTCGTTGCTCCGGGATAATTCCTCCCAAGAGGTATCGCAAATATCCTGAACAATATCCAGAAGCAGCTGTTCCTTGGTTCTAAAATGGTAATAAACGGTTCCTTGTGTAACGCCGGCCGTATCTGCAACGGCTCTTAAAGTAAATTTATCTATGCCTCTGTCAACCAAACAATCCTTTGCGCATTTCAGCAAGTCCCGTTTACTTATCACATTAGGTTTTGCCATTACTTCACCTCCAGTATTAGTTATTCAACTAACTAACTTATTTTAGGGTGATTTTACCATATTGAATTAAGGGGTTCAAGACACTTTTCATATGATCTAAAAGCACTTTTTAGTACCTATATAACTTTATAGTACCTATAACACAAAAAAGTACGTACTTCTCATTTCGTTTTATATATATCATAATGAAGTCCCAATCTAGCAATGTGATGGAGGAGTATATATGACGAAACATTTGCAGGATACAACAACGCTGTCTAACGGCGTCAAGATGCCTTGGTTTGGTTTGGGCGTATTTAAGGTAGAGGAAGGACCCGAGCTTGAGAATGCGGTAAAAACAGCGATCAATCACGGATACCGAAGCATCGATACCGCGGCCATTTACGAAAATGAAGAGGGTGTCGGCCGGGGGATCAGAGAGGGGCTGAATGCGGCCGGTATGGCAAGGGAAGAGCTGTTTGTGACTTCTAAAGTATGGAATGCCGATCTGGGCTACGAGTCAACCCTGGCGGCGTATGAGACAAGCCTGCGAAAACTGGGTCTTGAGTATCTGGATTTATACCTTATTCACTGGCCTGTGGAAGGCAAGTTCAAGGACGCCTGGAGAGCATTGGAGACTCTTTATAAAGAAGGACAAGTAAAAGCGATCGGGGTCAGCAATTTCCACATTCATCATCTGCAGGAGTTGTTGAAAGACGCGGAAATCAAACCG
Source organism: Paenibacillus caui (assembly GCF_019904135.1). Classification (GTDB taxonomy): domain Bacteria; phylum Bacillota; class Bacilli; order Paenibacillales; family Paenibacillaceae; genus Fontibacillus; species Fontibacillus caui. The sequence goes on along the minus strand of NZ_JAIOGQ010000028.1, from coordinate 5,353 downwards.
ATGGTGAACCAGGTGGAATTCCATCCGCGCTTGACTCAAACGGAACTGCGGGATTTTTGCAGGGAGCAGGCTATTCAAATCGAGGCATGGTCTCCGCTGATGCAGGGACAACTGCTGGATAACCCGGTCTTAAAGGAAATTGCCGATAAATACGGCAAGTCCATTGCTCAGATTATACTGCGTTGGGATTTGCAAAATGGCGTCGTGACCATTCCGAAATCAACCAAAGAGCATCGTATCATTGAGAATGCGGCGGTGTTCGATTTTGAATTGACTAAAGAAGATATGGAGCGCATTGACGGTTTGAATCAGAACCATCGAGTCGGTCCGGATCCGGACAATTTTGACTTTTAATCAAGCTTTAGAAATGGGGCTTAAAACGGGGCAGTCAGGAACTGCTGCAATTTACCGCTGATCGCTAACAATCATTTGGTTAAAGGAACGAACCACCGTCTCGAACTGGGCATAAGATGTGTTAGCTTGCAGAGAGAGGTGGTGATAACCATGAGTTTTCAGTTGGCAGGATACCAGCAAAAAGTGTTGTATCAAGCAGACAGCGGTTCAATTCAAACCTTGAAATCAATTAGAAGTCACCTGCACAATGTGTGCAGGCAACATGTAAATCAATTTGTTCGGATTGAAACATTAGACCGTCAAGTTTTCATGGGGAGAATTGTGGGTTGCGACAAGGGCTTGTTGTATTTGGCAGTTCCATATCAAAGAGGTCATCGTGCTTTTTTTGGAAGTCCTTTCTTCAGTAATGATGAACTTATTTTAACCCTTGTCCTTTACGAGTTGCTTGTCATTACTCTATTGTACACATAACATGGGAACAAGAGCCTACCCTCACGTAGGCTCTTGTTTTTTGAGTTGTTATCTTAGAAAGTTCTCAGAACAATCACCAACAGAATGTAAAGCACCAAGATTACCGTAGTCGAGGTAAATCCTCCGAGGCCTGCCAAACCACCCATTGCTTTCCCTCCTTGTTATGATCAACTTACACACCCATAATATGTAACTATCCCTGTCTCTGTATGGACTATTACCTAAAATTGCCGTGTATTTGTCTTTGCATTTACAGGCAATTCCCTAACATGCTTAAGATACTTAGTCATATTTGCATCATCTTGGGTATTGTAAGTATACTGAAAAAACGCAGCGACATCTTTGGCTAGAACCCTAAACAATTCACAAGCTGTGAATACCGAATTCCACATATGCTCATAATTGCTATCCGAATAAGTCTCCTTATACATTTCCCAATATGATTCGGGAAGATACTTTTTCATGTATTTTCCCATTTTCCCTATGGAAACTTGAAAATTATTTTTTGTGCCAACCCACCATGAAACCATCTCATCCAAATGAGGTCTGATGACGAGTTCAAACATTTGCTTGGCATAAGGCAATTCATCACGCCAAATTCCTTTGGCAACGTTTTGCAGGCACCACCAAAAATCATTGGAACAACTCATGAATAACTGCTCCGTAGGCTTTTTTACATGATAGTCGAGATCTGAGGGAGCAGGGATGGCTGGGAGGCAGTTGTCCTTATCCAATAGAGGGATTGTCAATTTATCATTAGTGTACCCTTCAAGCATACTTTCTTTGGTTTCAATGTGAAGGTCTATGCGATTTCCATCTGTAAATAACATTAAATATCCGTAAGACCGGCTAAAATCCATATCTATACTTACGGATTTGTCATTTTTGTCAGGCTCCTGCATCATAAGCAAATCACCAAAAATGTTTGTCCATGTTTCATCATTAATAAAAGAGGCTGTTTCAGTCACTACATAAACGATATCATAGTCCTGAAAAATATCTTTGGGAGCATTAGGATTGGTACGCGAGCCGTTCATATACACCGCGCGGATTCGTTCATCCTTCTGAGCAATCCCTAATATTAAATCAAACATTTCTTTTTCGGTTCTCATATGTATGTTCCTCCATCTCCATTCTTTAATTACGATAAACATAAGGGATGGGTTCAATTATTTTCCAAGCGGCTACATATGCCAAAATCTTATTACGTTGTTCGATTAATGAAGATTTTCATAGATTTTGTACATGGATAGTTCACTAGCCATTGATTTAGTAATCATAAAAGCATCCTTTAAACTCTTTTCATTTGGTCCAATATAGATTTGGCATTCGCGATCTAAAAATGCCTTCGCTAACTTAGGGTCACCTAAAGTACAACCGTTTCCGATAACTATTTTCCCATCCAGCTTTGATAAACTCCACATGAGGCGTATGTGGGAACATATCCATCAGCAGTGTCTTCTATATTTGCAAAGGCGAATAAAGTCACCTTTGCATCCAGAATACCAACATGCCGGATACCATCCGATGATCTGTTGCTACTGGTTCTATTACAGCATATTAGACTATGAATCTATAAGCTACTAATGAAAATAAACTTGTTGTTATGTAGTAATTATGATATATACTAGAATAAATTTGTAAATATTTTCATTTACCATTTACATATGATACCTCGTATGTTATAAATATACATAACAGATCATAAATTTTGTTGTATTGTAGGTTCACAAATCAATTTAGAAGAGAGAGGGGAATTATTATGAAGAAAAAATTAATGACATTCTTCTTTGTGCTGACATTATTGCTTGGCTTGACTTTCACGAAATTTGCTAGTACTACCACTGCGTTAGGTTATGAACATGCTTGGTACCCAATTAGTACAATGAATATTACACAAATAGCATATGAAAGTTACTCCCACTCAAATTCAAATCATATTGATGCTGTTGGTTCAACATATGCATTTGCACCTTTTACTGGGAAAATAGTAAACGTTAGCAGCTCATATGGTGTTGCTTTATTTCAAAGTATAGATAAAGTATATTATCCAGATGGTACCCTGGATTATATGACTGTTCAATTTATGCATGGAAGTAATTATAGCTACTGGAAATCATGTCTTGACAATGGTACTGTTATTCCACAAGGAACCGATTTTTATAAAATAGGTGGAGTTGGTGCTGGCGGTGCAACAGTATATGCTAACCACTTTGATATAGGTGTTTATAAAGGAAGAACAAGCTCATTCACTTCATATTTTTCAAGATTCGGCAATACATTTTCTTTTAACGCTTTTTACATTAACCCCAATAAAACCACTTCTATAATAAATAAGGGTAAAGTTGCACCTGGTAATACTGTTTATAATGGTGCACCTAGTGATTATAGCAACCTTTGGCGTACTCTTGGATCTACAAGCACTATAAATGTAACATATCAAACCTATGATGATGTTACTGATACATGGTTACCTAATGTGGTCAATGCACAAGATTACGCAGGAATATTTGGACACGATGTAGATTGTGTATATGCTAATTTATCAAGCGGAAATATAACTTACAAAGTACATGTTAAAGGCGGAAGCTGGTTACCTGAAGTAACAAACAGAAGTGATTACGCGGGTATAAAGGGCCAACCTATTGATGGCTTAATGATGAAAACTGATACAGGAAAAACTATTCATTACAGAGTTCATTTAAGAACGACTGGTACATGGCTTCCATATGTAACAGGATACAGTCAATATGATTCAAATAATGGTTTTGCAGGTACTTTGGGTCAAGAAATAGATGCAATACAAATATATTTGGACTAGACTCATATTATGAATTAGCTATTTTAAAATGTAACTTATAGATAATATTGAGTAATAAATGCCACTTTCCTGGTGTGAAAATGAACATTCTCATCAGGAAGGTGGTTTTTATTTCCTATGTGTAAAACGAGATTTTTTTACTATTCTTTTGGTGCGGCGGTCAACACGAGAAAGATTGATGACAAAATTACTCACATTTTTCATTAATCTATTAATGAAAATAAATTTGTTGTTATCTGGGTAATTATGATATATATTAGAATAAATTTGTAAATATTTTCATTTTATATTTACATATGATGACTTAAATGTTATAAATATACATAGAACAGCATAAATTCTGTTGTATTCTAGGTTCACAAATCAATTTAAAAGAGAGCAGGGGAATAATTATGAAGAAAAAATTATTGACAATCTTCTTTGTGCTGACTTTAATGTTTGGTTTGACTTTCACGAAATTTGCTAGTACTACCACTGCAGCAGGTTATGAACGTGCTTGGTACCCAATTAGTACAATGAATATTACACAAATAGCATATGAAAGTTTCTCCCACTCAAATTCAAATCATATTGATGCTGTTGGTTCATCATATGCATTTGCACCTTTTACCGGGAAAATAGTAAACGTTAGTAAATCATATGGTGTAGCTTTATTTCAAAGTATAGATAAAGTATATTATCCAGATGGTACCCTGGATTATATGACTGTTCAATTTATGCATGGAAGTAATTATAGCTACTGGAAATCATGTCTTGACAATGGTACTGTTATTCGACAAGGAACCAATTTTTATAAAATAGGTGGAGTTGGTGCTGGCGGTGCAACAGTATATCCTAACCACTTTGATATAGGTGTTCGTAAAGGAAGAACAAGCTCATTCTCTTCATCTTTTTCAAGATTCGGCAATACTTTTTCTTTTAATGCTTTTTACATTAACCCCCAAAAAACCACTTCTATAATAAAGAAGGGTAAAGTTGAACCTGGTAATACTGTATATAATGGTGCGCCTAGAGATTATAGTAACCTTTGGCATAAACTTGGATCTACAGGATCTACAAGCGCTATAAATGTAAAATATCAAACCTATGATGATGTTAATAAGGCATGGTTACCTAATGTTTCAAATGCACAAGATTACGCAGGAATATTTGGACACGATGTTGATGGTGTATATGCTAATTTATCAAGCGGAAATATAAGGTACAAAGTACATGTTAAAGGCGGAAGCTGGTCAACTGAAGTGAAAAATAGAAGTAATTACGCAGGCACAAAGGGAAAACCTATTGATGGCTTAATGATGAAAACTGATACAGGAAAAACTATTCATTACAGAGTTCATTTAAGAAGGACTGGTAAATGGCTTCCATATGTAACAGGATACAATCAAAATGATTCAAATAATGGTTTTGCAGGTGATTTTGGTCAAGAAATAGATGCAATACAAATATATTTGAAGTAGATTCATATTATGAATTAGCTATTTTTAAATGTGGACTTATAGAAAATATTGAGGTAATAAATGCCACTTTCCTGGTGTGAATTAGATTTCCAACATTCTCATCAGGAAGGTGGTTTTTATATTTGAGCATTTTGCAGTAATATAAGCCCTTGAGCCACAAGGATTTTCAGGCATAAAAAAGGGACTTCACCCCAATTTGGCGAAGTTTTTCGGTGACCAAACCAAAAACCCCAGAATGGAGGAAGTC
>NZ_JAIOGQ010000027.1 GCF_019904135.1 Paenibacillus caui | reverse complement strand
CCAGGCTTGATCCTGATTGTCAAACTCAATATGCGTTAGCTTCCATGGTTCTTCCAATTGCAAAGCCACTTTAAACATGTCCATGATCAAATTTTCATTACTGCTCAATGAGGTCCACATCGCCAATCCGCTCCTATTACTTATTACTGAGCAGTATTGACTATTTTTCTATGATTCAGACTTTAAGCCATTAAGTATAGCGACGAAGCATTAACACTCCGGTATCTGCTTATGTTTCATACTATATTTCATCCATGCCTGTACATAAACAGGATATGAATCAATGGTGTTGGGCAGCTGTCTCGGTAATGATGATTGATCAACTAGGAACACCGCCTTCACAATCACAGTTTGTTGATTATGTAAAAGGTTCAGTTGTTAATGAGACCGGAACAGTTACTGATATGAAAAAAGGGTTGGCTAACTGGGGGTTAACTTCAGACACCAAAATAGGGACTCCATTGGCATTTCAAACTGTGGCTTCTCAAATCAGTAACAACCAACCTATTGGAACAGTTATTCTTTGGGAAGACGGATCTGGAGGGCATGCATATGCTATTCGAGGTTATTATGAAGACACATCAAGATCAAAACAAGATATCTACTACATTGATCCATGGCCAGATAATGCAGATTATAATGTTATGTCTTACAGTAACTTTGTAAGTAACAATTCATTTCACTGGGTTGATTCGTTGTTCAACGTATACGTAAGTTAAGGGGGTCAATATAATGAAAAAAACTTGTTGTTCTTTAATCATCGTTACGCTTCTCATTCTTACTATGTTCGGAAATGTTTATGCAGAAACACCGGGTGATATTCGCCAAAGTGTAGAAGCCGATTTTCAGAACTATATTCCTTCATTAAATCAAACAAAGAAGGAATTTGGACTTTCAGACTCCGATGATTTTAGTAAAGCTATCCTAGAAGAAGGACATCCTTATTATCGAATAGCTCCTCAAGAGAAACTCAGTGTCGCCTCAAATGTAAAGGATTCCCTGACCTTTGCTGGATATATATTTCCAGTATCCATAAATTTAAAACCAGCGGGTCTTCTATTTGCTGACAATGCGAAAGGACAGTGGAAGGTTCTGAAAATTTCCAGTGATCTAGATTTTGCAAGTAATTATAAATTGGTTAATGAAAAGTTCAAATCTCAGAAGAGCAAAATTATTTACGACGAAACGCTGCATATTTCAGGAGTTGTCGATGAAGATACTTCTAATTTTGGAGCATTAAGACCTAATCCAGAATTAGGTTTGACTAAATCAAGTATTACCCCATTCTCGGAACTTAAAAAGGAAGTTGCCAAAATTCGTTCTAAAAAACAAAACTCACTAACTGCGCCGGATGGGGCAACATATGCTGGTGGTGGACATGGTGACCAACCTGTCAAAGCTGTGGCTAATACAAATCATCCTTTAATTCTTACTTTATCCGTAGTGACTATTGCTCTAGCTTTATGTGTATTTGCGATTTTAAGAAAAAGAAAACTGCAGAAGTAAAACCAAGATACTATGGTTAAGCTCCAAAGTAACGAGAAATCAAACTTTCCAGCCCTTTCGCTTCCCTATAGGAAGTGCGAAGGGCATTATTTTTGCTCCGTTATTTGCTCAAACAGATAAAAAAGTTATTAGTTTTGAAGATAGTAGAAAAGGACACGATACCATGAAAGGAAAAGAATCAACAATTTCCAAAGAACAAAATGTTGTACTGAACGCAGTTTAAGGAGCAGCTAGGGATGATGGTAAACATGGAGAGCATACCCGACCAACTTTCCGGAATGGCCAAGCGTTTGCGGGAGCTTACCTCGAGGATCACTGTCAGGTTTGTATTTTTCCCGGAATGTAATATAATGTTATGAAATTGCTAGAGATGGAGGAATGAGAATGCTGCCGACATTACACACGGAAAGATTGCTGCTGCGATCATTTGAGCCGACTGATGCGCCTGCCGTTCAGGAGCTTGCCGGACATATCGATGTAGCCAGAACTACCTTATCCATTCCGCACCCTTATCCGGATGGAGCAGCGGAATACTGGATCAAGGGCACGGGCACAAGGGCTGAAGAAGGTAGCGGATATGCTTTTGCGATCGTACATAAAGAAAATTTAGAGTTAATGGGCTGCATGGGCCTGAATGTGAGCAAACCGCATAGCAGAGGCGAGCTCGCCTACTGGGTGGGGAAGCCATTTTGGGGCTGCGGTTACGGTACGGAAGCGGCAAAGGCGGTGGCCGCCTTTGGTTTTGACCGCCTTGGGTTAAATAAAATCTATGCGGCGGCGATGACGGACAACCCGGCCTCTTCAAATATTATGAAGAAACTAGGCATGTCTCTGGAAGGCGAATTCAAGCAGCATATTGTCAAATGGGACCAGTTCAAGGATCTGGTGTATTATGGAATGACGAAGGCGGACTATGACCGAATGAGAATGCCGAACGGGACGCTTCCCTCATGAAAAATCTCCTTGTAACGGGCTACCGGGCGCATGAGCTGGGCATCTTTAATCAGAAGCACGAAGGCATTCCTTATATCAAGAAAGCCATTATCGCCAAACTGATTCCGCTCATCGAAGACGGGCTCGAATGGATCATTGCCCCCGGACAATACGGCGTTGATCTGTGGGCTGCTGAAGCGGCCATTTCCTTGAGAAAGCGGTACCCTCATCTGAAATGCTCGATCATTGCCGCTTACGCAGATCCCGAAGCGAATTGGAAAGAGGACAAACAGGAGTATTTCAGAACTATTTTGCAGGAAATTGACTACTACGGGAGCGCCAGCAATCAGCCCTATAGCGGGGTCTGGCAGCTCACCGCCAGAGATGAACTGCTGCTTAGAAAGACGGACGGCATTTTGCTCGTTTACGATGAAGACGCCGGGGAAGGCAGTCCGCGGTTTATGAAGAAGAAGGCGCTGAAGAAGCAGCAGGAAGAAGGATACGGGATCATAAGCATCAGCTCCGAGGATATACAAAGTATCGTTCAGGAGGAGCAGGAGCTTAGGCAGGATTTGGACGATTTTGCAGGGGATGAATGGGGTTTGGACGATCTATAGACCGGAGAAGGAGAACCCATGTAAACGAAAAAAACAGGCAGCCGCTCCAAAAAGCCGCTGCCCGTGATCCCTAAATATGTTCCATTTTGGCGCTGCCCAGCAGCAAATGTCCGTAATTGCTTTTCACAAACTCAACTACTTTCTCGCAAATGATGCGATGTCCGTCTTTATTGGGGTGTATCCCGTCGATGCACAGGAATTTGGTGAAATCGGGATGCTCCAGAAAAGCGCCTCTCACATCGATCATTTTTGTCTTGGTCATTTCCGATACTTTCAAAATGATCGAATTGTACCGTTCCTGCCACCAATAGATTTTGGTCACGCTTCCGAGCCATTTCATAATGTTCATTTCCGCGTCGGGATTGTTGCCGCTCACCCATTTAAAATATTTATCCGCATTAAGGGGCGGCAGGTTCATCAGAATGGGCGTAATTTGCTGGTTTTTCAGAAACTCGATCGTTTCTGTGAGCATCTTCTCGAACATCGAAAAATCCGTTTTGGGAAAATGTTCCGAATCGGGCTTGACGGCTATTTCGTTCCAGTTAAAATCGCAATCGTTCCCGCCGTACTCAATAAGAACGATATTCGGCTTGTCTTTCAGCACATCTTTCCTCAAATTCACGATTCCCTTCATCAGCGTATTTCCGAATCGGGCCGTATTTCGGATCGCGCCCTTCAGCTTATTCTGCAGAAGAGAAACATAATTGTCCTCCAAAATCACATATTTGCTTCTGGCCTCATCGTAAATCACGCCCTTGGAGATCGAGTCTCCGGAGACGATGTACTTGGTATCGCTGTCCATTAAATCTTTGTCCGTTTCACCCATATGCTGCTCATCCCTTTTCCCATCATGGTTTGATTACTATTCATTGTAATGCAGTTGGATGGCCCAGGGCAAGAGACATGCAGTGAGAAGACCAGGTGCTGTTTAATGCACGATGTCACCTGCCAAAATTGCACAAGAATTTAAATTCCCCGCCAAGCGGCTGGCCAATACTGGAGAGCATTCGCGCCGCCTTGCGGGGAATCTTTTAAGAGGATATGTACTACAGCAGCTATACGGTGATTACCAGTTGAAAAATCCCCCAAGCATCTCCTTGGCTGCGCTGAGCAAGGTAGAGGAAAGCGTGGTGTATAGCAGATAACCCGTAACCAGGTTGACTATGAATATGCTGAATAGCGGATCCAGTCCGCCAATGGTTGTTTTTGTGACCGGATAACTAAAGATGATTACATTTACTGCGACAAGGATGAACAGCAGAGCAAACGAAAACAGCAAGTAGGACAGTGAATAAATGGTGATCAGTGCAAAAATGTCCGCCAGCAGCAGGGACGAGGCCGCAGGAACGAGCAGGGCGCCGAACTGGGCGGCAAGCTGTATCCAGTCTGCCTGAATTTTGCTGAGCCGAAGCAGAAGAACAATAAAGACACCGGCTGCAGCGAGTGTGATCGCCATCAGAACAAGCGGCTTGATAAAGGTAGCCGCAAAGGAAACATGGAAAGGGGACAGCCGGATTACAAAAAACAAAGCCGATAACACCGCCGTCAGGATCATCGTAATCACGCCGTTGAGCAAATGGGTGCTGTTAACAGAACGTGATGTCTGATAGGGACGGACAAGAATGCCGATAAAATAGGCCGCATACTGCTTGCTGGCTTCAGCCGCTTGCTGAACCCGCTCGTTGTTGCGTACACTGTCCAGCGTTTGATTGAATGAACGCTTTGAAGAACTATCCGTACCGGAACCTGCCGCCGAGCTATATTGGGGATTCCCGGCGTGCTGCGGAATTTCCCTGTTCAAGGAAGGAGATCCTTGTTTTTCATTACCCACGGGCGGTTCGTCATTTTCAAAACCGTCTTCTGAACGTGACATACTAATCCCTCCTAAATTTTTACTTGCTGGAAAACTCTTCTCTATATACTAAGTGAACTACCCACCACCTACGCTTGGGCTTAGAGGTGGGGGCTTCTAAGGTAATCGTACCTAACCGTACGAAATTGACTTAGCTATCGAGCCTGTTCCGTGCTCTGTATATGATTAGGCTAACAGTCGCAATCCTTCACGCTTGATATTGATCGAGGCGTTCCAATCCCTGTCTGCTGCAAAACCACAATCACAGTGGAATATGCGCTCAGTGCAAGACTATCTACTTCTTTGAGCCAAGTATATTCACTCTTGTATTTGGCAGGAGTCGGCAGCTTTTGCATCTTCAGTGCTTCTTTATCGTCCTTGAATTGTTCATACACTTCCTTTCGTTCAGCCAACATTTTGTTGTAGACAAAACGAACGCACCCGAAGGTTTTCGCAAAAAGTTGCCCTTGTTCTTGCGTGGGGTACAGACGGAACTGATATGCTTTGTTTGCCATATCGAATCACCTCATTCCATATTCTACGATATTTCACGACCAGAACAAGATGACTCATCTAAGACTGATTATATCATGTCATAGAAAAATGTGGAAACCAAAAGACTTTAGGCTTCGCCTACCGAAATTCATCTCCCACTTTCATCAAGCTTCGTAAGATTTAGAAGTGGGAGACTTCTTTCGGAGGTAAGTTAAATTGGACGTTTATGTCTATAAAAGCCGAAAAAAGGACTTCAGACCCGCTGAAAAATACGGCCCGGCTCGAATTGCATGATATACTTACCGTAATGGAAGAAGAGAGGAAAGATACAAATGAATGAACGCGAGTTAACGCTGACCTATAATCCGAAGGGCGCGCGTAAAGCCGTTTTTCTGGATGTGGACGATACGCTTTACGATCATCTGGCTCCGCTGCGGGGAGCGCTGGTTGACGTCCTTGGACTTCCGGCCTCGTTTCCTTTCGATAAGGCGTATCATCTCTTTCGTTATTACAGCGATTCGCTGTCCGACCGGGAAGGGCTGTCCGCGGCTCCGGACAAGGAGAAGATGGAAGTGATGCGGAAGCGGCGTTTTATGCTGATGCTGGCCGACCTGGGCGTCCATGTGGATGAAGGGCAGGCGGGAAGGCTGCAGGCGTCCTATCTGAAAGGACAGTTTGCAATCACTCCTTTTGAAGGAGCGACCCGGCTTATTCGTGAATTGGGCGAGGCCGGTTTTCTGGTCGGTGTTATTACGAACGGTCCGGGCAGCCATCAGAGGAGAAAAATAGATGCTCTCGCCGTCAAAACGTGGATTCCGGAAACTCATATGTTTATATCCGGCGACATCGGCTATTCCAAGCCCGATCCCCGGCTGTTTGCGCATGTGAACGGGCAGACCGGAACATCTGCCGAGAATAGCGTCTATATCGGGGACTCCTGGAGAAACGATGTGGTCGGGAGCGTAGACGCCGGGTGGACGTCGATCTGGTTCAACCATCGCGGCGCGGAGCCGGAGTCCGCTCATAAGCCGCACTACATTGTTTCGAGCTATGCGGAAATCAGTGGAATTTTGCTGGGACAGCGGCGTCCCGGTGGAAAAAACGCCTATAAGCGTTTTTCGGGTTTGTGATTTCGAATATTTTATGATAAGGTAAAAGCAATTCTAATGATCGGAGGGTTTGCGAAGCGATGTGGAACATGTACCGTTTGCGTTTCTTCTCTTTGTGCCGCTAATTGAATAGTGCTCAAAGGCTCTGCTCCTGTGCAGGGCGAACGGGAATGGTCTGCATATGTACGTAAACCCAGATATGCTGCTGCGCTATGATTGCCCTGCGCAAATGAAGGGGGCGGACAATGTCGCCCTCTTTTTTGTATTGCCTTTTTCATAGTCGCGCTTAAATTGCCCAAGATCAGTGCCTTGTCCTGGCAGTTGATTAGCTGATCGGGCCGGAGGACCGGGATAGCCCAGCCCAGGCTTATATTCCTTATGCTGCATCCGTTCGCTTTCCTAGCAGGCTGAGCCGCCTATTCGCGGTATCGGTCTATTTTGGTTTGTTACAGCTATTAAAGAAAACCGGGAGGTATATATATGGAGCAGCAAAAAGCGATATTGGTCGGCGTCAATCTGAATCATCAGCCGGACTTTGAATATTCGATGGAGGAACTGGCCAATCTGGCCGCCGCATGCGACGTTGCGGTTGTGGGCGAGCTTACCCAGAACATGGAGCGGATCAACAAGTCTCATTACATCGGAACGGGCAAGGTGGAGGAGCTGCGCGGCCTGTATGATGCGATGGAAGCGAATCTGATTATTTTCAATGACGAGCTGTCGCCCTCGCAGATCCGCAATCTGGAGACTGACCTTAGCTGCAAGGTGATCGACCGGACGATTTTGATTCTGGACATCTTTGAGCAGCGGGCCAGGACGAGGGAGGCGCAGCTTCAGGTGGAAGTGGCGCAGCTGCAGTACATGCTGCCGAGGCTTGTAGGGCTTCGCGAGTCGCTTGGCCGCCAGAGCGGTGGTGTAGGAACGCGAAACAGAGGCGCGGGCGAAACGAGGCTGGAGCTGGACCGCCGCAGAATTGAAGAAAAGATCAGCGCGCTGTCGAAGGAGCTGGAGACGGCCGTAGCCCAGCGTCAGATTCAGCGAAAGCAGCGCAAGAGAAACGAAATCCCCGTAGTTTCCCTGGTGGGCTATACCAATGCGGGGAAATCAACGGTCATGAACGCGCTTCTGGAATCATTCGGCGGGTCCGGGGAGAACAAGCAGGTTTTTGAGAAAAATATGCTCTTCGCCACGCTGGAAACGTCGGTACGCAGCATCCAGCTGCCGGATAACAAATCCTTCCTGCTGACCGACACGGTCGGTTTTGTCAGCAAGCTGCCGCACCACCTGATCAAGGCGTTCCGTTCGACGCTTGAAGAGGTGGCGGAAGCCGACCTGCTCGTCCATGTGGTCGACTATTCCAATCCGAAGTACGAGCAGCTGATCCGGATTACGGAGCAGACGCTTAAGGAAATCGGCATTACGGACATTCCGACCATTCTGGCCTACAACAAAGGCGACCTGGCCGGGGAAGACATTCCTAAAGTAGAGGAGACAGCCATTTACATGGCCGCCAAGCAGAGAACCGGTATTCCCGAGCTGGTCGATCTGATTAAAAACCATATTTTCAAAGACTATGTGTCGTGCGAAATGCTGATCCCTTATGATCAGGGCGGGCTGGTATCATACTTCAACGAGCATGCCCATGTGCTGCGGGCCGAATACGAGAACGAGGGAACCAGACTACGTATGGAATGCAAAACGAAGGATTACGAAAAATACCGCGAATACGTTCTATAGTTCATTTGGTTAGCCGAAAACTTACGAATCACAATCAACGAAGAAGCAGAGCGAAAAGCTCTGCTTTTTTAAAATTTTCAAAACTTCATATAATCTACACAATTTCAATTCATAATAGGTTTAAGGTTACTGAAAGTCTATAGATAAACAGGAGGAACTTTATGAGAACAACAGCTAAAGCCTTGGCGATCGCCGTGGCAGGGGTTTTCGTTCTAACGGCATGTTCGGACAAGTCTGACAACAAGGGAGCAACCGCTTCCGCAAACCAGACCGCAGCCGTGAATTCGGCGGCTGGAACGGGGATGCCTTGGATTGCTTCAAAGAATACAACGCGAATCAATACGGACAATCCGCAGGAAGCTGCCGTTATCGTATCCCGGACACTGTGGATGGCAACCGGCAGCGACAACCGCCCGGGCAGCATCATTCTAACCGATCCCGGTCATTGGCAAAATGCGCTGGTCAGCGCCGACCTGATTCACCATCCAAGCAACGGTCCGATTCTGTTTGTGGACAAGAACGGTATTCCCGAAGTTACGGCGAATGAAATCAAGCGGTTAAAGCCTATGGGCACTGAAGCCAACAACGGCGTTCAATTGATTCTGGTCGGCAATTTGGGTGAGAAGGTGGAGGACCAGGCCAAGGCGTTAGGACTGAAAACGGACAAAGTAACCGGAGATAACCCGGCGGCATTGGCCGAAGCGATCGACGCTTATTACAGCAAGGTAGCCGGAGAGCAGCCGGCTTCCGTCATTGTAGGCTCGATGGACAGCGAGGAGTATACGATGCCTGCCATCAACTGGATTGCCCATATGCCCGAACCTCTGCTTTACGTGAAGAAAAACGAAATTCCGCAGGAAACGGTCCGGGCGCTGCAGGCCAGAGGAGGCAAGGCGAATATCTATATTTTGGGCCCTGAAAACGCAGTTTCATCTGACGTGGAAAAAGAGCTCGGGAAATATGGCACGGTAGTGCGCATATCCGGTAAAGATCCTTATGCAAACGCTGTGGCTTTTGCCAAATATAAAGATGCCAAGACCGGTTTTGGCTGGGGGATCACCACACCCGGTCACAATTTCTCTTTTGTCAATTTGAAATCTCCGGATTTGGCGATTGCCGCTGCTCCTTTTTCCCATTTGGGCAAGCATTCGCCGCTGCTCTGGACCAATCAGGACAGCATGCCGGAACCGGTCATGTCTTATGTGATGTCCCTACAGCCTAAGTATGAGATGTCCCCGACAGAAGGTCCCTATAATCACGGGTGGCTTACTGGCTCCGAGCAATCACTTTCCGCCAAAGCCCAGGGAGAAATCGACTCCATGCTTGAGATCGTTTCGAAATCCGATGAAGGTCATGGCGGTATACATCACTGATACAAAACTTACACCTTGGCGCCGCAGCTTCTCCAAGCAGGGCAAATGATGCAGTTCTCAAACAGCAAGTCAGCAGCCAGTTCGCACAGGACGATTCCTGGATTTATAATGGAATGAAAAAGAAACAGGGTAACCGGATAACGTTCAGGCAAGTGTACAGATAGGGGGAGCGCGGGTGGCAAGGCTGCAAGTCCTGGTAGTGGATGACGAATGGAACATGAGAAATTTGCTGCGCATATATTTGACGAAGGAAGGGTTTGACGTCAAAGAGGCCTCAACCGGCCATGAGGCGTTGTCCCTGATTAACGGGCAGACCATTGACCTTGTCCTTCTCGATGTCATGATGCCGGATATGGACGGCTGGCAGATTTGCAAAGCGATCCGGAAGGAGACCGATGTGCCGGTCATGATGCTGACGGCCCGTTCGGAGACCAAAGACAAAGTGCTTGGCCTTGGCATCGGTGCGGACGATTATTTAACAAAGCCCTTTGAGCCGGAAGAATTGATTGCCCGTGTCTACTCGCTGCTCCGCAGGTCGTCCATCACGCATGCTTCGGCTGTGCAGCAGGAGCCTGCCATTGAGTTTCCGGACCTGAGGATTTATCCGGAAAGACGCGAAATTGTCATTTGCGGCCATCCGGCGGATTTTACGCAAAAAGAGTTCGATCTGTTCGCCACGCTGGCCAAAAGCCGGCAAAAAGTGTTCAGCCGGCCCGAGCTGCTCAATCTGCTGTGGGGGTATGACTATGACGGGGATTCCCGCGTCGTGGATACCCATGTCAAGAACATTCGGGAGAAGGTACAAAAGGCGGGCCTTGGCTATAATCCGATCCAAACCGTATGGGGAGTAGGCTACAAGTTTAGTGGGGCCGGTGAAACGAATGGGCAGAAATAGAATCGGATTCAAGCTGGGACTCGTCATTCTGGCCGCTTTTGTCATCGTATTGACGTCCCTGGCCTGGGCCGTTGACCGGATGTTTGCGGGCTTTTACAACACTGAAATGAGAACAGAGGTTGAAGAGCTGACGGCGCACTTCGCGGCGATGGCGGGTTCCCCTGATCTGTCTACGGAGCAGACGGTGCTTGAGTTCGCGGATTTCTCAAACGTAAGCATTGTGCATATTAACGAGAAGGGATCAATCATCGCTATGTCCGGCGAGCCAGTAACCGCGCTTTCGTTCATTCATGCCAAGGACGTAACCGCGCTGTTTTCCGGAACAACGGTCAGCTTCGAGCATCAGGACGGGGCAGGGAACCGTTATTTTGTCTCCGGCAAACCGATCCCGGGTTCTGATGGAAACCGCATAACCTCGGCTATATACGTGCTCTCTTCAACAAAGCATATGGATGAATCGATTTTGGCCGTACGGCGTCTGCTGATTCTTGCGGGGGCGGGAGCCTTCCTGTTGGCGATAGGGATTACGTGGATTATCGCCCGGATTTTATCCGGGCCTCTCATTCAAATGCAGCGGGCGACCCGGAATATCGCAGCCGGTGAACTGGAAACCCGCCTGAATATCCGCAGCAAGGACGAAATCGGAACCTTAGCCAAAGCGATCAATGATCTGGCCGGGGATCTGCAGCGGTACCGGGATACCCGGCAGGAGTTTTTTGCGAACATTTCCCACGAGCTTCGAACGCCGATTACCTATCTGGAAGGATATGCGAAGGTGCTTCGGGACCGGCTGTATGATACCGAAGACGAGAAGGACAAATATCTGGACATTGTCCACCAGGAAGCGCAGCGTTTGCAGCATATGGTGAACGATTTGTTTGAGCTGGCCAAAATGGAAGAAGGGAAGATCAGCCTGTCCCTGGAATGGATGGATCTTGCGGAAATCGCAGACAATGCGGTCCGGAAAATCCGGCTAAAAGCGAATGCGAAAGGGCTGCAGCTAAATGTCCGTGCAGACGGCGATGTCCCTTTGATTTATGGAGACGGGCTGCGCATGGAGCAGGTGCTGTCCAACCTGCTGGAGAATGCCGTCCGCTATACGGAACAAGGCGGGATTACGGTTAGCCTCGGTACGGAAGGTGCCTTCGTTTATCTCTCGGTGGAAGACACCGGGGTAGGCATTGCGGAGGAGGAGCTTCCCTATATTTTTGACCGTTTCTACCGGGTGGAGAAATCCCGTTCGCGTCAGCACGGCGGGACGGGCCTGGGACTTGCCATCGCCAAAAAGCTGATTGAGCTTCAAGGGGGAGAGATCACCGTCACAAGCAAACCCGGGGCCGGCACCCGGTTTGAGATTAGGTTCAGATTATCGGCGGAAGCAGGAGGAACGGCATGAAAAAGCTGGAGTGGCTTGTCGCCATATTCATTATAGTAATGGGCGTCATGTGTTTGGTCTTGTCGGCAGCCTCTTTTCGCGGCATGTCGTTCCCTGATACGGGGCGTTTGATGGGGAATTATTGTTTGTGGCTCGTCCCCCCTTCCCTTTTGATCGCTTTGATTTATTGCCTGATTAAGCTGTGGCGCAAGCGATAAAGCGGGGCCTGCTGCAATTGAAGAAAGTATTATACCGGCAGCCGATAAAAAGGCAGGGTTACCGACGGCCGAAAGCCCAGCTTCTGCACCAGATAATAAGACCCCTCGTTATCGAGACGGCAGGCCCATACCGGCTCCAGATCATGGTCCAGACAATAGTCGATTAACGCGGAGCATACGGAGACTGCATAACCTTTTCACCTGTGGGCATCCGCTGTCTCAATTCCAATCTCCAGCTGATTCGCCGTGCAGCAGGCCGAGAATGAAGCAGAAGCAATCTCTCCATCCCGCAGCAGGGTATAACCTATGCCTTCCTCGGCAAAAAGCTCTTTATTCCACCAGAAGAAACGGGGGATGACAGCTCCGGTTTGGATCAAAAACTGCTCTTTGGTTGTACGGATGACCGGCTCATCGTGCCTCGGAAAGTTCTGCTTCTCATCCAGGTAAGCATCGCGATTGAAGCTGAAGTTGACTCTGGTGTTTCTCAGAATCTTTTTCCTATCAAAGTCTTCGGGCGACAAATCGCGATTCTCCAGCCGGCTGTTATGGGAAGATAACATGGAATCAATCACCCCGCTCCATTCTCCCGCCGGATCTGTCTGCAGCCATTCCACCTGATGTCTGGTTGCCGATTGATTGGTTATGTAATCATAAAGTGCTTGAGTGAATGACTCGTTCCCCGGATCACCGAACAGCAATGACATTCCATAGGGATGAACTACATAAAAGGTACGGGGATTCTCGCTGCGATCGACATAGACACGGCCTGAAACATGCTGCTTAAGCACCGCTTCGGCAAACATGGTGTTGGTTTGCAATTGGCGAAGCGGCGGCAGCGCTTTGTAATAATCCTTGGGTGCCAGTTCAATCATCATTTTTATTGTCTCCTCTCTTTGCCGCTGAACCGGTTAAACAGCCAGCGCAATTTCCCACCGGAACACATGAGACATGCCTCTGTTAGCATAAGGTGCGCCGAACGTCGTTCGCCAGCCAGACTTCCGAAAGGCCGCTCAGGTATGGCCGGGTGGTGTTGCTCAGAATAAGATCGCCCGTATGCCGGTATTCAGCACTCCGGCGCCACGGTGATGGTACACATGACATCTTCATCTCTACTCGTACGGCAAGTATGTCCGCCGCGATAAATGCGACCTTCTCCTAATCAAGCATCTATTCGGTCTCCTCAGGCTCTTGGATTCCAAGTTAAGTGTCATTGTAGCATATTTTTACAATCAGGATCACCCAGACCCGACTCGTTAAATGGTTCATGGCGTTACATTATCGGCATCAGTCAGAGGTTCCTCTCAAAAAAATGCTCCTCGCAAAAATGTCTTGCCTCTTTTGGGACTATCTGGTATGATTTTGTCCTTCTCACTTTTATTGCCCTTGTCTGAAGTAGACGGACCAGCCGTCACATACACTTATCGGAGGTGCTGCCTATCATGCTTTATTTCACTCTGGCTTCCAAAGCCTATGCCCGCAATTTGCAATACCGAGGGGCGCACATGGTGCACAACCTCGCGAGCGCCAGCTTCGGCTTCATGTATGCCTGCCTCTGGATCGGTCTTGGCCAAGACCATTCGCTCGGGGAATACGGCACGCAGGGGATGGTCAGCTACATCGCCTTTAACCAGGCCGCGCTGTGGGTAACAACTTTCCTTACGAACGGTCTCGGCATTCCGCTTTCCGTCAGGACCGGCCACATTTCCCTTGATCTGATGCGTCCCGTTCATCTGTTCAGCCACTTGATGGCCAGGGAATGGGGGCAAATCGCCTACCAGTTTGTCTATAAGTCCATCCCGATTTATGTGCTCTATTATTTTGTGTTCCAGCTGCATTTTCCAGGAAGCTTGACGGATGTCGTCTGTGCTGCGGCAGCGCTTGCCGGGGCGGCCTATTTGTCAATCTGCATGAACTTTCTGATCGGCGCATCGGCGCTGTGGACGACGGAATCCTCCTGGCTGTATTGGGGCAACTATGCCATGAGCAACTTGCTTGCCGGGTTCTTCATTCCGCTGGAATGGCTGCCGGACTGGCTGGAGCGGATCGCCTGGCTGTCGCCCTACCCGTATCTGCTTTACGTCCCTACCCGTTTGTATCTGGGATACGGAGGAGGCTCGCTGCTCTGGGGAACGCTGCTTTGGTGCGTCCTCATGACCCTTGTCTGTCTGATGGCAACGGCGCTGCTGCGCCAAAAAGTGGAGGTGCAGGGCGGATGAATGCGAGAGCCTGGATTTCCCTTTACGGCCTGCTGATCCGGACCAGTGTGAGAAGCCGGATGCAATACAAGTTCAACTTTGTTTTGAGCACGCTGCTTGCGGCGTTGATTCAGATTTCGGAATTTTTGATGGTGGCGATTGTCCTGTACAAATTCGGTGCCATCAAGGGCTGGTCGCTGTACGAAATCGGATATTTGTATGCGGTTATGACGCTTGCCAAGACGCTGTACCGCACGTTTGCAGACGAAGTTCATCATCTGGAAAAATATTTGGTAAACGGCGAGCTCGACGGCTTGCTCATCCGTCCGCTTCCCGTGCTGCTGACACTGATGCCGCAGAGCTTCCGCATCATGCTGGGAGAAGTGCTGCAGGGCGGCTTTGTGCTGTACTGGGCACTGAGCGGCATGATGCAAAGCGGACAGGTTGGCTGGACGTCCGTGCCGTTAACTTTGTTTATTATTTTTACAGGGGCCATCATTTTGTTCTCGATCGGTCTTGCGACCGCGACATTGGGTTTTTGGACAACCCGCATTTCCGAGCTGCAGAACATCACGGAGGACGCAGCCAGGACGGCTGCTCAGTATCCGCTCACCCTGTATCCGAAGTGGATGTCCGGCCTGCTGCTCACCCTCATTCCGGTGGGACTGGTCAACTACCTGCCGTCTCTCTATATTTTGCGGGGCGAGATGGGACCGTGGGTGCTTGCTTTGACCGCCGGAGCCGCGGTCCTTTGCCTGGTGCTTAGCCTCCTGTTCTGGCGGCTCGGCCTGACGAAATACCAGAGCACGGGAAGCTGATGCTGTACAAAACTTTTAGGAGGCTGAAACAGTGCGAATCGAAGCCAAACATCTGAACAAGCAGTTCAAAACCCCCGTCGTCCGGGAAGGACGGTTTGCCGGCCTGCGCACTTTGTTTGCGCGCGACTATCGGGTGAAAGAAGCGGTCCGGGACATCAGCTTTGAGGTCGAATCCGGCGAGTTTGTCGGCTATATCGGGCCCAACGGGGCGGGAAAGTCGACAACCATCAAAATGCTGACGGGCATTCTGCATCCGACGGGAGGCGAAGTGCTGCTCGGCGGGATCAATCCGCATCGTGAGCGGCGCCGGGCCGTCAAGCGGCTTGGAGTCGTCTTCGGACAGCGCAGCCAGCTCTGGTGGGATTTGCCGGTCAAAGATTCCTTCGATATATTGGCCCGAATGTACCGGGTTGAAGAGAGCGTCAAGCGGAAACGGCTGGATCAATTCGCGGAGCTTCTGAACCTGCAGGAATTTTGGCAGACACCGGTGCGCAAGCTTTCGCTTGGCCAGCGCATGCGCGCAGACCTGGCGGCGGCGATGCTGCATGACCCGGATCTGCTGTTTCTGGACGAGCCGACCATCGGTCTCGATGTGAACGCGAAACGCGGCATTCGCGGGTTTCTGAAGCTGCTGAACGAGGAGTTCGGCAAGACGATCCTGCTGACCACTCACGACATGGACGACATCGAACAGCTGTGCCGGAGGGTCATGGTGATTGGGGACGGCGAATTGTCTTATGACGGGACCCCTCAGAGCCTGCGGGATGCGATCGGGCTGCCTACGCGGTTTCACGTAACCTACCGGGGAAATTGCAATATTCCTGATGGGACGATGTACAGGAGTTGCAGCGGTTCCATTGCGGAGGGCGAGGCGGGGAATGCGGGAATTAAGGGGAATACCACAGTAACGGGGACACGATCAGCGGTTGCGCCGGTTGCCGCTCCTCTTGTCGTCACCTCCAGACAGGGAAATATGATCACCGTGGAGGCCAACAGACAGGAAATGAAGACGATGGACGTGCTTCGCATGCTTGCGGAATGGGGAGAAATTGAGGACGTCGACATGGAGGAGCCCGATTTCGAAGAGGTAATTCACCGGGTTTATTAGACATAGGAGCTGAATGATGCCTGACGAATGAGGCTGGCGCTGTCCGTTCTTCAGGGCCGGTCAGCTGGGTGTCCAGCCGAAGGGCTTCCTGCAGCGGTCCCTTTGGAAAGAGATGATCCCGGCTTGCCCGGTTTGGTTGATTTGATTATAGTTAAGTTGGAACAGAAAGCGAAAATTCGGAAGCTTGTGGGAAAGGGGACGGAGAAGCCATTCCGGCGCCTCCCGAAAGAACAAGCAGAACAGGAGAGACGGTTAATGAGCGATCAACAATTATCCCCATTGGTTAAGGCTTTAAATATGGAACGGCATATCGAGGGCGGCTGGTTCAAGGAAACGTGGAAATCATCGTTCAGGATCCCGCATGAAGTGCTGAAGCCGAAGTATTCCGGGGCCAGGGCAGCGGCAAGCTCGACGTATTTCCTGCTGCATCCGGGCGAAGTGTCCGCGTGGCATGTCGTGTTGTCGGACGAGCTGTGGCTGCACCATTCCGGCGGTCCGCTGGAGCTGACGCTTGGCGGCAGCGGAGAGCAGCCGGAGGCGGGCGAGAAGATCATTCTCGGTATGGATGTTGAGAACGGGCAAATCCCGATGGCCCTTGTTCCGGCCAATGTGTGGCAGACAGCAAAGCCGATCGGCAATGAACCGGTATTTGTAACCTGTGTCGTTGCTCCGGCGTTTCATTACGATGACTTCAGCATGGTTGAGAAGAAATAAATGGACAATTGGAGTTGAACCGAAGCGATGGTTACGATTTCCGACATTGCCCGCTTGTCGGGTGTTGCCAAAAGCACGGTCTCCCGTTTTCTCAACGGGGGATCGGTGGGCAGCCATACGAAGGAGAAGATTGAAAAAGTCATTCGCGAGACCGGCTACGTGCCGAATTCATTTGCGCAAAGCCTGAAAGCCAAGCGGCCCAATATGATCGGGACCGTTGTGCCCCGCCTCGATTCCTATGCGTCTTCTAGAACTTTAATGGGGATTGACGAGCAGCTCCGCTCCATGGACTTCGATATGCTGATTTTGAACAGCAGCCGGGACCCGCACCGCGAGGTGGAGAATCTGTACAGCTTCGCCAGACAAAAGGTGGCGGGGATTATTTTGCTCGCGACCGAAATTGACGGGGAGCATGTCGCCGCGTTTAAGTCGCTGCAAGTGCCGTTAATTTTGGTAGGGCAGCAGTACCCGGGCATATACAGCATCATCCATGATGATGAAAGCTCCGCCTATGACTTGGGGAGGCTTGTTCTTCTGAAAGGGCACCGCCGCATCGCTTTTCTCGGGGTGTCGGAGAAGGACGTTGCCGTAGGCGTTGGCCGCAAGAAGGGCTTCAAGAGAGCGGCGGAGCAGTGCAGCGATGCTGAGGTGGTCTATTATGAAACCGGATTTGGCATAGAAGAAGCCCAGCAGACAGCGGTGGAAGTCATCCAAAGCGCCTGTCCAACCGTATTTGTCTGCGCGACGGACAACATCGCGCTCGGAGTGCTAAAGGCGGCAAACCGCCTCGGCTTTAAAGTGCCGGACGATTTCTCGATAACGGGGTTTGGCGGGTACGAAATTGCCGGCATCGTTCATCCCGGGCTGACAACGGTCAAGTTTTTTTACAAGGAAACGGGAAAAATGGCCGCATCCAGCATCATCAAGCTTGTCAACGGACAGCCCGTAGAACAAGTCATGCATTCACAATATGAAATAATCGAGCGTGAAAGCCTTGACATTCCGCAGGTGAATTGAATATAATCCATCTTAGAAACCGGTTCCAAAAACCGGAATTCCTTCAAACTCGTTTGGAACCGGTTTCTAAGGCGGAAAACTGATATTGTTGACATTAAATTTTTTTAAGTGCATTGGAACCGGTTCCGCAAACAAAGGAGACATAGACTATGGATCACAAACAAGTGGCTGAGGATATTCTTCAGGCGATCGGCGGCAAACAAAATGTGACCGCTGCTGCACACTGTGCCACACGCTTGCGCCTCGTGCTAGAGGATGACTCCAAAATTGATCAGAAAGCGCTTGATCAGATGGATGCCGTAAAAGGCACATTTTCCACGGGAGGACAGTACCAGATTATTCTGGGAGCCGGCACGGTAAACACGGTATACGGTGAATTTGCCGCATTGACCGGTCTTGGCGAAATGTCAACCAGCGATGTGAAAGAAGCCGGTGCAGCCAAAATGAATCTATTACAGCGGTTTGTGAAAGCCCTTTCCGATATTTTCGTGCCGATTATTCCGGCGATCGTGGCCGGCGGTTTGCTAATGGGGATCAACAATGTATTGACCGCGCAAAACTTGTTTGGAGCCAAATCGCTGGTTGAAATGTATCCGGGCATGGCGGATTGGGCCGGCATTATCAATTTGTTCGCCAATGCTCCGTTCGTCTTTTTGCCGATTCTGATCGGTTTCTCGGCGACTCGCAAGTTTGGCGGAAACCCTTATCTGGGCGCAGCGCTGGCGATGATTATGGTGCACCCGGATTTGCTGTTCGATGGGACCGGCGGCGGTGCCTGGAATTATCGCCATCCGCCCTCAATCGATTGCGGCCTTCTGTATTGGGATGGTCATCAGCTTCGCGGTTACCTTTACCATCACGCTGATCTGGGGCAGACGAAAAGGTGCGGCCGAAGATTCTGCAGCATAACATTAGAATCGCCGCCCGTAAATTTTATCTGATGGAACAAGGATTCCGCCAGGGGTACGAGGCG
Source organism: Paenibacillus caui (assembly GCF_019904135.1). Lineage (GTDB taxonomy): Bacteria > Bacillota > Bacilli > Paenibacillales > Paenibacillaceae > Fontibacillus > Fontibacillus caui. The sequence continues at coordinate 48,367 of NZ_JAIOGQ010000027.1, read as the reverse complement.
AAAGCAGCCTGCTCTCTAACTCCATGGGAAAAGGAGGTTAAACTTGAAATGGAGTGGACGAGAACAGAAAGATATCGGAAGCTGGAGGATACCAGCCCGGAAGAACTGTCGGAGCTGACCGCAAAGGTTGCGCATTGTCCATGGAGACAAAGCTTTCATATTCAGCCCGAAACCGGTCTTTTGAATGACCCAAACGGATTTGCCTACTACGAGGGAGAGTATCATTTGTTCTACCAATGGTTTCCGCTCGGCCCGGTACACGGACTCAAATACTGGTATCATACCAAATCAAAGGATCTGGTCCATTGGGAAAATGCCGGCGTCGGCATCAGGCCCGGCGGGGCATTCGACAGCCACGGGGCCTATTCGGGAAGCGGCATCGTACACGACGGCCTTCTGTACCTGATGTACACGGGAAACACGAGGGATGAACAATGGGAGCGCCGTCCCTACCAATGCATGGCTGTCATGAGGCCGGACGGCAGCATCTCCAAGTTCGAAGCTCCGCTTGTATCGGGTGCTCCGGACGGGTATACGGAGCATTTCCGCGATCCCAAGGTTTGGGAAGAGGACGGCACATTCTACGCGGTGATCGGCGCGCAGCGCAAGGACCATACCGGCTGCGCCCTCTTGTATCAATCATCCGATCTTAAGCGCTGGAGCTTTGCAGGAGAAATCAAAACCTCGCCAAAGCTCAGATCGTTCGGCTACATGTGGGAATGTCCGGATTATTTCGAGCTTGACGGCTCCGGCGTCCTCATGTTCTGCCCGCAGGGGATTGAAGCGGATGGAGAACGATTCCGGAACATTTACCAGGCCGGTTATGTGGCTGGCGAGAAGCTGAATCCGGACAGCCGCGAGCTGAAGCATGGCGCATTTCATGAACTGGACCGGGGCTTTGACTTCTACGCCTCCCAGACTACGCTTGCGCCTGACGGGCGCCGGATCATGATTGGATGGATGGGGCTGCCGGACATTGCCTGCCCGACCGATTCCTACGGCTGGGCCCACTGCCTGAGCCTGCCGCGCGAGCTGAGGCTTCTGGACGGGAAGCTGCGGCAGCTGCCCGTGCAGGAGCTTCGCGCTCTGAGAGGACAGGAGAGCTTCGCCGAAGGCGAACTGAACGCCGAATCAATCTCTCCAAAGGGCTTTGCCGGAACGCGCTATGAAATGATCTGCGAATTCGAGAACCGGGATGCCCGTTCGTTCGGCCTTGCATTTCGCTCCGGGAACGGCCAGCGAACGGTGCTGTCCTGCGATTCCATACAGGGCAGGCTGACGCTGGACAGAACCCTTTCCGGCGCACCCGTGGCAGCCGAATACGGAACGGTCCGCTCCTGCGCGGTTGACGCGGAGCGCTTGAAGCTGCATCTGTTTGTGGATACTTCCTCGGTTGAAGTGTTTGTCAATGACGGTGAAGAAGTGTTCACGGCGCGGATTTTTCCGGATCAGGGCAGCAAGGGCATCTCGTTGTTTGCGAGCGGCGGGCAAGCCGTTTATAAGGCCAGCAAGTGGGATTACTGAGGCCTGACCGCCGGATCGCTGCGGCTTGCCGTCGCCTCATTTGAAAGGAGAGCATCAAAAAATGCCTGCAGACAAGTGGTGGAAGCAAAGCGTTGTTTATCAAATCTATCCGAGAAGCTTTATGGACAGCAATGGGGACGGAATCGGGGACATTCCCGGCGTTACGTCCAGGCTCGATTATTTGAAGGAACTCGGAATCGATGTCGTATGGCTGTCTCCCGTTTATTCGTCGCCAAATGCCGATAACGGCTACGACATTAGCGATTACCGCGGCATCATGGAGGAATTCGGCACGATGGCCGATTGGGAGCATATGCTTAGTGAAATGCACAAGCGAGGCATCCGGCTGCTTATGGACCTTGTAGTCAACCATACATCGGATGAGCATGCCTGGTTTGTGGAAGCCCGCAAATCCAGAGATAATCCGTACAGAGACTATTATATCTGGCGTCCTGGTTCCCCGGATCACCCGCCGACGGACTGGGTCGCATCTTTTGGGGGATCGGCTTGGGATTATGATGAAGAAAGCGGGGAGTATTACCTTCATATGTTTTCCCCCAAACAGCCCGACCTGAACTGGGAAAATGCAGACATGCGCAGGGATATCTACGATATGATGAAATTTTGGCTGGATAAAGGCGTAGACGGATTTCGCATGGATGTGATCAATATGATTTCCAAAAAAGAGTGCCTCGCTCCCTATGAAGCTTGCGTGAGCGGGCGAAGGCGTCCACGGCGCATTCACGTATAATGCCGATGGCGTTCACGACTATTTGCGGGAAATGAACCGCGAGGTACTCTCGAAATACGACGTCATGACGGTCGGGGAATGTCCGAAGGTGACGACGGAGCAGGCAAGGCTGTATACGGGGGAATCCCGGAAGGAGCTTAGCATGGTTTTTCAGTTTGAGCATATGGGCCTGGATAAGCCGAAGGGCTGCCCAAAGTGGGAACTGAAGCGGCTGCAGCTCCACGATTTGAAGCAAAACCTGAGCAAATGGCAGACGGAATTGTCCGAGGAGGGCTGGAACAGCCTGTACTGGAACAATCATGATCAGCCGCGCATCGTCTCGCGGTTCGGCAATGACGGGCCGTTCAGGAAGGAATCGGCCAAGATGCTGGCCACTCTTTTGCACATGATGCAGGGAACGCCTTATATTTATCAGGGGGAAGAAATTGGCATGACCAATGCCCGTTTCGAATCGATTGACGATTATAACGATATCGAATCCCTGAATTATTATCGGGAGACGGTGCTGGAGAAGGGGGGTGACCCGGAGGAAGCGCTCCGTAGGATTCATGCCAAAGGACGCGATAACGGACGAACGCCGATGCAGTGGAACAGCGGACCGGGAGCGGGATTTACAACCGGCCGGCCGTGGCTCAAGATCAATCCGAATTATACCGAAATCAACGTGGAAGAGGCTTTAGCCGATCAGGACTCCATCTTTTACTACTATAAAAAATTGATAGAGCTGCGCAAGGCTTACCCGATTATAACCGAAGGCGCTTATGAGCTTATACTGGAGGATCACCCTGCGATCTTCGCCTATGTCCGCCGCCACGAGAAAGAAACCCTGCTTGTGATCAACAATTTCTATGAGCAGGAGACCGTATTTGAATGTCCGGATGGAATTGCCGGCCCGCGCGCCGAAATGCTGATCGGCAATTATAACCGGCAGCATATCCCCGATGTGTCACAGCTTACGCTTGCGCCTTACGAGTCGCTTGTAATTCGTTATCAAGGCAATTAAATAAAGATCGCTTGGATAGGAGGAACCGATATGTTTGGATGGCTTAAGAAAAAAGAGACAGTCGATACATTGGAAGTGACGGCTCCGCTTCGCGGCAGCGTCGTGTCGCTGGAAGAAGTGCCCGATCCCGCATTTTCCACCGGGGCGATGGGACCCGGTATCGCGATCAAGCCGAGTGAAGGCAAAATCGTCGCCCCGTTTGACGGCAAGGTGGCCCACCTGATCGAAAAAAGCAAGCATGCGATTGTTCTGGAACATGCATCAGGGGTGCAGATCCTGATTCACGTCGGGGTAAATACCGTTTCGCTTAAGGGAGAAGGATTTACCGCCCATGTCTGTACAGGGGATAAAGTCAAGGCGGGGCAGCTGCTGCTTGAATTTGACATCCCGGCCATCGAGAAGGCCGGATATCCCGTCATAACCCCGGTTCTTGTTCCGGACGGACAGGAGATGGTTGAATCCGTTGAGAGAGGGTCATCCGCCGATGCGGCGGTGCTGCGAATTCATTTGAAGAAATAAAGCTTACTATACATTCTGAAAAAAAAAAGCCCCTCCGCGCCGCCTTGCACAGGCGGTTTGGAGAGGCCTTTTGCATTTCTTCTGTGTTCAAGGGAAAGGGGTCACTACTCCCCAACCTTCTGGAAACGCCAGAACAGGCTGATGAAATCGCCTTTGATGCGCGGCAGGGTGAGGCCCGCATACATGAGCTCATCCCCGCCGTATACCTGGTCTGTCTCGGCATGGCGATACAGGTAGCTCGGCTCCAGCCCCTTGCATTTCAAAATCTGCACGCGCTCGCCCGGCTGCGACAGGACGCGGAAGAAGGCGAGCACGGCTTCGCTCTTGTCGCCCGCGACGAACGTCCAGGCGGCCTCGTTGCCTTCAAACGGGCTCAGGATCCGGTAGAAGGTGCCGAACTGAATAAGCGGCCGTATTTCCTTGTAGAGGGCGATCTGGGCCTTGACGGTTTCTTTCTCTTCCCCGGTCAGCTTGGTAAGTTCGAGCTCGTAGCCGAAATTCCCGGACATGGCGACATGACCCCGGATGTCCAGCGATGTCATCCTTCTCACCTGATGGTTCGGCACGGTCGACACGTGAGAGCCCATTGATACGGCAGGGTAAACCATGCTGTTGCCGTATTGGATTTTCAGGCGGCTGACGGCGTCCGTATTATCGCTTGTCCAGGTCTGCGGCATGTAATACAGCATGCCGGGATCATAACGTCCGCCGCCGCTGGAGCAGCTTTCGAACAGCACGTCGGGAAAGGCGGCCGTCAGCTCTTCCATGACCCGGTACAGGCCGAGCATATAACGGTGGGCGGTCTCCCGCTGGCGGTCCGGCGGAAGCGAAGCTGAGCCGATCTCGGTCATATGGCGGTTCATATCCCATTTGACATAGCTGATTGGGGCAGACGACAGGATATCGCTGATCGATTGAACGATATAGTCGCATACCTCGCTGCGGGACAAATCAAGCACCAGCTGATTGCGGCCCACCGTACGCGGACGGTCGGGCACATGCAGGCACCAGTCGGGATGGCTCCGGTACAGATCGCTGTCGGGAGAGACCATTTCCGGCTCAAACCACAAGCCGAATTGCATTCCCATGTCCGTAACACGGCGGGCCAGGCTGTCCAGCCCATCCGGCAGCTTGCGGCGGTCCACGACCCAGTCGCCCAGCGAGCTCAGATCGTTATCCCGCTTGCCGAACCAGCCGTCGTCGAGGACGAACAGCTCGATGCCGAGGCTTTTGCCTTCCCGGGCAATCGCTTCAATTTTGTCCGCGTCGAAATCGAAGTAAGTCGCTTCCCAGTTGTTGATCAGAATCGGGCGGACCGCATCGCGGAACTTCCCGCGGCTCAGGCGCGAACGGTACAACAGGTTAAAGGTGCGGGACATTTCGCCAAGGCCTTCGTTCGCGTACACCATAACGGCCTCCGGGGTCTGGAAGGAGGCGCCGGGTTCCAGCAGCCAGGTGAAGTCGAAAGGATTAATGCCGATCGAGACCCGCGTCGTCCGGTACTGCTGCACTTCGGCCTGGGCGATAAAGTTGCCGCTGTATACGAGGTTAAACGCGTACACTTCGCCTCAGTCCTCGTTCGTATCCTTGCGCAGCAGCGCAAGGAACGGATTTTGCTGCGGGCTGCTGGCTCCGCGCCGGCTTTCGGCCGCCTGGATGCCCGGAACGAGCGGGCGGCGCGCGATATTGCGTTCATTCGTATGGGAGCCGTAAAAGGTCAGCATATCGTATTCGTCATCTCGGAAATCGACGCTGGCGCTCAGAGTGCGAAGCAGCTTCAAGCTTTGGCTTCCGGTGTTGTCAAAACGCACCGAGCGGGTCAAGGCGCAAATATTGTTAAACACGGTATATATCAAGGTTGCCGTCAAGCCGGTCATGTTGTCCTCCAGAACCAGCTCAAGCGTATCGGCTTCGGCATCGTCCTCGGTGTAAGTGGCTGGCAACCCCTCTAGTTTGGGCTTGCCGGCATAGATGGTATGCGACCGGTATCTGAAATCCGTGATATTCGAGCCGTTTTCCTGCCCTACCTGATAGGCCGGGGTGCCGAAATCGCCGTTGCCGTAGGCCGGGTATTCCTGGGGGATCGTATCCAGCGAGAAAGTGCGGTCCGCCGGATCGGGATTCGGCGCAAAAGCGCGATCAATAAAGGAGAGCGGATTGCTTTCCCGGTAGGTCTTGATTTTGCGGCCCCAATACAAATGGGCCAAATAGCCGTCCCCGACAATTTGCATGACGTAGCTGGAATTTGCAGATTGCAGATGGAATACGCGGCGTTCTTGGTCATAATGAATCGTCATGGTGGAATGTCCTCCTTCATCCTTGGGCCTGAAGCTGGCCTGAAGCGGCAGGCTGCGGGCCACGCTGTGCAGCAATAATGGAATAATCGTGGAATCAATAAAATATTGCGATTCTTGTAAGTAGAAATGCCAAAATATCAAAGTGCGTAAATCTTTTATATAATCAGAATAGATATAATATAAGCAAGGAACAAGAGTAAGATAATTAACCTGGAGGGTAAAATATTGCCGTGAACGAAAAGCGGACATCGGTATCGTTTCACTTTGTGCTCCCCATGCCGCTGCTGATGCTCAAAGGCATCGGCTGGGAAATGATTGCTGACCACGGTTATGTTTGGGATGGAAGAAACCGGTCCGGGGATCACTGCATTTTGCAATATACGCTTTCCGGCCGCGGAGAAATTGAAATCGAAGGAAAAACGCACCGCTTGGAGCGGGGGGATGCGTTTCTGGTGGATGTGCCGGGCAACCACGTTTACCGCCTTCCGGCGGATTCGGAAGCCTGGGAGGTTCTTTATATCGAGCTGTCGCATGATGCGCTTGCCTACCTGAGAGAGTTGGCCGCAGCGGGGACGGGCGGGACTGTGTTCAAAATCGAACCGGATTCGGCATTGGTCGAATTGCTGTGGGCAACCTACCGGGAAGCTGTGCATGACAGCTACCGGGATATTTACCAATGCTCCCGGGCGGCTTATTCGCTCGTGATGCTGCTTGCCAGTCATTTGGAGCGCAAGCGGGGGAGCGCCAGCCTGCCGCCGGCTGTAGAGAAGTGCAAGCAATTTCTTGACGAGCATTACAGCGAGCCGATCGGTCTGGACGATATGGCGGCGGCCTCGAGCCGCTCCAAGTTCCATCTATCCCGCGAGTTTGAGCGGGTGATGGGCGCTACCCCCGGACGTTATTTGACGAAGGTCCGGCTGGAGCGGGCGTCCGTGCTGCTGCTGTCTCCGGAGGAATGGAATCTGGAGGAAATCGCGGGGATGACCGGATTTGCGAATGCCAACTATTTCGGGAAAGTATTCCGGAAGTTTACCGGCATGTCGCCCGGGGAATTCCGCAAACGCAGCGATAGGTATGAAATCAGAAGGATGCTGTTCCAAAGCTAGAATCCAAAATCCCCTTGCCGCCGAAGCGCTGCAAGGGGATTTTTAATTAGATGAAGCCTAAAATTTCAGCAGCGACGGATCAAACTCCGGAATCAGTCCTTCGGCGCTGGCCCGTCCCAGGAGGGATTGGATGGCTTTATAGCCGTCAGCGCCCAAATCGCGCGTAAATTCGTTGACATACAGATCGATGTGCTGCCGGGCTACCTTGGGATCCATCTCCTGGGCGTGCTCCAGAACATAGGCCCTGGAAGCTTCGGGATGCGACCAGGCATATTCGACCGATGCCCGCGTCCAGCCGGCGATTGCCTCCAGATCGAGCGAGCGGCGGGCAATAATGGCGCCAAGCGGGATCGGCGTACCGGTATCCCCCTCCCACCAGTTGCCCAGATCCTGAAGCAGCGCGAGGCCATAGGACGGATAAGTGAAGCGGGCCTCGTGGATGACGAGACCGGCATCGATCTTGCCGTCGCGCACGGCGGGCATAATTTCATCGAACGGCATGACGACGATTTCGCCTACGCCTCCGGGAACGTTCTGGGCGGCCCAGAGCCGGAAAAGCAGGTAGGCCGTTGAGCGTTCGCTCGGAACGGCCACACGGCGGCCGGAGAGCAGGGCGGGGTCGGGCTCTTTGGCGCTGCCGCCGCGCGTCAGTACCAGCGGGCCGCAGCCCCGCCCGAGCGCACCGCCGCAGGGCAGCAGGGCATATTCGGACAGCACCCAGGGCAGAGCCGCATACGAGATTTTGAGCACTTCCGGTCCCGTGCCGCTTGCGGCCAGATGGTTCGTAATATCAATATCGGCATAAGTGACATTCAGCTTCGGAGCGCCGGGAACGAGTCCGTGAGCCCAGGCGTGAAATACAAATGTGTCGTTGGGACACGGGGAAAAAGCAATATTCATCATTTATAAGACCTCCACCAAAGCCGAGCTCGCGGCTTCCAAAACTTTCAAAGCATCGCCGATGCGCCATGCGGACTTGTCCCTAGGACCGACCGCATTGGATATGGCCCGAAGCTCCAGCGCCGGCAGCCCGAACGCCCTGGCTGCCGCGGCTGCGCCGAAGCCCTCCATGCCTTCGGACGCCGCAAAGGGAATCCGCCCGGCCAGCGTGGAAGCCGTCCGGGCCGTCCCCGTCACGGTCGCCAGCGTCAGCGCCGGTCCCAGCCGAACCGGCAGCCCCGCTGCGGTGAGCGCTCCGGCGACCTGCCCGGCGAGTTCGCGGTCCACTTCGACGACCGCGCTGCCAAAGCCGAGCTCGTCCAGGCTGCTGAAGCCCTCCGGCGTCTCGGCGCCAAGGTCCGCGGCGACAATCGCGCTGGACACGACGAGCGAGCCGATCTCCGCCCGGCCCGGGTACCCGCCGCCGATTCCGGCGCTGATGACGAGCCCGTACCGGTCCCTTCCGGCCGCAAGCAGCTTCGTTGCGGCGATCGCCGCGGCCACCGGGCCTACCCCGGCGAGCTCGACGTCAAAGCGTTCGCTTCCGCCGAGCCCCCGCAGCACGGCCTCCAGCTCCGCCTCAACGGCGGTCATAATCAGCACCCGCCGCTTGTTTGGCCCCTTCATATCCGGCATCGTGACAAAACTCCTTATCCTGTATTCATCATAAAACATAAGCAGATTGATTATAGTCCTCTTCACCGTCCGGAACAACCATGACGAAAGGGGGGACGGTTGCCAAACTCTGCCGGGAAGCCCGGATTCCCTATCAAAATCGCCTATTCTATTTTTGTTTTGTCATAAAATTTGATATAAAAAGTATAAATAGAATAAGAGAGGGGAGGGAACAATCTCGGATGAACGGAAAATGGACCATCATCACCATCCTGATCTCCTGTCTTGTTCTGGACGTATTTGCGGGATCGGCTTCGGCCGCCGGGGAACCCCGGACTGCGCTGTTTGGCGTTAACGATGAGCTGACGGATACCCGGCTTGTGCCAAGGGAAGGGATCTACTATGTTCCTGTCCGGGAAGCGGCCGAAGCGATGAATCTGACGCTGGCGGGGACATCGGAGCAGCTGATCCTCACGAATGAAAGTGGAGCCGCCCTCGATCTGCGGCCTGCGGAGAACAAGGCGGCGATGCCGGACGGGACGGAAGTGAAAGCGGCGATGTTTGTGGACAAGGGAAGGACCATGATTCCGGTCGGCATTACGGCGCAGGCTTTTGGCTACCGGACCTTCTACAGAGGAAACGCTCTTTTGCTTCGAATCGTGAACGCTTCCGGGGTCATGGATGAAGCCGCATTTCTGGACAAATACCGGGAACGGATCGAGAACCATCTGAAGGAGACGGCAAAACCGGATGACAACCGCAAGGAAGCTGGCGGCAGCAAAAGCGGCAAGCCGCTGTATCTGACCTTTGACGACGGACCCAGCGCCCATACCGGCCAGTTGCTGGACGTTCTGGACAAATACGGGGCGCAGGCGACCTTCTTCATGCTCGGCAATCATATTAGCGATTATTCGGATTCGGTCAAACGGATGATCCAGAGAGGGGATGCGGTCGGCCTGCATGGCATGAGCCATCAGAAAGACAAGTTTTACAAATCCCCGGCTGCCGCGGCCGGGGAGATGGATGACGACAATGAGCGCCTGTACCAGGTTGCGGGCGTCAAATCACTGCTGATTCGGCCGCCCTACGGCAGTAAGCCGTATTTTGTGCAGTCGTTTCGGGACAAGGTGCTGGGCGAAGGCTATCATCTTTGGGACTGGAACGTAGATTCGCAGGATTGGAAGTTCAGAGAAGACACCCAGTCCACTTATGACAATGTCATGAAGCAGGTGAAAGCCGTAAGCCAAAAAGGCAAGGCGCCGATTATTCTGATGCACGACCTGCCGACGACGATTCAGGTGCTTCCGGCTATTTTGGACGCCCTCAAAAAGCAGGGCTACGATTTTGAAATGATTACCCCGGATATGAAGCCGGTGAATTTCTGGCACGATACCCGCTGATAAACCGCATTTGGCGGTCCTGCCTACCGCGCCCCATTTGCAAAAGCGAAAAGCCGGTCCCGGCCACCATTTCCTGTGTTCCGGACCGGCTTTTCGTATGAAATTGCCGATTCCCCGCGTTTGTGTATATCCGGCCTTAACGATAATATGAATAGACAGGCAAGTTTTAGAGCAGCCGCTTTAATCTACATATTTTTCTTTGTGAAAGCAGGTGAAGTCTTTTGTCGAGAATGAATGAGCAGGGCCGGGTGTCCCTTGATGACATAGACCGCAAGATCATTCAGGCGCTGCATTCGAATGGCAGAATCTCATATACCGATCTGGGCAAAGAAATCGGCTTGTCCCGGGTGGCGGTTCAGACCCGGATCAACGCGCTGATGGACGACGGCGTGATCGAGCGCTTTACGGCCGTAATCAATCCGGAGAAAATCGGCATTTCCGTCTCTGCCTTTTTCAATGTGGAGGTCGAGCCCAAATATTTGCAGCAGGTGGCCCAGGCGCTGGCGGAGGAGCCGGTGGTGACGAGTCTGTATCATATGACCGGCCCTTCGAAGCTGCATATGCATGCGCTTTTTGAAGACAACAAGGAGATGGAGCTGTTCATGAAGGAAAAGCTCTACGTGCTTCCGGGCATTACGAGTGTGGATTCCCAGGTGCTGATCACGAGATACAAGAGCCGGATGGGCATGAGACTGTAAGGGCGTGCCCAAGCGATGCGCGAAGGGGGACAAACTTTGGAAGCGAAGCTGAATGAAGTGCCAGACCACCTGGATTACGGGCTTCAAATCGTGTTCGTCGGCTTTAATCCGAGCCTTCGATCCTCGGAAGAAGGCCATCACTATGCGAACCCGCGAAACCGTTTCTGGCGGATTTTGCATCAGTCCGGACTTACCCCCAGGCTGTACGATCCGTCGGAAGACGGGGATCTGCTTGAGCTGGGCTATGGCTTTACTAATATCGTGGCCAGACCGACAAGAGGCGTGGAGGATATTACGCGTGAAGAATACCGCGAAGGCAGAGAGCTGCTGAAGGCGAAGCTGGCGAAATATCGCCCATATGTGGTATGCTTTGTCGGCAAAGGCGTTTACACGGAATACACTCGCCGCTCCCGGGCGGATTGGGGCTTTCAACAGGACCCCTACCTGGATGGGATGCATGAGTTTGTGGCCCCGTCTTCCAGCGGACTCGTCCGGATGCCGCTCAGCGAAATTATCGATATTTACCGCCTGCTTCGAAAAGCCGCCCTCGGGTAATGGCGGTCCCGCATTTTCATAGTCTGAAGAGGAACCGTTTTCCGAAAAGACGAAACGATTTCTCTATTTTTTTTTGCGCCCTGAAAAATAGACATAAACCCAGCAATTGAGCGGGTTTTGGCTGGACAAGCGCTCGGAAGCGGGCTTTTTAAAGGATTGACATCACTATATATAGAGGTTAAATTTAATATCATCATCTATATATAGGGTTTGAAACAGCGAGAGCTCGTTTAAAGACAATATAGAACCAATTTCGCGCCGGGATGCGAAAAAGTAAGTGAAGGGATGATCCAGGATGCTTATCGCCTATGATTCGAAGACAGGAAATGTAAAAAGATTTATAGGAAAGCTCAAGATGCCAGCCGTGCAAATCGACGACTCGATGACGCTTGACGAGCCGTTTGTGCTGGTTACATACACAACTGGCTTTGGACAGGTGCCTGAGCGGGTCGCATCGTTCCTGAAGCGCAATTATAAACAGCTCGTTGGCGTGGCCGCGAGCGGAAACCGCAACTGGGGCGACAAGTTTGCCAGAAGTGCGGACATCATCTCGGAGGAATACCATGTTCCGGTGGTCGGCAAATTCGAATTGTCGGGAACTTTCGGGGACGCAGAACGATTTAAACAGGAGGTGAGCCGCGTTGCGTCATATTGAACTCAACAACATGCTCATGAAGACGGGCGAGGACGGGTTTTATCAGTTGGAAAAGGATCGCGAAGCGGTTCGCGAATTTTTGGCGGAGGTTCAGAACAAAAGCATCACGTTTGAGAATACGGCTGCCAAAGTCAAATATATGATCGAAAATGATTTCTACGAGAATGTCTATGAAAAATATACACCGGAAGAAGTAGACCGCGTCTATGACATCACGCACAGCTACAAATTCGAGTTTCCGTCTTATATGGCGGCATCGAAGTTCTATACGGACTACGCGGTCAAGAGCAACGACCGCTCGCTCTATCTGGAGCACTACCCGGACCGGGTCGCTGTTGTAGCGCTGCATCTGGGACGCGGGAATGCGGCAACCGCTAATACGCTGGCCCGCTCCATGATGGAGCAGCGCCTGCAGCCGGCTACGCCGACCTTCCTCAACGCCGGCAAGAGCCGCCGCGGGGAAATGGTGTCCTGCTTCCTGCTGGAGATGGACGATTCCCTCAATTCCATCAACTATGTGCTGAATACGTGCATGCAGCTGTCCAAGATCGGCGGCGGCGTAGCCGTCAATCTGTCCAAGCTGCGCGGACGCGGCGAGCCGATCAAAGGCGTCGAAGGCGCCGCAAAAGGGATTATGCCGGTGCTGAAGCTGATGGAGGACGCCTTCTCCTACGCAGACCAAATGGGTCAGCGGAAGGGATCGGGCGCAGGCTACTATAATATTTTTGGCTGGGACGTTATTGAGTTTCTGGACAGCAAGAAGATCAATGCCGATGAAAGAACCCGCCTGAAGACGCTCTCGATCGGATTGATCGTTCCAAACCGTTTCTACCAGCTGGCCAAGGACAACGAGCCGCTGCACGTGTTCGGTCCTTACAGTGTATACAAGGCTTACGGTGTCCATATGGACGATATGGACATGGACGAGATGTACGACAAGCTGCTGGCCGACGACCGGGTGAAGAAGAAGGCCGTGATGAACGCGCGGGACATGCTGACCAAAATCGCCATGGTGCAGCTTGAATCCGGCTATCCTTATATCATGAACAAGAGCAACGCCAACAGTGGCCACGCCCTTAAAGGTGTAGGGCAGATCAAGATGTCCAACCTGTGTACGGAAATCTTCCAGCTTCAGGAGACTTCGGAAATCGCCGACTACGGCCAGCAGGATCAAATCCGCCGGGATATCAGCTGCAATCTGGCTTCTCTGAACATCGTCAATGTCATGGAAAACAAAAAAATCCGCGAGTCCGTTCACGAAGGCATGGTTGCGCTGACGGCGGTCAGCGACATGACGAACGTGGCCAACGCGCCAGGGGTTGCCAAGGCGAACCGGGAGATGCATTCCGTCGGCCTTGGGGTCATGAACCTGCACGGTTATTTTGCCAAGAACAAAATTGCCTATGAAAGCGAGGATGCGAAGGAGTTCGCGCGCTCCTTCTTTATGGCCATGAACTATCATTCTATCGAGAAGAGCATGGAAATCGCCATGGAAACCGGAGAAACCTTTGCGGGCTTTGAACAGTCGGAATACGCAAACGGCAACTATTTTGACCGTTATCTGAATACGGATTACCGTCCAACAAGCGAACGCGTCAAAGCGCTGTTTGAAGGCATGACGCTTCCTTCGCCGCAAGACTGGGCGCAGCTTAAGGATGCGGTTATGAAGAACGGACTGTACCATGCTTACCGCATGGCGATTGCGCCGACGGCGAGCATCTCTTATATCCAGAATGCCACATCAAGCGTAATGCCGATTGTGGAACAGATTGAGACGCGGACTTATGCCAATTCCACGACTTATTATCCGATGCCTTATCTGCAGCGTGATAATGTGTTCTACTACAAATCTGCCTATAATATGGATCAAATCAAGGTGCTGGATCTGATCGCCGAAATTCAAAACCATGTCGATCAGGGGATCTCGACCGTTCTGCACGTGAACAGCAACGTCACGACTCGCCAGCTTGCCCGATACTACATTTACGCGGCGAAAAAAGGACTGAAGTCGCTGTATTATACGCGGACGAAGAAGCTTTCCGTGGAGGAATGCATTACCTGCTCGATCTGATCCGGGCTTGCCGGACTTTGGCTTTACGCTTCACGAGGAAGGGAGAACAACAAAATGAGTGCTATTAAAGCGGTGAACTGGAACCGTCCGGACGACGACTTTACGATGATGTTCTGGAATCAGAATATTATGCAGTTCTGGACGGACGATGAAATTCCGCTCTCTGATGATAAAATGTCCTGGCTGACCCTGAATGATGACCAGAAGGACGCCTATATGAAGGTGCTCGGAGGCTTGACGCTGCTCGATACGATTCAGGGCGGCGTCGGCATGCCTCAAATCATGGAGCATGTGGACGGGCTGCAGCGCAAGGCTGTGCTGGCCTTCATGGGCATGATGGAACAGATCCACGCCAAGTCGTACAGCAGCATCTTCACGACGCTGGCTTCGAACGAGGAAATTGATGCCGTGTTCCGCTGGGTGGAAGAGAACACGTATTTACAGACCAAGGCGGAGACGATCCGCCAGTACTACAATAACATCCATTCGCCCAAGCAGCTGTTCCTGGCGATGGCGGCCTCCGTTCTGCTGGAGAGCTACCTGTTCTACAGCGGCTTCTTTTATCCGCTGTACCTGGCCGGACAAGGCAAGATGACCTGCAGCGGTGAAATCATCGACCTTATTTTGCGCGATGAAAGCATTCACGGTGTCTATGTCGGCGTGCTCGCCCAGGAAATCTATGCCGATCTCGATGAAGCGGACCAGCGCGATGTGTATGAGACGCTGGAAGGATTGCTGCGTTATCTGCACACCAATGAAGAACGGTACACGGAGCAGATCTATGCGCCGATCGGACTGGTGGATGAGGTGAAGGTATTCCTTCGCTACAACGCGAACAAAGCGATGATGAACCTCGGCTTTGACCCGTTGTTTCCGGAAGAGGAAGTCAATCCGATCGTGTTCAACGGCATCAGCACCCATACGAAGCAGCACGACTTCTTCTCCAAGAAGGGCAACGGCTATGTGCGCGCGCTGAATGTGGAGCCGCTGACGGACGACGATTTCAATTTTTAACAGCATTTGCTTGTACGCCGGGAGTCCCTGATCTTTAGGGGCTCCCGTTTTTTGTGCCCGGGAAGGAAGCATGAAGCAGCGGCTAGACCAGATTCGCTCGATTTGTCAGATTGCATGACATAGGCGGTTCAGCAGGGAGATTTTTCAGGCTTTTGCCGCGGTGAATCGCTGTATTGACAGCCCCGATAACATGTACTACCTTTGACAATGGATAAAATTTCTATTGGAACAGATTGGTTGAGGCAGCTTGATGTAATGATATATAACGGCTACATCACAGGCTGGGCGAGAAACCGATCCTTTATTGGAGGAGCAGGAGAGATGGAATTATTCAAAGCCTTGCAGCAGTACGACTATGAACAACTGGTATTTTGCCAGGATCAGGCCTCGGGACTCAAAGCGATTATTGCCATTCACGATACAACGCTGGGTCCGGCTTTGGGGGGTACGCGCATGTGGACCTATGCGTCAGAGGCAGCGGCGATCGAGGACGCCCTTCGTCTGGCAAAAGGCATGACTTACAAAAACGCGGTTTCCGGACTCAATCTCGGCGGCGGCAAAACGGTCATTATCGGCGATCCCAAGAAGGACAAGAACGAAGCGATGTTCCGGGCGTTCGGCCGCTATATCCAGGGCTTGAACGGACGTTATATAACGGCTGAAGATGTGGGCACAACCGTTGCGGATATGGATATTATTCATCAGGAAACCGATTTTGTGACCGGAACTTCCGCATCCTCAGGAGCTTCGGGCAACCCTTCTCCGGCTACGGCTTACGGGGTTTACCGGGGCATGAAGGCGGCGGCCAAAGAGGCTTTCGGCAGCGATTCCCTGGAGGGCCGTACAGTTGCGGTTCAGGGCGTCGGCAACGTGGCTATCCATCTGTGCAAATATTTACACGAAGAAGGCGCAAAGCTGATCGTGACGGATATCAACAAAGAAGCCGTTTTCGCGGCAGTGGAGAAATTCGGGGCAACCGCCGTCGATCCTTCGGATATTGTGGGCGTCTATTGCGATATTTACGCGCCGTGCGCGCTTGGGGCCACCATCGACGACGAGAGCATTCCGCGACTCAAGGCGAAGGTGATCGCGGGATCGGCAAACAACCAGCTGAAGGAAGCGCGTCACGGCGACATGCTGCATGAACTGGGCATCGTTTATGCGCCGGATTATGTCATCAACGGGGGCGGCGTGATCAACGTAGCCGACGAACTGAACGGCTATAATGCGGAACGTGCGATGAGCAAGGTTGGAGAGATCTACAACAGCATTTCGCGCATTTTTGAAATTTCGCACGAAGAAGGCATTCCGTCTTATGTCGCAGCAGACCGCCTGGCAGAGAAGCGCATCGAGCAGCTCAAAAATTCGCGCAGCACGTTCCTGCGCAATCCGCATCATTCTCTCAGCGGTCGCGAGTGCCGCTAAAGGCGTATAATGCAGGCCCGTACACGGACCTGCCGGAGCCTGGCTTACACCTCAAACTGGGCAAAGTCCAGGTGGTGAGCTGCGCTGCGGATGCACAAAAACCTTTGGAACCGCAGGATTCCAGAGGTTTTTTGTATATCTATCCGGGTTCTGTATAATTTGGAAGTGGAAGATTAAGGCGGGTACGATAGCCTCAATAGATAGGAGGATGAGACATGCGCCGAATCGTAAAGCTGGCGGGCTTACAGGTTCCTGCCATCGGCCAGGGGACCTGGTTCATGGGAGAGAAGGATTCTCTCAGAAGGCAAGAGGTACGCGCGCTGCAGACCGGGATCGATCTTGGGATGACCCTGATCGACACGGCCGAAATGTATGCCGAAGGCGGTGCGGAGAAAATCGTGGGCGAAGCCGTGGCCGGGCGCCGGGAGAAGGTATATCTGGTATCCAAGGTATACCCGCACAATGCCGGCGGCCGCAAAATGCTTCAGGCTTGCGAGCGCAGCCTGAAACGGCTCGGCACCGACTATATCGACCTGTACCTGCTGCACTGGAGAGGCAGCATACCGCTGGAGGATACAGTAGAGGCAATGGAACGGCTGAAGCAGGACGGGAAGATTCGGGCTTTCGGCGTATCCAATCTGGATACGGCGGATATGGAGGAGCTGTGGGAAATACCGGGCGGCGGCGGCTGCGTGACCAATCAGGTGCTCTATCATGCCGCATCGCGCGGGATAGAGGTCGATCTGCTCCCTTGGGCCCGGAGGCATGGGCTGCCGACGATGGCCTATTGTCCGCTTGCCCAGGGCGGACGGCTGCGGCGGGAGCTGCTGGAGCATCCGGTCATGCTCGAGCTCGCGGACAGCCGCGGAGTGACGACGGCGCAAATCGCCCTGGCCTGGGTCATCCGGAGCCGGGACGTCATCGCCATCCCGAAAGCGGTACAGGATCGCCACATCAAGGAGAATGCGGCCGCCGCGGAGATCCTGCTCACACAAGAGGAGCTGGACAGGATAGACCACGCCTTTCCGGCCCCGGCGAACAAGGTTTCCCTGGATATCGTCTAGGAAGGGCGGTATCCGTCCGGTTGATTTTTCATAGGGACAGATATAGAATGAGAAACAAATATGCATGGGAGCCTGCGGAAGCAAGCTGAGAGTACGACTGATCCGTCGTAGACCGTTCGAACCTGTTGGGTAATGCCAGCGTAGGGAGATTGTGCTCGGGAGTTATCATGAGACACTCTGCTTAGGCAAAGTGTCTTTTTTTCGTGAATGTGCCGGAATCGTCGCATATGTTCGGCCGTGCCCCGTTTTTTCAAAAATGTTGTTCTCCTGCCTGCCGGGTCGTTCTTTCGTGCTTTCTTCATACGGATCAAGGCTCCCTGAAAGGTTGGGTTCCAATGTCCATGGATATGAATGATCTGCTGCACAAAGTCGCGCCGATAATTGACCGGATTCGTTTATCGGGGCCATTGATTCACAACATCACCAACGAAGTCGTGACCAATTTCACGGCCAACGGTCTGCTTGCGCTTGGCGCTTCGCCTGTCATGGCTTCCGCTCTGGAAGAAGTCGCCGATATGGCCAGAGTTTCGGGAGCGCTTGTCCTCAATATGGGGACGCTCAACGGCAGCACGGTGGAGGCGATGATTGCGGCGGCCGCATCGGCCAACGAGGCGGGAGTTCCCGTCATGTTTGATCCGGTGGCGGCCGGGGCGACGCCTTTTCGGGCGGAAACGGCCCAGCGGATATTGAATGCCGTCAAAATTGACTTTATACGGGGCAATGCCGCCGAAGTCGCTAATCTGATCGGCGAAGAATGGGAGATCAAAGGAGTCGACGCCGGTGCCGTTCCGGAAGGCAAAGATCCGGCTGTGCTGGCAGCCCGTGCCGCATCGAGATGGAACACCGTTGTGGCGGTAAGCGGGCCGGAGGATTTTATTTCGGACGGGCGTACCACTTACGCCATCCGGGGTGGCCATCCGATTATGACCAAGGTGACGGGGACGGGCTGCCTGCTGACTTCCGTCATCGGAGCTTATTGCGCCGTAGAGCGGGATTATTTGCTGGCAGGGGTGTCAGCGCTGGCCGGATACGGCATCGCAGCGAAGCGGGCAGCGGGGCTGACGGAGCAGAACGGCCCTGGCAGCTTCCAGATCGAATTCTTGAACCAGCTGTACAAGTTGACAGCGGACTCGGTTATGCAGGAGGCCGATATTCGCATCATCGGGAGGGAAAACGGATGAACCGAGTCAACCGGGCACTGACGATTGCCGGCTCGGACAGCGGCGGAGGAGCGGGCATACAAGCCGACCTGAAAACCTTTCAGGAGCTTGGCGTTTTTGGGATGTCGGCTTTGACCGCCGTGACGGTCCAGAATACGCTTGGGGTGCAGGGCGTTCACCCGATGACGCCGGATGCGGTAGCGGCGCAGATTGAAGCCGTTGGCAGCGATCTTGGTGTGAACGCGTTGAAGACGGGCATGCTGTTCAGCGCCGATATTATCCGGGCTGTCGCGGCGAAAATATCCGAATTCGGCTGGAGCAAGCTGGTAGTGGATCCGGTGATGATCGCCAAAGGGGGTGCTGAGCTGCTGCAGGAAGAAGCCGTTCAGGCGATGTGCAGCCATCTGCTGCCGCTGGCGCTCGTCGTCACGCCGAACATTCCGGAGGCGGAGAAGCTGACAGGGCGGCCCATCCGCAGCCTTGCGGACAAGAAGGAGGCCGCCAGGAAGCTGTCCGAGCTGGGGGCCAAAAATGTAGTGATCAAGGGCGGCCATGATGCCTCGTCCGAAACGGAGTCGGTCGATCTGCTGTTTGACGGCAACGCCTTTACTGAATTTACGGGCCCAAGAATTCATACGAAGCATACGCACGGCACGGGCTGTACGTTCTCTGCGGCCATCGCGGCCGGTTTGGCCTCCGGTTTGGAGACGGGCGAAGCTGTGGGACGCGCGAGAGCTTTCATTCAGGCTGCCATTGAGGACGGACTGAACATAGGACAAGGGCATGGTCCGACGAACCATTGGGCTTACAGAAGACGTATGGAAATGAAGCGTTCCTCTTGTTCGGAATAACAGTTACGGTTATACCCTTGAAATAAGGACATGTTTTAAAAGAGGAAATAACTGGGTTATAATCTTGGGAGAGTAAATACAAAAGGGGAGGAACCGTAGTCATGATCATTATTCATGCCTTTTTGAGCATCAAGCCGTCCATGCGAGACGAGTTTCTGGAGCAAGCGGACGTGCTTGTCCAAAAATCCCGCGCAGAAGCGGGCAACATCTCTTATGCCCTGTTTGAAGCGGCTGAAGAGGAGAACGCCTTTGTTGTACTGGAAAAATGGAAGGACCAGGATGCCGTGAACGAGCACAACGGCACCGCCCATTTTGTCGGATTCTTTCAGAAGGCTGATGCCTATTTGGCCAAGCCGCCGAAGGTCGAGCTTTACGAATCTTCCGAAGCCTGATTGACGGAAGATCACCTTAAAATGCTGTCGCTTTAACAAAAGGCAGGCAAAGAGCGTGGTGCTTCATGCTCTTGCCTGCCTTTTGCCTTCTTAAGGCTGGGGAGTGGCGTAACCTTTGGGACGCAGGCCGCGCTTTAACTGCTTGATGCTGTAGCCGAAGTCCATCTGCAGATGCGGATAGTCGGGAAAGTCGGTCCAGTCCCCGCCCCAGGTAAAGCCCAGCTTTTTGGCGATCCCGACTACCTCAAGCCAATCGGACCGGCCGTTTTGGTTGCCGTCATAGTCCAGATCCCAAATGATATTGCCGTCCGGCTTCTTCAAGGCGAAATCGATCGCGAGGCCATAGTTGTGATAGGATTGGCCGCCCTTGGCGTAAGTCACAACAGCTCCGGCTTCACTACGTCCCTGATTATAAAGGGCATCCTGTTCTTCCGAACTGCGGAAGCCGTCGGTGATGACGACCCGAATCCCCTGCTGGCCGGTCAAACTGACGAGCTCCTTCTGTTTGGCGGCAACCACCGGGTGAAGTCCCGTTATCGGCGGCGGAGGGTTTATGCGCTCCGGCTGAAAAAGCTGGCCAAACCACCCCGATCGATAGCCGACCACGGCGAGTATAACCAGAAGCAGCACCCAAGGGAGCCGGCTTTTGCGTTTTGTCCGGTTGCTGCGTCCGGACGTTTTTTTGCGGGGTGACTGCTTGTGCCAGGCCGGGTTTCCGGCAGGGGAAGATGAATAGGCTTGATCTCTGAATGAGTCCTGACGAGCGGATGTACGCCGTACTGCTGAATGGGATTTGTTCATCATTTCTCCTCGGGTTCTGGTTGATTTGATCAGGTTTGATCATATTCACAAAAAGCGGGTCTGGTCTTAACCGAGCATCGACATAAATTCCTGCTCTGACAACAGGCGAATCGGGAGTCCGGCTTTGGCCAGCTTTTCCGCCTTTTGAATTTTGCTGCTGCGCTTGGTGCCGTTTAAAAGCTTGACATAGTCGCTTTGTCCGATCACAAGAAAGTGGGTCTGAAGCTCGACGGAGTCTGCGCAGCGCCCTCCGCAGTTGACCACCCGCTGCATCGCCTCGTGACGAGTGAGGGAGTCCATACGGCCGGTAAAAACTATATTTTTCTTATAAAAGGCGTGAGCCTTGTTGAATTCGGAAACGGTAGGCGTGATCGCAGTTTTGGCGGATAAGCGTCTGCTCCCTTTGTTCACTGCTTTTAAAGAGGAGAAGGTTTCACAGGCCCCGCCGGGAAGCAGCGCACCGAGCCGGTATCCGCAGCTTTCAGCCAAGGCCCGGCAATCTTCTGAGGCTTTAGCTTCGAGGCATTTCAGCAGCAGATGCGCTGCCGTCCGGGCATCCTCCAGGGCGTCGTGGTGGCGGAACGCACCTAGACCATGGAAAGCGGCCATATGGTTCAGCTTGTAACTGGGCAGTCCCGGCCATATTTTTCTGGAGAGCAGGTAGGAACAGACATATGTACAGTCCGGGTAATCGAGACCCTGGGCTTCCAGACAGCTCCGCAGCACACTCATATCGAAGGATGCGTTGTGAGCGACCAGCGTTCTCCCTTTCAGAAGGGAAGACAGTTCATTCCAGACTTCGGGAAAGATAGGCGCGCCTTCCACCATTTCAGGGGTAATTCCGTGAACGGCGACGCAGAAAGGATCGAATGCAACCTGGGGATTCACGAGCGTATATTTTTCCAAAGTGATCTTGCCGTCCTGCACTTCAACAATCCCTACTGCGCAAACGCTGGCACGGTTTCTCATATTTGCAACCTCAAAGTCAATCGCTATGTAATTCAAGCGGGTTCACCTGACTTTCTATAGCAGGATAAGCTTCTATCCATGGGTTTCATATCTTATGTATAACGGCCATGGCAGCCACAAAGTTACGGGAATCTATCGTTATTTTACTATATTTAGCGTTCGGCAGTATAGAAGCTAGCAATCGGGAATGAAGTATGAACAATCTCAGTCTTCTTGTGCTATAGAAACCCGAAAATAACTCTTGACAGGTGATTTGAAAGTGCTTACATTATGGAGTAATCGATTGCGTAAACGATTAAATGCACCCGGCTGCTGGTCGTGCTGGACGGAAAGAATGGTCAAGGAGCGTGTTGACAGCCTGCCTAAATGAATGACATTCAGGGAGAGAACGATAGGCCTGGGCGATTAAATAAAGAACACGAGGAAGGGGGGGGCTAAAGGACGTCGCCGATTGCTATGACGACGTAATCGATTACGCAAAAAGGCATGCATTTGTAAACGTGCAGCGGTCATTCCATCTGTCTTTTTCATGTTAGGGTCATTTGAAAGTATGATTCTGAAAACGTATGTTGGAGGCGATGTGATGAAGCGGAAAAAAAGCCGGTTTGTTCGGCTGACGGTTATTTTCACCGTGCTTGCCGCTTGCCTGTTCGATTTTGGAGGAGCGGGCTTGCCTGTGAGCAGCGGGTTTGCGTCGGAGGCTTTGCCGGAGGAGATCGTCAATCCGGATTTCGAAACCGGGGATTTGACCGGCTGGACCGTTCAAGGCGAGGCCTTCGGTGCCGCCGATGTAACGGATCAGGCCACCTACTGGGACGTGAACAAGCCTTTTAATCATCACGGCCAGTATCATCTATGGGGATTCAAGGATGGCGAGGATGGGCAAACCGGAATTTTGGAATCCAGCCATTTCCGGTTGGCCGGAAATCCGGATGTAGAAGGCAGCGGCCGGGTCAGCTTTTTGATCGGAGGCGGAAAAAACCAGGCTACGCCGTATGTGGCTCTGGTCCGGGCGTCGGACGGGAAGGAATTGTTTAAGGCCACTGGGCCTGATGACGAAGCCTATACAAGAGTGATATGGGAAGCATCGGAATATATCGGCCAGGAACTGTTTTTCAGAGTTGTCGATCAGGAGGCGGGGGGGTTCGGCCATCTGAATGTCGATGACTTCAGGACAAAGCTGCTCCCGACAACGATTGAGAATCCCGGCTTTGAATCCGGCAATTTGACGGGCTGGACGATCGCTCAAGGGGATGCGTTTAACGGGGCAGTCACGGATGCGTCCACCTATTGGGGAGGAGCGAGGCGCTTTGAACAGCAGGGGACGTACCATCTTTGGGGCTTTGCCGGAGCCTCCGAACAGGAAGCCGATGCAAGGACCGGCGTACTGGAGTCAAGCCGGTTTGAGGTGGCCGGCACCGGCGTGGTCAGCTTCTTGATCGGTGGAGGACAGGATGGCGACAATTTGTATGCCGCTTTAGTCAGAGCGTCGGACGGCCAGGAGTTGTTTAAAGCGACAGGGACCCAATCCGAAACGTACAGCCGGGTTGAGTGGGATGCCAAGGAATACTTGGGCGAAGAGGTTTATGTTAGGCTGGTCGACCGCAGCACGGGAGAGTTCGGCCATCTCAACTTCGATGATTTCCGGACCAATGTGGTGCCTGCTGCGGAAAGCGGTCGATATACCATCCCTAACCCGGATTTCGAAACTGGTGATCTGAGGGGATGGACCGCCGAAGGCGATGCCTTTACGGGTACGGTGACCAACCGATCAAGCTATTGGGACGAGAATTTGCCTTTTAACCAACAGGGGACTTATCATGTATGGGGTTATTCGGGCGCCCCGGAGGGCATGAATCCGGACTCGCGGACGGGATCGCTCACGTCCGGCACCTTCGTTCTGGGCGGCTCGGGTACGATCGATTTTCTGATCGGCGGGGCCAAGGATCCGGACAATCTGTATGTGGCTTTGATCCGGGCGGCAGACGGAGCGGTGCTGATGAAGGAAACAGGGCCGCAGCTGCCGGAATTCGAATCGTATCGGAAAGTCAGCTGGAACGCATCCAAATATTTGGGAGAAGAGGTCTATTTGAAAATAACCGATCAGTCAACGACAGGGCATATCAATGTGGACGGTTTCAATGTCTATGTGCCGGGCGTTATCGGAGGCTGGTCCTTTGACGAGGGATCCGGCCAAACCGCTGAGGATTCCGTGACGGCCCGGAAAGATCCGATTGACTATGTTTTTAACCAGGCCAGATACAAGCCGTCGAACGATCCGCAGCGCAGGAAAGGAATCAAAGGGAATGCCCTCTTGTTCGACGGGTATTCCACTTGGGTGACCCGAAAGGGAGCAGACATCGAGAAGCCGCAGGATGCCCTCACGATCGAAGCGTGGGTTGCCCCCAGATCCTACGAGTGGGGAGATGAGCATAGGCTGTCCGCTATCGTGAATCAGCATGACCGGGAGAACCGGCAGGGCTATATACTTGGCATGTACCGGCACGGGTCTTGGTCGATGCAGCTGGGATTGAACCAGGAATGGGTGGAAGCATGGTCGAACGATCATCCGCTTGCGAAGAACAAATGGAACTACGTGGTCGCCACTTATGACCGGGAACTATCGAAGATCAAGCTTTACTTGAACGGAGTCGAGGTCGCTTCGCAGGATACGCCCAGAGGCGCACCTATTACGCCTTCGGACCGCGAGCTGGTCATTGGCCAGAACAACCAGGGCGTTTTGTTGGCCGGCACGTTCACGCTCAACATGTTTAACGGGGTCATCGATGAAGTCAGAATACACGACCGGGCCATGACGGCCGAAGAGATTAAGGCTTCCTTCGAGCAATATTTGGCCCCATACGGCGGCCAGATCCCGTCCATCCCGCAACAGGATCTGGCGTGGGACCGGAATCTGCTGGCGGCCGACAGATACCGGCCGCAATATCATCTTACTTCCCCGGGCCAGTGGATGAATGAACCGCATGCGCCGATTTATTTCAACGGCCAGTATCACTTGTTCTATCAATTCAATCCCCAGGGGCCCTATTGGCACCAAATCCATTGGGGGCATTGGGTGAGCCCCGACATGGTCCATTGGCGCGATGCGGGCATCGCGCTGGCGCCGGAGAACAACAATCTCGACCCTGACGGCGACTGGTCCGGCAGCGCGACCTATGACGAGTCCGGCATTCCGGCCCTGTTCTTCACCGCCGGGAACGACAGCGCTTCTCCCAACCAAAGAACCGGCCTGGCAAGAAGCACTTATCCGCAGGACGGCGATAACGACCTGACAAATTGGGCGAAGCATCCGGTTCCCGTTACCGTACAGGAGCCAGGAACAGGGGCATGGGGGCAATTTAGGGACCCGTTCGTGTTCAAGGACGGTGACGAATGGGTGCAGCTGGTCTCCTCAGGACTGGAGGGCAAAGGCGGGACCGTTCTCGTGTACGCCTCCCAAAATATGACCGACTGGGAATACAAAGGACCGCTTTATGAAAGCGATTACCTCAAATACCCGTACCTGGGCAAGGTTTGGGAATTGCCTGTCCTGCTTCCGGTCGGAAAGGATAAGGACGGCAAGCAAAAGCATATTTTCCTGATCAGTCCGGTCGGCGAGGGTGCTGATGTGGAGGTCTACTATTGGATCGGTACATGGAATCATGAAGCTTACAGATTTACTCCCGACCAGGAAGAAGCGCAGCTGATCGATGTCGGCGATTTTCACTTTACCGGTCCGAGCGGGATGGTTGATCCCGTTACCGGACGCGCGATCCTGTTCACCATCGCGCAGGGGGAACGCACGCCCCAAGTGGATTATGATTCGGGATGGGCGCACGGCGGCGGCCTTCCGGTCCAACTGTTCCTTAGGGAGGACGGTAAGCTCGGAGTAGAACCGATCGCGGAGCTGCAATCGCTGCGAAATCAGGAGCTGGCCTCCTTTGAGTATCAAAATCTGGAACAGGCCAACGAGCTTCTGAGAAACATAAAGGGCGACATGCTGGAAATGATCATCGAGTTTGAACCGGGCAGCGCCGATCAGTACGGCATCAAAGTCCTTAGGTCTCCCCAGGGGGAAGAAGAGACGCTGATCTACTATGACGCAAAAGCTTCAACGCTTAACGTCAACCGCGATAAGACGACGCTTGACCCGGACGCCCGCACCCGCGGCATCCAGGGCGGCAAGCTGGAGCTTGCCGGCGAGAATCTTAGACTGCACCTGTTCCTGGACCGCTCGATGATTGAGGCTTACGCGAATGGCCTGAAAAGCTTGACCACAAGAGCTTATCCGAGCCGTTACGATGCGCTTGGGCTGCAAATATGGGCCAACGGTACGCTGAACGTGAAATCGATGCAGGTCTGGTCCATGAATTCCGCCTTCGGGGAAACCATTCCCGCCTTCGCCAAACCCGAACGTCCCCCTTATGCCGAACTGGCCAACCATGATTTCGCAACCGGAGACCTTACAGGTTGGACGGTCGTCTCCGGCAACACTTTCAGTGACGGCAACGTGACGGACCGCAATGACTGGGGCTGGGGTGGCCCGTTCAATCCGTCAGGCGTCATTCCCGGCAAATACCACTTATGGGGAATCCGGCCGGGAGATGTGGGGGACGAAGGTACGGGCGAGCTTCATTCGCAGAACTTCATCCTGGGCGGAGACGGTCAGATTGACTTTCTGATCGGCGGCGGCAAGGATCCGGACAAATTATATGTGGCGCTCGTCCGGACGTCGGACGGCAAGGAGCTGATGAAGTCGACCGGAAACAATTACGAAATGTATCAACGGAAGTTCTGGAATGCTTCAGCTTACATCGGAGAAGAGCTGTTTATCAAGATCGTCGATCAAAGTACCGGCGGCTGGGGGCACATTAATATCGACGACGTCAACGTTCCCGTTAAGATCGAAGTCAGCCTCGACGGGCTGATGAACCGGGTTCGGGATTTGGCTGAGGCCGGCGCGCTGGACCGCTCCCTGGAGAAGCAGTTGACCGTCAAGCTGGGGCAGGCCAAGCATCAATTGGAAAAAGGCAACAAGCGGCAGGTCATGAAGCATGTAGACGACTGCCTGAAACTGCTGGAAAAGAGCGATGCTGGCGGTCCGGTAAAATCGTCCATATCGATGTATGCCGGGTGGCTAAGCGCTGAGTGGTCCAAGTAAGGCCCAAAGTAAGAGCAAAAGAATCGCCGAAAAAGAAACTCCCCTAAAGAGCATCCAGCTCAGGGGAGTTTCATCCTGCCGCAGCACGATTGGACTAATGGCGTCATTAGCGTCATTAACTAAGGGGATTTTTTATAACGAAGCCGGATTCCTGCTCTTCTCTATTGGGCATGAACCGGCTTTTGTTGATTTTTCGAAAAGCAAGAAGGGCTGCCTTGTAGTGCTTAAGAGGAGGAGTTTGTGTTTAGACCCATAAAAACAAAGAAGCCTCCAGTCCCGATTTTTCGGGTGGAGGCTTTCTGTCTTTCATACGCTTATTTGCCCAGCTGCTGCATGGCCAAATCCAGACGGGCCATCGCTTCTTCGGCCGTGCTGCGCGGACAGGCCAGATTCATGCGCATAAAGCTCGCGCCCTCTTTGCCGAATGCGGAGCCGTCGTTCAGGCCTAGCCGGGCCTTTTCAACAATGAAGGCATTCAGCTCTTTGGAGTCCATGCCCAGGGCGCCGAAATCCAGCCATAATAAATAGGTAGCTTCCGGCAGACTGGACTTAATGAGCGGAGAGCCGTTGGAGTCCTTATAGCCGGACGTATGGCGGTGTACATATTCCAGATTGGACCGGATATAGGCGAGGCATTGATCCAGCCACTCTTCGCCATGATTGTATGCCGCTTCGGCAGCGGCCGTACCGAGGATGCCCATACCCGTCATCTCGTTCTTGCGCATGGTCGTTGCAAGCTTGGAGCGGAGATTCGGGTTCGGAATAATGACATTGGACGTATTTAAACCGGCGAGATTGAAGGTTTTGCTGGGCGCCGTACAGATAATGGAGCGGCTGCTTGCCGATTCGGATAAAGAGGCGTAAGGAATATGCCGATTTGGCTGAAACACAATGTCCGCATGGATTTCATCGGATACGATTAAAATATTGTGTTTTTCGGCGATTGTCTCCAGCTGTTCCAGCTCTTCCCGGCTCCAAACCCGGCCAACCGGATTGTGGGGGCTGCACAGAATGAGCAGCTTGACTTTGTCATTCATCAGGCTTTCCAAATGGTCGAAATCTATTGAATAGCTGTCGCCGTCCCGCCGCAGCGGGTTCAGGACCAGCTCCCGCCCCTGGTTCGCGACCACTCTGTAAAACGGAGGATAGACCGGCGGCTGGATAATGACCTGATCGCCGGGCTCCGTAAAGGCCTGGACAATCTGATGGAGCGCCGGCACGACTCCGGGAGAATGTACGATTGAATCGGGCTGGATGGTCCATCCGAAGCGCCGCTGCATCCAATCCGCTACGGCTTGTTTGTAGCTGTCCGTCATGTAGGTATATCCGAAAATGCCATGCTCTACTTTTTTATGCAGTGCCTGAATTACAGCGTCAGGCGCTCTAAAGTCCATGTCGGCAACCCACATGGGCAGAACGTCCTCGGTACCAAATATGGCAGAACGCGCATCCCATTTTGAGGATGAGGTATTGTTTCGATCAATCAAGGTGTTAAACGATGTCATAAAAGAAGCCTCCTTCAAAACTTGCAGTTGTTCAAGCTGTTTAATAGAAATAGTCTATACGAAATAGGTGTTCAATTCAAAAAAATCTATTAAAAGAATCTATTAAAAAATTCTATTATTCCTTTCATCCAACAATTGCCTCATGATGAACTAGTGAAGATTTGGTAGTATAACAAATGTTCCGATAGAGTTGTCATGAAGCGAGGTATGATTTATGAAACGTTGGAAGAAAATAGTTGCCCTG
Organism: Paenibacillus caui; assembly: GCF_019904135.1. GTDB lineage: Bacteria > Bacillota > Bacilli > Paenibacillales > Paenibacillaceae > Fontibacillus > Fontibacillus caui. Next base: position 19,648 of record NZ_JAIOGQ010000027.1, on the reverse strand, counting down.
ATCGTGCTTGGACTTGGCATGAGCGCAGCTCATCTATCAATGGATTTGAAGGTTAAAGGGGCACAGGAAGAAAGTATACCGGCTTTTAACGATATTAGCAGAAGCTTTGCCGCCGAGGCAATCAATGATTTATATAAACGAAAGATCATGGAAGGAACCGGGCCGGGTATATTTTCCCCAAAAAAGGCAATAACCCGCGCTGAAAGCATGACAGCCCTGTTCAGGCTGCTTGCGCTTGAGCCGTCCGCAGGCGGAATTCCGGTGTTTCAGGATACGCCGAAGGGCACCTGGTATTATGGATATGTTCAGGCCGGGGCCTATTTGGGACTGGCTCAAGGCCAAGGAACCGGCAAATACTTGCCGAATGAAGGCGTCGCCCGCCAGGAGCTTGCGGTATGGCTCACCCGCTTTCTGAAGCAGAAGGCAGGGAGCGGCAATCCGGGAAGCCTTTTTAGAGACGCCGGCGATATCGCGCCATGGGCGGCGTCAGACGTTTACACTGTACAAAGGATGGGCTTGATGGAGGGGGCGAACGGCCGTTTTCGTCCTGCCGATATCGTGACCCGCGAAGAAATGGCGGTCATTATGGACCGAATGATTACCAAGAAAGCATGGGAACAGCAAATAAGCGCTTCTCCCGCTGAACCAATACAACTGGGCTGGCAGTATGGGCAGACGGCAGAGGAGTTTAAGGCATCGGTCAGCCGCTCAGCCGTGAACGTCATTTCTCCAAGGTGGTATTTTCTTGAGAATAATGGAGCGATGTCCGACAAGACCGATCCGACCTTGGTTGCTTGGGCTAAAGCGACTGGCAGAAAAGTATGGGCTATGGCGGGCAACCGCTCCAATGCCGATGTGACCCATGATATGCTTTCAGACAGCAATCAGGCTAAAGAAACGGCCTCGGCGCTTGCCGCCTATGCGAAGAAATATAATCTTGACGGACTGAATCTGGATTTTGAGAATGTGCTTCCGAAAGACCGAAAGGCTTTAACGGCATTCGTGGCAGATCTTGCCGCCAAGCTGCATCGGAACGGGGATATGCTGTCGGTCTGCGTGTCCCCTGACCTCGGTTCGGACTGGACGGCTGCCTTTGACTATGCAGCGCTTGCAAGAAGCGCCGATTATCTCGTTCTAATGGGCTATGACGAGCATTGGGGGTCCGCCCCGGATCCCGGTCCGGTTGCCTCATTGCCCTGGGTGAAGTCCGCGCTTGAGAAGCTGCTGAACCAGACAGAACCGGAGAAGGTCATTCTGGGGATGCCTCTCTATAATCGCGACTGGTCCGTGAAAGCGGACGGAAGCACGTTTTCCTCGGAAGATATTACGCTTACCGAACAGATTGAGCGAATCGGCAGCTTCGGCATGAAGCCGGTGTGGAACGCTTCTTTAGGGCAGTATGTGTCCTCCTATACGCAGAGCAGGGTATTGCACCGTTTGTGGTTTGAGGACGCCCGTTCCCTGACACTTAAATACCGGATGGCTGCGGGCAACAATATCGCCGGCTTCGCCTACTGGTCGATTGGCGGAGAGAGTGAAGGAATCTGGGAAGCGCTGAACAATGCAAGCCGTTTTGACAATTATACATTTTAGTAGGACAAGATCATTTCATCCTGACCGGTAATGTTAATCACTCCATATTCAATCATCATTCGCGTTACTTCCCTGGCATCCCTAGCCGTCACAGCATTATCCGGGGAAGTTATTTCTCCCATATATTCAGAACAACAAAGAAGTTCCAACGGTGCTTGAATGGCTTAATGCCGAAGTTCCAGCTACGCTAATCGTATGAGATAAATTCCAGCTGAATCACGTCTTACAAACGTGTCTTACTAAATTTTAAGAGTTTTACGTTTTAATCCTACCATGTCTTACAGTATGACATGCTTCCCTTCCTCATAATATCTACTAGGAGGGGATAAACAGGAAGAAGCAAACCCAAGAAGAAACTCAAGAACTTATAAAAAAAGTCATCGATACATCCAAGTGAAACGGACTTAAAGATAAGACCCAAAAAATCAAAAGATTTTAACCGGCTCTGTGCAATAAATAAGAGGGTGTGGAAAACACACCCTCTTAAACAAGTAAAATTACTTATTTTTCTTTTGAAAAAGTAACATGTAAATGATAGAAAATATTAATGTAACTATAAATATAGTGTATAGTAACCGTTCAGTTTGTAATTCATAAATGGGATTGAAGCCATTAATTATCTTGGCTCTCCCAAACTGTCATAAATGTACTGGGTGTTTGAATCAGGAGATGAACGGTGAACTCTGTTGTATTCCTTTTTACACGGGTTGGTAATCGGGCGCTGTCTTACGATTCCGGATCGGGAATAGAAGGAAAGAAAACGGAGGGAAGACGGACATTTGTGTCCGGGATGATCATACGTCTCTTGGTACCACCCGATCGGAAGCCTGGGTCAATCTGATGCTTCTTGATGTGCGCGCCAAGCTTTTTCAAAGTTTAGTGCTTTTTTTGCAGCATCTGGTTCAGCACCTCGGACAAAACAAGCCCGATCGCAATGGAGCCGGAAATCAGGAACGCCTCGGCGGCAAGCTGGACAGCTACATTGTAGTCATTCTCCACAAACTTTCGCATGGCATCATAAGCCAGACCCCCAGGAACCAGAGGGATGATGCCCGCTACGCTGAATATAATGACCGGCATCTTATATGCTCTAGCAGAGAGCTGGCTGATCACGCCTACCATGAACGTGGCGGCCACCGTCGAGATGACCGTATCGAAGCGGGGATCCAGAATGAGATAGATTGTCCAGCCGAGCATTCCGGCGAGTCCGCACTGGAGCAGCGAACGCTTCGGAGCGTTAAAAATAATGCCGAAGCCGGCTGATGCGATAAAACTGGTTATGATCTGTGTCAGTATAAACATAAAATCCCTCTTAACTTATAGAAATGTAAATACGGCCGCCACTCCCGCGCCGATGGCGAATGCGGTGAGCATGGCCTCCGCTCCCCTTGACAAGCCGGACACCAGATGGCCGGCCATCAGATCCCTGACGGCATTGGTAATGAGCAGTCCGGGCACAAGCGGCATCACCGATCCGATAATGATTTTGTCCATCTCCTTGCCGATGCCAAGCCTAACAAACAGGTAGGAGAACAGCCCGATGAGCAGCGATGTCGTAAACTCGGCAAAAAACTTGACCTGAATCAGCCTGTGGAACAGAATCACCGCGGCATAGCCGACTCCCCCGCTAACCAGAGCAGGCACAACGTCAAACCAGCTGCCTCCGAACATGATCGCAAAGCAGCCGCTTGACACCGACGCAGCCGCGATCTGCAGCGCTACAGGATAAGCATGCCCGGATTCATCAATGTCTCTCAGCAGCGATACGGCTTCATCCGAATCCATTTCGCCGGCGACAAGCCTTCTGGAAATGCTGTTGACAGCCGCCACTTTCTCAAGATCGGTCGTCCGTTCCACGATCCGGATCAGCTTGGCCGCTTCAGTGCCGCCAGCCTGAAATATGATGCCTGTCGGGGTTACATAGCTGTGTGACGCGGAAATGCCCAGACCGGAGGCGATCCGGATCATCGTATCTTCCACCCGGTACGTTTCGGCTCCGCTTTGCAGCATGATTTTTCCTGCCAGCAGACATACGTCTATCGGCTCGCAGGGGACTTTATTTTCCCGGGATTCCACTTCATTGCTCACTCCTTCATCATCAACAATACGGAAGCTATTATATCATGCGGACATGCCGGTTTCGATGCTCCAGAATCAGAAGCACACTGAGGATCTTATGACTCGTTTACCCCGTGTAAATAAATGCTGCATTGTATAGAAATCTCTATTTATTGCAACAATAAAAATGATATATTTCAGAAAGTTTGGGAATAAAATCACAAAAAACAAATAAAATATCGACAATTTTGTTAAAAAAGCAATCTAACGCTTCGTTTTCTGCTATCTTTATAAGGTGGGTTAAGTTGATGCATTGTAAAATAGTTTTGCAATGTCCGGCGTTAACAAAACGTTATTAAGGCTTATTAAGGAGAGAGGAAAGATGGATAAAAAACCAAGATCGCTTCGAACGCTGATCGCGGTGGTTGTCACTTTGGTGACCTTGGGAGCGCTTATCTGGGGCATGTTCTTTACTGCGGATTACCTTGTCCTCGACCCGAAGGGGCCAATTGGGGAAGCGCAGAAGGATTTGATCATCATTTCGACGGTGCTCTGCAGCATCGTGATTGTTCCGGTTCTGATCCTGACTGCTATTATTGTATGGCGTTATCGCGACAATCCGAAGCGCAAAGCGGCTTACAAACCCAACTGGCATGACAGCACCATTCTTGAAACCATATGGTGGGGAGTTCCAATCCTAATTATCGTTGTCCTTGCTGCGGTAACGGCACGGTATACGTATGCGCTGGAGCCTTCCAAACCGATTGATGCGAACCAGAAGCCGCTAACCATTCAGGTTGTTTCGCTTGACTGGAAATGGCTGTTTATGTATCCGGAGGAAGGAATTGCGACAGTCAATACGCTGACCATTCCGGAAGATGTACCGGTTCGCTTTCAACTCTCAGCCGATTCTCCTATGAACTCGTTCTGGATTCCGCAGCTCGGCGGACAGATCTACGCGATGTCCGGAATGTCCATGACGCTGTACCTGAAGGCTGACGAGGTTGGCACCTATTTCGGTTCGGGCGCGAACTTTACAGGGGAACATTTTGGCAAAATGACATTTGACGTACATGCTGTGACTGGGGACGACTATCAGAAATGGGTTGACAAAGTGAAGGAGAACAAAGGCAGCACGCTCACGGAGGCAAGTTACGCAGATCTTGCTAAGCCTGGCGTAATGGGTGAAACCGAGTTTTCCTCCTTCCCTGAAGGATTGTACGACAAAATTGCCTTCAAGTATGTTGTTGACGGCCAAAGCAGCCACCATGGTTCTTCAGGAACGGCCGATGAAACCAAAAAAGATGGAACGGACATGGACATGCCGGGCATGAGCCATGATTCCCACCAGATGGGCGAGTCCCATCCTGGACACTGATGAAAGGGAAGGAGACCCTCTATGCTTGATTCAATAAAAGACTTTGCATCGTGGTTCTTCGTCACGGGTGATCCGCTGATCTATGGTGCGGATGTCTCGATCGTGCTGGCGAGTGCCGCCATTATCGGGGTACTGACCTATTTCAAGAAATGGACCTGGCTCTGGAAGAACTGGCTGACCACAGTAGACCACAAAAAGATCGGTATTATGTATATCCTGGCAGCGCTGCTTATGCTGTTCCGCGGCGGTGTAGACGCGCTGATGATGCGGACGCAAATTGCGCTTCCGGATATCAAATTTTTGCACCCTGAACATTATAACCAGGTGTTCACGACTCACGGAACGGTTATGATCCTGTTCATGGCAATGCCGCTGATGTTCGGATTGTTCAATATTATTGTTCCGCTTCAAATCGGAGCGCGCGACGTTGCGTTCCCGTTCCTGAACGCGCTGAGCTTCTGGTTGTTCTTCATGGGCGCGATGCTGTTCAACCTGTCCTTCGTAATCGGCGGTTCGCCGGATGCAGGCTGGACCAGTTATCCGCCATTGGCGGGGCTTATGCATAATCCGGGTGTAGGAGAGAACTTCTATATCTGGGGCATTCAGATTTCAGGGATCGGCTCGCTTGCGACAGGCATCAACTTCCTGGTAACGCTGATCAAGATGCGCGCGCCAGGCATGACCTTGATGAAAATGCCGATGTTCTCCTGGTCTGTATTCGCAACATGCATCATCATCGTGCTTGCATTCCCGATTCTGACCGTAACGCTTGCGCTGTTGTTCCTTGACCGCTTTGGCGGAGCGCATTTCTTTACGCTTGATCTTGGCGGCAATCCGATGATGTATATCAACTTGTTCTGGATGTGGGGTCATCCTGAAGTTTATATCGTGATCCTCCCTGCATTCGGTATTTTCTCCGAAGTTGTGGCGACATTCTCGCGCAAACGGCTTTTTGGTTACAAATCGATGGTATTTGCCATGCTGGTAATCAGCGTACTGTCGTTCTTCACCTGGCTGCATCACTTCTTTACGATGGGCTCGGGCGCGGATATCAATGCATTCTTTGCGATTACGACGATGCTGATTGCCATACCGACAGGTGTTAAAATATTCAACTGGTTGTTTACGATGTATCAAGGCCGCATCCGTTTTGAACTGCCGATGATGTGGACCATCGCTTTCATTCCGTGCTTCGTTGTCGGCGGGATGACAGGGGTTCTGCTGTCCGTAGCCCCTGCCGACTTCCAGTTCCATAACAGCTACTTCCTCATCGCGCACTTCCACCAAGTGCTGATCGGCGGCGTAGTGTTCGGTTATTTTGCAGGTCTGTATTATTGGTGGCCAAAAATGTTCGGATTCAAGCTGGATCACACCCTCGGCAAATGGGCGTTCTGGTTCTGGAACATCGGCTTCTACGTGTGCTTCATGCCGCAATATTCCTTGGGACTCATGGGTATGACCCGCCGGATCAGCGAGTATTCCTGGGATACGGGCTGGGCGCCGCTTAACTTTATTTCGACGATCGGCGCATTTTTGATGGGTATCGCCTTTATTTTGCAAGTTGCACAAATCGTTAAGAGCGTATTTAAGCATAAGAAGGTTTCCAATGATCCTTGGGATGCCCGTACACTTGAATGGACAACTGCCTCACCGGCTCCCGAATATAACTTTGCCGTTATTCCGCGCGTTCGCGCCGTGGATGACTGGTGGGAGACGAAAGAACGCCGTGCCAAAGGCATTGCGGACGATCCGCAGCCTGAGCTCGAACCGATTCATATGCCTAAAAACTCCGCAATTCCGATTATCATGTCGGTATGCTGGTTTGTGGCAGGCTTCGGCTTCGTATTCGGCTGGTGGTGGTTCTATGTGCCGGGTCTGATCGGTGTTGCGCTCTGCATGATCGCACGTTCTTTCTCTTACGACACTGATTATTATATCCCTGTAGATGAGATCAAACGCACCGAAGCGGCAATAAGGGGGTCTGTATAATGGCACAAAGCGTTGCACACAAGGGTAAGCATAGTGCAGACCATGACCATGGGCATCACGATCCGAATGAGCTTAAAATTCTTGGTTTCTGGTTCTTCCTGATTTCCGACGTCATTCTGTTCTCCGTATTGTTTGCCACGTATATCGTTCTGCGGCAAAATACGGCAGGGGGACCGACCGCAGAAGAATTGTTTGAAATGCCGGGTGTTATCGCCGAAACATTTATCCTGCTGACAAGCAGCTTCACCAGCGGATTGGCAGTGCTTGCCATGAACCGGAATCAGAAGAAACAGCTGATCGGCTGGCTGATCGTTACCGCTCTGCTTGGTGCTGCATTTATCGGACTTGAAGTATCCGAGTTTGTGAATATGGTGAATGAAGGGGCAACATTTACAACAAGCGCATTTCTGTCTGCCTTCTTCACTCTGGTCGGTACGCACGGACTTCACGTTTCCCTGGGTCTGGCGTGGATGATCGGACTTATGATTCAATTGGGCAAACGGGGAATTACGGAAACAACCAAAGGAAAGGTTACCGTTATCAGCTTGTATTGGCACTTTTTGGACGTTATCTGGATTTTCCTGCTCACGATCGTTTATCTGATGGGGGTGATGTAACATGGCACAACATAAAACAGCGGAGACAGGTTCACACGGCCACGATTCGCATGAAGGACATGGATCGCTTAAATCGTATGTCACCGGTTTTGTGCTTTCCATCGTTCTCACCATCATTCCCCTGGTCATCGTTCTGAATGATCTGTTGAACCGCACCGCTACATTTGTGGTGATTTTCGTTGCTGCAGTTCTGCAGCTGGTGGTTCAGCTGTTCTTCTTCATGCATATCAGGGAGACCGAGAAACCTCGCTGGAATGTGATGGGGCTGGTGCTAGGCATAATTATCCTGATTACGGTCGTTGGCGGTTCCATCTGGATTATGGAGTACAACAAAATAGGTTACTAATCCATTTTTGGATGTTATACGGGAGCTGTCCCCAAAGCAGTTTTTAACTGCTGAGGGGCTGCTCCTTTTTTTCATTTTTAATTCGGGAATAAAGGTAGGCAAGGATCTGCAATTCTTCCCCGGCTCGACCTTTTTGCTTCATGCCAGGAACTACCGGTAAATGCCTAAAGTATGATAAAATGTATTTACTAGGAAATGTTAGCTGGTCGTGGAATTTAAGATTTAAAACAGTATTTCGGGTAAATCGAAAGGAGAAAACTAGATGCAGGATAGTGAACGAATAAAATTCATAAACCCTGAAACAATGCCAGCATCGAATGGTTACACGAATATGGTGGAAGTTAGAAACGCACGGACGATTTATGTTTCCGGACAGGTGGCCTTAAACAAGGAGGGAGAAGTAGTTGGTAGAGGGGATCTGGCCAAACAAACGAAACAGGTTTTCGAGAATATCCAATCCGCATTGGAAGCTGCAGATGCAGGCTTTAATGATGTGGTGAAATTGACCTTTTTTTTAACCGACATTTCGCAAATGCAGGTTGTCCGGGATATTCGGGATCAGTACGTCAATACATTGAATCCGCCAGCCAGCTCAGCCGTTGAAGTTCGAAAGCTCATTAGGGACGACCTGCTGATTGAAACCTGAGGCAATCGCTGCTCCGGAACCTGTAGGTCTCGTGGAATGAAATAGCGGTGTACCTCGTGGATCCAGGTAAGTTGGTGGCGGTCGCCGGATGTTTAATTTTTGGCGGAAACGGTTAGTATACAGAACAAAGCGAATGACGAAGACATGGGTAAGGAACTGGTTCGAAAATACTGCCGGGAGTGATCAGCATGGCCGCTAAAATATATCCATTCAAGAGCAGAAAACAGATGAAGGAAAACGGGCATTATTTTGCTTTGACGCTCACAAGCATAGCCTGGGTAATCTTTGTTGTGGGAGTTATTCTTTGCCTCATTCGTTTGTCGGATTTCAATGACCGTAACATGTATTTAATGGGTGGAATCGGCTGCATTGTTGGCAGCATAGCGATTTACAGTATCGGGGGATTTCTCCACGCCGCGCAAAACAAAAAATTTCGTCAGGCACATGATGAAATGGCGTCCAAGCGAAAATCATAATACGACCTTAACATGAAATGGACCTCCATCGCCGGAGGTCTTATTTAAACTACTTGGGTCAATCAATTTTGTTTAAACCAGTCCAACCGGTTAGGATAACAGGATTCGATCCGCTGTTTCAATTCAGACAGTCCGACATCCTCGTTCTCAAAATTCCCGGTAATACAGCCGGAACAGAACTGGTGTGAGTTTATGAGCATCAGCTTGTAGCTCTCATTCCCTTCAAGGAGGGCCTGGGCTCTTCTTGCCGCTTCCGGGAAAGAAACAGGTTTTCTTGTGGTAATTTCATAGGGTGCGTAAATTTCGCTATTGAAAGAAGTGGGATGGAGTTTGCCAAACTGTTCGATCGTAATGAGCTGAAGGATGCCTTTATAGGTTAAGGTAATTACATTCTGGTTCCCGACATAAATTCCTGAGGATTCTCCTAGTCCACCGTACAAGGTTGTGAAAATAATGGATCCAGAGACGGGCTCCCGCCGTTTAAAGAAGCGTCCGAACATTGCTTTCTCCTTCTTTATTAGTAAAATAATTCCAATCTCTACTTCAAATTATAAAACCTATGGCAAATATTATCAATAATGGATCGGACAATCCTTTTTTTGTTTTATAAAAATAACAGGCGCATCTTGGAGACTAAGCGCTTGATCTTCGCTTAGTCTCCTGATACGCCTGTCTGCTTAAGGCTTACTTATTTTTGATGATTTGTGGCTCGGGATAATCCTTGCCTTTCGTGTCGACGGTAACTTTGCTCATAACCGCAAGGTCGTTCTCGTCAGGAAGATTATCGCTGTTACGAGGCAAATTTACAATAGCGTCGACCGTACTCATGCCTTTGACTACTTTTCCGAAACCGGCATACTGCCCGTCCAAATAATTTGCGGCATTTACCATAATGAAGAACTGGGAACCCGCAGAATCCGGATCCTGGGCACGCGCCATGGAAATGACCCCTCGCGTATGTTTCAAATTATTCTCGATACCATTGGCAATAAACTCTCCGGCAATGGAATAGCCGGGGCCGCCGGTCCCGTTTCCTGACGGGTCGCCGCCTTGAATCATAAAACCGGGGATAACGCGATGAAACTTCGTCCCGTCATAAAATCCTTTCTTTATCAGCGAAATAAAATTGTTGACCGTGTTTGGCGCTGCCTTCGGGTAAAGCTCGATTTCGATCTTGTCGCCGCTCTTGAGTTCAATGGTTACAATCGGGTCATCGCTTGAAGAGAACTTGGGATCGGGTTTAACTTCAGGAGAAGCGCTATTGCCTGGTTGAGTTGAGCTTGCGTTGCCGGAAGCGTTAGAGCTGCTGGCATTGCTTGAGCTGCCGCTGTTGTTGGAATTTTGGCCGGCATTCGGTTTCGAACCGCAGCCGGTTGCTGAAATGGCCAGAATGACCAGCATGCAGAATGCGGCCAGCTTGAAGGTGATGTGCCGTTTCATGTAGTGAATGACCTCCTCGATGTGCTATGTCAGTATGTTATTACTTTTATAATAACCGAGAATGCTTTTGGAATAAACTTTGGCAAATTTCAGCCGATTTTTTGCAAGGCCGCATTTTAATTTAGAACCCGAACATAGGCTCCGCTTTACGAAGGAAATTTATGCATAAACTTCCTTCCCGTATTATTTATCTATTTACCATACTGGAAAAATTTGATAATGTTAATGTGTGTTTTTGTACTTGCTTCCAAGCCGAAACCGTAAGATTATTATAAGTTAAGTCCGTGATTACTTCTAATCCGCAGGGGTGTTCAATGAAATATTTGCTGCTCAAAATTGTCATTGTCATACTAGTCCTGACCGTTGTGGGGACGGCGATTATGCCTGTAATAGATCTGAAAAACAAATATGAAACCGACAAGATCAAAGAATGGCAGCTGGTTTGGGTGGACAAGCTGGATCCGTCCGTTACCGAGGCGCAGCTGGGTCAATTGGAAGGATGGAAGACAGCGAGCACGGCAAATCCGCTGCCTGGTGTGCCGAAGGGCGAACATGGATCTGCAGCGGCGTGGATCAGGCTGGTTCTCCCTGCAAAAAGCGGCAGCTCCGTCATTATGATGCAAAACCTGTTCGGAAAACAGGTGCTTGTCCTGTTCGATAATCGGGTTGTTTACCAAACCAATCACAAGACTGTTCCTTATTCCAATAATATTCTGCTACCCATTTCACCCGGGAAAGCTCAACGTGTGATGTATATCGGGGTTTCGTCGTCCAGAGATCAGATCGGCCTTAAAGGCGAAGTCTCGTACGGCAACTTTAACGCGCTGCTTATTGAGTTTGTGAAAAAGGATTTGTCCGACTTTATCCTCGGCAGCGCTTTTATTTTTATCGCGGTTATTATGCTCATGTGTTCCTTGTTCTTAAATGATGAGAATATGAAGGGCTGGCTATCCCTCTCGATCGTTATATTATGTATCGGCATTTTGGTTATTACTTACTCGCCTTTTATGTACAATTTTTATGGAGAGTATGAGGCACTTTATGACAATCTGTTTGATCTATCGATGTTTGTGTTTTTTCCTGTATTCACCTATTATGTTGAGCAAATTTTTGATAAGAGTGGGTTTTTATTTCTTTTCCGCAGATTCCGCCAATTCCAGATGGTATACTCAGGACTTTGCGCAATTTTGCTGCTGGCTAATCGTCTCGGGATTCAAATGAACATTCAAAGCTACCGCTTTATAACGGTCAGGCTGCTAGGCTATCTGATCATCTTTCAGCTTGCTTTTCTGTTCGCCTGTGCCATTATTAACGCGGTTATGGGAAAAAAAGAAGGTATTATTTTTACCATTGGTTTTTCCATATTTACCTTTACGGCGTTGGTCGAGTTAATCTGGTATTTTGCAAAGGAACAGGATTACCGGTTTTTTTTATGGAAATGGGGCGTCCTTTGCTTTGTGCTTTCGCTTATTATTATCTTGGGGCGCCGGTTTGCCAAAAATCACGAGCAGGTTGTGGAATATTCGAAAAGACTGGAAATGTTCAACAATGAGCTGCAAAGGTCCGAGAAGATGGATATTATTAGCGAGCTGGCCGCCTCGGTCGCTCACGAAGTCCGCAATCCGCTGCAGGTGACGCGCGGGTTCATCCAGTTGCTTAACGAGAAATCGGAGAACAATCAGGAGAAGGTTTATCTCGCTATGGCGCTTGAGGAGCTTGATCGTGCATCAGACATTATTACTGACTTTCTGACATTCGCGAAGCCGGAGGTGGGCAAAGTCAGCAAGCTCAATATTCTGCAGGAATTCAAGCATATTGAAAGTATCCTGATTCCGATGGCCAATCTGCTGGGCGGCAAAATAGATGTCGATATTCCGGAGCATCTGCATATGACGGGAAGCTCATCGAAGTTCAAGCAGGCCTTTATCAATATTATCAAGAACAGTATTGAATCGCTGCAAGGCGAAGGGGAAATCAGGGTTTGGGCCTATGAAGAGAATGAGAACGTTTATATTCACGTGAAGGATAACGGAGAAGGCATGACAGAAGCGGAGCTTGCCAGATTAGGGGAGCCTTATTTCTCCAACAAGACCAAAGGCACCGGATTAGGACTCATGGTCACCTTCCGTATTATTGAAGTGATGCAGGGCGAGATTGAGTTTACGAGTGTAAAAGGAAAAGGCACAGAAGCAGTTATCCGGTTTCCTTCATCAATTGATTGAGAAGGAAACCGGATAACTGATCAGGCAATATTCAATTCTGTTAAAACGGTCTTAAATCACCATTTTGCACCTTGACCATAAGCACTTGAGTTAAGAACTTTAGCTGGACTTGGAGGAAGGACAATGAAGAACTCGTTCTCGTTCTCCTCAATGGTTCTCACATTGACGTGATCCGGCAGTGAAATTCCGAGAAACTCTTGAATCGCACCTTTCGGGTCAGACAATAACTTGCTTTTGAAAGTCGGATCTTGCCAAGCTTTTTGGATAACTTGCGATTGAAGAAGCGCTCCTGTTGACATATTTAATCACCCTTTCAAAATTGGTTATATTTCCCTATCTAGTTTAACATTAATAGAGTTAGTAATCTATATATTTTTTTAAATTTTTGACAATATATATTGAAGTCCCCCGCTTTCTAGCATTTTTCGTTCCGTTTCTATCTGTTCGCTTCCTGTTACGAGATCCTTCAGTAGAAAATCATAGAAGTCATAAAGCCGGGGGACCAAACCTTGTACAGACTTGACCGGTTCTTCCCATTGTTGGGCTCGAAGAGCGTAATGGGACAGGACGCCATATGTATAAAGTCCTTCTCTTATTTCATCGCACGTCGGCCGGCGATGGTCAGGAATATGCAGAGTGGATTGCACAATAGAAATAAGGCTATTGTAGCTGCCTTCCTCCAGATCCTTGTGCCAATCCTCCCAATCATCCAGCATTTGAAGCACAACAAGCACGTAGTCCACCGCATCCGAAAGCCCGGGGATCAGAGCTTCTCTGTCCGAAAGCAACAGAATGCCGCTGCTTGCAAGCTTGACAAGCGCAGCTTTATGCCCCATACGAACGGGATCGTCCTGAAACCAGTCCCGGTTATTTTCCTGAGACACGGCTATTGCCCATTCTGCAAGGTACTGTTTGTAATAGACCCAAAGCGGCGAGGAAACCGGGAAAAGAGTACCGTACAGCAGAGTAAATTCCGCGTGAAGCAGGTTCGACAATGCAAGGGTCTGTTTCAAATCCGCATCAGGGTTGTCCATCGCTTCGTCCTGCAAATGAAAGGACATCATCCCCAAAATATTGGCGGTCGCAATCATCCGGGTGACGTTTCGTTCCACCGGTGCCGCGTCCTCCATCCAGAAGGGCAGCAGAAAACAAATGTAATTCGAGGGCATTTCCCGCTCCAATATATTGAAGCGCTTTAGAAATTGTAGGGCCTGTACATTAAAAGGCGGGGCAAGATCGGCAACAATCGATTCCGCATGGCTGAATGCCAACTTCAAATCCTGTTCATAATCCCGAAACCAATCCATAAGACACCTCCAAATGATAGAAATATGTTTGCAGGAAGTCTTGCTGTATCCCCATTATAAAATAGAATGCCGTCCGATCAATAGATATTTTCTATTTTCTGTAAACCACCGTTATGCAGCCGCCCGGAAGCTTTCCGTGTAAAGGGCGGCTGAAGGTGCAGATGTTTGAAGTGCCCGGCTGTGCCGGGTTTACCATAATTGGCAAACCCCGATTACGATGAGCAGCACGCCGGAGATTACGGTTGCCCGGCTGCCCAGCTTTTCGGCCGCATATTTTTCGCCAAACCAGGAGCTCAGCGCAAACAGCAAGTAACTGAAGACGCCGACGGACAGAGAGGTGAGTACAATGTTCAATTGCGTTACACCGGCATTGAAGCCTCCGGCAAGTGCATTCATGGCAAGGGCGGTGCCGAGCAGAATGGACTCGCTGAAGCTGATTGATTTGGAGCTGTCCTTGTCCGCTTCTTCCGGATTGCGGAGCAGTCTGGAGAAGTGGCCTGCCGTTTCAGGCAGCACCTCTTCCGTCCCCCGTTCCTTGAATGCCTGCAGCAGAACCCATAGGCCTACAGCGATAATGACGGCCGAACCGATCGCGTGACTGATCCAGGGCTCGATCCAAAATGCGAGAATGCTGCCGAATGCTCCCGAGAGAAGCGTACCGAGAAAAGAAATGAGGGCGACGGTCAGATTGGAGTACCAGGGGATGCGGATTTTCCGTACGCCGTAGGCAATGCCGACGCCTGCATTGTCGAGATTGGAGGCCAATCCGATGGCGAGAACCGCCAGCAAATTGTAAGAAAACATGATGTTCGCTCCTTTGCCTTAGCTTTCAAAACAGCATATGCCCAGAGCCCAGAATTTGCTTCTAATGGAGCCGCGTTCATTTTCATAAAAACGTTATCTTTTCCGGCCGTAAACGGAGTATTCGTAGAAATGCCGCTGAGGACAAGCTGGAGGAAGCGGGATCCGTTCCAGAAGAAAATCGTAAATAAAGGATTGCCGGTGCGCCATGGAGCGCCTTTCTAACGTACGCCTGACCTGCCCTTGAGGCAGCGAGAAGGAGTACGTTTTTTCATGGGCTGAAGATGAAAAAAACTGCCCCTGGCGAATGAATATTCGTCCAGGGACAGCCGGGTAATCTCAGGGGCATTTAAGGATGACCGCCTGAGTAGGGTGGGAGGGAAAGCTGCGCTCCCGCTAGCTGGGGTCCCGCCAACATTTTAACGAAAATATACGCTAAGACCTCGAACTTGAAGCTTCCAATGAATTATGTGGCATTATAAAGTTGCAAGTACTTGTTTTGCCCAACCTTCTTTATTTTTTGGGTTAAAATAAACAAAATATATTTTAAATTCATTAATGATTGGTTGTTCCATAATTTCATTTTTCATAAAAGAGATTGTGACATGCCGCTGTCCTTCGTCATTCGGATGAAGTACCCAGCCAAAACGCTCCTCACCCATTTTACCCCAATTGTATTCAGGATATGATGATGATAATATGTCGATTATTTCTTCTGAAATACTTGAACTAACAGTAGTAGAGGTTAAGTGCCCTACACCTGAATATGACAACTGATTATCAATAGGTACTATAATAATTAATGGTGGTGATACTTGCTTTTCAACAATACGTTCCGCATAATCCCAGTATACATCTAATCTTAATTTATTTTTATAATCATTTACATTAGCAACGCTTCCAGAGTATTTAGCGTACTCCTCACTGGATTGAAAATAATTTAATTCTGCTTTTATAGATACATCATTTGGACCTACTTTAATTTTATTTGTTACAGCTTGATGATTAAATAAAGCGAGTAAGATACTTAGAGTTATACATACAGTTAAAAACATGAAAACGAAATGTTTTTTTTCACGTTCTCCTCTCCTCTTATTATATTCCTTGTAAAGTTTTTAACGTCAATTTCCAGTTCCCTATGGAACTGAGCCGATTTGATTTCCAGCTATGTTTTTTTGTAATTGAATCTGGACTTTTCGAGATGCTTCCAGACAATAACTTTCTCTTCATATTATATCCTTCAAAAACAAAATGCGCGTCCCGGATCGCCTTTTCCATAACAATGCTTCCTAAATCTCAAGTTTTCTGGATAACCCTTGTTATATGCTCCTCGGCAGATCAGAAAGCCAAGCGAATTCGATAATCCGCATAAAGCCGAGCCTATTCCGAACACAATAAACCCGTATAGGCGGCTTCTGATAGGCGCACAATTTGTTGACGATCGCTTTTTGTAAAAGTTAAAAACTTTAGTGGAATATGGTACATTTATAAAGAAAATTGACATGCGGAGGGACTAACATGCAGGATGATTACGGACGCAAGCTGGAGGAGCAGAAGAGCCTGTTTAAACAGCTTGGCATTAAGCTGGATGCGCTGACTATACATGAAAAAGATTTTGACGTGAAAATGCGAGGATACGACAAGACGCAGGTAGACAGCTTTCTGGATGAAATCATCGTCGATTATGAGCGTTTTTATGATATCATTACCGATCTGCTTGATAAATACAAAGAGATTCAGCGCAGGCAGTCCAATTGGGAAGAAGAGAAACGCATCTATGCCGCACAGCGTTTAAAATATGAGAACCCGAGCAATATTGACCGGCGTTTGGTCGAGGAAGGGATACGCAGTCTTGAAAGGAGCATCGAGCAGTTTAAGCTCAACATCCGCAATGACATCTAGAGCATAAATAACGTGGATTCCGAGAAGAATATTAAAGGTTTTTTCAGAATGTGGGATTTTTCATTGTATTACTGAACGAAACGTGCTAAAATGATATCAGGATTTAGAATAAGTCTAAATTCAATATACAAGCCAATGATAATCTTTAAAACGGATCGTCATAGCCAAAATCAACGAAATGGAGGAATTATGATGAGTACATTAAATTCTGCTACAAACCGCGCTGTTCAGGAACAATTGAATCTTCAGGTTGCCAACTGGACTCTACTGTATACAAAACTGCACAATTTCCACTGGTATGTAAAGGGCTCCAATTTCTTCACTCTTCACGCCAAGTTTGAGGAATTGTACAATGAGGCCGCAACATACGTGGATGATATCGCCGAACGCCTGCTGGCCATTGGCGGCAGCCCTGTTGCTACGCTTAAGGAATCATTGCAGATCGCTACATTGAGCGAAGCTGCCGGTCAGGAAAGCGCAGATCAAATGGTAGCAGCCGTTGTCAGCGATTTTGAAGCGATTGTCAAGCAGCTTGGGGAAGGCATGAAGGCTGCGGACGAGGCCGGAGATCAGGCTACATCGGACCTGCTGCTCGGTATTGCGGCAGCACTGGACAAACATATTTGGATGCTGAACGCTTATCTCGGCAAATAACATAAGGCTTGCCTAAGTGCTAAACTCCCTCTGTTCTTCAGACAGGCGGGAGTTTTTTCTATTGCAGAAATTGCGAAGCTAAATAAGCTGTTTCGTTACGCCGGAACGAACCGCCAGTACAAGCCAATCAGGAATCGCATGCAGGGTGATACCCGAAACCGAACCCGAAGAACTGGACCAATTGTCCGGGCTTTTTTATTTTGGGCGAATCATTGTCAGATTAAAAAAATGGCTCAATCTCAAAATCAGTGCTTGATTTTTCAGCCCAACAATCGATGGCGATTACATTCAATTAAAATGTCTGCTTTGTAACGGTTGCGATTTCGTGTGAAGTAACCCGGCAAGAGCCATGTGGAAGCACCACTGGACTCTTTTGCTATTTCTTACAAAAGTAATCATTGAACTGTGACTACCACGCTCAGTTCATCAATTCCGATTATTGGGACGTGTTGCCGGATTAATAAGCGTTTCTAACTACTTGGACTCGTCTTAGCTTTGTTTTACACCCGCCTCTATCATAGCCCTCTCATATCACCTTTTATTGAATATATCGTCTACATGACAGCTACCGTAAATTTAATTTGTTACGTAGCCTATCTTTTTACACAATTAAACTTGATAAACTCATATTGTGATTATTTACAAAAAAACAATTATAAATTATAATATTAGCAAAACTATCCAATATTAGGTGTTATATGAACAAAAAAGAATTTGTTTCTATTATTTGTATATCACTAACTATGCTTTTATTCTTAATTTCTTCTTGTAGTCATGAGGCGGTTGAAGGATACTCAGGAGCAGCGATTACGAGGTTTAGTGGATTGGAGTCTTCCAGTAATGACTCAAACAATTTTTTAATTGCTGTAATCGATACTGGGGTATCAAATCATTCCGATTTGTTGAAATCAATCGTATTCTTCAAGGATTTTGTAAATGGAAAAAACGAAAAATATGATGATAATGGTCATGGAACCGAAGTAAGTGGAGTAATAGCAGGTTACGGAAAGTCTATCAAAGGAGTAAATCCCTTCGCAAAGCTTGCTGTCTAAAAGCATTTGATCAATATGGTGATGCCGATATGTTGGCCTTATCTAAAAGTGTAGAATGGATTATACAAAATAAACAACTTCATAATATAAGAATTGTTTGTATGTCCTTTGGTTTTGATGAGTCTCCAATGTCAGAAAATTTAGTTTTGGAACAATTAATAAACAAGCTGTTAAATAATCAAATTATTGTTGTATCCTCTGCTGGAAATAATGGTAATAATAACGGAGAAATAACTTTACCAGGGAGATACAGTAACGTATTAGCTGTCGGGAGTATAAACTATGATCCACGAGATGATAGCACTATATTTGATTCTAAGATTTCTAACTTCTCTAGTACAAAAGTATTTGGGGAAAATTCGAACAAGCCAGATATATATGCTCCAGGTGAGCATATCATTACAACAAGTGCATTGAAAAAAAGGGGTTATACCGTAGTTAGTGGGACTTCATTTTCAGCTGCTATCGTGACTGGTCAAATATCAATAATGATGCAGAAGTATCCTAATAAAAATAATGAAGAAATACTAAGTACGATGAAAAAAAATCTGAGGAATAAAATATTTTATTTAAATTCAACACAAAAGTGAGGGGTAAAGTTTGCTTAACAAAAAAAAACACTTCAGAAAGACTTCGTTATTGGCAGTTATTTTTGTCGTAATTAGCTCGATTTTTATGTTTTCTTTTCTTCAGGATGAACAAGTGAAAAATGATATTGTTTTAGATGATGAATACGTGGAAGGTAAATATATTGAGTTAGCCCCCTTAATCTCGGAAATTAATCTTATGAGAAACATAGACGGCGGTTATGGTTATCTTGCAGAAGAAGCACAAAATCTGCCGGATTTATATAGTACATATTATGCAATAAAGTCAATAGAAATATTAAAGAACGAAAAAGTACCTCTACCTAAACAGAGTGACTTTCTCCTAATAGATCCAAATGAGAAAAATCGCACATCATTAGCTAACTTGTACTATTATTGTTCTATTTTTACTAATTTTAGTGATTCAAAGGATTTAGGTACCCAAATTACTAACTGGACAGTGAAAAGTTCTAAGGGTTAAGAAGCCAGAGAATCGCTGTCAAAATCAAGCTGCTCTTGCTTGGAGCGGATTATTCTCGTTATGGATAGATGCGGGTTGCGAGCAAACAGGTGAAAAATA
>NZ_JAIOGQ010000026.1 GCF_019904135.1 Paenibacillus caui | reverse complement strand
CCCCCCTCAAGATGAGATTTCCCAAATCGTAAGACCCCTTGAAGACGACGAGGTAGATAGGCTGGGGGTGGAAGTGCAGCAATGCATGGAGCTGACCAGTACTAATCGGTCGAGGGCTTATCCAAAACAAACCCCACTAAGTGAAAACTGGCGGGGCTAAGACGCAAAGAAGTTTCGTATCCAGTTTTCAAGCGATCAAGCTTGAAACAAGCATTTGTTATACAAATGCCCGTTTGGTGGCGATGGCGGAGGGGTTCCACACGTACCCATCCCGAACACGACCGTTAAGCCCTCCAGCGCCGATGGTACTTGGACCGAAGGGTCCTGGGAGAGTAGGACGCCGCCAAGCACAATAACCACTGTTGATCAAATCGACAGTGGTTTTTCTTTTGTCCACAGGTGGATAGCAAATGCAGACCGTTATTCCATCCACAATATGAAACCGAAAATCTCCAAAAATAAATATTGTACACAAGGAAAACAAAAGCAGGGCACTAATTCAGCGTTGTTTTGATAATTTTTTTCCACAAATGCACAAATTCATCCCCAATACTCACAGATTAGTTCACATTGACCCCAATTTTTTTGCATAGGCCCGGCAGTGTAAAGGCTGTTATTCACAGCGTAAGAGGCTTCAAATCTTCGGCCAATAGCGTTCAGACCAGCGAACGACGAAGCATTAAAGTACAGTTTGGAATAAATAGTGGTATTTTGGCTGCTTTCGGGTTTAGACTAGAACAAGAAGGGAGGATAAACTGTGGATAATAAGCAATTGATATGGATAGAGGAACGGACTGTTCATATGAGCGATGCGGATTTTCGAATGGGGTGCAGGTTATCCGTTTTGCTGGATATGCTGCAGCAGGCTGCGGATTCCGCGGCGAATGATCTGGGCATCAACTGGCGGGAGCTGCTTGCGGCAGGGATGGGCTGGATGCTGATGACGCTTGATCTGGATGTCCGGCGGATTCCTAAACTTGGAGAAACGCTGAGCATACGGACATGGAGCAAAGGGACTAAGGGGCCGCTCTGGCAGAGAGATTATCGGGTATTTGGAGCGGAGGAGGAAGAGGTGGCTGCCGGAAGATCCATCTGGGCGCTCGTGGACATTCATAAGCGGAGAATACTCCGTCCCACGGCACTTCCTGTCCAAGTAGAGGCTTATACGGGG
The DNA here is from genome assembly GCF_019904135.1 of Paenibacillus caui. Taxonomy (GTDB): domain Bacteria; phylum Bacillota; class Bacilli; order Paenibacillales; family Paenibacillaceae; genus Fontibacillus; species Fontibacillus caui. The sequence goes on along the minus strand of NZ_JAIOGQ010000026.1, from coordinate 66,368 downwards.
GATTCGGTTGGGAATATGCCGGAAAAGGTGGCCATCCCGCAGAATATAGAGCTTTCAGAGGCGTTTCAATACGAGGTGAGGTACAGCGGCCTTGATATAAACGGACATTTAAACAATGCGCGCTATGCCGATCTTTGCTATGATGCGTTAACAGCAGGGGAACTTCAGACCCTTGATCTGCGCCGTTTTCAAATTACATATATAAAGGAAAGTAAAAGGGGAGACAACCTGTGCATCTTGCGTTCCGCATTGACGGACGGGCGTATTTTTATTCGAGGACAAGCGGAGGACACGGTTTATTTTGAAGCCTGTCTTCATTTGGGATAAGAGTAGCCGTACAGTCATATCGGAAAATAAAACGTGCGCAATTAACGCTTTAGGCCCTGCGCCTATCCATACATCCTATAAATAAAAAGCCAAAAGAACAGTTAACACTGATCTTTTGGCTTTTTTTTGTGGAAATATTGTCCAATCATCAATTAACCGAACAATCCGAACTGGAAATTCCAATATCTGAGGGGTTAGAAACGGCAGGCATTCATGCTACGATAGTAAAGGTTACAATAATGTTACCGGTTGTAACAAACTAGAGACAACAAGGAGATGACAGAATGAAATCAGCAAGGACAAAGCGTTTGGTAGCCGGAGGGTTTGCAGTATTACTATCTCTCGGAATTGTTCTGCCAACTTCCGCGTCCGCATCCAGTTATGTAACGAAGAGCGCAAATACGACCCATACATTGGATTGGTCCGTATATATAAATGAAATTGACTGGACTCAGATTATGAACCAGATTCAGGGGATTAACGGCCAGGTTCAAGAAGACCAGCCATCCTTCACTCCGCCAGCAGCAAAACCGCCTGCGTCCAAGCCTGTCCAGCAGCAACCATCGAATGCAGGTGCTCCTGCTCCTAAACCGTCAACGAATACCCCAGACAGCGGCAGCAAGCAGCAGGCTGGAGTGTCTGCGGATAAATCGCAGTTCGCTACCCAGGTCATCAGCCTGGTGAATCAGGAACGTTCAAAGGCTGGCCTTAAGCCGCTCGCCGGAGAAGGTGCTCTGAATACAATGGCGCTGGCTAAGGCGAAGGACATGAGCCAGAACAATTATTTCGACCATACGTCCCCGACTTATGGATCTCCTTTTGATATGATGAAGAAGTTTAATATCAAATACAGCTACGCGGGTGAAAATATTGCGATGGGCCAGAAAACACCGCAGGAAGTCGTAAAGGCCTGGATGAACAGCGCAGGTCACCGCGCCAATATTTTGAATGGTAATTTTACATTGATCGGTGTCGGCTATTATAACGGGTACTGGGCTCAAGAATTTGTAGGCAGATAATAAAGCATAAAACAAAGAAACCGGTGGGGATGGCTCCGCCGGTTTCTTTTCGCTATCATCAAAAAAGCATGACACCCAAGATGCTACTGCGGCATGACCGGTGGCAGAAATGTTATAATAAACAAATGGATAAAAAGGAGGTACCTATGAAAACATTGGTATTGGCGGAGAAACCATCGGTTGCCAAAGAAATCGCAAGAGTGATGGGGAGCCGCGATAAACATAAAGGATATTTTGAAGGATCTAAATATGTCGTGACCTGGGCGCTGGGCCATTTGGTGGGCCTCGCTGAGCCTGAGGATTATGATCATAAATATGCGACATGGAATCTGGAGGATTTGCCGATCCTTCCCAAGACTATGAAGCTGAAAGTGCTTCGGGAAACGGGGCAGCAGTTCAGGGCAGTTCAGCAGCTGATGCGCCGCGGCGATATCGGCGAGTTGGTCGTTGCAACCGATGCTGCCCGGGAAGGGGAACTGCTCGCCCGCTGGATTATCGAAATGGCGAAATGGAACAAACCGTTCAAACGGCTGTGGATTTCTTCCCAGACCGATAAGGCGATCAAGGAGGGTTTTGCCCAGCTGAGACCCGGCAACCAGTTCGACCGTCTGTTCCAGTCGGCAAGATGCCGGGCTGAAGCGGACTGGATGGTTGGGCTTAATGTAACCCGCGCGCTGACTACGAAATTTAATGCGCCGTTGTCCGCAGGCAGGGTGCAGACGCCTACACTGGGCATGATCATGGCAAGAGAACAGGAAATTACTTCGTTCCGGTCCGAAGAGTACGCAAGGATTAAAGTCCAGCTTGACGGATTTGAAGCGCTCTGGCGTGGGCCGGGCGGCGATAACCGTATTTTTGATCCGAACCGGGCGAAGGAATTGCAGAGCAAGTTCGAAGGAAGCAAAGGGACCATTGTCAAGGTGAAAAAAAGTGAAAAGACCGTTCCGCATCCGCTTGCCTATGATCTGACGGAGCTTCAGAGGGACGCCAACCGGCGGTTCGGACTTTCGGCCAAGCAAACGTCCAATGTGCTGCAGAAGCTTTATGAGCAGCATAAGCTGGTGACTTATCCGCGCACGGATTCCCGCTATTTGACTTCCGACATGGCAGGTACGCTCAAGGAACGGATTAGCAGTGTGGCAGTCGGGCCCTATGCCGCATTTGCCCGACCTTTGCTCAGAGGCAATCTGACACTCGGAAAAAGAATTGTGGACGACAGCAAAGTAACGGACCACCATGCCATCATTCCTACAGAGCAAACAGTGCTGCTGAATGCGCTCAGCAGTGATGAGCGGAAGCTGTACGACCTGATTGTCCGCCGCTTCATCAGTTTGTTCTATGGACCGGCCCGTTTCGACCAGGTGGCCGTAACCATTGAAATTAATGGCGAAACGTTTACCGCCAAAGGCATTACGATGAAGGACCAGGGATGGCGCGCCGTCTATGAGAATGCCGTTGTGGACGAATCCGAAGAGGATGAGGGAGAGGGCGAAGAGGAAACTTCGAGCTCGGCCCTGCCCGAGTTGAATGAAGGCATGAAGGTTAGCGTAAAGCGGTGCCGCCTGGAAAATGGCCGGACGCAGCCGCCCAAACGTTACACGGAAGCGGCTCTGCTGTCGCAAATGGAAAAGCACGGTCTCGGAACTCCAGCTACCCGCGCGGATATTATTGAGAAGCTGGTCAGCTCGGATACCATTGAACGTCAGGGAAATGCACTCCATCCGACAGGCAAGGGGAAACAGCTGATCGACCTGGCGCCGGCCGAGCTCCGCAAGCCGGAGCTTACCTCCAAGTGGGAGGCCGAGCTGGAGCGCATCGCAAAGGGGAACGGGAAGCCCGATCCTTTCCTGCATGACATCCGGGAAATGGCGGGGCAGCTTGTAAGCCGGGTCAAAGGCAGCGATGCAACCTACAAGCCGCATAATGTATCGAGCAGCCATTGTCCGGATTGCGGAACGAGACTGCTGGAAAAGAAGACAAAACGCGGACTATTGCTCATCTGCCCGGCAGAGGACTGCGGATACCGCCGGTCTGCCGAAAAACGGCTGTCCAACCGCCGCTGTCCGCAGTGCCATAAAAAGATGGAGCTGAGGGAAGGCAAAGCGGGCCTATACGTTCAGTGTCTTCCATGCGGCATCACCGAGACGGTCAACAAGGACGGGCAGCGCGTGAATAAACGCGAACAGCAAAAGCTGGTCAAACAATATGCCAAGCAGGAATCGCTGGGCGCAAATCTTGGCGAGCTGCTGAAGGCGGCCATGGAGCAGAAGGGCAAATAACCCGGCCACAGCGAATAAAATCCGTTTCGCCATGGGATGTTAAGCTTCAGGAGGTGATGGCCCGTGCCGTATCATAAACCGCGCAAGAATGACAACAAACAGAACAGATCAAGCATTATGGAAGAAGCCCGGGAAACAAAGCCGAATAAACAGGCGGACTACCCGCCGAGTTTAAACGAAGTCCCGAAACAGTAATCCTAAATCATCATAACCGGTCAAGCCGCAAAAGAAGCTGTTCCGAAAGCCGTTTTTGGCTAAAAGGACAGCTTCTATATTTTTCGTGCACAAGCTCGCCAGAGGAGGGTTTGCCACATGGCAAAAAAGGGAGCTGAAGCTGATACGCGGCTCCCTTTTCACATTTATATAATCGGTTCCGTCAGCAGCGAGATGGTGTCCCCGATGGATACGCGAATGTCCGGCCTTCCTAATCATTGGATTTGGGCCAGCAGACCTTTACATGGTAAAAAAGGAAAGCGCCGACAGGACTATTGAGGTTACCGCCATGGCCAACAGCGGCCCCGCGGCTTTGGCTCGCAGGTCCTTCAGACTGACGTTCAGTCCAAGTCCAATCATCGCCATCGTTAAAATAAATGTGGTGATGAAAGAAATGTCGTTCATGGCATGAGCGGGAATCGAGAACGAATGTCCCAACACATAGCTGTTAAACAGGCTCATAATGATAAAACCGATCAGAAACCACGGAAACTCAATTTGGGCGGTTGAACCGGCATCGCCTTGGGATTTGTTTTTCCTCTTCATCCAGTACATCAGAATGAAGCTCAGCGGCACAAGCAGGAACACCCGTCCCAGCTTTGCCAGCAGCGCAATCGCCAGCGCGTCGGTTCCGGCTGGAGCGCCGGCCAGGGCCACATGGGCGATTTCGTGCAAACTAACGCCGGACCAGATGCCGTACTGCACCGAACTCAAAGGCAGCATCGGTCTGAGCAGGGTATAGGCAATCGCAAACACCGTTCCCACCAGTGCGATCATGCCGGCGCCAATCGCCGTGTCCTCGTCTTTGGCTTTCAGAATTGGAGACACGGCCGCAATTGCCGCTGCTCCGCAAACTCCAGTTCCGATGCCAAGCAGGAGCGACAGGGACAAATCCGCTTTGAACCATTTAGCTAACAGCATCGTCAGCCCAATCGCGAACACAATCGTTCCCACGTCGCGGGCCAGCAGTCCCAGACCCCGTTGAAATACAACGTCAATATTCAGCTTCAGGCCGAACAAAATAATCGCAAAGCGCAGCAGTTTTTTGGCCGAAAACTGAACCCCGGCTCGTATTTTTTCCGGATAGCCCCAGATTTGCCGGTAGACGACGGCGATAATGATCGCGCAGGCCAGTTGGCCCACATGGTCAAAACCAGGTACCTTCGCCAGAAAGTAACCGATGAGCGCAATAAGGAAGGTAAAGCCGATTCCGCCAAGCGAGCGGAGGGCGGGAAAAGTTTTGGGGCGCTTCTGATCGGGAGAAGCATTCGGCCCCTCCGGATCTGGATGAGTCATAACGCTTTGCTGTTCCATCTGTTTTCCTCCGGTAAAAGATTTGATGCGTTCATCATATGCCTCATTCAAATATAAGTAAAATAAGTTATTATTATTTTTATAATAAGTAATTACTTATTATAAATTTCGCTGAAGGAGGCTATTTTATGGATCAGGCCCTGCTTGTTTTTATGACTGTTGCGCAGCAGCAGAATTTTACCCGTGCGGCCGAAGCGTTGCACATGACTCAGCCCGCCGTCAGCAGCTACATCCAGGGGCTGGAGAGGAGCCTGAACGCCAAGCTGCTGGAAAGAACCAATAAATATGTGCGTTTGAACAAAGCCGGCGAGATCGTGTACCATCATGCGGTGGAAATTTTGAGTTTGTATACACGGATGGAAAATTTGCTGGATGATTTAAAGCACACGGCGCACGGACCGCTCAGCATAGGATCAAGCTATACGTTCGGCGAATATATTCTGCCCCACGCCATCGCCTATTTGCGCAGCAGCTATCCCACGGTTCAGCCGAGCATTACGATTGCCAACTCCAAAGAAATTATCGAGCTGGTGGGCCTCCGCCAGTTGGACGCCGGTATTATTGAAGGGGAAATCAAGCAACTGGACCGGATCAGGGCAGTACCGTTTGCCGAGGATAAAATGTCCATTGCCGCCGGTCCGCATCATCCCTTGGCAAGCCAAACAGTCATCACGCCTGCAGATCTCAGCCGAGAAACCTGGATTCTGCGCGAAGAGGGTTCCGGGACGAGGGAAATGCAGGAGAAAGCGTTTGAACTGCTTGGATTTTACCCCGAAAATCTGATGGTTTTCGGCAGCACCCAGGCCATCAAAGAATCGATCGAAGCGGGTCTGGGAATTACCCTGCTGTCGTTTTGGACGATCCGCAAGGAGCTGGGGCTGGGGGCGCTGAAGCTGCTGGATACTTCGGGCTTTCCGATTCTGCGCCATTTTTCGCTTATTACGCCCGACCTCGAGTTTCAGACGAAAGCGACGGAAATTTTTATTGAAATGCTGATAGAGAACAAGGGGTTTCCGCAGCTGTGAAATTGTTTTTGAATAGGGGCGGATTTATAATTAAAGAAAGAAAAGGTTCACAATGGAGCCTAAGGAGGCATCGGCCCATGAGGGAAGCCTTGATGGCATGGTTTGTTTTCATCAACCTGATTGCTTACCTGGTGATGTCGGACGACAAGCGCCGGGCTCGGGAAAGGCGGGAACGCATCCCGGAGCGGACGCTGTTTCTGCTAGCGGCAATCGGTGGAGCGCTTGGCATCCTTATTGCCATGTACAAGAAGCGTCATAAGACACGTCATGGAAGCTTTGTGTTCGGTATTCCGCTGCTGCTGTTTTTGAATGCCGCGCTTTATACGTATTTTTTGCGATAACCCGCCTCAATGATCTGGTACATAGAAAGAGGTGGACATGATGTTATTCAATAAAATATTGCTGGCCTACGACGGTTCTAAAGCTTCGAACAAGGCTCGGCGGCGGAAGTGATTCTGGATTTTGCAGTCAAGAACGACAATGACGTTATAGTGATCGGCAGCCGAGGACTTGGCGGCATTCGTGAATTCGTGCTGGGCAGTGTCAGCCACAATGTGGTCCAGCATGCCCGTATTCCGGTGCTTGTAGTGAAATAACAGGATTGTGCCGAATCGAAAGGGAATGTCTGTTTTATAGCGGGCATTCCCTTTTATTTTTTGGAAAGGGGGAGAAATTTCATGCATTTTGTCGGGTTGGCAGGTAAAATACGAACATTTTGATTTTGCGAAAATGGAATGTTCGGGTTTAGTTGACATGACATGATCGGTATTGTTAAACTAGGTTTAGAAAAGCGCGAGGAAAATTCCAGGGCGCCAAATATAAGATTCTCGTATAAAGCCGGGAATAGGGCCTGGCAGTTTCTACCTGAAAACCGTAAATTTTCGGACTACGAGGGAATATTAAGGGGAAGGATAGATCGTGATGTCTTACCTTCTTTTGTTCTGTATTCCCGTGTAGTCCGATGTCATGAAAATACTTGTATTTTCGCGAGATATCGGACTTTTTTGCCTTAAAAAATAGAGGAGAGTAGGTCGAGTCATGTCAGCGCAGGTAGCTGTGATTATGGGCAGCAAATCGGATTGGGAAACAATGGTTCACGCTTGTAACGTGCTGGAGGAACTGAATATCGCTTATGAGAAAAAGGTCGTATCCGCACACCGGACGCCTGATCTGATGTTTGAATTCGCAGAAGAGGCGGCGGATCGGGGCATCAAGGTGATCATTGCCGGCGCAGGCGGTGCCGCGCATTTGCCCGGGATGGTAGCAGCGAAAACAACGCTTCCGGTCATCGGGGTTCCGGTCAAGTCGGCAGCGCTGAACGGGCTGGATTCGCTATTGTCGATCGTTCAGATGCCTGGCGGTATACCGGTGGCAACGGTAGCAATCGGCAAAGCGGGGGCAACGAATGCCGGGCTGCTGGCCGCGCAAATTCTCGGCGCTTTCGACAGCGATTTGATGAAGCGGCTGCAGGAACGCAGGGAGCGGATCGCAGAAGAAGTGCTGGAAAGCAGCTGCGATCTGGAGAAGGTGAAGCTGTGAGCGAGGGGCAAGTTAGACCCGGATCGACCATCGGACTGCTTGGCGGCGGACAGCTTGGACGGATGATGGCACTCGCCGGCGCCAATCTGGGTTACCGGTTCGTTACGCTGGATCCGACACCGGACAGCCCGTGCGGACAAGTCGCGCAGCAAATTGTCGCCGGTTACGGGGACAAGGAGGCGGCAAGGGAGCTTGCACATCGGGCGGATGTCATAACGTATGAATTTGAAAATGTGGACTCGGAAGTTGCGGCTCTGCTGGAGGAGCTGTCTTCCGTTCCTCAAGGCAGCAAGCTGCTGCACACGACACAGCACCGCCTGCGGGAGAAACGCGCGGTTGAAGCAGCGGGCGTCAAGGTCGCCCCGTATGCCGAAATCACTGGCGAGGAGCAACTGAGAGAGGCTGTTTCGCGTCTGGGAATCCCCAGTGTGCTGAAAGCCGCAACCGGAGGCTATGACGGCAAGGGACAATGGGTTATCCGGAGCGAAGACGAGATTGCCGAAGCCTATCAAACGCTCAGCAGCAGCGGGGCGGAGCTCGTGCTTGAACAGTTTATAACGTTCGACAAAGAGCTGTCGGTTATCGCGGCAAGAAGCCCGGGGGGCGAGATCAAGACTTTCCCGGCAGCCGAGAACATTCACTATGGCAACATTCTCCACGCCTCGATTGTTCCGGCCAGGGTATCCGGCGAAGTTCAGCAGGAGGCGGAGCGGCTGGCGGCGCGGATTGCCGAATCGCTTGAAGCGGTCGGCCTGCTGGCGGTGGAGATGTTCCTCACGAAAGACGGCGAGCTGTTTGTGAATGAACTTGCGCCGCGTCCGCATAATTCCGGGCATTATACGATGGAAGCATGCACGACGTCGCAGTTTGAGCAGCATGTGAGAGCCGTTTGCAACCTGCCGCTCGGACAAGCGAAGCTGCTGAGTCCCGTCGTTATGGTCAACGTGCTTGGCGAGCATCTTGAGCCGGTTGTGCAGCGGATGACGAGCGGCAAATGGCTGGAGCAGCCATCTGCAGAGACAGCGGATGTTGTGCCTAAAGTGCATTTATATGGCAAAAGCGAACCCGCGCCAAAGCGCAAAATGGGGCATATTAACCTGTTGTGCAGAGATGTGCAGGATGGGCTGAACTGGATTAAGCAAACTAATATTTGGAGGAATCAACAAGGATGATAGAACGTTACAGCAGACCGGAAATGAGAGCCATTTGGACGGAGGAGAACAAGTTCAAGGCATGGCTTGAACTTGAACTGTGCGCCTGTGAAGCGTGGGCCGAGCTTGGCGTCATTCCGAAGGAAGATGTAAAGGCGCTGCGGGCGAATGCACGCTTCGATATCGACCGGATCTATGAAATCGAGCAGGAAACGCGCCATGATGTCATCGCCTTCACACGCGCCGTTTCGGAAAGCCTTGGGGCTGAGCGCAAATGGGTTCACTACGGGCTGACTTCGACGGATGTCGTCGATACGGCGCTTGGGTTTTTGCTCAAGCAGGCCAATGAAATTTTGGAACAAGACATCGTGAACTTCATTGCGATTCTGAAGGATAAAGCGATTGCCTACAAAAATACGCCGATGATGGGACGCACTCATGGCGTGCATGCCGAGCCGACTACCTTCGGACTGAAGATGGCACTGTGGCACGAGGAAATGAAACGAAATCTGGAGCGCTTCCGCCGCGCGGCCGACAATGTGCAGTACGGCAAAATTTCCGGCGCGGTCGGCACTTATGCCAATATCGATCCTTTTGTTGAAGAATTTGTTTGCGGAAAGCTGGGTACATCGCCTGCACCAATCTCTACCCAAACGCTGCAGCGTGACCGTCATGCCGAATATATGGCGACTCTTGCACTGATTGCCACTTCGCTGGATAAATTCGCGACGGAAATCCGCGCGCTTCAGAAGAGCGAATTCCGCGAGGTTGAAGAAGCTTTCGCCAAAGGCCAAAAAGGTTCGTCGGCGATGCCGCACAAACGCAACCCGATCGGCTGCGAAAATATTTCCGGCCTCTCCCGCGTTATCCGCGGCCATATGGTATCCGCTTATGAGAATGTGACGTTGTGGCACGAGCGCGATATTTCGCATTCCTCCGTAGAGCGCGTCATTTTGCCGGATGCGACGATGCTGCTGAACTACATGCTGAACCGGTTCGGCAACATCGTGAAGAACCTGACCGTTTTCCCGGAAAATATGAAGCGCAACATGGGCCGGACCTTCGGCGTGCCGTTCTCCGGACGCGTGATGACCAAGCTGATCGACAAAGGCTTCAGCCGTGAGCAGGCTTATGACACGGTGCAGCCGCTGGCGATGCAGGCTTGGGAGACGCAGCGCCAGTTCCGCGATATTATCAGCGAAACGCCGGCGATTACGGAAGTGCTGAGCTCCGAAGAAATTGATGATGCATTTAACCCTGCGTGGCATTTGAAGCACGTCGATACGATTTTTTCAAAACTTGGGCTAAACAATTAAACGTTAAATACCGCTCTAGCGAAGGCGGGCAAAGGAGAGGGTTTTACTTGGCGCAACCTGCAGTTTCAACGGCAGTGGATCTGGTGGATTTGCCGCTTCTTTACAAGGGGAAAGTCAGGGAGCTTTATGACCTTGGCGAGCATTATCTGATTGTGGTGACAGACCGGATTTCGGCATTCGATTATGTGCTTGAGCCGGCTGTTCCGGACAAAGGCAACGTGCTGAACCGGCTGAGCGCTTACTGGTTTGAACGCACCGCGTCCCTGATGGAGAATCATGTTGTTCATACGGATGTGGAGCGGCTGGGGAGCGTCATCAAGGACAAGGAGCTGCTTAAAGACCGCGTGATGGTGACGCGCAAAGCGCAGCGCATCGATATTGAATGCGTCGTGCGCGGCTATGTCACCGGCGGAGGCTGGCGGCAGTATGTAAAAACCGGTGAAATTAACGGCATCAAGCTGCCGGAAGGCCTTCGCAAGAACAGCAAGCTGGAGGAGCCGATTTTTACGCCCGCAGCGAAAAATGACGTCGGCCACGATGAGGATATTCCGTTTTCGAAAATGGCCGGGATGGTCGGGCAGGAGCTGGCCGAGGAGATGCAGGCCCGTTCGCTCGAATTGTACGCCTACGTGCGTGACTATTGCGGAGAACGGGGCATTTTGCTGGCGGATTGCAAGCTGGAATTCGGCCTTTTGGATGGCAAGCTGATCGTCATTGACGAAATGTTCACGCCGGATGCTTCACGCTTCTGGGCCAAGGAGAACTACGCGCTGGATATTGAAATCGACAGTATGGACAAGGAGCCGGTACGGTCCTATTTGGCCCATTCCGACTGGGATGGAAACAGTCAGCCCGCTCCGCTGCCTCCTTCGGTGGTAGAGGAAACGACAAAGCGCTACCGTGAAATTTACCGCAGATTAACCGGCCGGGAGCTTTAGCTTCCTGGCTGGAGCAGCGATCGTAAGAAGGTTTTGAAGTGCTTTTTAGTTCACTTTAATAAATAAAACTTAAGCTGATCCTTCCGATGCGAGTTTTGTCGATGCTGCTCAGGAAGGTTATGCTATACAAAACTTTTAGGAGGAACACAGGGAACATGATGAAAGCAACGGTCTATGTCACCATTAAGCAAAGCGTACTTGATCCGCAGGGGGTTGCCGTGCAGGGCGCGCTTCATTCCATGGGATTTCAGGAAGTCGAAAGTGTACGAATTGGTAAGTATATGGAGCTGACGCTGGATACCAACGACCGCGCGGAAGCCGAAGCCCGTCTTAGAATGATGTGCGAGAAGCTGCTCGCCAACACGGTCGTGGAAGACTATCGCTTTGAATTGGAGGGCTAACATCCATGAAATTTGCTGTACTTGTGTTTCCGGGTTCCAACTGTGATATTGACTGTTATAAAGCGGTTGAGGATGTGCTCGGCGAACCGGTGGATTATGTCTGGCATACCGCAACCGACCTTTCGGCCTATGATTGCATTCTTGTTCCGGGCGGGTTCTCTTACGGAGATTATCTGCGCTGCGGCGCCATTTCCCGGTTTGCGCCGGTGATGGCTGAAGTGGCGAAGGCGGCAGAAGAGGGCAAATTCGTACTGGGCATCTGCAACGGATTCCAGATTTTGACCGAAGCTGGACTGCTGCCAGGCACGCTCCGCCGGAATATGGCGCTGAAATTCCGCTGTCACGATACCGTGCTGCGGGTTGAAAATAACAATACGCCGTTCACCAACGATTATGCGCCAGGAGAAGAAATTACGATCCCGATCGCGCATGGCGAAGGCAACTACTATTGTGATGAAGAAACGCTGGAACGACTGAAAGAGAACGGACAAATTGTTTTTAGCTATGTGAGCAATCCGAACGGTTCGGTTATCGACATTGCGGGGATCTCGAACGAGCGCGGCAACGTGGTCGGCATGATGCCCCATCCGGAACGGGCGGTTGACAAGCTTCTTGGCAGCGAAGACGGCAAACGCATGTTTACATCAATTTTAAAAGCTTGGAGGGATCGCCATGACACAGCAACTGTCCGCTAAAGAACCGACGGCGGAGCAAATCGCCGAGCAGCAAATTTACAAACAGATGGGTGTTTCTGACAGCGAGTACGAGCTGATCTGCGGTTTTCTCGGCCGTAAGCCTAACTATACGGAAATCGGCGTGTTCAGCGTGATGTGGTCCGAGCACTGTGCTTATAAAAATTCCAAGCCGCTGCTTCGCCGCTTCCCTGTTACTGGAGAACGGGTGCTGATGGGACCGGGCGAAGGCGCAGGGATTGTCGATATCGGCGACAACCAGGCTGTTGTGTTCAAGATTGAAAGCCATAACCATCCGTCTGCCGTTGAGCCTTATCAAGGCGCAGCAACAGGTGTAGGCGGCATCATTCGCGACATTTTCTCGATGGGTGCAAGACCGGTAGCTATTCTGAATTCCCTGCGCTTCGGTAAGTTGGAAAGCGAGCGCGTTAAATACCTGTTCGAGCATGTCGTATCCGGTATCGCCGGCTACGGGAACTGTATCGGAATTCCGACGGTGGGCGGTGAGGTCGTGTTTGACGACAGCTATGACGGAAATCCGCTCGTCAATGCGATGTGCGTCGGTCTGATCGATCATGACAAAATACAGCGCGGTGTCGCCAAGGGTGTAGGCAACCCGGTGTTCTATGTGGGGCCGCCTACAGGCCGCGACGGCATTCATGGCGCCACCTTTGCTTCCGAGGAACTGACGGAAGAGTCCGAAGCGAAACGGACGGCGGTTCAGGTTGGCGATCCGTTCATGGAGAAGCTTGTCATGGAGTCCTGCCTTGAACTGATTGACAGCGGCATCGTGCTCGGGATTCAGGACATGGGTGCAGCCGGACTGACCTGCTCCAGCGCCGAAATGGCTAGTAAAGCCGGAAACGGCCTCGAGCTTTATCTGGACCAGGTGCCGCAGCGCGAGGAAGGCATGACGCCTTACGAAATGATGCTGTCGGAATCCCAGGAACGGATGCTGTTTGTCGTTGAGCCGCAGCATGAAGCGCAGGCGAAGGAAATTTTCGACCGCTGGGGCGTCATTTGCGCCAAAGTGGGTAAAGTAACCGATGACGGACGCCTGAAGCTGTTCCATCTTGGCGAAATCGTCGGCGATATGCCTGTCACCGCGCTTGTTGACGAGTGCCCGATTTACAACAAACCGTCGGAGGTACCGGCTTACTACAACGATCAGGCAAATGTAGATACCCTGCGGTATGAAGAAATGACCGATCTGGGTGGAGCGCTGGACAAAGTACTCGGCTCACCGTCGCTCGCCAGCAAAGCATGGGTATACGAGCAGTACGATTATATGGTTCGCACGAGTACGGCAGTGCGGCCGGGCTCTGATGCAGGGGTTGTAACGATCCGGGGTACGCGCAAAGCTTTGGCGATGACAACGGACTGCAACGGACGTTTTGTTTATCTCGATCCGGAGGTAGGGGGACGAATCGCCGTCAGCGAAGCGGCCCGCAATATCGTTTGCTCCGGTGGGGAACCGCTTGCGATTACGGACAACCTGAACTTCGGAAGTCCGGAGAAGCCGGATATTTTCTGGCAGATGGAGAAAACGGTGAACGGTATGGCGGAAGCGTGCCGGGTGCTGGATACGCCGGTCATCGGCGGCAACGTCAGCCTGTACAACGAGAACGCTAAAGGCGCCATCTATCCGACGCCGGTTGTCGGCATGGTCGGCCTCGTACATGACGTGGACCATATTACGACACAGGGCTTCAAGCAGGAAGGGGACGTCATCCTGCTGCTTGGTGAAACCAAAGCTGAGCTTGGCGGCAGCGAATTCCAGGCTGTCGTTCACGGCGTAACGGAAGGACGGCCGCCGGAGCTTGACCTCGAAACGGAGAAAAAGCTGCTTGGTGCGGTTTTGACCGCTATTCAGAAAGGGCTTGTATCCTCGGCCCATGACCTCTCGGAAGGCGGGCTCGCAGCTGCCTTGGCCGAATCCTGCATCAGCGGCAGTCTTGGCGCCAAAGTTGCCATTGAAACACAGCTTCGTCCTGACGTCGCTTTGTTCAGCGAATCCCAATCACGGATTCTGCTGTCCGCATCGGCAGACAAGGCGGAGGAACTCGAACAATTTATCGCAAGTCAAGGAGTGCCGGTTTCTGTAATCGGACAAGTAGCAGGCAAAAGCTTGGAAATCGAGATCAACCGCGCTTCGGCCTTGAACAAACCGGTTGAAGGCTTGAAGCAGGTCTGGGAGGAAGCTATTCCATGTCTGATGAAATAAGACGGCAAAGTCTTTGGACAGGCGATTATTATAATCAGGGAACAGGACCTAACGATATATTTGATACGCTGAAAGAGGAATGCGGCGTCTTCGGTGTCTTCGGACATCCGGAGGCCGCGTCCTTGTCTTACTACGGTCTGCATGCTCTGCAGCACCGCGGCGAGGAAAGCGCAGGGCTTTGTGTAACGGACGGCAACGAATTCCATTACCACCGAGGAATGGGCCTTGTAAAAGAAGTGTTCGACAAGGATCGGCTCACCTCCTTGATCGGCGACCGCTCGATCGGCCATGTGCGTTACTCCACCAGCGGCGACAGCCGTCTGACCAACGCCCAGCCGCTCGTATTCAAGTACAGAGACGGCGATCTGGCGGTGGCGACGAACGGCAATATCGTGAATGCGCCAAAGATCCGCAAGCAGCTTGAGCAAAGCGGCTCGATCTTTCAGACTACGAGCGATACGGAAGTCGTGGCACATCTCATTGCCAGATCCTCCAAACCGCTTGTCGAAGCGGCCAAGGATGCATTCCGCGACATCGTCGGCGGATTTGCGTTTCTGCTGCTGACCAACGACAAGCTGATCGTCGCCTGCGATCCGCACGGCCTGCGTCCGCTGTCGATGGGACGGCTCGGCGATGCCTATCTGTTCTCGTCGGAAACTTGCGCGTTCGAGACGATCGGCGCGGAAACGGTCCGCGACATCCAGCCGGGCGAACTTTTGATTCTGGATGCGGACGGCCTGCATGAGGACCGTTTCGCAGAGCCGGAGCGCAAGGCGCTGTGCGCGATGGAATATATCTATTTCGCGCGTCCGGACAGCGATCTGAACGGGGCCAACCTGCATTCCGCCCGCAAAAGAATGGGCAAACGCTTGGCGCAGGAATCGTTCGTCGACGCCGATGTTGTGACCGGCGTGCCGGATTCAAGCATTTCGGCGGCGATCGGCTACGCGGAGCAGACCGGTATTTCTTATGAGCTTGGCCTGATCAAGAACAAATATACAGGCCGGACCTTCATTCAGCCGAGCCAGGAGCTGCGCGAGCAGGGCGTGAAAATGAAGCTGAGCGCCGTCCGCCGTGTCGTTGAAGGCAAACGCGTCGTCATGATTGACGACTCCATCGTGCGCGGTACGACATCGCGCCGGATTGTCAATCTGCTCCGCGAAGCCGGGGCAACCGAGGTGCATGTGCGCATCACCTCGCCGCCGTTCAAAAATCCGTGCTTTTACGGCATCGATACGCCGGACCGCAAAGAGCTTATCGCGTCCTCGAAATCCATTGCCGAAATTTGCAAGGAGATCAACGCCGACTCCCTGGCCTTCCTCAGTCCGGAAGGACTGGTTGAAGCCATCGGCGGCAGCAATCAGTCGGATTACAAGGGCGGCCTCTGCATGGCCTGCTTCGACAACGATTATCCGACACGGACCGATTTCGACGGTGAGGAGAAGTTTGGCTGCGGGTGCTGAGGGAAGAAACTGAAGCACCATTCGCCAAACAAGCGGTTTGTACGGTATCACTATGCTGTTTAACTTAGTGAAATAAATATTATATCCCCTAAGGAGAGTGTCTTTACGTGTCTGAAGCATACAAAAGCGCCGGTGTCGATATCGCGGCGGGTAATGAAGCAGTCGAGCGGATGAAGAAACATGTGAAGCGGACATTCCGCCCGGAAGTTTTGACCGATTTGGGCGGCTTCGGCGCTTTGTTCGGCTTGAACAAAGACAAATATGAGGAACCGGTGCTGGTATCCGGCACCGATGGTGTCGGCACAAAGCTGAAGCTTGCTTTTGCGATGGACAAGCACGATACGATCGGCATCGATGCCGTGGCGATGTGCGTGAACGATATCGTCGTGCAGGGAGCGGAGCCGCTGTTCTTCCTCGACTACTTGGCTTGCGATAAAGTCATCCCGTCCAAGATCGAAGCAATCGTCGCCGGAATCGCCGAAGGCTGCGCCCAGTCGGGCTGCGCCCTGATCGGCGGGGAGACGGCGGAAATGCCGGGCATGTACGCGGAAGGCGAATACGACATCGCCGGCTTTACGGTCGGCGTTGTCGATAAAAGCAAAATTATTAACGGCAGCACCATAAAAGCCGGGGACGCGGTCATCGGCCTTGCTTCCAGCGGCGTGCACAGCAACGGATTTTCGCTGGTGCGGAAGCTGCTGCTGGAAGATGGCGGTTACAGTCTGAGCGATGAGCTTCCAGAACTGGAAGGCGCCAAGCTCGGCGATGTTCTGCTTGAACCGACACGGCTTTATGTCAAACCGGCCCTTTCGCTGATCGACAAAGTTCAGGTAAAAGGAATGGCGCATATTACGGGCGGAGGCTTTATCGAGAACATTCCGCGCGTCCTTCCGGAAGGCGTAAATGTCGAAATCGACTACGGCTCATGGCCGATTCTGCCGGTGTTCAAACTGCTTCAGGATAAAGGCGGCGTGTCCAACCGGGATATGTTCACAACATTCAACATGGGGATTGGTCTTGTCATTATCGTCGCTGCCGATCAGGTGGAAGCTGCGCAAGCGGCGCTCGCGGACGCGGGAGAGAAGCCGTATGTGATCGGCAGAGTCACCGAGGGGTCCCGCGAAGTGACCTTTACGGGGGCTGAAGTCTAATGACACCGTTTCGGATTGCGGTGTTCGCATCCGGCCAGGGCAGCAACTTTCAGGCGTTGGCCGAAGCGGCGGCCGCAGGCCGGCTTGGGGGCGCCACTGTGGACCTGCTCGTCTGCGACAAGCCCGAAGCCCCTGTCGTTAAGCGTGCGCAAGCCTTAGGAATCGACACGTATCTGTTCCGGCCCAAAGAATACGACAGCCGGGAAGCGTACGAAGCCGAAATTGCCTCGGAGCTTGCAAGGCGCGGCATTGATCTGATCGTTCTGGCCGGATATATGCGGCTGCTTACTGCCGTGCTTGTGAAGCCGTATGAAGGGCGAATGATCAACATTCATCCGTCGCTGCTGCCGGCTTTTCCCGGCAAGGACGCGATCGGTCAGGCGTTGGATTACGGCGTGAAGGTCACCGGCATCACGGTGCATCTGGTAGACGGCGGGATGGATACGGGCGCGATTGTGGCCCAGCAGCCGGTTGAAATGGTCCAGGGCGAGAGCAGGGAGTCGCTTGAAGCCAAAATTCATGCTGCAGAAATGAAGCTTTATCCGCAGGCCGTGTCCGCGTTTGCTGAAGGCAAGGTCGTAATCGAAGGCCGAAAAGTGACGATTAGACATTAAACCGAGCCGTACTACGCAGGGAGCAAACAATTCGTACGAATATCGTTTCTTTTGTCAGGTTATCTTGAAATCATTAGAGCCGTTTCGATATTTCCCGAGAAATATTTGCGTATTCAATGGAATAAAGCGCATGCTGTCATGCGGTTTAATAATCCGTCGATTGCCCGTGAATAAAGCCTATAAGCCCGGGCTTAAGCAAACCGGAAACCGGGTGAAATAAGGCAGCTGCTCATCATTCAGAAAGAAGCCGTTTTTCCCCTGATCACCAAATTTAAGGAGGTCCTATCTTTGAGTATGAAAAGAGCGCTAGTGAGCGTATCCGACAAGTCCGGCATTGTGGAGTTTTGCCGTGAGCTGTCCAATCTGGGTGTGGAAATTATTTCGACAGGCGGAACCAAAAATCTGCTTGCCAAGGAAGGCGTTCCTGTTATCGGAATTTCGGATGTAACAGGCTTTCCTGAAATTCTGGATGGACGCGTAAAGACGCTTCACCCTGCCGTGCACAGCGGCTTGCTGGCCATCCGCGACAGTGCGGAGCATCAGGCGCAGATGAAAGAGCTTGGTCTGGATTATATCGATCTTGTAGTTGTCAATCTGTATCCTTTCCAGGAGACGATTGCCAAGCCTGATGTCGAATATGAAGAGGCCATTGAAAATATCGACATCGGGGGTCCGACCATGCTGCGCTCTGCTGCCAAAAACCATGCTTTTGTCAGCGTGGTTGTAGATTCTGCAGACTATGGCACCGTGCTGGACGAAATTCGCAAAGACGGAGATACGACGCTGGATACGCGCAAACGTCTCGCAGCCAAAGTATTCCGTCATACCGCCGCTTACGATGCGCTGATCTCCGACTATTTGTCGAATGTGACGGGCGATCCGCTTCCTGAACGGCTGACGGTTACTTACGAGAAAATTCAGGACCTCCGCTACGGAGAAAATCCGCACCAGAAGGCCGCCTTCTACCGCAAGCCGCTTGCGGCTGCCGATACGATGACAACTGCGGAGCAGCTACACGGGAAAGAACTGTCTTACAACAATATCAATGACGCGAATGCGGCTTTGCAGATTGTAAAAGAGTTCGAGGAGCCTGCCGTTGTCGCCGTCAAGCACATGAATCCTTGTGGTGTAGGCATCGGCGGCAGCGTGCTGGAGGCTTACCAGAAAGCATATGCCGCGGATCCGACATCGATTTTTGGCGGCATTGTGGCCGCAAACCGGATCATCGACGAAGATACCGCTCTGCTGTTGAAAGAGATTTTCCTTGAAATCATCCTGGCCCCAGGCTTCACCCAGGACGCGCTTGATGTGCTGACCAAGAAGAAGAACATCCGGCTGCTCAAAATCGGCGATCTGAAAGCAGGCGAAGACCGCGAGAAAAACTATACGATTACAACAATCGACGGCGGAATGGTCGTTCAGGAAAGCGATGTTCACTCCCTGAACGTTTCGGACCTGAAGGTAGTAACGGACCGGCAGCCGACGGAAGAAGAGCTGAAGCAGCTGCTGTTTGGCTGGAAGGTAGTCAAGCATGTAAAATCGAATGCGATTGTACTGGCCAAGGACAGCATGACAATCGGCGTAGGCGCAGGTCAAATGAACCGTGTGGGCGCAGCCAAAATCGCCATCGAGCAAGCCGGCGAGAAGGCGAAAGGCAGCGTGCTCGCCTCGGATGCGTACTTCCCGATGGGCGATACGCTGGAACTTGCGGCTAAGTCCGGAATTACTGCGGTTATTCAGCCGGGCGGCTCGATCAAGGACGAAGAGTCGATCCAGGTAGCCAATGAATACGGCATAGCGATGGTATTTACGGGCGTCCGCCATTTCAGACATTAATCAATAATCGGTTATTTTGGCATTTGGACTATATATTAGGGCCCGCGAAGGCGGGCTTTCTTTCTATCAAAGGAGGAGAATCATGGATATTCTGGTGGTTGGGGGCGGCGGCCGCGAGCATGCGATATGCTGGGCGCTGTCGAAAAGCGCAAAAGCCGGACGGATTTACTGCGCGCCCGGCAATGCGGGAATCGCCCAGGTGGCCGAGCTTGTTCCGCTTCCGGTCAGCGATTTTGACGGCTTGACGGCATTCGCCGAGGAGAAGAAAGTCGGACTCGTCGTCATCGGGCCGGATGATCCGCTGGCTGAAGGCATCGTCGACGCGTTCGAAGCCAAAGGCATTCCGGTATACGGACCGCGCAAAAACGCAGCTCACATTGAAGGCAGCAAAACATTTATGAAGGATCTGCTCAAGAAATACGGCATTCCGACAGCCGCCTACGAGAAATTCGACAATTACGAAGCGGCGCTGGCTTATTTGCGGGCTCAGCAGGTGCCTATTGTCATCAAGGCTGACGGTCTTGCGGCGGGCAAAGGGGTAACGGTTGCCTTCACCCGTGAAGAAGCCGAGCAGGCGCTTGCCGATATCATGGTCAGCAAGGTGTTCGGAAGCTCCGGAAGCCAGGTTGTCATCGAAGAGTTTATGGAAGGACAGGAAATGTCGATCCTTGCCTTTGTAGATGGCGAAACGGTACGTCCGATGGCTGCGGCTCAGGATCACAAACCGGTCTATGATGGTGACAAAGGTCCGAATACCGGCGGGATGGGGACTTACTCGCCGCTGCCTCATATCGCGGAAGCAATTATTGAAGAAGCGATCGAGACGATCATCAAGCCGACCGCGAAAGCGATGGTGGCTGAAGGACGGCCGTTCCGCGGCGTCCTGTTTGCGGGCCTGATGATTACGCCGGAAGGCAAGCCGAAGACGGTCGAATTCAATGCCAGATTCGGCGATCCGGAGACCCAGGTCGTGCTGCCGCGGCTGAAAACCGATCTGCTGGATATTTTTCTTGCCTCACTGAATGGGACGCTGGATCAGATCGACATCGAATGGAGCGAGGACGCGGCCGTTTGTGTTGTACTGGCTTCGCCCGGATATCCGGCTTCTTATCCGAAGGGACTCCCAATTACTGGACTGGAATCCGCTGAAGCTGCAGGCGGAGCGCTTGTGTTCCATGCCGGAACCGGTAAAACCGAGGCCGGTGAATGGGTGACAAACGGGGGACGTGTGCTTGGCGTTGTCGGAATGGGCAGCGATATCGCTGCTGCGAGGGACAAAGCGTACGAGGCGGCAAACAAGATTCATTTCGAAGGCAAGCATATGCGCACTGATATCGCCGCTAAGGCACTGGTTTAGAACAAATTCCATATGGCAATAAAAGAAGCGCCGCAGATTGTTTATACCGGAGGGTCCGGAAAAATAATCTGACGGCGCTTGTTTACGTTTCGTTAGAGGGTGGCTCCGAATTTGGATTTCCTGTGGAAGAAGCAGAATCATTATTGGATTTCTGAATTCCCCCTGTCTCATTAATTAAAGACAAAAAGATTTCATGGGTATAAATATGGGCTCCCCTTCTCTTAGAGACATAAGGTTCGATCAGGGCTTCAAAATCTTTAACGAGCTGGGCGGCTTCTTCTTTAGTCATGTAAAGAGAATTATTGACCAGATGTCCTGATGTTTTCCGGGTTCCGTCAATACTGCTTAAAAATTTCTGCTTACTCATTTCATACATTTCCTGAATCAGCTTTTGGGTTTCGGAGAGATACACTTTCTCCAGCTCGGCTTTAATTTCCGACTTTAGCCGGATGTCCCCCTGGAACGGTTCATAGTATTTGGCGACAATCCCGTTGATCTCGCGTGTTTCAACAACCTGCAGCAGCTTGATGCTTTCCAGCTTCTTCACGTGGTAATACACCTTGGCAGGCACTTCCCCGAGGGAATCTGCAACTTCCTTGACGGTGGCAGGCCTGCCGAATTTATTAAAGCCGTGAAATATTTTGAGCCGATACGGGTCCGAATAAATTTTGATCTCTGCCGGTGTTTTCAATTCCAGAATGTCCCTCATGGCGCCCACCCCTGACGAGTCTCGTTCAACTCATTGATTCTATCATTATAAAGGAAGGGGAACTGGAATACAAAGCAGCCTGCCTGTTATGAGGCCAGACAACAAGATCTGTCATAGCCGGATCAATCCATTCATGGAGCTAGATACTTCGAAAAGCCTTATAGTTAAAAAGTCCAAGCGCAAGCAGCGCGATAACCGAGCCAATTATGGCGTATAGATGTGGAATTGGGACCAGGTCAGCAACGAGACCGGTTAATGTCCCTCCGAGCGGTACGGCACTCAGGCACATCATGCTGATCAAGGCGGAAATCCGTCCAAGCATATGTCCGGGAGTAACCTCCATGACATAGGAGCGCAGAGGGGCGGAAGCCAGGCTGACCGAGGCTCCTAACAAGGACATGAGCCCAGCAGCGGCGGCCAGAGCATATATGCCAGGGAGTGCAGGAGGCAAGCTAAGCAGCGCTAAGCAGATTCCCATCAGCAGTATCGCCGACAAAATCAGCGTGCTTTTCCGAAAGCGGTCGCCCCATTTCGCGATGGCCAGTCCCGAGAGGATCATGCCGCAAGTGAGGCATATCCCGAGCATGCTTAACCCTCCCGGGCCCGCATGCAGCAAATCCTTCACATACACGATCTGCAGCGCGTTTATCGGGGCCAGGCAAAAATTAACGAGCGCGGCCAGAATAATGGAAGTGAAGATAAGCAAATTCCCTCTGACATAGCTGAAGCCCTCTTTAAGCTGGATGATATAAGCTTTATATGCGCTCGGCTTGCCGGATGTTGCAGCTTGGTCCGGGACGGCAGTCTCTGCGAGCGCTGTAGCGGGATTTGCCGCATCAGCGCGGCCGCTGCTTACGAAAGTCAGAATAACGGCTGAGCATAGAAAAGTGGCCGCATCCACCCACAGCGCGCCGGCATTGCCGATCAGAACAACGATGCCACCGGCAGCGGCCAGACCGACAAGCTCCGCCGTTTGCGCCATAGAGCTGGACAAGGAGTTACCTTTCAGGAGGAGGAATTTGGGCAATATGCGTGGAATCCACGAGTTTTCCGCTGGAGAAGCGAAAGCCTCGAAGGAAGAAATCAGCAGGGTGAACAGAAACAGATGCCATACTTCGAGCCGGCCGGTCATATACAGCAGTCCGGTCACAAATACAAGCAGGCCGCGTCCGTAATCGGCACAGATGACGATAACCTTTGTGGACCATCGGTCCACAAATACGCCTGTAAAAATGCTCAAAACAATAGCAGGGATGCTGTTCACTGCAAACAGCGTCCCCATCAGCAGCTTGGAGCCTGTCAGCATATACACGATCCAGCTGTAGGCAATGGCATCGATCGAGTCGCCGAAGCGGGAGATCATTTTGGCGAGCAGCAGCAGCAGGTAATCTTTGTTTTTGCCCAGGGAGGACCCTGCGGTTTGCGATTGAACTAAAACCTGTTCCATAGTGACCACCTTTCAAAATAAATTAATCATTAAAATATTTTTAACGTTAATATTATTTTACTGATAATCATTTGAATAGCAATCCTTTTTCGCAAATCTGCATGAAAGATGATTTCAGGCTGATGAATCTTTATAATAAAAAGAACGAGCCTAAATGCCGGAGGAGGTTTCAGGTTGCTAAAAACGGCGGGTATTCATCACATTACTGCATATGTAAATGATGTACAGGCAGGCGTGGATTTCTATGCGGGCTTATTGGGACTTCGTCTAATCAAACAGACGATCCATTTTGATGCTCACGATGTATATCACTTGTATTTCGGCAATGAGTCCGGTCACCCGGGCACGATTGTGTCTTTTTTGCTAAAGGAGGATTTTCCTTCGGGGCGTATCGGAAGCGGGCAGGTCGGCGTTACGGTTTATGCCGTGCCTTCGGGCAGTCTGCTGTTCTGGCGCCAGCGCCTTAAGCGGTACGGGGTTGATTATATGGAGATACACAGGTTCGGTGAGGATTACCTGCGGTTTACCGACAACGCCGGACTCTTGATTGACCTGGTGGAACGCGGGAAAATCCCCGACAGTGCAAGGACCTTTGGCGGCGTTCCGGGACAGTACGCAATAAAAGGGCTGGACGGTGCGCTGCTGTTTAGCAAGGCCCCTTGGAAGACTGCGACGGTGCTTGAAGATATTTTTGGCCTGACGAGTCGCGGCCAGGAGGAAGGGCTTGTCCGTTATGAAGCTCCCGGGGAGACCGGCTGCCGGATTGATCTGAATACGGATCCGATTCCAACCGGGATCCCGGGAGCCGGAGTAGTACGTCACATTGCCTGGCGGGCAAGGAATGAGAGCGAGCAGCTGATGTGGCAGGACATGCTCGGAGCCAAAGGATTTGATCCCTCACCTGCTGTTAATCTGGAATATTACAAAAGCGTGTATTTCCGCGAGCCCGGGGGCATTCTGTTTCAGGTCGCGACGGACTCGCCGGGCTTTCAAACCGATGAAACGGCGGGACAGCTCGGCAGTGAACTGATGCTGCCGGAGAGCTGCGAAGCCCAAAGGGGAACCATTCTGAAAGGGCTTAAGCCCTTTCGGGTAAGAGAACTGGGATAAGCTTGCCCTACTGACAGTAATAGCCTTATCCAATACACGTGCATAATGTTACAATAGCAATAGATGTGTCATAGATCACGGATTAAACTATAGAACAGCGGAGAGTGGAGAGCAAAATGAAACAGACAGATAACCCGAAGACGGCAGCTTCAGCGTCTGTGGGCATGGAAGATATTGTTCGCGCGCACCATGTGCTGCGTGAAGTGATTGTGCGGACTCCGCTGCAGCGGGACGCGGTTTTGTCGGCAAAATACGATTGCAACGTCTACTTGAAGAGAGAGGACTTGCAGATCGTCCGTTCTTTTAAAATTCGCGGCGCTTACAATATGATTCGGAGCTTGTCGCCTGAAGAGACCGGCAGGGGGATTGTGTGCGCCAGTGCCGGCAACCATGCGCAAGGCGTTGCATTTTCATGCAATGCGCTTGGGATACAAGGCCGCATTTTCATGCCGGCTACGACGCCGAATCAAAAGGTGAGGCAGGTGAAGCGGTTCGGCGGCTCTCATGTGGAAGTTATTTTGACAGGGGATACGTATGACGACGCTTATGAAGAGTCGATGAAGGCTTGCCGCGAGCAGGGCATGACGTTCATCCACCCGTTCGACAATCCCAAGATTGTGGCCGGCAACGGGACGATCGGCATGGAAATTATGGAGGAGCTTCAGACGCCTGCGGATTATGTGTTTGTTACAATTGGCGGCGGCGGGCTTGTGGCTGGTGTTGGCGCATATTTGAAAATGGTTGCCCCGGCCGCGAAGGTGATTGGGGTCGAGCCGCTTGGCGCGGCATCGATGAGCGAAGCTTTGCAGCAGGGACAAGTGGTTACCCTGGATACGATCGATAAATTTGTCGACGGGGCGGCTGTAAAGCGGGTTGGAGACTTTCCGTTTGAAGTCTCGAAGAACGTCCTGGATGATGTCATCAAGGTTCCGGAAGGCAAGGCCTGCACGACGATCCTGGAGCTGTACAACGAAAATGCAATTGTTGTCGAGCCGGCAGGGGCGCTTTCCGTGGCGGCGCTCGATATGTACCGGGAGCAAATCAAAGGCAAGACCGTCGTCTGCGTCGTCAGCGGGGGGAACAACGACATTGACCGGATGCAGGAGATGAAGGAGCGCTCACTCATTTATGAAGGCCTCAAGCATTACTTTATGGTCAATTTTCCGCAGCGGGCAGGGGCCTTGCGTGAATTTTTGTCCGATATTCTGGGGCCGAACGACGATATTACGCGCTTTGAATATACGAAGAAGAACAACAAGGAGAACGGACCCGCCCTTGTCGGCATCGAGCTGCTGAACAAAGAGGATTATATCCCGCTCATCAAGCGTATGGAAGCCAAGGGAATTACTTATACCGAGCTCAACCGTGATTTGAATTTATTTAATCTGTTGATTTAATGTTTTCTGACAACAAATCAAACGCTAGAATCATAAAAGCAGCAAGTCTCGATATTCCCGGGGCTTGCTGCTTTTTAATTTTAGCGAGCCATTTTTCCAAATTTTTCATTTACACAATCAGATTATTAGTGTACTATTTAACTATAACAGTGATACGAAAAAGGAGTGGATTTTAAAATGGCAACAAATGAAAGGGAAAGGGCGGTTCTCAGCCTGAAAGGCGTAACGAAACGAATTGGCGGGAAAACCATTGTCGAAGGACTTGGTTTCGAACTGTTTCCGGGTGAAATTGTCGGCCTGCTGGGTCCAAACGGAGCGGGCAAGACAACTACGATTCGAATGATTGTCGGGCTGATCGGCATGACAGAAGGAGATATATCGATCGGCGGGCACAGCATCCGCAGCGAATTTACTAAGGCAATCCGCCATGTGGGGGGCATTATCGAGAATCCCGAATTTTATCCGTATATGACAGGGCTTGATAATCTGAAGCAGTACCGCAGAATGACGGATGGCATTACCGATGAACGGTTTCAGGAAGTCATCCGGCTGGTCGGTCTGGAAGATGCGCTGAACAAGAGAGTCAAAGCCTATTCGCTCGGCATGCGTCAGCGGCTCGGTATTGCCCAGGCTCTGCTTCACAAGCCTTCCCTCCTGATTCTGGATGAACCGACGAACGGGCTGGATCCGGCCGGAATCCGGGAAATGCGCGACTACCTGAAGGAGATTGCAAGCAAGGAAGGAATCGCCATTTTAATCTCCTCGCATCTGCTTTCCGAAATCGAGCAGATCTGCGGCCGCGTGGTCGTGATTCAAAACGGCAAACTGGTTACGGTTCGCGATATCGGAGAGCAGCAGAACAAGGCAGAGCGCTCCCAAATCGAGGTAGTAGTGAGAGCAACGCCGCTTACTGTCGCTCGTCAGGCTCTGGATCGTCTGGATATGGTACAGGTAACCAGGGTCTT
The DNA here is from genome assembly GCF_019904135.1 of Paenibacillus caui. Taxonomy (GTDB): domain Bacteria; phylum Bacillota; class Bacilli; order Paenibacillales; family Paenibacillaceae; genus Fontibacillus; species Fontibacillus caui. The sequence continues at coordinate 39,881 of NZ_JAIOGQ010000026.1, read as the reverse complement.
CGAGGAGAGAAACGAGCTGCTTCTTTCACTAAAGGATGAAGATATTCCGCTTGTCGTCAAAGCGCTGGGAGAGCATGATGCGGCCCTGTACCGCATTGAGGAAGCCAAATCTACGCTTGAAGAAGAATTCCTGAAATGGACGGGAGGAAACCGCATTGCTTAATCATGGATCGGGTTTTGGCAAGTTGGTCGTAAATGAGTGGCTTAAGCTCAGCAAGAAGAGAAGTTTTTTCATCGCCTTTTTAATTATGGCAGGTTTCGTAGCTTTGCTAGCTTATCTGACAACTATTGCTCCTTCGGGAGAGACGTACACGGCGCTCCGTTTTGCCGCAGAATGCATGGAAATACGGGGGCTCGGCTCGATCATGCTCTATATTGTGATCATCAGTACGTCCGGCATTGTAGCCAGGGAACACAGCATGGGGACGATTAAATTTCTGATGATCCGGGCGCACGGCCGCAGCAGGATTCTGGCCTCCAAGTATGTGGTGGCATTGCTGTACATGCTTGCGCTTGCGGTGTTTACACTCGCAGTTACCCTTGCCGCAGGATGGGTCGTGTTTGGCTTTGGCGCTTCAGAAGTGTCGTGGGCGGATCTGTTCTTGCAAGCCTTGTACACTCTCGTCTACATGTTTGTTTATACGACCTTCGTCTTCATGATCGGTGTGCTGACCCGGTCGGCGGGTGCAACGATCGGTATCGGGATGTTCGCCGTCGTTTTGCAGAGCATCTTGAATATGGTCCTTTCACGCTACGCATTTGCCAAGTACCTGCTTTTTACCAACACGGATTTGTCGGTATATGCCACAAACACGGCGCCTATTAAAGGCATGACGTTGACTTTCTCGGTTATCATTCTCAGTGTGTATGTCATCTTGTTTCTTGCCGCCAGCTTTGTTACTTTTAAGAGACGTGATATTGCCTGATGATTTAGGCCGGCAAGAGCGGAGGAAAGGAGCAGCGTGTACCGGTGAGTATAGAATTTGACAATAACCTTCCAATCTATTTGCAAATCATGAATTACATCAAAAGGCAAATTGTGAGCGGAAGCCTTACGCCAGGAGACAAAATCCCTTCAGTGCGCGAGCTTGCGGCCGAGCTGCAGATTAACCCGAACACGGTCCAACGGACGTTTCAGGAGTTGGAGAGGGAAGGAATTGTAGAGACCCGGCGGGGACTCGGGAGATTCGTGACAAGCGAGGAATCAAAAATTATGGAGATCAAAAAGGAAATGGCCGGCGAACTGCTGGATAAGTTTGTACAGGGGATGAAGGAGCTTGGGTTCGGAAAGGACGATATTGTGTCCATTGTGACTGAAGCCGTGGAGACGGAATTTAAGGAACAGGAGCGGAAGAGCTTTGGATAGTGTACTTCGTTTAGAGCATATCGGCAAAAAATATGGCTCAAAGGTCGCCCTGCGGGATGTCTCCTTCGAGATCGAACCAGGGCGCATTGTCGGACTGCTCGGTACAAATGGCAGCGGAAAAAGCACCCTGATGAAAATTGCGGCCGGGTTGGTCCAGCCTACAGAGGGTGAGGCGTCCGTGTGCGGGACGCCCGTTGGAACGAACAGCAAAGGGCTCGTCTCATTCATGCCGGACCGGCCGCTGACGGAACCGTGGATGAGAGTCAGGGATGCGGTAGCCTTTTACCGTGATTTCTATGCCGATTTTGACAGTGCGAAAGCGAACGACATGCTGCAGTTTTTGAAGCTGGACCTGGGCGAACGGATCAGTACCCTGTCAAAAGGGATGAATGAGCGGCTCCAGTTGACGCTTGCCCTCTCCAGAGCGGCCCGGCTGTACCTGCTTGATGAGCCGATCGGGGGCGTAGATCCGGTGGCCAGAGGCAAAATTCTCGACGCTATTCTGGAGTTTTACGACGAGAACAGCAGCCTCATTGTCTCCACCCATCTGGTGAAAGATATTGAGCGGATCTTTGACGAGGTCATTTTCATCCGTGACGGCCAGATTGTGATGAGGGAAGAAGTTGAAGGCCTGCGGATGACTGCCGGGAAGAGCGTTGACGAGATGTTTAAAGAGGTGTATGCCGAATGATGAGATTGCTTAAATATGATTGGAACCGGAATGCAACAACTCTGCTGATCGCCGCTGTCGTTTTGGCCGTTGCGGAACTGCTGCTCGAGCTGTTCGGCCATAACGAGGCAGCCGGGTTCACTTTGATGATCTTAGGGTACGTTGCCATTTCTGTGATGATTATCGTCATTTCGGTAAAAACCTACAGTCGGAACATCATATCCTACAGCCGCAGGCTGCTCCCGGTAAGGACAATATACCATATCCTGTCGCCGCTTCTGCTTGGTCTCCTCGCTACGCTGCTTGTCGACATCGTGTTTCTGCTCCACAACGGGCTCAGAGAGCAGGCAGGCGTCATGTCTCTGTTTAATTGGGTAGACGAGACAGCGGGGAGCGTATCTCACCTTTCATGGGGAGAAGTGACTTTGGTTGCGGCTGGCGGATTTTGGATGGTTCTTGTCCAACTGCTGGCCCTGTTCACATCCGTAACGATTGGCCGAAGCTTCCGGACCAAAGGGCAGGCATGGATTATGCTCATCTCTTACCTCGTTATTCAGAACGGGATCAGCCTGTTCATCGAGAGTCTGCTGAACCTCCCCAAATTCGGCTGGTTTGAAATCATTATGACCTCGGATCAAGGAATGGGCTATTCGTCAGATCCCTACAAATACAGCGACTTATATAGTTCAATTGCCATTGAAGCCGCATTTTGCCTTCTCATGATTACAGGAATGGTTATGCTCCTGAATCGCCGTGTCGAAGTTAAATAGCTTGGGTCTCTATACTGGTATTGTCGAACAACCGGTCAAATAAAAGGGACGTTCTTTGCGCATCCGTGTGCGTAAGGAACGTCCTTTATTGCTTTATTTGTGGCGGGGTTTCCGCAGGAATATAAGCTGTTGTCCGGCCAAACCGATGACGAACAGAATGAGGCTGTCCCATGGAGAAACAGTAAAGGAGGGCAGCAGACGGCTCAGTACCAGATAAACCGCTACAATTGCTGCGGTGACCGCTACCGATATTCCGAGCGACTTGGCATCGATTCGGTGCGGTTTCGGCTCGTCATCGGATTCTTTCTTGTCCGGTCCCATAAACCGCGTCAACAGCTCGATCAGCAGGATTGAGCCCAAAGCGATCAGCAGCAGTGTCGATGTACGAATCCTCATATACTCCAGATCGCCGCCGAACCATTTGCCCAAGAAGCCCATTATCATGTAAATAAAGAATACCCAGGTCAGAGCGACCCACGGGATCATGATATAATATTTAACCTTGTCCTTTGCCGTTCTCGGCTTTCGCATGTTCAGATCAGAGACGAGCTCATCGCAGTAATCTTGCGGATGATCTCCAAACACCTCCTGAACGGGCTTGTTCCGCTCCTGCAGCTTCAGGATGCGGCGGGCTATATCCAGCAGCGCCTCCTCGCCTTGCGCTTCATTCAGGGAACTTGAGCGGATTTGCAGCACCATCTCGCTGAAATAGGCTTCGCTTACCGGCGTCATCTGCTGGCGAAGACGATTTGTCTCCCGGATCATTTCGTGAATATACAAGTTACAATTTCTCCTCCTCACGCGGCACTTTCTAATGCCCCGAGTATACTTTATAACTCGCATATGCTGCAAGGGACCGGCGAAGGCGAGTGCCGTCGCATAACCCTTTGAACCTGCCCTGATAAAGCTTCGAAATATGTCTTTTTGCTGACAAAGGAATAAAATCCGCCTCTCCGCCCGACAATACAGCCTAGAAACGCCAAGGCAAGCGGCGGTTTCAAAGGAGGGAGTAGGAAATGACGGAGCGATCAGGTTCAGAGCTCACCAGACAATTTCTGCTGAACAGCCATTCGCGCGGTTCGTTAAATGAAGTGCTGGGAGAAGACGATCTTGTTGAATTTGCAGAAGAAGCAGAGTTTGGTGTCGATGGAGATGAGGAATCGCTCCATGAGGAGGAACCCTTTTACAAGCAATGGGAGGGGCGGGATCTGACTCGCAAATACTACCTCCAATCCTATGATTGAAGCCCTGAAACGGGGAAAAACCGAGCAGGAGGGGGAGCTAGTCCCCGTCCTCTCACAAACACCAGTTATACCGCTTTCGCTACGTTAATAAGATAGACGGTTTGACAGGGATTTCAATCGTCACTTGACCTCCGCCGGTTTGGGGAGAGTTATCGATTTGCAGCGTTCCGCCATGCAGGTTTGTAATGAATTTCGTGATATACAGGCCCATTCCATAATGGTTTTTTGATCTCCGGGCCGGATCTCCCATGTAAAATTGCCCGGTTGCCTGCTTCAGAGCTGCTTTGGAAAAGCCCGGACCTTCATCGGTTACAGCAAAACGGATACGATCTTCCACTGCTTCAGCAACAAACCAAATCCTTCCATGTTTCGGCGAAAATTCTACCGCATTGGACAAGACGTTCATCATTGCCCGGTGGAGCAGGCCAGGGTCTCCGTAAAAAGCTGGAGGCACATTACGTACCGAAATGTCGACTTCAAGTTTGTCTACAGCGGCTAAAGCGTTGATCTGACGTTCAATGTTGTCCAGATAGTTTCGGCTGTCGATATTTTCCGCTTGCAGGGTTGCTCCCGTTTCAGCCTTTGTAATTTCAATTAAGGTTTTGATATATTGCTCCATTTGGCGGGTGCTTTCCATGATGTAGTTCGTATAATCTTGCTGCTCCCCGGTCTGATTCGTTTCGGCCAATAGCTCCACGTTGCCGCGAACAATCGTGAGCGGCGTCTTGACGTCATGCGCCAGCGCGGAGATCTGTTCCCGGCGTGTTTGCTCCAGATCCCACTGTTTGTTAAGCGAAACCTTTAAAGCTTCTTTCATTTTATCCATGGAATAAAGCACATTGTCGATTTCAACAACGCCGCTCGATTCAATCGAGAAGTCCAGATCCTGCTCCTGTATTTTTTTGGTCGCCTGCTGCAGGCCGCTCATTCTTCGGGTTAGCTTTCTTGCGAAGGAGGAAGCCATGACCGCACCTTCCACAAGGAAAGCGGCGCAGAATAACAGGATTGCCAGCAGTTCCGGAGCGGGCAAATATTTGCGTAAGTAAAGGGAATTGAACTGCATCGCTATGGAGTAACGGATGATATATACATCACTGTTGTGATTGGCTTTTAAATAGTAAAAAGGAAACTTTTGACCGCTCTCGCTCTGCTGGGTCAGGTCCCATGCTGCTTTTGCCGACTGATCGGACAAATTACCCGCGATCATTTTGCCGCCGGGCGTATATTTTGCATATTTGTATAAGTCCCGCTTGGGGTTTGGGCTAAGGGTTTTACCGGCTTTGACGGTTTCTATTGCCGCGAGCGCCTGCTTCTCAGCGTAGTTCGAGGGCAGAATAACTCCGGATGCCATAAGGGAGTAAAGAGCCGCGATCAGCAACAGCGCCAGAAGAAATGTTCCGATACAAAACGCGAATAAATAACGAATAAAGAGGGTGCGCAGTTTAACCGGCTTTTGACTGTTTGTTTTTTTTGTTACTTCCACCTGTATCCAATCCCCCAAACCGTTTCAACCGGAGAGATCTGCCGTTTTGCGAGCTTTGCCCGTACGTTTTTGATATGCTCCACAATCGTGGAGGAGTCGCTTTCCCCGTTAAACCCGAATACGGATTCGTATATTTTATCTTTGGAAAATACTTGTCCCCGGTTGCGGGCCAAAAACTCGCAAATTTCGTACTCGCTTTTCGTTAGTGGTATGGGTACATCTTGAATGGTTATTTCCTTGCCGGAAAGGTTGAAGTGGACCTCGCCCGTGCATAGCACATTGCGCCGCTCACGTCGTTCCCGTCTAAGGTGGGCATCGATGCGCGCCCGCAGTTCTCCCGCTCCAAACGGTTTTATAATAAAGTCGTCCGCTCCTTCTCCCAATCCGTTCACAACGTCGTTCTCCATCGCTTTTGCGGTAAGGAACAGAATGGGGCAGTCCACCTGGCTTCGGATCTTCCGGCAAAGCGCAAACCCGTCCATCTTCGGCATCATCACGTCCAGCAGGATCAAATCATACGTTCCCAATTGCATATTTAATACCTGCGTAGGCTCGGATACCGTCCTAACGGTATGACCGGCTTTGTGCAGAATATTGTTGATCAGCGCCAGAACAGCCGGTTCATCATCAACAGCCAGCAGGTTTGCCACGAGGCTCACTTCCTTCTTTGTCTCTATTCCAGCGATTTTCGTCCTTCCCAACGCCAAATCCATAATCCTAATAGTAGCATCAAAACAAGGGTTTCGCCCGCACAAAACCAAATCCCCTCGTGCATGTTCGCAGCGGAAGGCACCGAACCAACCGAACTTGTGCCGAACTGCACTAAAATGGTCAAGAACCGCGCGCCCCAGGCACAAGGAATGAAATGCCAGTTCCCGTCTCCCAGGCCGGTGAGAAGTAGGGCGGACAAAAGGCTCTCCGTAATACCCACGCCGATGGAAGCACCTTTGCCAAACCTTAGGCTGATAAAAAAGTGCAGATTATAAAGAAAGATGCAGCTGACAAATAAAATGCAGGCGGCCCGCAGATAGAAACCGAAACCAAATGGAGAGTCATGCAACAGATACAGGAAACCTGCCCCAAACCCGCCAAATGCCAATAGCACACTGCCAAATCCCAATAGCAAAAGCAATGTCAGCTTGCTTATAAACGGCAGCAGTTTGCTTGGCGAGGTCAGCAGCTGCTGGAATTTCCCGGCGGCGTATTCCTGATCGGCTGCCATAGAGCAGACGATGCCAATCATCGTAGGGAAGCTAGCAGCGACGACCTGCAAATAGCCCCCCGCCTTGGAAACGGGCGCCCACGGGGAAATGGAATAGTATCCGAGAAAGAGAGCTATTCCCGCAAGCGGAACCAGAAGGTGCACAAGCAGCATAGACTGTCTTTTCATTTTCATAACGTCGGACTTTAAGCAGCGATAATAACGGGTCATATTACTTGACCTCCCGATTTCGGAACGACCAGGCGGTGAGCAGCGACAGCACAACAAACAGGAACACCGAAATGATGATGCCGGGAAGGATAACGCTTTTGTCCAGCAGCGGATCGCCGGCCGGAACCGGCAGCCCATTGGGAAGCACCCCTATAACCGGGCACATGAGCCGGCTGGGGATGGCGTAAGGCAGAGCCCACCATAATGAAGATTGTGCGGAGAAAATGCCGCATGCTACATAACCCGCAAGGTTGATGATCAGCGTTGCAAACATGCCCAGTCGTTCGGTGAGAAACAGGCACAGCGGAATCTGCCACAAAAAGGTTATAAAGAGCAGCAGGCTTCCCGCAGCGCTGTTTGCGAAAGGAATGGTGCTTGTGAACACAAAGCCGCCCAACGTTACGCCAGCAAAGAACACAATCGAGGAAGTGAGCAAAAGGCGTACGGCAACCCCGATTTTCCCAATCCAAAACCGGGACGGACGAACCGGCAATCCGAGGATAGCCCGGTAGTTCAGCTTCTTCCCGTCTTTTTGAAGAACTCCCGCACAGATTAGCGTAAGCGCTCCCGGCAGCATCATCGAGTACCACCAGTTGTAACTGCCGCTTTGGAACAGGCTGCTTACCCCCAGCCCGGCGCACAGCAACATGGTTACAAGGGGAGCAAGCCAAATCAGTTTTTTGGTGAACGTACGTTTCAGCTTCAGGTATTCTGCGGCTTCAACATGCAGCATATTATTCACCGCCTTTCCGGTTTTGGCTTACAATCTGCATGAACAAGGCTTCCAGATCCTGCCCTGGGGTAACGGCATCCTGGTATCCTAACGCTCCGCCGGCAATAATGCCGATATGATCGGCGATTTGCTCTACTTCGGACAGGATATGGCTGGAGAGTATAACCGTGATTCCCTGCTGCGGGAAGGAGCGAATCAATTCGCGCTGCTCCTGAATGCCGATGGGATCAAGCCCGTTCGTCGGTTCATCCAATATCAGCAGTTTGGGATTGTTCAATAGGGCGATCGCAATGCCGAGACGTTGTTTCATGCCCATAGAGAACTGCCCGGAACGTTTTTTTCCTGTATGGTCCAAATCGACGATTTTCAGCACTTCTTCAATACGGGAATCAGGTAGGCCCAATAAAGTGGCGCGGACTTTCAGATTTTCTCTTGCCGTCAAATTTTCATACAAGGGCGGAGATTCGATCAGCGCACCAATATGGGAAAGGTCTCTCCGAGTCCAGGGACGGCCGTGAATCAGGATTTCGCCGGAGGTTGGCCGGAGCATCCCGGTTAACATCTTCAGCGTTGTCGATTTCCCGGCTCCGTTCGGGCCAAGCAGGCCATAGACGGAATTTTCCCGGATGGAGAGAGACACGTTGTTGACCACCTGCTGGTTATTGAACGTTTTGCACAGATTTTTGGTCTGTAAAATAATTTGGTCCATAGCGTTCATCCTTTTCATTTGTTCTGGCATTTACTTTAAAGGATGATTCTAAGGATTTTATAAGGATTAAGAATATGAAAAAGCCTCGATCTTCTACTAAGTAGAAAAATCAAGGCCTTTTTCAGCGCCCATGCTCCAAAGCAGGCGGCTTTTTCGTTGATCTCTTAATTCTCGGGAATATTTTCATCGCGGTATTGTTCAACTTCATCCGTCAATTTGTAATCGTTGTCGTTGGCTACACTCATAAAGGCGGAGAGCTGCGTTAAATAAGGGCTTGCTTCGACCTTGCTGCGGGAAAGAACGGCCATATACCCCTTCTTGGCGTTAGGCTGCATTTGCTTGGTAACATAATCAAACAGCGGAGTATTGTTCAGTCCGTAGAAAGTATACAAGTTGTAGTTCTTAAACAAGCCTTTGACCTGGGAAATCCGGTTGGAGTTCGGATATTTCAGGATAAAGCTCTCCTGGGCGAGCGCTCGCGTTACGATCTGCTGATATCCTATGACCAGAGCGCCATCCTTGGCCGGCGCCTGCTTCGACTCTTCCGCCATAATATCGATATAAGACCGGATGTCAGCCGTTACATAGGGACGAAAGGAAGCGTATTTTTCATAATCCAGAATGGGGAAAAAGAATCCTTCCGCCGTTTCCAGCTTGTATCCGCTGGCCTCGGCCTCGCTCAAGAGCTGGCGGAGAGAGGAATTCCGGGTTCGTGCGCCAAGGGCGGCAAAGGTGTCGCCACGTTTGTACAATTTGGCAATCTGGGATTGTACGGATGGAGTTCCGAGCCGGTTCTGCATGGACAGAAGCTGCTTCTTTTGCGCGTTCTCCAGATGGAGCGTCATCAGGGACGCTTCATAGGCTTTGGCCTTGGAAATATTCTGCTGGAGGTAGACCACGGCCTTTGGCAGCTGCCCGGACTTTTTCAGCAGCGCTTCGAAAGTGTTGTAGGTTTGGCTGCCGGAAGTCACGCTTGCCGTTTGGGCCTGGGTGATTACGGTTCCTGCCTGGCCGGCAGGCGCGGCCAAAGCGAGAATTGCGGACTGTTCCAGGGAAATCGCCAATGCTGCGGTGCTTAAGAGGTAGATCGTCTTTTTTTTCATCGTTAAAAGCCTCCTGTGAGATTTAACACCTTTCAATACCCTTCCGACGGTATATGATGAAGGAAAGTTGCATTGACAAGGAAAGAGCAGAATGGTAATATTCAAATTACAATTAAACTAATCGGATTTATCAGATTATAGAAGGTTTTTACGAAGGAGGCAGTAAAATGGAACGTCAAATCTCCATTCAACACGGGAAGGAAACGATTGCGGCAAGCATTCATTACCCGGCCGGAAATGTCAGGAAGGAAGGCCGCTGCAAAAATCGTGTTCCGCTCGTGCTCATTTGCCACGGATTCGTGGGGAGCCGGATCGGGGTAGACCGCCTCTTCGTAAAGACGGCCAGAGAGCTTGCCTCCTCGGGATATTTGGTTGTCCGCTTCGATTATATAGGCTGCGGAGAGAGCAGCGGCGATTACGGCCGCGAAGGGATCGAATCCATGATTTCACAGACGAAGGCTGTGCTGGATTATGGCATGAGCGCATGCGATATCGATCCTACCCAGGTGACATTGATCGGCCACAGTCTGGGCGGAGCCGTAGCTCTTCTGACGGCGGCTTCCGACCGGCGGGTAAAGAACCTCGTCCTCTGGTCCGCTGTCGGCTATCCGTTCAACGACATCGTCAAGATTACCGAACGGAAAGTTTACGACGATGCGGTGCAATACGGACATGCGGATTATTTGGGGTATGAGTTCACGCCGGTCTTTTTCGAATCGCTGGCCTTGTTCCAGCCGTTCCAGGAGGCGGCGAAATTTGCCGGCAATGTGCTCGTTGTACACGGGACATCGGATGATGTTATTCCTGTCGATTATGCATTTCTGTTTCAGAAGGTCTTTTGGATCCGTCCGGAGGGCCGCTGCGACAAGGAAATTATTTTTCAGGCAGGCCACACCTTTTCGGATGGAGATCACCGGGCTCATCTTCTCAAGGTTACGAAAGAATGGCTGGACGGCCAGGAAGCCGCTCAGACCGAGTGGCAGCACTGGATGATTTAAGGATATGGGGATATAAGGGATATCGGACAAAAAGTGATATGCATAGGCGGCGTTCCACCTGCTTCAGAGGTGACGTCGCCTTTTCTGTCTTCAAGTGGTAAAAAAGCCCCGGAAGAGATACAATAACTATATATACACTATCAAGGGATAAGGAGGTGGCCCGGATGACGATGCCATCCTTATTTATCGCGCATGGTTCACCGATGCTCGCACTTGAAGAAAGCGCATATACCGCTTTTTTGAAGCGGCTGGGCCGTCGCCTGCCTGTTCCAAGGGCCGTCTTGATCTTCTCGGCGCATTGGGATGATCCGCAGCAGCTGCTTACCGACAATGATCATTATGAAGCTATCCATGATTATTACGGGTACCCGGAGGAGCTATACAATATCCGCTACTCCTTTTCTGGTGACCGGGAGCTTGGCGGATTGGTTCAGAGCTTGTTCCTGCAGGGCAATCTGAAGTACCGCGCTGTACCGGATCGCGGAATTGATCACGGTGCCTGGGTCGTGCTTAAAAAGCTTTATCCGGATACGGAAGTTCCCGTATTGGAGCTTTCGGTCGATTCCAAGCGTTCTCCCTCCGAGCAGTATGATATCGGACGAATGCTGGCGCCGCTGAGAGAGAAGGGCGTGCTTATTATTGGCAGCGGAGCCCTTGTCCACAATTTGCGTTTTCCGAGTCAAGGCGGTCCGTTGCCGGAGGTGGAAGCCTTCGAACAGTGGATTAGCGACAAAATCGGAAAGTGGAATGTGTCCGAATTGTTCCGATACGACAAACGGGCCCCGAATGTGCGCGATGCGGTTCCGTCTTATGCGGCAGAGCATTTTATCCCGCTTTTTTATGCCATGGGAGCTGCGGACGACGAACGTACAGCCAAGCGGCTGTTCCAGGAACGACGTCCCGGCGCGCTGAATCTGGATTGCTGGCAGTTCGGAGGCAGCGACCTCGGGGAAATTTGACGACAATAAAGACTTGAAATGTAGAGCTGCATCCTGTGAAGGATGCAGCTTTATTTGGCATATCAGAATCTTTAAATCCTTTAGAGTACTAAATCGTAAAGGGAGATGTGAAAACGCAGTTGGAAGTTTTTTGGGAAAATTGCTTGTGAGACATATCGGATAGAAGACCGGAAAGGAATAAGAGAAGTGGAAGAGAACTCGAAGTAAAAGCCGCCTTTGAAATCGTGTTATTACCATTAAGAAATTCAATAGAACACGGTTTCAACAGCGGTGGAACCCTATACCCACTCCCTCCCCCACGCACAAATGTATCACATAGTACAGCAAAGAACGTCCGGCCCAATTTTGCTGGATGGTTTTTCTTAGGCTCCCGGCTAGACACCCGTTCCTGATTCGGGTCTACCTTCAGGCGAAGACAGGCTTTATAATGGGAGAATACACCAAAAAAGCAGTGGAGGATTCGAATTTGTACAATTATACATGGAAAAAGTGGACTTTGATAACGGCAGCGGCCTCGCTTCTCCTGCTGTCAGCCTGCGGATCGGAACAGGCGGATCCCGCCCTAGCTCCATCGGAATCGTCCGATATTATCGTTCCTACCGCGGTTCCTTCCCAGGCCCCCTCAGCAGAACAGGCTGCTTATATGTCGCCTCTGACCGGCTTGCCGTCCAAAGAGAAAGTAACCGCCCGCCCGATCGCCGTAATGATCAATAACGCTCCTGCAGCCCGGCCTCAGTCCGGCCTTAACGATGCGGACATCGTATATGAGGTGCTGGCGGAAGGCGGGGTTACACGTCTCGTCGCCATCTTTCAAAGCACCTTGGACGGAGCCGCAAAGCTGGGACCGGTGCGCAGCATCCGCCCCTATTTGATTGACATCGGAGAAAGCTATCACGGCGTCCTGGTTCACGCCGGCGGGAGTCCGGACGCCTACTCGATCCTGCAGACCGGGCATAAGGAAGAGCTCGACGAAATCGGCAGAGCCGGAGCCTACTTCTGGCGCGACAAATCGCGCAAGGCCCCCCATAACCTGTATACCAATCTGGCAAAACTGCGCGAAGGCGTGGACAAGTTCGGCTTTGCTGCAGAGGATACGTCCGTCCCCGCTTATACTTTCAGAAATGCGGATGATGACCTGGCGGAAGGAAGCCCGGCTGAAGGGGTACAGATCAAATTTCTGATGGACAGCTACAAGGTTTCGTACAAGTACGATCCCGCAACAAAGCTCTACACCCGTTATATCGGGGACAAGCCCCATGCCGATAATGACACCGGGGAGCCCCTGACGGCGGCAAATGTCATGGTCATAGGAGCCGAACATAAAGTGCTGGATGACGTCGGACGGCTCAGCGTCGATCTTGAGCTCGGCGGCGAGGCGCTGCTGTTTGAGCGGGGAAAAGTCATTGAAGGGCGCTGGATCCATAAGAAGGATGATGTAATCCGTTTTGTAAAGGACGGCGTAGAGGTCCCTTTTTACCCGGGCAAGACCTATATCAACATCGTGCCAAACAGCCCTGATTTTGATAGTCACGTTCACATTCTCGCAAATTCCTGATATGTCCTTATAGGAAAAAAACAGCAGCGTTTCCCCTAAAATCAGGGATACCAGGGTGAAGTTGGGGTAATGATAAGTGAATATTGACTGAAAGTTTTAATATAACGTTTACATTGCCTTTACAATAGGTCTTCCAGATTGGTAAGATAACAAAGGTTGTCATCAATCGAGCTATTTTATCAAACTTTTTACGAAAAGGGGATATCCAGGTGAGAGTCAAGAAGAAAGATATATTTTTCCAGACACTCGAAAATATGGCGGATGCTATTGTACAGGCTGCTGACTATTTTGCCGGTCATGTATCTGATTTCGACAACATTTCCGATTTTGCCAAAGCTATGAAAGAGTATGAACGGAAATGTGATGATTTCACACATACCATTATTACGGAATTGAACAAAACCTTTATTACGCCGATCGAACGCGATGACATTATGGAATTGACAACTACAATGGATGATGTGATGGACGGACTCGAAGCGACGGTATCCCGTTTCTATATGTATCATCTCGGAAAGCCGGATAAATATATTGTGCAGTTTGCAGAAATCTTGCGCACTTCCGCATATGAAATTCAAAAGGCGGTTCATCTGCTGTCCTCCAAGAAGCTGCTTGCCATTCGCGAACATACCATTCGCCTGAACGATCTCGAGAATCAAGGCGATGACCTGCTTCGGATATGCATTAATGAACTGTTTAAGACCGTAACCGACCCGATTGAGCTCATCAAGAAAAAAGAAATCTACGAGCGTCTCGAGACAACGACCGATGCCTGCGAGCACGTAGCCAACATGCTGGAATCCATTATAATGCGTAATTCTTAAGGGGCTTTGATACATGGATACAACTCTACTTATTTTAGGCGTTGTCATCATCCTGGCGCTCGCCTTTGATTTTATCAACGGATTCCACGATACGGCGAACTCGATAGCCACTTCCGTTTCGACCCGCGCGCTCACGCCGCGGAGGGCGATTTTGCTTGCAGCATCGATGAATTTCCTGGGCGCCATCGCGTTTACGGGGGTAGCGAAGACCATCGGCGGCAAAATTGCCGATCCGTCCACGATGGACAACGGCCTTGAAGTTATCATTGCAACGCTGCTTGCCGCTATTATCTGGAATTTGGTCACCTGGTACTTCGGCATTCCGTCATCTTCCTCCCATGCGCTGATCGGCGCGCTTGTAGGGGCCGTTTTCGTCGGAGCCGGCTCCGATCATGTGAAGTGGGGCGGATTTACCGAGATCGTGGAAGCCCTGCTCATGTCTCCGATTATCGCCTTTATCGTCGGTTATATTGTCATGACGGTGCTGAAGTTCATTTTCGCGAATCGAAGCCCCCATACCGTCAACAAAGGGTTCCGAACCCTGCAGATTTTGACGGCGGCGCTTCAATCGTTCACTCACGGCACCAATGACGCCCAAAAGGCCATGGGGATTATTACGTTTGCCCTCGTTACCTCAGGGGAGCTTTCGGATCTGACTGTTCCGCTTTGGGTCAAAATCTTTGCCGCTGCTTCCATGGCTCTCGGAACATCCGTCGGCGGCTGGAAGATCATCAAGACGATGGGCACGAAAATATTCAAAATCGAGCCGATTAACGGCTTTGCGGCGGATATTTCTTCCGCATCCGTTATTTTCTCGGCTACGCTGCTGCACCTTCCGGTCAGCACCACGCATGCCATTACGCCGGCAATCCTTGGCGTAGGCGCTGCCAAACGCTTCTCGGCCGTTAGATGGTCGCTCGCCGGCCGCATTGTCATGACCTGGTTCATCACCATTCCGATCTCCGCGGTTCTGGCCGGTCTGCTCTATAAATTGCTGTTTGGCTGGTCGTAGGCGGCAGCCTCAGCCAAGTTAGCCGCAACAAGCTGAACATTCATATTCAAGATAAAAATATAAGGGGATGCCCCAATGCCATTTGAATGGCCGTGGGACACCCCTTATTTGTTTTGTGGCGGGAGATAAGGCTGGTGCTTCTGGCGGACGCTCCAAGGCCGGATGTTGCTTACAACCCGTGCATGAAAAAAGGCACCCCCGAACCAGAAATCCAGGAATGCCTTCTATTTTGCTTAACTTCCCATGCCATGGCCTAACGCAATCACTGTAGGGTTAGGATACTCTTCAGCAGAGATAGAACCAGCTGGAGCTGCTACGGCCGCTACGAAACTACATATAACTGCCAGTAAAGCCAATTTTCTTTTCATTTAACTTCTGCACCTCACCCATATAAATTTTTACTGATGGCGCCCCAAGATCAGAAATCCAGGAATGCCTTCTATTTTGCTTAACTTCCCGTGCCATGCCCTAACGTAATCACTGTAGGGTTAGGATACTCTTCAGCAGAGATAGAACCAGCCGGGGCTGCTACGACCGCTACGAAACTACATATAACTGCCAGTAAAGCCAATTTTCTTTTCATTTAACTTCTGCACCTCACCCATATAAATTTTGTACTGATGGATTGCTGCATCGGATGCAAAACTCCGGTATTGTTCAAATAATCCGGCACATTTAAGCATACCGTATCCACTGCGAATTTCAATAGCGAATGCAAAACTATCCAGGACAGACCCAAGCCCTCGCTCATAATCTTTTTTCTTTAAATAATAGATTCCCAAGTCTGCTAACAAGCTTACATACCGATCATCCGTATATTGCTCGTTAATCTTCCCGATCCGGCTGCTTTGTTCTTGGTACATAAAATGAGACTTATACTGGTCAAGCACAAAATCAATATTGATATCGAACCGATTGGCCGCTATCACGATCTCACACAAGGCTGAAAAAATTTCATTCTCCCTTGTAGAAATATATTCCACATAGTTCGGGAGCACTTCAACCTTTCCGGCCATCAACTGATACATGTAGCGGTTGCCTTCAGCCCAATCCTGGAACTGATGAATAATAATCATTTCATCGGCATTAGGCTCTTTCACCCAATTGCAATCTGCGTATAAAGAAACAAAATGTAAAGCACTCTCGTAGTTTTCGAAATAAAAATACGCCTCTCCTAACTCTAAATAAGCGTACATAATATAAAAAACAATCTGCTTTTTGGTTTCTTCCGGTTTCATTCTTCCGTTTAACTCATAATGAATGGTTGCTTTCACCTTTAATTTTTCCGCCAGTTCCCGGACCTTGTCCCATCGGCGCAGAGCAGCAAAGGCATTAATCAAATCATTGATCGCATCAAACTGATAGCATTCATCGAGCCGATCCACAAAAGATTCAAATTGTGCCGCTATCAATAGATTTCTATTCTGATCTTTGGATATGCCTAGCGTAAATAATCGGTAATGGCAAAGGGCTAATCGCTCCGAATGCTGCATTTTTTCACTTTCTGCTATGCATTCATATAGCAGAGCAGCCGACTTCGATTTGCCGGCATGAAGTAATTGCTCAGCCATGTTAAAAAGCAGCGGTATGTAGGAGAGATTATCCATCATTAACCGCGTGGTTTGCTCGATGCACTCCAGCTTATTCAATTCCGCACATCGATGCAAAAATGGCCCCAGCCTACGCCAGTCTGGAGCAGCGTGAAAAAAACATTCATCCACATACAAATCATAATAATATCCGTCGGTAAGCCCCATGCCAGAAGTAATTCGGTCCAGTTGCTGTAGAGCAATGGGCCGATTGCCATTCAAAATGTTGCTTAACGTTCCGGCATTGATCTTCGTGACTTCAGCAAAATGGTTAATCGACATGTTCTCACGCGTTAAATATTCTTCCAATTCTTCGCGAATCATCGTTGCGGGTTCCAAGTAAACACCACCCTTCCAATATAACCATATAATGGGATAAATAACTATATAATATTATATGGATTAAAATACCATTGGTCAATAAATGGTCCAAAACATTTCAAAAAAGGGCTTCCTATTCTTTAGGAACAAAAACTTTGCCAAACTTGTTTCTCATACGTTTCTGAATATCGATGGCCTCTTCGTAATTTTGTGATTCAGCCACGATAAACATATTTTTATGATGCCCACTGTCCTTCCATTCGGGTGAAGACCAAATATTAATATTTTCAAAGTTATTGTCAAACCATATGAGCCCTTGCTCGGTAATGTTAAATGGGTACTCATTTGATTGATAAGTGAGATTCCCCATATTTATCCCGTTGGACTTTAGAGTAATGAATATATATGCCATTCCATCCTGTTTTGTAAAATCATATGCGTCTATAGTTATTTTACCTACGAATTTTGCTTGTCGGAAAATTGGCCGGTACAAGGTTCCTTTGATTTTTATAGATGTATTCATAGTTGAAGAAGGGCCATCTTCAGTAAAACTCACAGCCGTACGATCCGCGTTAATTTCTTTCGGAAATTTATAATAATATAGAAACAAACCAATACCGAGCAAAACAGCAATGAAAATGGTGATTATGGATGATTTTGATCTCATGTTAACCTCCATTCAGGCTACTTCTATTGAACGTTTGCAACCGCCGGTTGAGGATTCAAAAAACTCAATGATCAGGTTATTGAACGTTTCCGTCAACATTCGTAGACTTGTTCTTAGCAAAGGAGTGAGGGGAAATTTGAAAAACAAGCTGGCGAACAATGTTCAAAGATACCGCAAAGAAAAAGGACTGACACAGGAAGCCCTTGCAGGGCAACTGGGACTTACATCCCAAGCGGTTTCCAAATGGGAAAACGCGCAGGCGATGCCCGATATTTCATTACTGCCGCAGCTGTCGCAAATTCTGGAAGTAAGCGTTGACAAATTGCTCGGATATGCCGCTTATGACAACCAGGTTACCATTTATGAAGAGGAATATCAAACTTCAACTTATTATTGGGGAACCGAGCCGAATTCGGCTTGTTATCAGGTCCTGGAGCTGATGCCGCCTACCAGACCACTCAGACTGCTCGACATTGGCTGCGGCGAAGGGAAAGACGCCGTATTCTTCGCCAGAAACGGCTATGACGTAACCGCTTTTGATGTCTCCGACGCGGGGATCGACAAGGCGAGAAGTCTCGCCGACAAAATTGGCGTCAAGTTAAAAGTGTTGAAAGCAGATATTATGGACTTCCGCCTTGACAGCCGTTTCGACATCCTGTATTCAAGCGGAGTGCTGCACTATATCAAGCCGGAATACCGGGATGAGATTTTCAGCAATTACAAGCAGTTTACAAATGAAGGAGGCATGCACGTATTTAACGTTTTTGTGCAAAAGCCGTTTATAGCTCCCCCTCCCGAGAAAGAGACCAACGCCTATTCTTGGAAGTCCGGGGAACTCCTGCAGCACTATCACGATTGGCTCATCCACAGCAGTCCCGAAGTGATCTTTGACTGCAATTCTTCAGGCATTCCCCACAAGCACGCCATGAGCAAACTGATTGCGCAAAAAGTATAGATATAGGACAATCAAAAAAAAGGAGGTTTATAGAATGACAAAACACCCCAGCAGGCTGTTCGAAGGAGAAAGACTTTATCTTCGACCATTTACAAATGAGGACTCTGAATTATATTACTCCAATCTATTTGATGAGGAATTAAGGAGATTAACTGGAACAAAAATAGTATCTTCCAAAAATATGATTGACAGGTATGTTGAGCGAATATCAACGGACTCTGATCGAATTCAATTATTAATTGTCCTAAAGGATGGAGATCGAGTGATTGGTGATATCGCATTGCAAGACGTTGACTATTCAAATCGAAACGCCCACTTGCGAATAGCTATTTTTCATGAGGAAGAATGCGGTAAAGGTTACGGAACGGAGGCCATAAAGCTGCTGCTTAGTTATGGATTCGGGATTATGAATCTTCACCGCATTGAGTTATACGTGTATTCATTTAACGAAAGAGCAATAAGAAGTTATGGAAAAATAGGCTTTATTGAAGAAGGACGACAAAGAGAGGTCCTTTTTTATAATCATGAGTACCATGATTCCATAACAATGAGCATTTTAGAACATGAATTTAGGGAGAAATATGTTAAATAGCTCAACTTTCGTAGGTGGAAATCGGATACGTTGAGGGTGTGCATGGATACGAATACCGTACCCGAAGACCGGAAGGAATAAGGGAAGTGGAAGAGAACTCGAGGTAGATCGAAGAGGGAATGGGTATGGGGCTCCACCCCATACTTATTCCCTCCCCTACGCACAAACGTATCACATAGCACGGCAAAGGACCTAGCGGTGATCTTCCCGCTAGGTTTTTCTTATACTTAATCATCAAAACCTCACATGAAAGGTTAGAGACAACGTTTTTACATGTCCTTATAATGCTGATAAGAAATGATGATCGCATATAGCGCGAAGATCCAGCGTAGGATTGTGTAGGATTTTATAGTTTGCGAATTACTGTGTTTAAAACACGTTATGATTCATAACGCCAAGCTGTCGAACTTAAATTTAAGGAAAGCGTAAAGAGGCTTATAAAGCCTTACAAGGGGGAGGGACCGAAGCTGATCCAGTTTCATCAAGTAGACAAACATTACGGACAATTTCATGTGCTTAAGAACATCGAGCTTTCTATCGAGGAAGGAGAAGTCGTTGTTGTTGTCGGTCCGTCCGGTTCGGGCAAAAGCACGATGCTGCGCTGCATTAACCGCCTGGAAACCATTGGCAGCGGTGAACTGACGGTTAATGGGACGCAGCTCAATGACCCTAAGGTGGATATCAACAAAGTGCGGCGGGACATCGGCATGGTGTTTCAGCATTTCAACCTTTATCCGCATATGAAGGTTATCGACAATATTACGCTTGCGCCGACCAAGGTGCTGGGTGTACCAAAAAAAGAAGCTACGGAGACGGCGATGTTTTATCTGGAAAAGGTAGGGATCGCGCACAAGGCGGATGCTTATCCATCGCAGTTGTCCGGCGGGCAACAGCAGCGGGTAGCGATTGCCAGAGGACTGGCGATGAGACCTAAAATTATGCTGTTTGACGAACCTACCTCCGCGCTCGATCCCGAGATGGTAGGCGAAGTGCTGGATGTCATGAAGACCCTGGCGCGGGAAGGCATGACGATGGTTGTCGTAACGCACGAGATGGGATTTGCCCGCGAAGTGGCCGACCGGGTGGTTTTTATGGACCAGGGCCAGATTTTAGAGGTGAACGAGCCTGGAGAATTTTTCGGCAATCCGCGCGAAGAAAGACTTCAGACCTTCCTCAGCCGTTTGCTCAGTCATTAATTTCAGTCATAGATTAGAATACAAAATTCAAAAGGGGATGAAAGAAAATGAAAAAACATTGGAAAATGATTCGTTTAGCCGCTGCTTTGGTTGTTGTGCTGTCGCTGCTTGCTGCCTGCGGGAATAAGAAAGAAGACGGACTTGCCTCCATCAAGGACCGCGACAAGCTGGTAGTCGGGGTTAAATTCGACACCAAGCTGTTCGGTCTTAAAGATCCTTCCACCGGCAATGTCGAGGGCTTTGACATCGATATCGCCAAACAAATCGCCAAACACATTCTCGGCGACGAGAACAAGGTCGAGTTCAAGGAAGTAACGTCCAAAACGCGTGTTCCGATGCTGAACAACGACGAAATCGATATGGTCGTAGCTACGATGACTATTACGGAGGCACGCAAGAAAGAAGTCGATTTCTCCGACGTTTATTTCCTGGCCGGCCAGTCGCTGCTGGTGAAGAAGGGAAGCCCGATTAAAGGCATTGAGGATGTCAAGGCAGGAACGAAGGTGCTGAGTTCCAAAGGCGCAACATCCGTAAAGAATATCAAGGAAAAGGTTCCTGGCGTTACAGTGCTGGAGTTTGACAATTACCAGGATGCGTTCAGCGCGCTGAAAGCGGGCCAAGGCGATGCGTTGACTACGGACGATGCGATTCTGTACGGTATGGCCGCTCAGGATCCGAACTATGAAGTAGTCGGCAAGCCGTTTACTGACGAGCCTTACGGTATCGCAATGCGCAAAGGCAACAGCGATCTGGTCAAAGCTGTAAACGATGCGCTGAAAGAGCTGAAGGATAGCGGAGAATACGACGCGATTTACGAGAAATGGATCGGTAAGAAGCCTAGCAACTAAGACGTACAGTTTAAGTCAGGAGCGGTGGAGCAACGGTTTTGGCTATCCGCCGGCTGTTGCTAATCCAGACGCTGGCCTGGCAGCTAGACTGCAAGCGAAAGGATGGACGGATATGCCGCCGGCCATCCTTTTCTTTTTAAATTTTGGGGGTGACAGACATGGACTTTTCCGTATTGACCGGCAATTATGAGACTTTTCTGCACGGATTTTATAACACCATACTAGCCAGCTTGCTCGGTTTGGTTGGGAGCTTTATTTTGGGAACGATCATCGCCGTGTTCCGGATCTCCCAGGTTCGGCCGCTGATGTGGTTCGGAACGGCCTATGTCGAGTTTTTCCGCAATATTCCGCTATTGCTTGTCGTATTTTTGTTCTACTACGGTGTCTCCTCGCTTGTTGGGGTTACCTTGGACGGGTTCAATGCAGGCACGCTGGGACTTGCGGTATATACTTCATCATTTATCGCGGAGGCGATCCGCGCGGGAATTATGGCGGTTCCGAAGGGACAGAGCGAAGCGGCACGTTCGTCAGGACTTTCCTATTTGCAGACGATGAGATACGTCATATTGCCGCAGGCGATCAAGCTCGTCATTCCGCCGCTCAGCAACCAGTTCATTAACCTGGTCAAAAATTCATCCATACTCAGCATTGTTTCCGGATTTGATCTAATGTACTTTGGTGACGGCATCGCAACCGACACTTTTGATACGATCAACACGTATATTTTCGTCGCCATGTTCTATCTGGTCCTCACGCTCCCGCTTAGCTACGGGTCAAGGGTGCTGGAACGGAAGCTGGCCAGACACGACTAGAAGGAGGACGAAGCTATGGATTTTGCAGGCGCCTATTCAGGGGAGTTTTTGGCTTTTCTGCTGCAGGGATTTCTTATTACTTTAAAAATAGCATTGATTTCGATTGTGCTCAGCTTTACATTCGGTTGCTTGATCGGGATTGTCCGGTATTCAAAAGTGCCGGTGCTGTCGCCAGTACTTGCGTTTATTGTGGAGATTTTGCGCAATCTGCCGCTGCTGCTCATTATTTTGTTCAGCCGGTTCGCCCTGCCGGATTTCGGTATAAAGCTTGGTCCGGAAGGTGCGGCCATCGTCGCCTTGACGGTGTTCGAAATGGCCATGATCTCCGAGATCGTGCGCGGGGGGCTTGGCTCCATTCCGAAGGGGCAGATCGAAGCAGGCCGTTCCTCCGGCCTTACCTACATCCAAACGCTGCGCTATATCGTCCTGCCGCAGGGGCTGCGCAGAATGGTTCCGCCGATGGTGAGCCAGTTCATTTCCCTGCTTAAGGATACTTCGCTGGCTACGGCGATTTCGCTTGCCGAGCTGATGCACAACGCGCAGATCGTTATCGGCCACAGCTATAACTATTCAATTCCGATTTTGCTGCTGTGCGCGGTTCTTTATTTTGTGGTGAACTTTGTGCTGTCGATGGTTTCGCGGCGGCTTGAAAGCAAAACAGCGTAATGGTAATGTTTTGCTTAATCTTCAATTGAATTACGCATCATGTTAGAATGATTATTGAAAAATAACGAGTTTGTGCTAGTATAGTTGCAATACAATTTTGCAATTCGTCATATTGCGTGCCTAAATGGAGCATAGGCTCCAAGAAAGGAGGTACCCCGCGGAGGTTGAATAGAATGACAGGACCGTTCATCAGGAACAGGAAGCTTCAAATGCTTCTGGTTGCCATGGGGACAGCCGTTGCCGGTGAGTTCAAAATCAATCCTTTTGACGGGGATATCTTCCGCATTGCCCTTGGAAGCAGCGCATTTCTGCTGTTTCTTCTCTTGCTTCGCCATTTGCCGTGCCTCAAGACAGGCATTCTGACCGGCATAGTCGTACTGCTATTTCGGGTAGCGCTGGATACGATTTGGCCGCATCACCATCCCGTGCTGCAAAGCTTCTGCAATCACTTATCCGCCGGTGTATACTATGTCGCTTTCGGGGCGGGATTACAGTATGTACGCCGGTTGGATCACGTTCACCCTCTCCTGCTTGGAGGGGCTGCGGCTTGCATCGATTTCATCTCCAATGAAGCGGAGCTGCTGACCCGAATGCTTGTTCTCGGCACGTCGTCTTTCCACCTTAATGAATGGACGTATCTGTCTTTCATTGCCGTGCTCCGGACCTATTTTACAACAGGACTTTACAGCAGCATTGCGGTATCCCGCATGCGTGCAGTACAGGCGGAACAGAAGCGGCGGGTGGACCAGATGCTTAGCTTTGGAGCGGGCTTATACGGAGAAGTCTTTTATCTCAGAAAATCGGTCCACACGGTTGAACGCCTTACGGCCGCAAGCTATGAGCTGTATCAAAGACTCAAGGACAGCGGACAGCAGGATTACAGCAGAAGACTGCTTGACATTACGCAGCAGATTCATGAAGTCAAGAAGGACTCCCAGCGGATTCTGGCCGGACTGCTGAAGCTGTCTGAAATGGACTCTGCCGATGCCGACATGCCGCTGCCCCGATTGATGGATTTCCTGGTCAAAAGCAACAGCGAATACGCAAGCATGCTGGGCAAGGATGTTACCTTCCGGCAGGACGTAAGTCCCGAATACCGTACACCGCGCTATATCCCGCTGCTAACGCTGCTAAACAACCTGGTTGCCAATGCCGTTGAAGCCATCGAGCATAAAGGAGTCATCATGCTTCAGGTTTATGAAGCCGGAGGGCGAACGGTATTTGTCGTACAGGACAACGGGCGCGGGATAAATGAACGTGACCATGAGATCGTGTTTGAGCCCGGCTTTACAACCAAGTTTGATGAGGAGGGCTCCGCGGCGACGGGAATCGGTTTGTCGCATGTCAGGGATATTACGGTTTCGCTTGGCGGAAGTATTCTGGTCAGAACCCCGTCAAAAGGGAAGGGAACGGTGTTCGAAGTATCGATTCCAACAATTTCATTAAAAAGAGGTGAGTGAGAGGTGGCGCTTTCTTTTTGTATTGTGGACGATGATAGAGGCACCCGGCGCATGCTGCAGAATATTATTGAAGACAGCAGTTTGGGAGAAGTAGTGGGTATGGCCGAAGGAGGCGCGGAAGGAGCGCGGATCATTCTCGAACAGTCACCTGATGTTGTGCTGATGGATCTGCTTATGCCGGACCAGGATGGAATCGAGACGATTTCGCTGCTTCGAAGCAGGGGCTGCGGAGCCAAATACGTCATGATCTCCCAGATTGAAAACCAGGAAATGGTAGGGCTTGCTTACCGGTCGGGGATTGAGTTCTTCATCCGCAAGCCGATTAACCGGATTGAGGTAGAAACGGTACTGAAGAAGGTTTCGGAGCGCTGGACGATGAACCAATATTTGACGGAAATCAGGTCGACCCTGGCCAAGCTGGAGGGACTCCAGCATGCGGCAGCGATTGCTACGACTCCCAGAAAAAGCGTTAAAGACGCCGTTCAGCCCATTCTCATGAGCATGGGTATGGTGGGCGAAAGCGGCAGCCGTGATATTATCACGATTATGGAAAACTTGGCTTCGCGGGAAGATGTAGATCCCAGCTTTCCTTCACTCAAGGAAGTGTATGAGGCCGCTGCCCGGGCCTATAAGATAGACAAGGACGATATTGCCAAAGAGGTTAAAGCTATCGAGCAGCGCTTGCGAAGGGCTCTGTCGACCGGCTTAAGCCATCTGGCTTCCATCGGACTGACCGACTACGGCCACCCAAAATTCGAGCATTATGCGCCGCTTTATTTCGATTTTGAAGATGTACGCCAGAAGATGAAGGATATGGAACAGGGCCGCGAAAGCAGCAGGGTCAAGGTGAACATCAAGAAATTTTTGCAGGTGCTCTATTTTGAGGTGCAGGAGCAGCTCAAGCAGTAAGTCTTCCGGTATTTAGTGAAAAGCTGCTGTAGGAATGGGCAGAAGGCGGAAACAGAAAAGGAACTAAAGAATAAAATGAAGCAGGGACAACGTATATCGGTTGTCTCTTTTTATCGTTCTCGCAGAAACGGATGCCGTCTTTTAAAGGACGGCTTTGCCGTTTCTACTTATATCCTGAGAATAGTTAGGTAAATTTGAACGGTTACGATACAATGAAGTTTAAGCATAAGCCGCAAGACTGGCAAGTTACATAAAGAGAGGGAAGAATCATGATTCGCACAATGGCCGTATCGCATGCCAATGAAGTGAAGCAAGGAATCAGACTTGAGCATATAGACAAGGAATCCTGGAGCTGGATCTGGGTGGATTTCAGCCATCCGACGGAAGAAGAATCGGCGCTGCTCCGAAGCTATTTCCACTTCCATCCGCTGGCGATCGAGGATTGCGTTATGCATAGTTTGCAGCGTCCCAAGCTCGACCTGTACGAAAACATACAATTTTATGTCCTGCACGCCATCCATCCACAGACACTCCGCGCTATGGAAGTAAATCTGTTTGTGGGGGAGAAGCTGCTGGTTTCTTTTCATAAGGATGAGCTGGCGGAGGTGGATGGGGCATGGGAGCAGACGATCCAGTGGATCAAGGAAGGCAAGGATTTAAGGCAGGGCCCAACGGCTGCCGCGTACGCGGTCATGGACAAGCTGGTGGATTCGTATTTCCCCTGCGTCTATTCGATTGAGGACGAGCTCGCCGAACTGGAATCCGTCAGCAGCCGAGAAGCGGTTGAAGTGCTGATGAATCAGGTGTTCGATTTAAGGAGCAGGCTGCTTAAGCTGCGCAAAAGCATTGTCCCGATGCGCGACCTCCTGTACCGGATTATCAACTCGCAGCATGTGCAAGAGGGGGGCATGCACCGGGCCTACTTTGCGGATATCCATGATCATCTATTGAAGCTGACGGATATGATCGAAGCGGACCGGGAAATGACGGCGGACCTTCGGGACTCCTACATTTCGCTCAATTCCAACCGGATGAACGGGATCATGAAGACCCTTACGGTCATTACGACAATCTTTATGCCACTTACGCTGATTGCCGGCATTTACGGCATGAATTTTGAACGGATGCCGGAGCTGCAATGGACCTACGGATACTTTGCCGTGCTCGGTCTTATGGCTGGCCTGGGCTTGTGGATGATCCTGTGGTTCAAACAGCGCGGATGGTTCAAGTAAAAGGTAAAAAAAAGGGCGTGCAGGCTATACCTGCACGCCTGAAGATCAGCGGCGCCGTTTGGAGCTGCGGCCCCGTGAGGAACGGCGGTAGCCGCCTTTTTTGGAGCCGCTTTTCCCGGAGCGGCGTTTGCCGCCCCCGTAGCTTCCGCGCCGGCGGCGGGGCCGGTAATCGTCCAGTCTGCTTGGCTGGGACGTCGTCACGCCGGCCGCCCCTTTGGAGCCGGGCAGGAAGGATCCCATCAGCAGTTTGGCCATAGGAGCGATCTGCTGAAAGCTGGACACCACCTTCTGCACTTTGCCCAAGGTGCTCATGATGCCATCAATGCCACCCATACGGTCGATAAATCCCATGATGTTGCCGAGATTCGGTATGGAGAGCCCGCCTTTGGCGGCCGATTCGGCTGCCTCAGTCGCTCCGCCGAGCAGAGAACCGGACTGCGCGTTGTAAGGGACAACCGACGATGATTCGGCGATCTCCGAATAGGAGACCCCGTAAGGATTAACGCCCGGATAATATTGCTGTGCTGCAGGAAGCTCTGGAGGAGCCGCGCTCCGGTGCGGATTGTTGTAATGAGGCATGTTCATCACATTCCTTTTCCAGTATTTGTGTCTACTCGTGATAGACATTCGTGGAGACGTTCTCTATGTAATGTATGTTGTAGGCAAATGCAGGGAATAGACGAATGTCCTGATTTTTTGTGGGCGAATGCGGAATTAGGCGTTCGGGCTCTGTAGTGCGTGAAATCGTTAATGCTTGAAAATAATGCCTCCCCTCATGTACAATGGAACTACAGTAACTGTAGGGGATGATAAACAGGTGCAGCTTAAGAAATTGAATGATTCCAGCATTGATCAATTATTCGAAGCTATTCTTACACTCAATAACCTCGAGGAATGTTACGTCTTCTTCGACGATCTATGTACTGTTAATGAAATCCAGTCTATGGCCCAGCGGCTTGAAGTTGCCCGCATGCTCGGCAAAGGCTGTACGTATAACCAGATTGAAGCGGAGACCGGCGCCAGCACGGCGACCATTTCACGCGTCAAACGCTGCCTGAACTATGGCAACGACGGATATAAAATGACATTGGATCGCTTGGGCCGCTGATGAAACCCGGCGTTCTCATCATTAGCCACGGCTCTCCGGAACCTGCTTGGATCAAGCTGGTAGACGGGGCTGTGCAGGATCTGAAGCTTCCTTCCGACATACCGGTGGAAGCTTCTTTCTTAGAAATCGTCTATGACCGGGACATTCAGCACGGTATTGATGCACTTGAGGCTGCGGGCGTAACGGATATCATCGTCATACCGCTGTTTGTTTCCTCGGGCAGTACACATATTGATGAAATCAGCTATGCGCTGGGGATTAAAGCGCAGCCTGAGATGGAAACGGACCTAAAGCCCTTTCGGATTAGTGCCAAAGTGCACTTTGGGGGCCCGGTCGATGATGATCCGATCATTGCCGGAATGGTATGGGATAAATTAAGGGGGCTTTCCAGCGCGCCTGATCGTGAAGCCATTATTCTTGTCGGACACGGCAGCGCCCATGAGGGCTTTCGCCAGCGCTGGGAATCCGGCATTTCCTCGCTGGCCGAAAGGGTCAAGCGGCTAAGCGGCGCCGCGGCTGCGGATTATGCGCTCCTGCGTCCGGACAGCCTGCGAAGCAAGGTGGCCTACTGGTCTGAGCAGAACTATGACGTCATCGTGGCTCCCTTGTTTCTGAGCTCCGGTTATTTTACTAAGCATGTTATTCCGTCAAGGCTGGAAGGGCTGTCTTACCGCTACTCCGGGGAGGCATTGCTGCCCCATCCGAAGCTGGTGGACTGGATACGGGATCAAATCTCGAATATAATGGGATCATTGACAATTTGAGAATAAATGGAGCTGCAACACATGAAAAAAGCCAGGTTAATTTATAATCCTTCTTCGGGACGTGAAGAGATGAGACGGCTGCTGCCGGACATTCTGCACCGGCTTGATCTGGCCGGAATCGAAACCTCCTGCCACGCGACAACTGGCGAAGGAGATGCGACCCGGGAAGCCGCAGAGGCCGTGTACCGCGGCTACGATATCATTATCGCAGCAGGGGGCGACGGCACCCTGAACGAAGTGGTGAACGGGATGGCCGGCAAGGAGGACCTGCCGCCGCTCGGTATTTTTCCGCTGGGTACAACCAACGATTTTGCACGGGCTATGGGGATTTCGAGAAAATGGGAAGACTATTGCGATCTTGTTATCCGCGACGTGACGCGGCCAATTGATATCGGCAAGGCGAATGGCCGTTATTTTATCAATATTGCCGGGGGCGGTTCGCTGACACAGCTGACCTATGAAGTGCCAAGCCGGCTGAAGACGATGATCGGGCAGCTTGCCTATTATATGAAAGGGATCGAGAAGATGGTAAATCTCTCGCCGACCGAGCTTACCATCACGGCTGAGGGCTATGAGCCCATGCATGGGGAATTCATGATGTTCCTGATCGCCAACTCGAATTCGGTCGGCGGCTTCGAGAAGCTTGCGCCGGAAGCCCGCATTGACGATGGGCTGCTGGATGTCATCGCCATAAGGCGGTGCAATCTGGGCGAATTCATCCGCCTTGTTACTTTGGCGCTGCGGGGAGACCATTTCAACGACTCGCATGTCATCTATTTCAAGACGAAGCGGATGGAAGTGACTTCCCCATCGCCGGTGCTGCTCAATCTAGACGGAGAACTGGGCGGAAGACTGCCCGGCGTCTTTGAGATCCTGCCGTCGCATATGAGGATTTTTGCTTGAGTCTTGAGTGCGGGAAGCGATGCATGTGATTGTAATGGTTCAATAGAACAAATCCCCTATTGATAATGCGGGATAGAGATAGAATACCTCCAAATGGAGGCATCACCAAGAAGAAAGAAGTGAAGCAAGCCAGATGACAAAACACCGGGGCGGAAGGCATGGAGGAATGTCATCTTCCGGCCGCGGCGGGAGAACGCTGAAAGGAAGCCGCAGCGCGGCAGCTGCGGATCGGGACCTGCCTGTAGCCAAGAACGAAGAGCATATTATCGATATTATCGGCATGAATCATGACGGGGAAGGGGTAGGCCGCTCGGAAGGCTATACCCTTTTTGTTGCTGGCGCGCTGCCGGGCGAGAAGGTCCGGGTCAAGGTGCTCAAGACGAAGAAGCAGTACGGCTACGCCAAGCTGCTGGACGTGCTTCAGGCAAGTCCGGACCGCATTATGGCCGCCTGCCCGATCTACGATCAATGCGGCGGCTGCCAGCTGCAGCATATGAGCTACGCCGGCCAGCTTGCCTGGAAGCGGCAGCGTGTCGTGGACGCGCTGGAGCGGATCGGGAAGCTGCGGGTGAGCGGGAGCTTGGGCGAGGGCACAGAGGATTCGGCTGGCATCGCAAGTGTTGCTGATGCCGCTTCCAAAGATGCCGGAATCGTCGTCCGCGAGACGCTCGGCATGGCCGAGCCTTGGCGCTACCGCAACAAGGCTCAGGTGCCGATCGGGGCGGCCGAAGGCGGCCTGATCGGCGGGTTCTACGCGCGCGGCAGCCACCGCATCATCGATATGGAGACGTGCCTGATCCAGCACGAGCACAACGACGAAGTTGTGGCGCGCGTGAAAGAGATCGGCAGCAGCCTCGGCATCTCCGCTTACAACGAAGAGACCGGCCGGGGCCTGCTGCGGCACGTCGTCGTCAAGAAAGCGTTCCGCACCGGCGAAATCATGCTCGTCCTCGTCACGAACGGACGCGACATCCCGCACGCGGATGCCTGGATCGGCAGCATCCGCGAGCAAATACCGGATGTGGCTAGCATCTGCCAGAACGTGAACACGAAGCAGACGAACGTTATTTTCGGCGACGAAACCCGTGTCCTGTGGGGCCGCGACGTCATTTACGATTACATTGGCAGCGTGCAGTTCGCCATTTCGGCGCGCTCTTTTTACCAGGTCAACCCGGTGCAGACCGAGGTGCTCTACGGCAAAACGGTCGAGTACGCCGGCCTGACTGGCAATGAAACCGTGATCGACGCCTACTGCGGCATCGGCACGATTTCACTATTTCTTGCCCAACACGCTGACCAGGTGT
The DNA here is from genome assembly GCF_019904135.1 of Paenibacillus caui. Classification (GTDB taxonomy): domain Bacteria; phylum Bacillota; class Bacilli; order Paenibacillales; family Paenibacillaceae; genus Fontibacillus; species Fontibacillus caui. Next base: position 9,697 of record NZ_JAIOGQ010000026.1, on the reverse strand, counting down.
ATGGCGTTGAAATCGTCAAGGAAGCCATCGAAGACGCGCGCAGCAACGCCAAGCTGAACGGCATGAACAATGTAAAGTTCGAAGTCGGCGCTTCGGAGGACGTCATTCCGCGCTGGAAAGAGCAAGGTATCGAGGCCGACGTCATCGTCGTCGACCCGCCGCGCAAGGGCTGCGACCCCCGCCTACTGGACACGATCCTGGAGATGAAGCCGGAGAGAGTGGTGTATGTGTCGTGCAATGCCTCGACACTGGCAAGGGACTTGCGGGTGCTCGAGGACGGCGGGTACAGGACGGTGGAAGTGCAGCCGGTAGATATGTTTCCGCATACGGTGCATGTGGAGTGTACAGTGTTACTTAAATTAAGAGGGGCTAAAGATTAAGCCCCTTGAAGTAATTCGCCCATTTTCTGAGGGTGGGCGATGTTGTAGTGAATCTTGATAGAGCCATCTTGATGGACTTCTATCTTTTCAATTACTTGATTGAGTAATTGTTTTAGAACTTGCTCATCATCAATGTCAAGCTGTGCAAACAACGCAATTTTCTTCTGAAAGGCACGGAATTGTTCTTCCGTGTCTTTTTGCGTTTCGAGAACGGTCTCCAATTCCGCTTTTCGTTTGGCAAGGACTTGTTGTTCTTCCTGATTGCGTTGATTTTGGGCATTAAACTGCTCAAGGGTAAGAGCCTGATTAGAAAAGAGGGTTATTAGCCCCTGAACATTCTTTTCTAACTGTTCTTGTTGCTTATTCAGCTTGTTCAACTCTTTGATTAGTGCCGATTGTTTCAGACCAACATTCCCTTTTACAGCATCGAATAGCCTGTCCAATCTGACGTTACTGCCAATCAGTTCCTTTAGGTCATTCTTAATAGCTGCGAGTAGGGTATCGTACCCGATAATGAGTGAAGAACAGAACGCCTTTCCTCGCTTCACATACCCACAACAAACGTAAGCCCCATTCTGTTTCTTTAGCCTATCCTTACGGTAGGTCATGCCATGACCACAATCAGGACATAACATAAGGTGTGCAAAAAGGCTTTCTTGACCGTTACTGTGGCTTTTTCGGGCATTCTCAAAGATAATCTGTTTATTTCGGGAATTTTGACCCGTTCTTTAGACATGCGGCGTATTACTTCTTCACGGTGTTGGCATAGTGTTCCGGTATAGGTGACATTGGTCAAAATACATTTAATGCTTGATTGTTGCCAAACCGTCCCTTGATTACCTGCATTAGATACTGTTCTTGGTGTAGGATAGCCATGCTCAGTCAAGTAGTTACTGATTTTCTGCATTCCCCACCCGTCATGTAAATACCAGTGGAAAATACTCTGCACAGTCGGGGCGGTCACTTCATCAGGGACTAAGTTTCCGTTCTCATCCCGTCTGTAACCATAAGCAGGCAATGAAGCCTGATACTTTCCCCGTTTAGCACTCCCTTGTCTTCCTAGCTTGATTCTACGTGAGAATGTAGCACTATCCTCTTCCGCTAATAAAGCCCGAATATTGAAATTAAATTTACTTTGGCTTCTAGCAGAATCGTAATTGTCCTCAGGAAGAATCAAACGAGCACCGGAACTAACGATGATGTCTGCCGTCTGCAAGTTTTCAACTAAATTCCGCCCAAGTCGAGAAACGGATTTAGCTATAACCGCATCAAACTTCTTCTTTTTTGCATCGGCAAGCAATCGTTGCATTTGTGCACGATTTTTGACTTTCAGCCCACTAATGCCATTGTCGATGTAAGTACTTGCCACAGTCCACCCGTTACTTGTAATCAAATCCATAGCATAAGCAATTTGATTATCAATGCTATCTTTCTGAGCGTCCCTAGTGGTACTAACTCGTGCATAAATCGCTACTTTCAAACTCATTTATCTCGCCATCCCTTCAGTGTCCTGTGAAAGAATGGTGTTTGCTCTATTTTCATCGTAATCAGGCTTATTTAGCTTGTCAATGTGAGCTTTGATAATCGAAAGCAGAATTTCTTCTAGATTGTTGCTTCCGTTAAATGTGCGTTCCACTTTCATATTTTTCACCCCCCTCACTTTTAGTTGTCGTTCTATGTCCTCGACTAGTTGCGATGAGGTTGAAAAAGTACCCCTTTTCCTTTTTTGAGGTTTCACTACAGCATTTCATTTCGTTCAGATAGTATCTCGCTATAATCACGGTTTAACTGAAATAAAATGTACGTTAATGCTCGGTTTTACCCAAAAATGGTTAGCTTCGTTCTCTCTCCCTCTTCCTGAAATAAAATAACTCGTTCTAATCGGATATTTCAGGAATTTACTTTATTTCTACGTTCCTTTGTTAATTTTGCGAGCCTCCTTCTTATATTGTTACTGTTACTAATTCACAACCGAAAGGAGCGGTCTTCATGGTACGCTTGTACACCATTAAAGAGGTAATGGACATCCTACAGCTTTCTTATACAACGGTCTATGCGATGTGTTCAAACGGTACTCTGCCAAGCTGTAAAGTGGGCGGTAGCATCCGCATTTCCCAAGAATCGTTAAGGAACTTCATCCTCAATAACACAAAGGGAGGTCAATAATTATGGAAGACATGAAATCGTATCTAGGACGTTTGTACAGTGCCGATGAAGTAGCCAAACTTCTGAATATTGACATGAATACTTGCTACAAATGGCTAGGCGAAGGACGAATTAAAGGAATGAAGTTAGCAGGGGCGCTTTGGAGGATTCGAGATGCAGATTTAAGGGCGTTCGTTGAGCAGTCCATTAAAGAAGGGAGTCGTTAATCATGGAGAAGTATTACACCGTTGCTACAATCGCTCAGCGGCTTTCACTTCATAGTCGCCGTACTGTCAGTGATGACGCTGTCTACGCTTGGATTAGACAAGGAAAGTTAGAGGTCGAACGCATCTCAGGCAATATACGGGGTTATGGCAAGTACCCCTATTATGTGGAGAGAACGCGTCTAAAGGGATTTCTACGGGAATTGAACTATGACGTTGACAGGATATTTCCTGACAACGAATAGTCATCCAGTAGGACAAAGAAAAGCCCCTGCTGACCAAGCAGGGGCAATAAGAAAGGAACGTGTACCTTCATTATAAGCATGTTCTTTCGCAACTTATCGCATACATGGAACGACAACTAAAAGTGAGAAGGTTATTTTTTTACCCTTCACTGTCACTAACTTATACCATCATCGAGGGGGAACAGAATGAGAGAGGTAATGAATCGCAAAGAAGCCGCTAAAGTAGCAGGAGTCAGCCCTGGAACGATTCTGAGAGCAATACAAGCCCGTCAGCTTGACGCTGTGAAGATTGGTGGGGGTAGGACTTCAGCGTATATTATCGAGCGAACAAACCTAATGAAATACTTAGAGAAGAAGAAGGAGAGCAAATACCAATGAATGCAAAATTCAACTACAGCAGAGAAGCCGCTAATGTATATCTCCCGAAAATTGCCCAAGAATCGACCTTTACCGACCACCATAAGGGATTCACAATCGTTCCCCATAAGTTTCTTAGATGTTACGGGTTGTCGGAATACGAAAAGTTGATTCTAATTGATTTGTGGTCTTATATGGGTGATAACCATCATTGCTATCCATCCATTGAGACAATTGCTCGGAATGTAAGTTGTAGTTCCAAAACCGTCGAACGACACATGGATGCACTTGCCAAAAAAGGGCTTGTGCTTGTAAGCAATAGTCAGAGAAATAATACCTACTACCTTCCTAATGATATGCATAAAAATCCGTACCTCCTGCTGTCTGAAAAAACGCACGAGTTCATTAGAGAAGTTAGAAATACGGTCAATGATTACAAGCTAAGTCAGTGGATTAAGGGAGTTGTAAAAAGTGAGGTTTACCATGAATTCATCATTAAGCTTACCTACACCATGAAACATGAGTTCCGTTTTGACAAAGGAGAGACGGAACTTAACAGAGTACAAGCAATACCTTAATGAGCAATACGCTAAAAAGTTCAATACACTAGACAATATGTCCGCATAACAGACTATCTGTCCGGATTAATGGACTTCCTGACCTAATATAAGACGCTCCGTCTGAATTGGTTATACAACTTGTGACAAAAAGAATCTCTGTCCATTATAAGGACTGAGCTTCTGTTATTAGGTCAGGAAGTCTGCTATTAAGACAGATTGTCGAAGTTACAAGACATAGAGTCTTGCTAATAATATTCACTAAAAACATCAATCTAAAGATAAAATAATAAACATCTTGAAGAAGAAACAGGCTTCGCCCTGTGGCGGGGCATTTATAATTCATTAAATGGTCAACACTTCTTTACCTTTAACGTTCTCTTGCCAATCCAAGCATACACAGAATCAAGTTAATTATTGCGTAGAATTATTGCGTGGAATTATAATTCTATGCTATTATATGCCTTAAGGTTGTCCAATATTGGGGCGAATTGGTCAAATAACAGGCTGAAAATATTGCGTAGAATTATTTAAGTCCTTTTTCAGGGAGAGGTGACTATGCTAGACCAGTTCATTAATGAAGGTTTACGAGGTAAGAGTCAGGCAACTGTAAAGACCTATCACCATGCCCTGCAACAATTCAGCCAGTGGCTTGACGGTTGTGGTACTACGTTAGAGCATTTTAGCCGTACTGATGTTCAGCAGTACGTTACATACATGGCTAGCAAGAAAAAGACTGCCGCTACCATTAACAAGGTCTACAATGCCATTAAGAAATTCTGTCGGTGGGCGAAGAAGTTGGATTGTATTGAGGAAATCCATATTATTAAAGCCCCCGACTACAAGCAGAGTGCCCCGAAAGCCCTAGACAGGCTTGAGCGAAAGCGGCTTGAGCGTGAAGTAGACAGGGGCGGCAACAAACGAGATTACGCTATTATCAAAACTTTACTACATACAGGCTTGAGGGTATCCGAATTGGTAGCCCTAGACCGCACAGACGTTGACCTAAGCGAACGTAAAGGCGAGTTGAGAGTTAGGGCAGGTAAAGGTTATAAAGCTCGCACATTGCCCCTAGACGTTGATACAAGGTGGGCTATTAGGAAATACCTTGAGGAACGGAAAGACAATAACGAAGCGCTCTTTATAAGTAACAGGAACAAGCGCATTAGCGTCAGAAGCGTTCAGTATCTTTTAGAGCAATATCACTTCCATGCCCATCAGCTTCGACATACATTCATTACAGGGCTTGTTAGAGCAAACGAAGACATTTCAATTATTCAATCATTAAGTGGTCACGCATCGGCGGATATGATTCTTCGTTACTCGAAACCAACGGAGGAAGATAAAATTAGGGCAGTTGAAAGACTGTATAAGGACTAGGAACGCTTGCTAATAAAGTGTCTAATAAGACAATCAGTTTACCCCCACCCGGTGGTGAATAAATCTTTTATCTTAATACTTGAAAAGGTAACCCACATTTTCCCTGCACGAATATTTGTCTCAATGGTTGTGCGTACAAAAAATGACCTATCATTATTTAGATTTATTAAGTAGAATAAAATCCATTGCTGTATACGCTAAATAGAAGAGAATAGAGGGAATAAAATGATTCGATTATCAGATATTTTGAAGGATACAAACTTTAAACTAACGCAATTCAGCCAAGATAAGATAAAGCGACTTGAAGAGAGTATTTTTGTTAAAGAAATAAAGGGAAAGCTTGTACCTTACACTAATTGTTTAGGACGCAAGAAAGAAATTAAGTTGACGCCGGAAGAGGTAATAAGACAATTATATCTATTAGTTTTGATAGATGATTATAATTATCCTCTCGAAAGGATGGAGCTTGAATATGCAGTTTCTTTCGGGCGGGAGAAAAAAAGAGCTGATATTGTAATATTTGATAAAGATAAGCTTAATGCTCCTTATATCATGGTGGAGTTAAAGAAACCTAAGCTTAAAGATGGTAAGGAACAGTTAAAATCTTATTGTAACGCTACTGGTGCACCTATAGGTGTTTGGAGTAATGGTGATTCTATCTCGTATTATCATCGAAAAGACCCGAATTATTTCGAGGATATTCCAAGCATACCAAATGCATATCAAAAATTATCAGATATATTAGAAGAGCGTTGGACTATCGATGATCTTGTAGCTAAAGATAAATTGGTAACTGAACGTAAGTCATTGAAAGATCTTATTCTAGAAATGGAAGATGAGGTCTTAGCGAATGCAGGAGTCGATGTATTTGAAGAATTATTTAAACTGATTTTCACTAAACTTTATGATGAAATGGAAAGTGGGCGAAATCGCAACCGTCATTTAGAGTTTAGAAATTATGGAGATACAGAAATTGAACTGAAGAATAAAATACAACGTATATTTGACCAATCTAAGAAAAAATGGGAAGGGGTATTTACTGATGATGCAAAAATTATGCTCACTCCTTCTCATCTTTCAGTTTGCGTTTCTTCATTACAAGATGTGAAACTCTTTAACTCCAATCTTGACGTAGTCGATGAAGCCTTTGAGTACCTCATCAATAAGAGCAGTAAGGGCGAAAAAGGACAGTATTTTACCCCGAGATACGTTATTGATATGTGCGTAAAAATGCTCAATCCAAAAGAAGATGAAACTATTATTGACACTGCCGCGGGTAGCTGTGGCTTTCCTGTACACACTATTTTTCATGTTTGGGAACAAATAATGAAAGATGAAGGTTTGGATAAAAGTCATTTATTTACTTCGGAACATAAGCCTTCCCGTTGTACTGATTATGTGCAAGATAAAGTATTTGCAATTGATTTTGACGAAAAAGCTGTTCGAGTTGGTAGAACACTAAATTTAATTGCTGGCGATGGTCAAACTAATGTATTACATTTGAATACCTTAGATTACGAACGATGGGATGAAAAAATAGACGATGAAGATTGGCAAGATATCTATTTTGAGGGTTGGAAAAAGCTAAAGAAACTAAAATCCAATAAGAATAGTAATCGAGATTTTCGATTTGATGTATTAATGGCAAACCCACCTTTTGCAGGCGATATCAAAGAGAGCAGAATATTAGCGAAGTATGAATTGGGGAAAAACTCTAACGGGAAGTATCAAAGCAAAGTAGGTAGAGATATTTTATTTATCGAACGTAATCTTGACTTTCTTAAGCCAGGTGGTCGGATGGCTATAGTTCTACCGCAAGGAAGGTTTAACAATAGCAGTGATAAGAGAATACGGGAATTTATAGCGGAACATTGCCGCATTCTAGGCGTTATTGGTCTGCACGGTAACGTCTTTAAACCTCATACTGGTACAAAAACAAGCGTTTTATTAGTTCAAAAATGGGACAATACTCTGTGTCCTAAAGTAGAAGATTATCCTATCTTCTTTGCTACCATGCAAGAACCAACTAAAGATAACAGTGGAGAAAAAATTTATGTTCGTAAAAAGGATTACCCGGATGCAGTAACAAAAACAGTAGATGAAATATCTGACTATGCCAATCCACTGAACAATTATGATAGTGTGCCTGAGAACTTAGATGAGTTTTTGTTAGATACACATGGTCATTTAATTGTTAAACACGATCTGTTTAACCACGACGGATTAACGAAAGATGGTATTGCTGAGGCATTCATTGGGTTTGCAAAGAAGGAAAAGTTAAGTTTTTTCTAGGTCGCCCTTTCAATGAAAATAAGTATGTATCTTTGAAAGGGCAAATTGAGTTTTCAATTGTTAATTTGTCAAACATTGACCAAGTGAAGCAACGCATTGACTCCGAATACTATAGAAATTTTTACCTAGAGTTAGATGATAAGATAAACTCATTAGGGAAAGTATACCTTAAAGATGTTGATGTAAAGCTTGACTGTAGTGCATTTTATCCGGCTATTACCGATTACTATAACTTCGAAGGCGAGGGTATCCCCTTTATTCGAGTAAATGAAATACAAAAAGGGCTTGTTACCATAACACCTAGTACTGCGTTTTTGCCTCAATCCGTTATAGATGATAACTCCAATACTATAGCAGTAGCATTCCCGGATGATATCGTTATTGCTAAAGGGGGCAATACTTTAGCTAAACTAGGTCTAGTCACAGATCAATATCCTTATTATGCTTTAAGTCGTGATGTAATCTTAATAAGAACAAACAAATTGAACGGAATAAATAAATATTATTTATGGGTAATGTTACATTCTAACTATGGTCAGGACTTACTATGGAGAACAGCGAGTCAAACAGGGCAACCTCATTTAACACTTCCCTCCATAGAAGAGATTGGGATTCCTAGATTCTCTGAAGATTTTGAGAGTAAGTTCGAGTCACTATATAAACTTTCAACAGAATTAAAAATTGAATCCGATATTACTTATTCGAGAGCAGAAGAATTATTGCTTGAATCAATTGGTTTAAGTAATTTTGAGCCTAATTCTGCATCTGTAAGTATTAAATCCTTTAAAGAATCTTTTTTATCTTCTGCAAGGTTAGACGCTGAATATTATCAACCTAAGTTTGAACAGTTAATAGAGCATATCATAGGACAGAATTATGACCTTCTTAAAAATATAGTAGATATTAAGAAATCCGTTGAGCCAGGTTCAGCATACTATTCTGATGAAGGACTACCTTTCTTGCGTGTATCGGATTATAATAAATTCGATATTACTGAACCTGGGAAAAAGCTGTCTTTTGAATTTTGTAAAGAAAATGCTGAGTTAATAAATGAACTGAAACCAAAGAAAGGCACTATCTTATTTTCTAAAGATGGAAGTGTTGGTTTAGCGTGTATTTTAAGAGAAGACAAGAACCTCGTTACGTCCGGGGCGGTACTACATTTAACTCTTAAAAAGAATACAAAATTGATCCCTGAATATCTCTTACTAGTCTTAAACTCTCTTGTGGTTAAAATGCAAGCTGAAAGAGATGCTGGAGGTTCTATAATCCTGCATTGGAGAGTAAATGAAATTGAGGATCTTCTTATACCTATAGTTGATTATGAAAAGCAGAAAAATATAGGTGACTTAGTAAATGAGAGCTATAGGCTCAGAAAAGAATCTGAAAAATTGTTAGAGCTAGCTAAACGTGCAGTGGAAATCGCTATTGAACAAGATCAATTTATTGCCACAGATTATATTGAAAGAAATTCACTGTGAGATAGGTGAATTAAGGTGATCTATTAGTAGAGCAAACACAATTCCTTTGGACACATTTATGTTTGTTGTCACTGTCTATTCGACACATGTGGAAACGGTAGCTTTGTTGGTGAGGGATTGATACAGCATTAAAAACCTTTATATACCAAGGGATTTACAGCTGGTACAGCTTATAGAAAGTCATTGCCACAGAGTTGAAATTGGCGCATTGATGTGAATCTGATGTGAAAAGGCTAATGAAACGCCAGTAAATGGTGATAATTCGACATAAAAGAAGACGCTCAGGCGAGTCAGCCAAGCGTCTTTTTGTCGTGCTTTTCTTTGCGAGGAGCAAACAGTTGTTCCAGCTTATCGGCTGCCGCCTGGTCAGCGGATCGGAGAGCATGACCATAAATGTTCATTGTCGTGTTGATGCTGCCGTGGCCGAGCCGCTCCGAAATGATTTTCGAATTGCCTTGATTGATCAGCAGCGTAGCCGAAGTATGCCGCAGGTCATGGAACCGGATATATGGATCGGCTACACTTAGCTGGACAGAAAAAATTAGGGCTATTAGAAAAACACAACAAAACAAAAGGAGCAAAACGACAATGGCCCAAGCAAGGCGCACATTTTCAGCAGAATTCAAAAGACAGATG
>NZ_JAIOGQ010000025.1 GCF_019904135.1 Paenibacillus caui | reverse complement strand
ATGCCCGTTTGGTGGCGATGGCGGAGGGGTTCCACACGTACCCATCCCGAACACGACCGTTAAGCCCTCCAGCGCCAATGGTACTTGGACCGAAGGGTCCTGGGAGAGTAGGACGCCGCCAAGCGAAGAACCACTGCCGATCATCGGTGGTGGTTTTTATTTTTTTCCACAATTGTAGCCTCTCCGATCAATTTCCCGTATATAAGTTAAAGTTTCTTTTTTGCAGTTCTCGTCCTTTGTTTCCGAATGCATCTCAAACGGTTAATAAATATCAAGTCTTCTAACACGAATATTTCACCCCCTGCAGGATCAAAATAATTATAAAAACGTGGGCTCTTGGCAAATATAAAAAATGTGCTATAATAAAAATAAAGTCAAAGAAAGTCAAAGTCAGTTGGGAATGATTTCTTGACTTTTCTGCTTGCTCAAACAGCAATGGAGGGAAAGGGAATGCGTAATATCTCCGATATTATTGAACAATACCTAAAAAGTATTCTTCAAGAAAGTCCTTCCGGCGCCGTGGAAATTCAGCGGAATGATTTGGCTGATAAATTTTCGTGCGTACCTTCCCAGATCAATTATGTAATAAGTACAAGATTTACGCTGGAGAAGGGATATCTGGTGGAAAGCAAACGCGGGGGCGGAGGATACATCCGCATCCGGCGCGTAGAGCTTCCCGGTCCAACGTCGCTTCACACGCATCTTCACCAGACGATCGGCTCGGAAATCGGGCAATTGGCCGCGGAAGGGCTTATTTATCAACTGGAGGAAGCAAGAGTGCTTACTTTGCGGGAAGCCAATCTGATGCGGGCGGCAATTTCAAGGGATGTACTGATGTTAAAATTGCCATATAGGGATCAGATCCGCGCTAATATCATGAAGGCAATGCTGATCTCTTTATTAAGCAGGTAACTGTTCAAGAAACAGATCTTGTTTTTCCACACAGGTTAGGCTTGGATATTCCATGAAGGAGGGAAGTCTAATGCTTTGTCAAGAATGCGGAAAACGCCCTGCCAGTCTTCATTTCAGCAAAATTGTAAATGGAGACAAGAGCGAATATCATTTATGTGAAGCCTGCGCACGGGAAAAAGGGGAACTGATTCCGGGAACGTCGGGAGGCTTCTCTATCCATAATCTTTTGTCTGGGCTGCTTAATTTCGAGGCTGTGGAGCAAGGCAAGCGTACGGTAAACCCTGAGAGCCTGAGATGCGAAGTGTGCGGGATGACTTATTCCCAATTCAGCAAATTGGGACGCTTCGGCTGCAGCTCCTGCTATAAATACTTTAACAATCGATTGGATCCGCTGTTCAAAAGAGTTCATGGCAGCACCGTCCATACCGGGAAAGTACCGCTTCGGGTCGGTGGTGAAATCAAGACGAAACGGCAGATCGAAACGCTGAAGCGTCGCCTTCAGGACAGCATCGATCATGAAGAGTTCGAGACCGCTGCACAGCTCAGGGACCAAATCCGGGAGTTGGAGAGGCAAATCACCGAGCACTAGGGGGGATGGACAATGAATGATCTCCGTTTTACCGAGCAGCCGTTCAGTCATTGGATGAGAACAGCCGGAAATGAGTCGGAAATTGTTATCAGCAGCAGGGTCCGGATTGCGCGGAATTTGCAGAAACATCCTTTCCCGCTTCTGGCGACCAATCAGCATCTGGAAGAAGTGCAACAAGAGCTGAGACAGGTGCTGAAAGATCCGAGACTTAAAGCATATGGTGTCTTGCATCCGATCCAGCTGTCCGAAACCGATGATCTCAATAAAAAAATGCTGGTGGAGAAGCACCTGATTAGTCCAAGTTTGGCAAATGAATCGAGAAATGGCGCTGTCTACATTAGTGAAGATGAAAGTTTGAGCATCATGGTTAACGAAGAGGACCATCTTCGCATTCAATGTTTGTATCCGGGTTTTCAAATTAAAGAAGCCTGGGAGAAAGCGTCGGCGGTCGATGATATTTTTGAAGATCATGTAACTTATGCTTTTGATGATAAAAGAGGGTATTTGACGAGTTGTCCTACGAATGTAGGCACAGGTCTTCGGGCTTCTGTCATGATGCACCTGCCCGCCCTGGTACTTACGCAGCAGATCAACCGCATTCTGTCCGCGGTATCCCAGATCGGTTTGACCGTACGGGGAATCTACGGTGAGGGCAGTGAGGCCATGGGGAACTTGTTTCAAATCTCAAATCAGATTACACTGGGACAAAGCGAAGCTGAAATTATCGATAATCTTCGCAGCGTTGTCCTTCAGATCATCGGTCATGAGAAAGCTGCCCGCGAAAGACTGATGAGCGAATCCCGGCTCCGGGTTACCGACCGGGTGATGCGATCTTTCGGCATTCTGTCCTATGCCGCCGTTATTGACTCGAAGGAAGCCGCACAGCGGCTGTCCGATGTACGGCTCGGCATCAATCTGGGGCTGATTGACGGGATAGCGCCTCAAACGATGAATGAGCTGATGGTGCTTACCCAGCCGGGCTTTTTGTACAAAAGCTTTAACGGCAAGATCGAAGCTGGGGAGATGGATATGTACCGTGCCAAGCTCATTCGGCAAAAGTTGGGTAAAAGCTTGAAGTGAATGCTGTACAATTTTACAAGAGGTAAAATTACCAATCATGGAGGTGCAGGAGAATGATGTTTGGAAGATTTACGGAACGAGCGCAAAAAGTGTTGGCCCTGGCTCAAGAAGAAGCCGTCCGACTTGGTCATAACAATATCGGAACAGAACATATTTTGCTTGGCCTGATTCGTGAAGGGGATGGCATTGCCGCCAAAGCTCTGATCGGTCTTGGCCTTGGTCTTGAGAAAATCCAGGATGAAGTGGAGACTTTGATTGGACGGGGACAGGAACAGCCGACCAACATTGCCTATACTCCGCGAGCCAAAAAAGTGATTGAGCTTTCGATGGATGAAGCGCGCAAGCTGGGTCATACGTATGTGGGCACGGAGCACATTTTGCTTGGTCTGATCCGCGAAGGGGAAGGCGTAGCCGCTCGTGTGCTTAACAACCTGGGCATCAGCCTGAACAAGGCCCGTCAACAGGTGCTGCAGCTGCTTGGAAGCAGCGAGGCAGTCTCCAGCCATCACGGCACTCCGGCAAACGTAAATACGCCAACGCTGGATAGTCTGGCCCGTGATCTGACTGCCATTGCGAAAGAAGGGAACCTGGATCCGGTCATTGGCCGAAGCAAGGAAATTGAACGCGTCATCCAGGTGCTCAGCCGCCGGACGAAAAACAATCCGGTATTGATCGGTGAGCCGGGCGTCGGGAAGACGGCCATTGCCGAAGGATTGGCGCAAAAAATTATCAATAACGAAATTCCGGAGACGCTCAGAGACAAAAGAGTCATGACGCTGGATATGGGCTCCGTAGTCGCCGGAACGAAGTACCGCGGTGAATTCGAAGATCGTCTTAAGAAGATTATGGACGAAATTCGTCAAGCCGGTAATATCATCCTGTTCATCGACGAGCTGCATACGCTGATTGGAGCAGGCGGGGCCGAAGGAGCCATCGACGCATCCAATATCCTTAAACCGGCGCTTGCCCGGGGCGAACTGCAGTGCATTGGCGCGACAACGCTGGATGAATACCGCAAATATATTGAAAAGGATGCTGCGCTGGAACGCCGTTTCCAACCGATTACCGTTGACCAGCCTTCTCCGGAAGAAGCCATTCAAATTTTGATGGGACTTCGGGATCGTTATGAGGCGCACCATCGGGTGAAAATTACGGATGAGGCGATCGAGCAGGCCGTCAAATTGTCGGACCGCTATATCCCGGACCGGTTCCTGCCGGACAAGGCGATTGACCTGATCGACGAAGCGGGTTCCAAAGTAAGGCTGAACTCCTACACGATTCCGCCGAACCTGAAGCAGCTTGAAAGCCGTCTGGAAGATATTCGGAAGGAAAAGGATGCGGCTGTTCAGTCCCAGGAGTTCGAGAAAGCGGCAGCCCTTCGGGATACGGAACAAAAACTCCGCGAAGAGCTGGAGACAACCAAGAACCAGTGGAAAGAAAAACAAGGACGCACCGATTCCGAAGTGACTCCGGAAGATATCGCCCAGGTGGTAGCCAGTTGGACCGGCATTCCGGTGAACAAGCTGAAGGAAGAGGAAACGGAACGTCTGATGAACATGGAGCAAATTCTGCATGAGCGCGTCATCGGTCAGGATGAAGCCGTTAAAGCGGTCAGCCGCGCCATTCGCCGCGCCCGTGCCGGTCTGAAGGATCCGAAGCGTCCGATGGGCTCCTTTATTTTCCTGGGACCTACCGGTGTAGGTAAGACCGAGCTGGCCCGGGCACTTGCCGAAGCGATGTTCGGCGACGAGAACGCCGTCATCCGGATCGACATGTCGGAATACATGGAGAAACATTCAACCTCCCGTCTTGTCGGGGCTCCTCCAGGATATGTCGGCTACGAAGAAGGCGGCCAATTGACCGAGAAGGTACGCCGCAAGCCTTATTCCGTAGTCCTTCTGGATGAGATTGAAAAGGCGCATCCGGAAGTATTCAATATTTTGCTCCAGGTGCTTGAAGACGGACGGCTGACGGACTCCAAAGGCCGGGTTGTCGACTTCCGCAACACTTTAATTATTCTGACTTCCAACGTGGGAGCGGAGGCAATCAAACGCAATACAACCATGGGCTTTACCGCCGTTATAGATGCGGGAGCGGATTATGACAACATGAAGGGTAAAGTGATGGATGAGCTCAAGAAGAGCTTCCGTCCTGAATTCCTGAACCGGATCGACGAAATTATCGTTTTCCATTCGCTGCAGGAATCGCATATTGCCCAAATTGTTACCCTCATGTCCGAGGAGCTTCGCAAACGTCTGCGTGAATATAATGTGGACTTCCTGCTTACGGATAAAGCGAAAGCCTTCCTGGCTAAAACAGGCTATGATCCCGCATACGGAGCGCGTCCGCTTCGCCGGGCGATTCAGAAGCATATCGAAGACCGGCTATCCGAAGAGCTGTTGACCGGGAAGGTCAAAAAAGGCGATTCCCTGGTTATTGATGAAGAAAACGGCGAGCTTACGGTTAGTCCGGCAGGCAAAATTTCTACAGAAGCATAAAATCGTTAGTTCATATAAGCTGTTCCGGCAGGATGACTGTCCGGGGCAGCTTTTTGCTTTGTCCGGAAAGTAGTGCCGCGGTGGTAAGACGGGATATTCATTATATGAAAGGTTTAGCCGATGAATAAGTTGTGAGAAATGAAACGGGAAGAATCTTTTGTTATGACACCAGAAATGGTAAACTTTTAATGAGCAGTCCATTTTTTTAACTTCCAGTTATTTAACAATACATGTTGCCCTCGCGGCTTAAGGGAATGGTTTAATAAGGAGAGGTAAATGGCAAAGACAAAGTCCAAATTTTTCTGCACGGAATGCGGTTATGAAACGCCGAAATGGTATGGGAAGTGTCCGGGTTGCGGCGCTTGGAATTCCATGGTGGAAGAACTGGAGACGGTGGTAAAAACCCAGGGGATGACCACGGGGATATTCCAAAGTAAAGAAAAGCCGCTTCCCATCATAAGCATAGATAGTGGCAAGGAACAGAGAGTTCAGACAGGAATCGGCGAATTGAACCGGGTTCTTGGCGGAGGTCTTGTCCCGGGATCACTTGTGCTCGTTGGCGGTGATCCGGGGATCGGCAAATCGACGCTTTTGCTGCAAACTTCTCATGAGCTTGCCAAATCCGGCCTGAGAATCCTTTATATTTCGGGCGAGGAATCGGTAAAGCAGACGAAAATGCGGGCGGAACGACTCGGTGCCTTATCTCCTGAGCTCTATGTCCTTTGTGAAAGCAGTGTTGAGCGGATTGAGGAAGCTATTGACAGCGTGAAGCCGGATTTCCTGGTTATTGACTCGATCCAGACCGTCTACTTGGCGGATATTACGAGTGCGCCGGGAAGCGTGTCGCAAGTGCGTGAATGTACCGGAAGATTTATGCGTATCGCCAAAGGACAGGGAATCGCTACGGTGCTGGTGGGTCATGTGACGAAGGAAGGGGCGATTGCCGGCCCGAGAATGCTGGAGCATATGGTGGATTGCGTTCTGTATTTCGAAGGCGAACGGCATCATACGTACAGGCTGCTTCGTGCGGTGAAGAACCGTTTCGGCAGCACCAATGAAATTGGCATCTTCGAGATGAATGAATCCGGTTTGACGGAAGTGTCGAATCCTTCCGAACTGTTCCTGTCCGAACGTTCTGCCGGGGCTTCAGGCTCAACGGTTGTGGCGAGCATGGAGGGGACGCGCCCGATGCTTGTCGAACTGCAGGCGCTCATAGCCGCCACGCATTTCCCGTCGCCGAGACGGATGGGGACCGGTGTGGATCATCATCGGATGAATCTCATCATTGCCGTACTGGAGAAGCGGATGGGCATGTTTCTTCAGAATCAGGATGCTTATCTGAATGTAGCCGGCGGGGTTCGGCTCGATGAACCGGCTGTTGACCTGGCTATCGCCGTCAGTATCGCTTCCAGCTTCCGTGATATTCCGACGAAGCCGGATGATGTCATTTTTGGCGAGGTTGGTCTGACCGGAGAGGTAAGAGCCGTCTCCCGAACGGAACAGCGGGTCAGGGAGGCAGCAAAGCTAGGTTTCAAGCGAGTTATTCTTCCCGAAAAAAGTCTAAAGGGCTGGAAAAGCCCCAAAGAAATACAAGTAATCGGTGTGAACACCGTTGCAGATGCGCTAGCGGTCGCGTTAGATTAGGGGGCACGAAAGAAAATGAAAGAACCAAACCAAGTGGATAAAATGAACGACCTGCTTCGGCTTGTCGCGCCGGGGACCGCTTTCCGGGATGGGCTTGAGAACGTGCTTCGGGCAAAGACAGGCGGCCTGCTTGTGGTCGGCTACAGCCCGGAAGTGATGGAGGTGGTTGAAGGAGGTTTTTTCATCAACTGTGACTTCACCCCAAACTATTTGTATGAGCTTGCCAAAATGGACGGTGCCATCATTCTCAGCGAGGATCTGAAGCGGATTCTGTACGCCAATACACAGCTCATTCCGGATTCTTCCATCTCTTCTACGGAGACGGGGATTCGCCATCGTACGGCCGAGCGTGTAGCGAAGCAGACAGGCAAGCTCGTCGTTTCGATTTCACAGCGGCGTAATATCATCACGTTGTACCAGGGCGGGCTCCGATATTCGCTGAAGGAGATCGGGGTTATCCTGACAAAAGCGAACCAGGCGATTCAGACTCTGGAGAAATACAGATCCGTTTTGAACCAGGCCATGACCAATTTGTCGGCTTCCGAATTTGAAGAGCTTGTAACTCTGCCTGAAGTCATTAATGTGATTCAGCGGGTTGAAATGGTGATTCGGGTCAAGCTGGAGATCAAGCGGTTCATCAATGAATTGGGCACGGAAGGCCGGCTGATCAGCATGCAGATGGAAGAGCTGGTCAGCAATATGGAAGAAGAAGCATGGCTCTTGTATAAGGACTATGCCAAAGAAGACGATGATGACTCGATCCGGAATATTATAATGGGGCTCAAGCGTTCCAGCGATGATGAACTGCTGGATGTACACCACCTTACCCGGCTGCTGGGGTACCCTTCCTCCGCCGCAACATCGGAAGAAATGATTGCGCCAAGAGGTTACCGAATCCTGAACAAGATTCCAAGACTGCCTAATGTGATCATCCATAATCTGGTGGAGCGTTTCGAACAGCTTCCCGGCGTCATGATGGCCTCGATTGAAGAATTGGATGAGGTGGACGGTATTGGCGAGGTTCGCGCCCGGGCGATCAAGGAAGGGTTGAAACGTCTTCAGGAACAAGCTTTCATTGACAGACAAATATGAATGCCATAGAATACATGAGTGATATTCATTGACAGATTGAAACAATTGAAATAGAATGAACATTTATGTTATATATGGATGCCCGGTCATTACGGGGCGTTCCAATAATACTATGTAATTTTCTTATTGTATCCGGCGTTATCCAAGAACAATAATGATTGAGGTGAAAAAATGATAACGAAGTCAATTCCGAACATGTTTACCTTGGGTAACTTGTTTCTCGGAATGGTCGCCATCATGTTGACCCAGAGCGACAAATACAGTTTGGCGGCAATTATGGTTATTGTGGCTATGCTGCTCGACGGACTGGACGGTCGTGCCGCGCGGGTGCTGAAGTGCCAAAGCGAATTTGGTAAAGAGCTCGACTCATTATCGGATGTCATTTCCTTCGGAATTGCGCCTGCTATGATCATGTACAGCATTTCGTTTCACAGTCTACCTACAGCGCTGGCCTGGATTGTGACGTCCATCTTTCCCATATGCGGGGCGCTTCGTTTGGCCCGTTTCAATGTTCGTCCCGGGATTCCGGGCTACTTCGTCGGACTGCCGATTCCGGCTGCGGGGAGCGTGCTGGCAACTCTTTCGTTATTCCACAAAGAGATTTCTGCGCCATATTTTATTATTGCGACGCTCTTGTTGTCTTATTTGATGGTAAGCTCGGTAAGGTATCCAAATTTCAAGAAGATCGGGCTTCCCCGTAAAGCGATTTGGATTGCTCCATGGATTGTAATCATAGCTGTGGTTATTGCGGTAAGATTCCCGGAAGAATTGTCGAAGCTGATATTTTTACCGCTTGTTGTTTATGCATTATATGGACTGAAACAAAATGTGCAGCGGATTTTTCGCAGGAAGCATCGCCGGTCAGGAACGTCAGAGGAAACTTACAGTTCCAAGAACTCATAATGAATAGTATGAACTTATAACGCAATCATTCAAAAGATTATAACGGAATCATACAAAAAGACCGTCAGGAGACATCCTGGCGGTCTTTTATGTAAAAATAGCTTTTAGATTAAAAAATTTATAGGTATTCATTTCAGAAAAGCAAAATCAGCTGTTACAGCATGCGGCAAGTGCCCGCCGCGTTATGACAGATTAAACAGGCCGAGTGTGGAACATTTACGAGATTCATTTTCCACCACTTCATCCATGTTAATATCAAGCAAGTTGCAAAGGGCCGACAAATAGAATAAATTGCGTCCAAGTTCGGAGCTGATGGCTTCGCGGCAGTTCTCGCACAAGTGTCCTTGAACATGCTTGCCAACCACTTCTTTGGCCTGTTCGAGATTCATGTCCGGCTCAAAGGATTGTTTGGTAGCGTGGAGTTCAATACAGCCGCACTCCGTTACAGCTTTGACCACGGCTCTATTAACGGATGAGCTGCTTTGGCCGGTTTTGGAAAGGACATCAAGCAGACTGCGGTGACGGAGCAGCAATTCGGAGACTTGTTCTTGAAAGGTCTGTAAGGTTAATGCGCTCATTTTTCCATCCACCTTTATATTGTTGGGTTGAACTTATTATATGTCACCACTAAAACCATTTTCAACCAGAAAAGATAGACGGTTTCCCTTTTTCTCCATGACTTCTTTCTTTCATCTGCAAAATAATTGCGTCCCTCCGGATTATGATTCCATTTTTTGGTTCATACTGAATAGCAAAAGGAGGTGAAAGGTCTCATGATAAAGAGAGCCTTTCAAATAATCACAGGCCTATGCGGAGCCTGGCTTGGATACACGAGTGAAGCAATAATCCGTATTCTTCCGCAGTCCGCCCGGATTGCACTTGACTCTATGAATGAACTTGCGGTTCATCTTATTTTCGCTGCGGCGGGAGCTTGCGCATTTCTGCTAATTTTCTCTATCTTTGCGAACATGGTTTCGAATCAGGTGCTTTCGGGGATTTCTTCGTTGGCGCGTCAGCCTATGGACCAGCTTGCAGCAGGAACAACGGGCCTGATCGCCGGGTTAGTTATAGCCCTTCTTCTTTATCCGGCAACGTCCTGGCTTGGAAACATGAGCGAATGGGTCCGTTTTGCGTTTGCTTGTCTTTTTGGATATGTCGGTCTGCGCGTAGGATTGGAGAAGAAAGAGGAGCTCGGTTCTTTCTGGAAGTCGGGCAGCTGGAGTGTAGTAAAACAGGAAGAGCAGTGGTCCCATGAGCATAAAATACTGGATACCAGCGTCATTATCGACGGACGAATTGCGGATATTTGCAAAACCGGATTCATTGAGGGGACTATCGTTATTCCTCAATTCGTTTTGGAGGAGCTCCAGCATATCGCGGATTCCTCAGACCTGCTCAAGCGGAACAGGGGACGCCGGGGACTGGATATTCTGAATAAAATTCAGAAGGAGCTCGATGTGAAGGTGCTGATCTATGAAGGGGATTTTGAAGAAATATCCGAGGTTGACAGCAAGCTTGTCAAACTGGCGAAGCTGCTCCATGGCAAGGTGGTTACCAACGACTTTAATCTGAATAAGGTTTGCGAGCTGCAGGGCGTTTCGGTGCTCAATATCAATGACCTTGCGAACGCGGTGAAGCCGGTTGTGCTGCCGGGTGAAGAAATTATGGTACAGGTGATCAAGGACGGCAAGGAATACGGACAGGGCGTAGCTTATCTGGATGACGGCACGATGATCGTCGTTGAAGGCGGGCGCGATTATATCGGCAGCATTACCGAGGTGCTGGTGACAAGCGTTCTTCAAACATCAGCCGGAAGAATGATCTTTGCCAAACCGAAACTGTTGGAAAAAGCCCAGTAAACAAGGTATGATGGAGTTAGCATGCGGACGGCGGATGACCTTCTGGAGAATAGGAGAACATCCGAAAGTCCGCTCCATTATACACAAGGCAGGTTGGGATACCATTGACGGAATCGGAAAGGCACGCGGGTGTGGTGATCGTGGCGGCAGGCCGCGGAACACGTATGGGAACCAAGGAAAACAAGCAGTATCTGCTGCTTGATGGGAAGCCGATTGTTGTACATACGCTGGAAGCGTTCCAGAGGGAACCTCTGATCTCGGAAATCGTGCTTGTTACAGGATCGCAGGATGTTGACCGCTGTAAAGCGTGGATAGAGACTTATGGCCTGAAGAAAGTCACCCGGGTCATTTCGGGCGGAGAAGAACGCCAGCATTCGGTTTACAAAGGATTGAAAGCATTGAACGCAGAATGGGTGCTTGTACACGACGGGGTTCGACCGTTTGTGTCCGGCAAGCACATTCGTTCCTGCTGCGAAGCTGCATGGGAAAGCGGTGCAGCCGTGTTGGCCGTACCGGTCAAAGACACCGTCAAGGTAGCCGACGCAAGGGGCTTTGTCAGCTCAACACCGGACAGGCGGAGCTTGTGGGCGATTCAGACCCCACAGGCTTTTCGGCGTTCCGAGCTGATTCTTGCCCATGAGAGAGCCATCGTGGAGGGGTTTGCCGGGACGGATGACTCCATGCTGATGGAGCGAATGGGAACGAACGTCAAGATCGTAGAAGGGGACTACAGCAATATTAAAATTACGACCCCGGAGGATCTTGATTTTGCTGCGTTTCTCCGTTCAAGAGTAGAGTCAAAAGGGGAGAACAACGAATGATTACCGTGGGACAAGGTTTTGATGTGCATCAACTGGTGGAAGGAAGGCCCTGTATTATCGGCGGCGTCACAATTCCGTTCGAAAAAGGGCTGCTCGGGCATTCCGATGCGGACGTGCTGCTTCATGCCGTCAGCGACGCGATTCTCGGGGCCATCGGGGAAGGAGACATCGGCCGCCATTTTCCGGATACGGACGAAGCCTATAAAGGGGCCGACAGCCTGGAGCTGCTGCGCAAAGTATGGGAAATGGCGGCCTGTAAAGGCTGGACGCTGGGCAACCTTGACGCAACCATCATCGCCCAGCGCCCCAAAATGGCGCCTTATATTCCGCAAATGATGGATATTATTGCGGGAGCGCTTCAGGCAGAAGTCTCCAAGGTGAACATCAAGGCGACAACCACGGAGCAGCTTGGCTTTACAGGCAGAGGCGAAGGCATTGCGGCGCAGTGTATTGTCTGCCTGGTTCAAGGTGTGCTATGATCGTGTGATGTACGAGAGATACAGTACGAATACGTTTCACACACCGCTTTATATAGTTCATTTGTATAGCAAAATTGGAGGGGATCGAAAGTGACCGAAGTCCGCGTTCGCTACGCACCGAGTCCGACGGGACATTTGCATATTGGGAATGCAAGAACGGCGCTGTTCAACTACTTGTTCGCCCGCAGCCAGGGCGGCAAATTCATTATTCGTATCGAAGATACGGATGTCAAACGGAATATTGAGGGCGGAGAAGAAAGCCAGCTTAAATATTTGAAATGGCTAGGCATTGACTGGGATGAAAGCATTGATGTTGGCGGGGAATACGGACCTTACCGCCAAACGGAACGTCTTGACATATACAAAACCTATTGGCAGGATTTGCTTGACCGTGGCCTTGCTTACCGCTGCTATTGTACGGAAGAGGAGCTGGAGCAGGAGCGTGAGGAGCAGATCGCACGCGGAGAAACTCCGCGTTATTCCGGGAAGCATCGCGATTTAACGCCGGAGCAGTGCGCCGCCTTTGAAGCGGAAGGGCGGGTGCCCAGCATCCGGTTCCGCGTTCCGGAAGGACGCACTTTTGCATGGGACGACCTGGTAAAAGGCACGATTAGCGTTGAATCCGACATCTCCGGCGATTTTGTCATTGTAAAGCGGGATGGCATTCCTACTTACAACTTTGCGGTCGTTGTGGATGATTACCTGATGAAAATTACCCACGTGCTCCGGGGCGAGGACCATGTGTCCAATACTCCCCGTCAGCTTATGATTTATGATGCGCTCGGCTGGGAGCCTCCGGTGTTCGGGCATATGACCCTGATCGTCGGCGAGAACCACAAAAAGCTCAGCAAACGGGACGAGTCGATAATCCAGTTTATCGAACAGTATGACAAGCTGGGGTACCTGCCTGAAGCGCTGTTCAATTTCATTGCGCTGCTCGGGTGGTCGCCGGAAGGCGAAGAAGAGATTTTCTCCAGGGAAGAGCTGATCTCTATTTTTGACCCGAAACGGCTGTCACGCAGTCCGGCTGTGTTTGACACTCACAAGCTTGCCCATCTGAACAATCATTATATTAAAAATGCGGATCCGAAGAGGATCGCTGATCTGGCTATTCCGCATCTTCAGCAGGCTTCCCGTCTTCCCGGTCAGCTTACGCAAGAGCAGCGCGAATGGGCCGAGGCGCTGGTGGCCCTGTATCAGGAGCAGATGACGGCGGCATCGGATATTGTGGATTTATCCGGTTTGTTCTTCCGCACTCATCTTGAAATGGATTCCGAAGCAGCGGCTATTCTGGGCGAAGAACAGGTTCCGGCCGTGCTCAAGGCCTTCTTGGACAAGCTGTCAGCCAGCGAAGAGTTTAACGCGGCGCATATCGCAAAGCTGATCAAGGAAGTGCAAAAGGAAACCGGCTATAAAGGCAAACAGCTGTTTATGCCGATCCGTGTAGCGCTTACGGGACAAATGCATGGGCGGGATCTGAACCAAACCATTTACTTGCTGGGCAAGGACACCGTCCTGGATCGTTTGAATTCCCAGATAAAAGGCTGACGATTATCTTGTCAGCGGCTGTACTTTTGGATAAGATGGAAGTGTCCATTTTAGATCATAAAGTCCAAGATCAATGATGATCATTTCATAGCATAACAACACAAGCATGATTAAATGAAAAGCAATGAACAGGAGAAGTATGCCTGACAGCGTGCGCTACAGAGAGGGTGACCTTTAACGTTCCTGCCGGGACGTTGCTGGCTGAGAGTGATCCGAAGTACGGCGGGCAGAAATGCACCTGGGAGCTGCGGCTTGAGCGCGGGAGTCATCTTCCTAGCGTTAGAGTGCGCCGGCTTGTCCCCGTTAAGGACATGGAGAAGATCGCCTCTTGCATTTAACGCTGGTGCTTTCGGTCAGGGCCGGCGCTAAACAAGGGACGATAAGCAGAGTGGGACCGCGCGGGGAGCGTCTCTGCAGCTTTTTGCTGCAGGGGCGCTCTTTTTAAACGATAAGATAGTATAACACAAGGCCAGGGGAGAGTGGCTAGCATGTTCAAAACATTCAGATCGGATATCCAGGCTGTCTTTGAAAATGATCCTGCGGCCAGAAGCAAGTTCGAAGTGGTCTTTACGTATTCCGGACTTCATGCGATCTGGAGCCATCGGATTGCGCATGCTTTTTACCGCCGGCGCTGGTTTACGGTTGCCCGAATCATTTCCCAGGTCAGCCGTTTTTTTACCGGAATCGAAATCCATCCTGGCGCTGTCATTGGAAAACGGCTGTTTATTGACCACGGCATGGGTGTTGTCATCGGAGAGACTTGCGAGATCGGCGACGATGTGGTTATCTATCAAGGAGTGACGCTCGGCGGAAGCGGCAAGGAAAAGGGGAAACGCCATCCTACGATCGGCAACAACGTCGTCATCGGGTCGGGCGCCAAAATTTTGGGCTCTTTCAAGGTGGGCGACCAAAGCAATATCGGCGCGAATTCTGTCGTTCTTAAAGAGGTGCCCCCGGACACTACGGTTGTCGGAATTCCGGGAAAAATCGTGAGACAGGGCGGCAAGCGGACAGACCGGCTGACTCATGAGCTCCCGGACCCGGTCGTCGATGCGCTTCAGTCCATGCATGAGGAAATGGAAAAGCTGCGCAGTGAAATAGAAGAGCTCAAAAAGCAGCTTGAGCAGGAAAAAAAGGGCGATAGAATCACATTGCCCGATTAAGGATAGAATGGTGACAACATCTCTACTACGGGAAACGGTATCCGCCCGGGGTACCGCAGGAAAGGAATGTGAGGCTTCAATGGCTCTTCAAATCTATAATACGTTATCAAGAAAAAAAGAAACGTTCACTCCCCAAACGCCGGGGACAGCGACCATGTATGTCTGCGGGCCGACAGTTTATGGCTATATCCATATCGGGAATGCGCGTCCGATGATCTTTTTTGACGTAGTGCGCAGCTATTTGGAAAATCAGTCCTATGACGCGAAATATGTCGTCAACTTTACGGATGTGGATGACAAATTGATCCGGATAGCGGCCGAAATGGGCAAAACGGTGCCGGAAGTTGCGGACAAGTTCATTCAGGCTTATTACGAAGATCTGGACGGACTCGGCATTCCGCGGGCCACGGCAAACCCCCGGGTGACGGAAAATATGGATCTGATCATCGAGTTTATCGCAGGTCTGGTGGATAAAGGGTACGCCTATGAAAACGGGGGGGACGTGTTCTTCCGCACCTCCAGATTTCCGGATTACGGCAAGCTGTCGCATCAGAATATCGGAGAGCTGCAGTTCGGCATTCGGATTGACGTCGATGAGCGGAAGGAAAATCCGGTCGACTTCGTTCTGTGGAAGGCCGCCAAGCCGGGTGAAATTTATTGGTCCAGTCCCTGGGGAGACGGGCGTCCGGGCTGGCACATTGAATGCTCGGCCATGGCGCGCAGTCTGCTGGGAGACACGATCGACATCCACGGCGGCGGTCAGGATTTGCAGTTCCCGCACCATGAGTGCGAATGCGCGCAATCGGAAGCTTTCACCGGCAAGCCGCTGGCGAACTATTGGATGCATAACGGGTATATTAATATCGGCGGGGAAAAAATGTCGAAATCGCTGGGCAACGGCGTTCTCGTCAAGGACCTTCGCAAGGCTTACAAGCGCACGGCGCTTCGGTATTTCATGCTGTCGGCCCATTACCGCAATCCGCTGAATTTTACGGATGAAATTTTGGCTCAGGCCGAGCGCAGCGTGGAACGGATCGCGAACGCGGCAGGCAATGTGCTTCACCGCTTGAATGAAGCTCAGGGCGCTGTCGGCGAAGCATCTCCGGATTTCAAGGAGAAGCTGGACCGGATATTGCAGCAGTTCCACGAGAAAATGCAGGATGATTTCAATACGCCGGATGCCATTACGGCTGTGTTTGACTGGGTCAGCGAAGTCAACCTGCTGCTGCAGGAGCCTGCTGTAAGCAAGGCAGACCTGGAGGCGGCCCTGTCCGTATTTAACGAGATGAACGGCGTGCTGCGGATTTATGAGCAGGAAGCGGCCGAACTGCCCGGCGAGGATATCGAACGCCTGATTGCCGAACGTACGGAAGCGCGGAAGGCCAAAAACTGGGCAAGAGCGGATGAAATCCGCGATTTGCTGGATAGCCAGGGCATTCTTCTGGAGGATACCCCGCAGGGGATCCGGTGGCGCCGCAAATGACGGGCGCAAGTCATGGAAACGGGAGCGGCGGAGAGATCCGGCCGCTCTGGTTTCCTTATCAAGCATCCAAGCCGGCCCGTCTGCTGCCTCCGCTCGTTCTGGCCTACATCGGAGACGCGGTGTTTGAAGTAGCGGTCCGCCAGTATTTGATAGCACGGCCGAACCTGAGGCCGCACCATCTTCATGTTCAGGCGACCCGCTTTGTATCGGCCAAATCACAGGCTAGGCTGTTGTCGCTGCTGGAGCCGGAGCTGACCGAGGAGGAGCAGGATATCGTCCGGAAGGGGCGGAATGCCAAGTCGGGCAGTATCCCGAAAAATGCGAACGTGCTTGAATACCGTCACGCGACAGCGATGGAATGCCTGGTCGGGTATTTGTATTACAGCGGCTCTCATGAGCGGATGCTGCAGCTGATTGATCATGGTTTGAAGCTCCTTGAAAAAGCTGATTAAGCTGCGAATGCGCAAGAAGTGCGAAATTGCGGACATCTGCCAAGGACAAAACTTTTAGGAGGATGTTATGGAACACGAACAACAGGAATGGATCGGCGGCAAGCACTCCCTGCTTGAAGCGCTGAGGGCCGGCCGGACGATCAATAAAATTTGGATCGCCGAAGGGGCGCAGAAGCATCTGACGGCTCCAATCGTCGCTGAAGCGAGAAAACTCGGCATCGTTACGCAGATTGTGGACAAGCGCAAGCTGGATCAAATGGTGCCGGATCTGCAGCACCAGGGCGTTGTCGCGCAGGTGGCTCCTTTCGCTTACGCGGAAGTGGAGGATTTGCTGGCTGCGGCTGAACAATCGGGACGGCCTCCTTTTCTTTTAATATTGGATGAAATTGAAGATCCCCATAATCTGGGCTCGATATTAAGAACGGCTGAATGCACCGGCGTGCATGGAGTTATTTTACCGAAACGGCGTTCGGCTTCCGTTACCGCCACCGTATCCAAAACTTCGGCGGGAGCGGCTGAATATGTCCCTGTTGCCCGGGTTACGAATCTGGCGCAAACGATTGAACAGCTGAAGCAGGCCGGGATCTGGATCGTCGGAACCGATGTTGCAGCCCATGAGGACATCTATGGCACGAATATATTCACCGGACCGGTGGCTATTGTAGTTGGCAACGAAAATAAAGGAATGGGCAGGCTGATCAAAGAGAAATGCGATGTTCTAGTAAAACTGCCGATGGCCGGTAAACTGAATTCGCTCAACGCGTCTGTTGCGGCCGGGGTTGTCATGTACGAAGCGCTGCGCCGGCGCGCTCAAAGCTAAAACCTTATGACTGAGGCGCAAAATATGCTCCTCGTTGACGGCTACAATATGATCGGATCATGGCCGGAACTGTCGGAACTTGCAAATATCGGCATGCAGGAAGCCAGAGACCGGCTGCTTGAGCGTCTGGCGGACTTTCAGGCGTTCTCGGGTTGGAAGGTGATTGCCGTGTTCGACGCGTATCAGGTACCCGGGCTCGGCAAGGCATTCAAGCAGCGCAACGTGCAGATTTATTTTACAAAAGAAAAAGAGACGGCCGATGAATGTATTGAAAGACTGGTAGGCGAACTGAGCCGCAGGCGCCGCCAGATTTATGTGGCAACCAGCGATATGATTGAGCAGCATGTGATCTTTGGTCAGGGAGCTTTGAGGCTTTCAGCCAGGGAACTCCTTACGATGCTGGAACAGAATGAACGGGAACTCCAGTCGAAAATTGATGAAGAAATCCGGGGACACAGTCGGAATACACTGGCTGGCAAGCTGTCTCCGGAAGCCAAACTTCTGTTTGAACGCTGGAGAAGAGAAAAATAAGTCGAAATAAAATGTCCTTCCTTGTGCTCTTGACAAAGTTCGACTTGGCATAATTTAGGACTTTTGTGTTGACGCTGTTATGCGCTCTCATATATACTGTTCGTATACTTGATTGAGTGACGGGGCACCGTGCGTTGCGGCCGGGGGGATAGTGGTGAGTGTCAACCTCAACTTATTCATAACATCAGATTACGATATTCTGAGCGATGAAGATATTGTGGAGTCTGTCCGCAGCGGGGATAGCGGAGCTTTGGAATATCTGATTAACAAGTATCGAAGCTTTGTTCGGGCCAAAGCGAGGTCCTATTTTCTGATCGGCGCTGATCGTGAGGATATTATTCAAGAGGGCATGATCGGTCTTTTCAAGTCTATTCGGGATTTCAAGGGAGACAAGCTGTCTTCATTCAAGGCTTTCGCGGAACTGTGCATCACCCGCCAGATCATAACGGCGATCAAGACAGCCACCAGACAGAAGCACATCCCGTTGAATTCTTACGTTTCTTTGGACAAGCCGATTTATGACGAGGACTCTGACCGTACATTGCTTGATGTCATTTGCGGTTCGCAGGTGTGCGATCCGGAAGAGCTCATTATTAATCAAGAGGAGTTCGTCGGCCTCGAGGACAAGATGTCCGAAATACTGAGCGATCTTGAACGCAAAGTGCTGGTGCTTTATTTGGACGGACGCTCTTACCAGGAAATATCCGTAGATTTGAAGCGACATGTGAAATCGATCGATAACGCTCTTCAGCGGGTCAAGCGCAAGCTGGAACGGTATCTCGAAGTGCGTGACGGTTTATAGTATAGATTGCTGGCAGGCAGATAGATTCGGAAGAAAGGACTCGGCGTCGGGTCTTTTTTTTAATATTCATGACGAAGATGGCCGATTTTGCTGTTCCGAGGTTTAGGGCTCGTCCTAGCGGTTTATACTGGATAAATATGCCCGATGACAGCTTAAGGAGATGTCTGGAAAAAGAGCATTCATGCAGCCGCACCAACGTTTGAACAGCTTATTCTTTCGTTGACACAGATGTTGGAGATGTGATAAAGTGTTTTAGGTAGGCCTAAATTCATGCTTGTTTGGCATGGATAAGAAAGTAAGCTCGAAAGTTCCCTATTTTCTTATCCATACCGTCAGCCGGGATTTAGTCCTATTTATGCCGGAGGGTTCCGGATTAATAAGAGACTTCTGATTAGAAGGATGTCTTCGGGAGGTGCACATCATGCGGGTATTTATTACGTTGGCTTGTACGAATTGCAAACAAAGAAACTATACGACAACGAAGAACAAGCGTAACCACCCCGACCGCATGGAGATGAAGAAATTTTGCAAGTTTTGTAACGAGCAAACTCCTCATCGCGAAACCAGATAGTCTGTGGAGGTGTAGTCGCGCATGAAACGCAGTTTCAAGTCGATGTTTTCTTTTTTCTCCGAAAGCTGGGCTGAACTTAAAAAGGTTCGCTGGCCCAATCGTAAAGAGTTGACGAATTACACGCTGATTGTGCTGGGTACAATTGTAGTTGTCGCCGTTTACTTTTGGGTTATTGACATCGGTGTCTCCGCTGTGATCGAAGCGATAATTTAAGAAGGGTCCTTAGGTGGCTTGATATGGAAAAAAGATGGTATGTAGTTCATACCTACTCAGGGTATGAGAATAAGGTCAAAGCCAATTTGGAGAAACGCGTCGAGTCAATGGGAATGGAAGACAAGATTTTCCGGGTTCTTGTTCCTATGGAAGAAGAAGTGGTAAACAAAGACGGCAAGAAGAAAACAGTCATGCGCAAGGTTTACCCTGGATATGTCTTGGTGGAAATGATCCAGACTGACGATTCCTGGTATGTTGTTCGCAACACGCCTGGAGTGACGGGTTTCGTCGGCTCGACAGGCTCCGGTTCGAAACCTACCCCGCTTCTGCCTGAAGAAGTGGAGCAGATTCTGCGGCATATGGGTCTGCAGGAACCGAAACCGTCGATCGAGTTTGAAATCAAGGAATCCGTGCGAATCAAGGTTGGTCCGTTTGCCAATTTTGTCGGTTCTGTAGAAGAAATTCTGACAGACAAGAGCAAGGTCAAGGTTCACGTCAATATGTTTGGTCGGGAAACCCCGCTTGAGCTTGATTATACTCAGGTGGAGAAGATATAGGTTTCTGCTGATGTTTTTGTGGGAGGAGGCTTTTCGCCTTCCGTCTACCACTACTAGTGCAAGGAGGTGTTTTACATGGCAAAGAAAGTGATTAAAGTTGTGAAACTGCAAATTCCTGCGGGGAAAGCGAATCCAGCGCCTCCAGTAGGTCCGGCTCTCGGTCAAGCAGGTGTCAACATCATGGCGTTCTGTAAAGAATTTAACGCTCGTACAGCTGACCAGGCTGGTTTGATTATTCCGGTTGAAATTTCCGTATTTGAAGATCGTTCCTTTACTTTCATTACGAAAACTCCTCCGGCTGCAGTATTGCTTCGTGTAGCTGCCAAAATTGAGAAAGGTTCCGGCGAACCTAACAAGAAGAAAGTGGCTACTGTTAAACGCGACGTTGTTCGTCAAATCGCTGAACAAAAAATGCCTGACCTGAACGCAGCATCCGTTGAAGCGGCTATGCGCATGGTTGAAGGTACTGCCCGCAGTATGGGTATCACAATCCAGGACTAATCCCTGAGATTGTACAGGCCGGCATTTGGGCCGGACCTAAAGTGGGAGGTAAATCCGCTAATACCACAAAGGAGGAAAAATCATGGCTAAACACGGTAAGAAATACCTGGAAGCTGCCAAGCTGATTGACAGCGAAGCAACTTATGAGCCTTCTGAAGCTGTTGAGCTTGTGAAGAAGGCGGCTACTGCGAAGTTCGACGAAACCGTTGAAGTAGCAGTACGTCTGGGCGTTGACCCTCGTAAACAAGACCAAGCCGTTCGCGGTGTCGTTGTCCTGCCTCATGGTACGGGTAAAACGAAGCGCGTTCTGGTATTCGCCAAAGGTGAGAAAGCGAAGGAAGCGGAAGCTGCCGGAGCGGACTTCGTTGGCGATCAGGACATGATCAACAAAATCCAACAAGGCTGGTTCGATTTCGATGTCTGCGTAGCGACACCGGATATGATGAGCGAAGTTGGTAAACTCGGCCGTCTTCTCGGCGGTAAAGGCCTTATGCCTAACCCTAAAGCCGGTACGGTTACATTCGACGTAACCAAAGCGGTTCAAGAAATCAAAGCAGGTAAAATCGAGTACCGTCTGGATAAAGCAGGTCAAATTCATGCTCCAATCGGTAAAGCATCTTTCGAGGCTTCCCAGTTGAACGAGAACCTCAAAGCTTTGCTGGACGCATTGAACCGTGCTAAACCTGCTGCAGCCAAAGGCGTATACTTGAAGAACATCGCCGTTTCTTCGACGATGGGACCAAGCGTCCGCGTTTCTACTTCCGCTTACAGATAAATTTCCATGCTTCGGCAAGGGAATGAGGATTGACTTTTAGAGGAGATCCTTGCTATACTGTAATGGTTGCATTGATTTCAATTTAATCGAATATGCTTACCGTAGACAGTAGGTGCCTCAAAGGCTTAATTTCCTACCGAGGTGTTGTGATATAGGTTCGGAATTTGCGCTGCAAATGATGAATGATCAGACCTTCGTATTCTACGAAGGTCTTTTTTATATCCTGCGGCTTCTTTGAAAGCCGATGTCTTCGGATCAAGTGAATCTTAATAGGAGGTGTACAATTTGGCAAACGCAAAAGTGATCGAGTCTAAACAGGCAGCCGTTGACGCCGTGACTTCAAAGCTGAAAGAAAGCGCCACTACGGTTGTTGCTGACTATCGCGGTCTGAATGTTTCCCAAGTTACGGAACTGCGCAAGCAGCTTCGCGAAGCAGGTGTTGAGTTTCAAGTGCTCAAGAACACGCTGGTTCGCCGTGCGACTGCAGCTGCGGAACTGACTGAACTGAATGAAGTTCTGACAGGACCTACTGCTATCGCGTTCGGTGCGAACGATGCTGTAGCCCCTGCAAAAATTTTGAGCGATTTCGCGAAGAAAAATGACGCTCTGAAAATTAAAGGTGGCGTTGTCGAAGGCCGTGTGGTTAGCGTCGACCAAATCAAGGCGCTTGCGGATCTTCCGTCCCGCGAAGGTCTTCTTTCCATGCTCCTCAGCGTGCTTCAAGCTCCAGTGCGCAACTTCGCACTCGCAGTCAAAGCCGTTGCAGACAAGGGAGAAGGCGAAGCGAGCGCGTAGGCTTGCTCTAAAGTTCGCTTAATTTAATTACTAAATAACTAATATAAATGGAGGTTCAACCAAATGAGCAAAGAAACAATTTTGGAAGAAATCAAAGGTATGTCCGTTCTTGAACTGAACGAACTCGTTAAAGCAATCGAAGAAGAATTCGGCGTAACTGCTGCAGCTCCAGTTGTAGTAGCTGGCGGCGCTGCTGGCGGCGCAGAAGCTGCTGAGCAATCCGAATTCGACGTAATCCTGACTAGCGCTGGCGCTTCCAAGATCAACGTTATCAAAGTCGTTCGCGAAATCACGGGTCTTGGTCTGAAAGAAGCAAAAGACCTGGTAGACAACGCTCCAAAACCACTGAAAGAAAAAATTGCAAAAGAAGAAGCAGAAGCTTTGAAAGCAAAATTGGAAGAAGCAGGCGCATCTGTAGAAGTAAAATAAGCTCTTCCTTTCATGCGACAAACCCCTTGAGTCTTTCAAGGGGTTTGTTTTAATTGTACAGCGATTATGAGTTTTAGGGACCGTCGCAAAGGAATTCGCATAGGCTTTGGAGCATTCGCTTCACTTTGAAGGTTTATTTTACAAGGATTAGCAGATGATAGTGGGGATAAAGTATTTTAGCCGGAGGACGAAAATGACGGATCATTATTATTCCAGTAATCCCGGGGCGGCTCATGACAGACGGATGATAGAGACCGTGCTGCGAGGCCGGAAGTTCCGTTTCATCAGCGACGCAGGCGTATTCTCCAAGCAGACGATTGATTATGGTAGCCGAGTGCTGATTGAAGCAATGGAGATCGGCACCCGCGATACCGTGCTGGACGTGGGTTGCGGGTATGGTCCGATCGGACTTGCTGCGGCAAGCCTGGCCGCAAACGGCCATGTGACCATGATTGATGTGAACGAACGGGCTGTGGCGCTAACAGCCGAAAATGCAAGGGAGAACGGCATTCAGAATATTACAGCAGTACAGAGCGACTTGTATTCGGCCATTCCGGAGGAAGCAAGATTTGATGCGGTGCTGACGAATCCGCCTATACGAGCGGGCAAAGCCGTTGTCCACGCTGTGTTCGAGGGAGCCTTATCACGTTTGAAGCCCGGAGGAGCCTTGTGGGTGGTTATTCAGAAGAAGCAGGGGGCTCCGTCTGCAAAAGAAAAGTTGGAGCAGCTGTTTGGCTCTGTGGAGGAAGTAACGAAAGATAAAGGCTACCGTATTTTTAAAGCGGTAAAATAAACATCAAAAATCTTGAAATTTTTTCACCAGGGTCTATTGACTCGAAAATGGGCATGTGGTATTATTATAAAATGTCAGCATTAGGATGCCCTCTATGTCTTTAGTTTGTGAAAATGTCAAGCATATTTTATGGCAGCGGCGTATAGTTCGGCGCTTGTTTACGTATAATATGTACATTTTGGGCAAATCTATTGAATATGGGGGATTCCGTCTAAGAAAGGCGCGGAATCAATATGCTCTTTCTTCGAAGATTTCGGGTAGGGGCTTTTTCTTTGCCGGAGGTTTTATTCTTCCGGTGTCTAAAACGGGTGTCGTCCTTATCAGGGAACGAAAAGCCGTTTTTGCTTGTTTGTGGAATCCGTTCATGGGTTTTATTATAAGGGTACAAACACGGGTTCGCAATGAATTTTTAAGTGAGTAGACATGAGGGGTGAGTTTAAGTTGGCAGGACATCTTGTTCAATATGGTCGACGCACTCGGCGGAGTTATGCAAGGATTAACGAGGTACTCGAGATTCCGAACCTGATTGAAATCCAGCAAAAATCTTACGAATGGTTTTTGGAGGAAGGTCTTCGGGAGATGTTTCAGGACATCTCGCCAATTCAAGATTTTACTGGCAATCTGATTCTGGAATTTATCGATTACAGCCTAGGCGAACCGAAGTATACGGTTGACGACGCGAAAGAGCGCGACGTAACGTATGCAGCGCCGCTTAGAGTAAAAGTTCGGCTTATTAATAAGGAAACGGGCGAAGTCAAGGAGCAGGAAGTGTTCATGGGAGATTTCCCGCTGATGACGGAAACTGGCACTTTCGTTATTAATGGCGCAGAACGGGTAATTGTCAGCCAGTTGGTACGCTCCCCAAGCGTCTATTTCAGTACGAAAGTCGATAAGAACGGCAAGAAGACGTACACCGCTACAGTAATTCCGAATCGCGGCGCATGGCTGGAGCTTGAAACGGACGCGAAGGACATTATTTATGTCCGGATCGATCGTACGCGTAAAATACCGGTAACGGTATTGCTGCGAGCTCTTGGCTTTGGTACGGATGCTGAAATTCTGGATTTGCTCGGTAACGATGAATATATTCGCAATACCCTGGATAAGGACAACACGGACTCTACGGAGAAAGCGCTGATTGAAATTTATGAGCGTCTTCGTCCGGGCGAGCCGCCGACTCTTGAAAATGCAAAGAGCCTGCTTGTTGCCCGTTTCTTTGATCCGAAACGTTACGACCTTGCCAATGTAGGCCGTTACAAAATTAATAAAAAGCTTCACATTAAAGACCGCCTGTTCAACCAGCGTCTGGCAGAGTCGCTTATTGACACCAGCACCGGCGAAATCATTGCCGAAGCGGGTCAACTTGTAGACCGCCGTCTGCTCGATGAAATCCTTCCTTACCTGGAGCAAGGCGTTAGCTTTAAAGATTATCACATTGCGAACGGAGTGCTCGGTTCGGAGGACGTTCCGCTGCAGACCATCGATATTTTCTCTCCGATTGAGGATGGGAAAGTCGTCAAGGTCATTGCAAACCGCAACATCGACAAGTCCGTGAAGCACATTACGCCGGCTGATATTATTTCTTCGATCAGCTACTTCATCAACCTGCTTCATGGTATTGGCAGCACGGACGATATTGACCATCTCGGCAACCGCCGTCTGCGCTCTGTCGGCGAACTGTTGCAGAACCAGTTCCGGATCGGCTTGTCCCGTATGGAGCGTGTCGTTCGCGAAAGAATGTCCATTCAGGATGCCAACGTCATTACGCCGCAGGCTTTGATCAACATTCGTCCGGTCATCGCGTCGATTAAAGAGTTCTTCGGAAGCTCCCAGCTGTCGCAGTTCATGGACCAGACGAATCCGCTTGCGGAGCTGACGCATAAACGCCGTCTCTCAGCGCTCGGGCCTGGCGGTTTGACGCGGGAACGCGCGGGCATGGAAGTGCGGGACGTACACCACTCCCACTATGGCCGCATGTGTCCGATCGAGACGCCTGAAGGACCGAACATCGGTCTGATCAACTCGTTGTCCACGTTTGCCCGCATTAACGAATACGGCTTTATTGAAGCACCGTATCGCTGGGTTGATCCGAAGTCGGGGAAAGTAAGCGAACAGATCGCTTATTTGACTGCGGATGAAGAAGACAACTACGTTATCGCCCAGGCGAACGTTGAATTGAACGAAGACGGCACCTTTAAGGATGATCTGGTTATCGTCCGTTACAACAAGCAGTCCGACAACATTTTGACGATGCCTAGCGATCGCGTCGATTACATGGATATCTCGCCTAAACAGGTTGTATCCGTGGCGACGGCGCTCATTCCGTTCCTCGAGAACGATGACTCGAACCGTGCGCTCATGGGATCGAACATGCAGCGGCAGGCCGTTCCACTGCTCGTGCCGAAAGCTCCGCTTGTCGGAACCGGTATGGAACACAAAGCCGCCAAGGACTCCGGAGTATGTATCGTTTCCAAATATGACGGTGTCATTGAACGGTCTACTGCCGATGAAATTTGGCTGCGTCGCGTGGAAACGGTAGACGGCAAGGAAGTCAAAGGCGACATCGTTAAATATAAATTACACAAATTCAAGCGTTCGAACCACGGGACATGCATTAATCAGCGTCCAATCGCCCAGCGTGGCGACATTGTCAAGAAAGGCGATATCCTTGCGGACGGTCCGTCCACAGAAATGGGCGAGTTGGCGCTTGGCCGCAACGTTGTCGTTGCCTTTATGACTTGGGAAGGCTACAACTACGAGGATGCCATTCTGCTTAGCGAGAAGCTGGTGAAGGAAGATGTCTATACTTCGATTCACATTGAAGAATATGAATCCGAAGCCCGTGATACGAAGCTTGGACCTGAAGAGATTACGCGCGATATTCCGAACGTTGGCGAAGAGGCGCTTCGCAACCTGGACGAACGCGGTATTATCCGCATCGGGGCCGAGATTGGCGCCGGCGATATACTCGTTGGTAAAGTAACGCCTAAAGGCGTTACCGAGCTGACGGCGGAAGAGCGCTTGCTGCACGCTATCTTTGGCGAGAAGGCGCGCGAAGTTCGCGATACTTCCCTCCGCGTGCCTCACGGCACCGACGGTATCGTCGTTGATGTGAAAGTATTTACCCGCGAGAACGGCGATGAACTGCCGCCAGGCGTGAATCAGCTCGTTCGCGTATACATTGCGCAAAAACGGAAAATTTCCGAAGGCGACAAGATGGCCGGACGCCATGGTAACAAAGGTGTCGTTGCCCGTATTTTGCCGGAAGAAGATATGCCGTTCATGCCTGACGGCACACCGGTTCAGGTTGTGCTTAACCCGCTCGGCGTTCCGTCGCGGATGAACATCGGTCAGGTGCTCGAAATTCACCTTGGCATGGCCGCCATGAAGCTTGGCATCCATGTGGCAACGCCGGTATTCGACGGAGCCAATGAATACGACGTATTTGATACGATGGAAGAAGCCGGCATGCAGCGCAATGGTAAAACGATGCTGTATGACGGACGTACAGGTGAGCCGTTCGAACGTGAAGTAACCGTTGGCGTCATGCACATGATCAAGCTCGCACACATGGTTGACGATAAAATTCACGCCCGTTCAACCGGACCATACTCTCTCGTTACGCAGCAGCCGCTCGGCGGTAAAGCCCAGTTCGGCGGACAGCGTTTCGGCGAGATGGAAGTTTGGGCGCTCGAAGCCTACGGCGCCGCTTATACCTTGCAGGAAATTCTGACCGTGAAATCCGATGACGTGGTAGGACGGGTGAAAACCTACGAATCCATCGTCAAAGGGGAGAACGTGCCGGAACCGGGCGTGCCGGAATCTTTCAAAGTCTTGATCAAAGAGCTTCAAAGCTTGGGTATGGATGTCAAGATCCTTAGCGAAAATGAAGAAGAGATCGAGATGAAAGAGCTTGACGATGAAGATGATGCGGCCGGTGATAAACTGAGCTTGAATCTGGAAGGCGCGGAAGTCGGCGTAGAATAGAGTACAAATCAGGACTTGGTTAAGGAGGGATGCTCCTTGTTGGACGTCAACAACTTCGAGTTTATGAAAATTGGGCTTGCTTCCCCAGAAAAAATTCGTTCTTGGTCCCGCGGAGAAGTTAAGAAACCGGAAACGATCAACTATCGTACACTGAAACCGGAAAAAGAAGGGCTGTTTTGCGAAAAGATTTTCGGCCCGACAAAAGACTGGGAATGCCATTGCGGTAAATACAAACGCGTTCGCTATAAAGGCGTAGTCTGCGATCGCTGCGGCGTAGAGGTTACCCGCGCGAAGGTGCGCCGCGAACGTATGGGTCATATCGAACTGGCGGCTCCCGTATCTCATATCTGGTATTTCAAGGGGATTCCGAGCCGGATGGGTCTAGCTCTCGACATGTCCCCGAGATCGCTGGAAGAGATTATTTACTTTGCATCTTATGTGGTTACCGATCCTGGCGATACGCCGCTTGAGAAGAAGCAGCTTTTGTCCGAGAAGGAATACCGCAGCTACCGTGAGAAATACGGCTACGGTTTCCAGGCCGGCATGGGTGCGGAAGCGGTCAAGAAACTGCTGCAGGATCTGGATATAGATAAAGAGCTCGAATTCTTGAAAGAAGAGCTGCGCACGGCTCAAGGCCAGCGCCGCAACCGGGCCATCAAACGTCTCGAAGTTATCGAAGCGTTCAAGAGCTCCGGCAACGAGCCGGAATGGATGATTCTGGACGTGCTTCCGGTCATCCCTCCGGAACTCCGTCCGATGGTACAGCTGGACGGCGGACGTTTCGCAACATCCGACCTTAACGATCTTTACCGTCGTGTAATCAACCGTAACAACCGTCTGAAACGCCTGCTCGATCTGGGCGCGCCGGATATCATTGTACAGAACGAGAAACGCATGCTTCAGGAAGCGGTCGATGCCTTGATCGACAACGGCCGCCGCGGCCGTCCGGTTACCGGACCCGGCAACCGTCCGCTGAAATCGCTCAGCCATATGCTGAAAGGTAAGCAAGGACGTTTCCGTCAAAACCTGCTCGGTAAACGTGTCGACTATTCCGGTCGTTCCGTTATCGTCGTAGGCCCTTATTTGAAGATGTACCAGTGCGGTCTCCCGAAAGAAATGGCTTTGGAACTGTTCAAGCCGTTTGTCATGAAGGAACTGGTCAATAAAGGTCTCGCTCACAACATCAAAAGCGCGAAGCGCAAAGTCGAGCGCGTAAGCCCAGAGGTTTGGGACGTTCTTGAAGAAGTCATCAAGGAGCATCCGGTTCTGCTGAACCGTGCCCCTACGCTTCACCGTCTCGGTATCCAGGCATTTGAACCGATTCTGGTTGAGGGACGCGCCATTCGTCTGCATCCGCTTGTATGTACGGCGTACAACGCTGACTTTGACGGTGACCAGATGGCCGTTCACGTTCCGCTTTCCGCCGAAGCCCAGGCTGAAGCCCGGATTCTGATGCTTGCTTCCGGCAACATCCTGAACCCGAAAGACGGCAAGCCGGTTGTTACTCCGTCTCAGGATATGGTCCTCGGATCCTTCTACCTGACGATGGACAACAAGGAGGCCAAAGGCTCCGGTATGATTATCGGCAACATCAATGAAGCGGTGTCCGCTTACCAGCGCGGAGCAGCCTCACTGCATGCGCGGGTAGCGATTCCGGTCAAAGCGCTGAAGAAGACGATCTTTACGGAGAAGCAGCAGAACGCTATGCTGCTCACCACGATCGGTAAAATTATTTTCAACGAGATATTCCCTGAGACGTTCCCTTACATCAACGAGGCTACACGCGATAATCTGTTTAACGGAACGCCGGAGAAATACTTTGTATACGAAAAAGGCGCGGACATCCAGGAACTGCTGAACGCACTTCCTGTTGCTGGAGCGGTAGGTAAAGAATATCTGGGCTCCATCATCGCCCGCTGCTTCGAATCGTACCACACCACGGAAACTTCCGTGATTTTAGATAGAATTAAACAGCTCGGCTTCACTTATTCCACACGCGCCGGCGTCAGCATCGCCGTTTCCGACGTCGTCGTTCCGGAAGAGAAGAAGCAAATCATGCAGGAATCGGAAGAAAAGGTTCGCGTCGTGACCAACCAATATCGCCGTGGTCTGATTACGGACGAAGAACGGTACGACCGCGTCATCGACATTTGGTCCAAAGCCAAAGACCAGCTGACCGACGTTCTGATGAAATCGATGGACCGTTTCAACTCCATCATGATGATGGTCGACTCCAAAGCGCGGGGTAACAAATCGCAGATTACCCAGCTGGGCGGCATGCGGGGGCTGATGGCGACGCCATCCGGACGGATTTACGAGCTGCCGATCAAAGCGAACTTCCGCGAAGGCCTTACCGTCCTCGAGTACTTTATCTCGACGCACGGTGCCCGTAAAGGTTTGGCGGATACGGCGCTTCGTACCGCCGACTCCGGTTATCTGACACGCCGTCTCGTAGACGTCGCACAGGATGTTATCGTACGCGAAGATGATTGCGGAACGGATAAAGGCATTACCGTAACCCGCATTCAGGACGGCAAAGAGATCATCGAGGATCTGTTCGACCGGATTGAAGGCCGTTATTGCTTCGAAACGATCCGCCATCCGGAAACCGGTGAAATTATCATCCATCGCGATGAACTGATCGATACGGACAAGGCGAATGCGATTGTTAAGGCAGGCGTTGAGAAGCTTCAGATCCGTTCTGTTCTGAGCTGCCGCGCCCGTCACGGCGTATGTAAGAAGTGCTACGGCCGCAACCTCGCGACTGGCAAGTTCGTGGAGATCGGCGAAGCGGTCGGCATTATCGCCGCGCAATCCATCGGTGAACCGGGAACGCAGCTGACAATGCGTACGTTCCACACCGGCGGTGTTGCGGGAGACGATATCACGCAAGGTCTTCCGCGGATTCAGGAGCTGTTCGAAGCCCGGAATCCGAAAGGTCAGGCTACCATCAGTGAAATCGACGGTGTAATCAAAGAAATCCGCGAAGCAAAAGATCGTCGTGAAATCGAAGTGGAAGGCGAAGCGGAAACCAAAGTTTACTCCGTCACTTACGGATCGCGCCTGCGCGTAAGCGAAGGCATGGAAATCGAGGCAGGCGACGAGCTTACCGACGGTTCCATCGACCCGAAAGAAATTTTGCGCATCAAGGGAATCCGCGGCGTGCAGAACTACATCCTTCAGGAAGTTCAGCGCGTTTACCGGAACCAGGGCGTAGAAATCAACGACAAACACGTCGAAGTCATGATCAAGCAAATGCTGCGTAAAATCCGGATCGTGGATGCGGGTGACACTCAACTGCTGCCGGGATCTTTCGTCGACCTGTATGAATATGAAATGGCGAACAAGGAAGCGATCCTGTCCGGTAAAGAGCCGGCCGTGGCCAAACCGGTACTGCTTGGTATTACCAAGGCATCGCTCGAGACCGATTCATTCCTGTCCGCGGCATCCTTCCAGGAGACGACCCGTGTTCTTACCGATGCGGCGATCAAGGGCAAAGTGGATAAACTGCTCGGTCTGAAAGAGAATGTCATCATCGGTAAGCTGATTCCGGCCGGTACGGGCATGAACCGTTACCGCAACGTGGAATTTGACGAGCCGGAGAACGAAGAGGCTGCAGAAGGGCTGGAGCCGGTTTCGGTAGAGTAAAGAAGCCATAGGACGATAATCAAGCGGCGCAGTCCGGGAAGTTTCGCTTCCATATATACGGGCTGTGCCGCTTCTTTTTCGGGCCTGACATTTGCGAAAATCTTTCTTGACATTGATTAGGCTAAGTGATAATATAACAAAGTGCGTGAGTACGAGAAACTCCTGTCTTTCTTTGGAGGATTAAACATGTCTAATGACCACGGACTACAGGATGCTCGTGTCAAGATCGGCACCAAACAGACGATGAGAATGGTCAGTTTGGGACTCGCCGAAGAAGTCTATGTGGCGCAGGATGCAGATCCGCGGATTACATCAAAAGTTGTTGCACTTTGCAATGAAGCATCCGTCAAGATTACTTATGTCGATACGATGAAGAATCTGGGCAAGGCATGCGGTATCGAAGTGGGTGCGGCAATGGCTGCGATTGTAAGACAATAATGGATTGAACTGTTTTTGCTTAAGGGGGAATCCTTCCGGCAAAAACTTTTCCTTTGTTCTTTTATGAACCGCCTGGATCTGTGGGCTTAAAAATGAGGTTTATAAAGAGACAGCTTTTAATACTAGGAAGGGGGTGGCAACAACATGCCAACTATTAACCAGCTCGTCCGCAAAGGACGTCAAGCTAAAGTGGTAAAATCCAAATCACCTGCATTGCAACGCGGTTTCAACGCTTTGAAACGTGAAGCAACGGATCTGAGCTCTCCGCAAAAACGCGGTGTCTGCACTCGTGTAGGTACAATGACTCCTAAGAAACCGAACTCCGCGCTTCGTAAATATGCCCGTGTTCGTTTGACGAACCGTGTAGAGGTGACGGCTTACATTCCAGGTATCGGTCATAACCTGCAAGAGCACAGTGTTGTGCTGATTCGCGGTGGCCGGGTTAAAGACTTGCCAGGTGTACGTTACCATATCGTACGTGGAGCTTTGGATACTGCAGGCGTTAACAACCGTATGCAAGCTCGTTCCAAATACGGAGCTAAGCGTCCTAAAGCCAAAAAATAATAGGGTATCTATGTACCTGAACTATGAAAGAAATTTACTGAAAGGGGGATATCCATGCCACGCAAAGGTCCTGTTGCAAAAAGAGACGTGTTGCCGGATCCGGTGTACAACAGCAAGCTTGTTACTCGCCTGATCAACCGCATCATGATCGACGGTAAACGCGGGGTTGCGCAAAGCATCCTGTACAATTCGTTCAAACTGATTCAAGAACGTACGGGCAATGATCCAATGGAAGTGTTTGAAGCAGCGCTGAAGAATATCATGCCAGTTCTGGAGGTTAAAGCTCGCCGGGTTGGTGGTGCCAACTACCAGGTGCCGATCGAAGTTAAACCTGAAAGACGTACATCCCTTGGATTACGTTGGCTTGTCAACTACTCCCGCAACCGCGGTGAGAAAACAATGGAAGAACGTTTGGCTGCCGAGATCATCGACGCATCCAATAACACAGGTGCTTCCGTTAAGAAGCGTGAAGACACGCACAAAATGGCTGAAGCGAACAAAGCGTTTGCTCACTACCGCTGGTAGGATTCAGCTTGTAATCAAATACTTCTATTTTGAAGGGAGACACATTCATGGCAAGAGAGTTCTCCTTGAAAAATACACGTAACATCGGTATCATGGCGCATATTGACGCCGGTAAGACCACTACCACTGAACGTATTCTGTTCTACACAGGCCGTACGCACAAAATCGGGGAAGTTCACGAAGGTGCTGCAACGATGGACTGGATGGAGCAGGAACAGGAGCGCGGGATTACGATTACTTCCGCTGCAACTACCGCTCAATGGAAAGGTCACCGCATCAATATCATCGATACTCCGGGACACGTCGACTTCACTGTTGAGGTTGAACGTTCCCTGCGTGTATTGGACGGGGCAGTAGGCGTTTTCAGTGCGAAGGAAGGCGTTGAGCCTCAGTCTGAAACCGTATGGAGACAGGCTGACCGTTACGGCGTTCCCCGGATCGCTTATGTAAACAAAATGGACATCATCGGTGCCGACTTCCTTAACGTTGTTAAGGATATGCGTGATCGTTTGCAAGCGAATGCAGTTGCGATCCAGCTGCCGATCGGTGCAGAGAACGACTTCGTTGGTATCATCGATATTGTGAGTCAGAAAGCTTATATGTACAAAGACGATCTGGGACAAAATATCGAAGAAACCGAGATTCCGGAAGAATTCCTCAGCCAGGTTGAAGAGCTTCGCTCCGAACTGGTTGAGAAAGTTGCAGAACTTGACGAAGATTTGACCATGAAATACCTCGAAGGCGAGGAGATCACGGTTGATGAACTGAAAGCAGCTCTCCGTAAGGGTGTTGTAGAAGTTAAAATCTTCCCTGTTATCTGCGGTTCCTCTTACCGCAACAAAGGGGTTCAGCTGATGCTGGACGCTGTCGTTGATTACCTGCCGGCA
Organism: Paenibacillus caui; assembly: GCF_019904135.1. Classification (GTDB taxonomy): domain Bacteria; phylum Bacillota; class Bacilli; order Paenibacillales; family Paenibacillaceae; genus Fontibacillus; species Fontibacillus caui. The sequence goes on along the minus strand of NZ_JAIOGQ010000025.1, from coordinate 36,189 downwards.
CCTGTCGATGTGCCTTCTATTAAAGGTCATCTTGAAGACGGCGAAGAAGTGGAACGCCACTCTTCCGACGAAGAGCCGTTCGCGGCCCTGGCGTTCAAAATCATGACAGACCCTTATGTGGGTAAATTGACATTCTTCCGCGTATACTCCGGTATTTTGCAATCCGGTTCTTACGTATTGAATGCAACTAAAGGCAAACGCGAACGGATCGGGCGTATTCTTCAAATGCACGCGAACAGCCGTCAGGAAATCAGCGAAGTTTACTCCGGTGACATTGCGGCGGCCGTTGGTTTGAAAGATACAGGCACAGGTGATACACTGTGTGATGAGAAGAATCCGGTTATTCTGGAGTCCATGAACTTCCCTGATCCGGTTATCGAAATCGCCGTTGAACCTAAGACTAAAGCCGACCAAGACAAGATGGGCGTTGCGCTCAGCAAACTGACAGAAGAAGATCCTACGCTTCGTGCTCATACGAACGAAGAAACGGGTCAAACCATTCTGGCAGGTATGGGTGAGCTCCATCTGGACATTATCATCGACCGTATGCGCCGTGAATTCAAGGTAGAAACCAACGTGGGTAAACCGCAGGTTGCTTACCGCGAAACCTTTACGGCTCCAGGACGCGTTGAAGGTAAGTTCGTTCGTCAGTCTGGTGGTCGTGGTCAATACGGTCACGTTTGGGTAGAGTTCGAACCGCTCGAAGCAGGAACAGGCAACCAGTTCGACAGCAAGATCGTCGGCGGTGCCGTGCCTAGAGAATACATTGGACCGGCACAACAAGGTATCGAAGAAGCGATGAAGAACGGTGTTCTCGCCGGCTTCCCGGTTGTGGACGTTAAAGCTACAATCGTTGACGGTTCTTACCATGATGTCGACTCCAGTGAAATGGCGTTTAAGATCGCCGGTTCGATGGCGCTTAAAGCTGCCAAGGACAAATGTAGACCGGTTCTGCTTGAGCCAATCATGAAAGTTGAAGTAACGGTTCCAGAAGAGTACATGGGCGACGTTATGGGTATGCTGAACTCCCGCCGTGGACGGATCGAAGGTATGGATTCCCGTGGTGGTACTCAAATTATCCGTGCGAAAGTACCTCTCTCTGAAATGTTCGGTTACTCCACGACACTCCGTTCCGGTACGCAAGGACGCGGTGTGTTCTCGATGGAACTTTCCCACTACGAAGAAGTTCCAAAGAACATCGCCGACGAAATTGCTTCCAAGAACAAAGGCGGAGAATAATCGTTTTATCTGCTGATGCGGGAATTGCCGTACAACATTTGCGGTGATTCCTCCTCGGCCTAACATAACAAACCCAATTATTAAGGAGGAAATGTTTAAAATGGCTAAGGCTAAATATGAACGTACTAAACCGCACGTTAACATCGGTACTATCGGTCACGTCGACCACGGTAAAACTACGCTGACTGCTGCAATCACAACTGTATTGTCCAAAACTTACGGTGGTGCTGCAGTAGCATTCGACCAAATTGACAAAGCTCCAGAAGAACGCGAACGCGGTATCACCATCTCCACCGCTCACGTTGAATATGAAACTCCTAGCCGTCACTATGCACACGTTGACTGCCCAGGGCACGCCGACTATGTTAAAAACATGATCACTGGTGCTGCTCAAATGGACGGCGCAATCCTGGTTGTATCCGCAGCTGACGGCCCAATGCCGCAAACTCGCGAACACATCCTGTTGTCCCGCCAAGTAGGCGTTCCTTACATCGTTGTATTCCTGAACAAATGCGACATGGTTGAAGACGAAGAGCTTCTGGAACTGGTTGAAATGGAAGTTCGTGACTTGCTGAGCGAATATGAGTTCCCTGGTGACGACACTCCAATCATTCAAGGTTCCGCTCGTGAAGCGCTGCAAAACCCAGACGGCGATTGGGCTAAGAAAATCGTTGAAATGTTCGAAATCATCGACGAATACATCCCATTGCCAGAGCGTGAAACTGACAAGCCGTTCCTGATGCCTGTCGAGGACGTATTCTCCATCACTGGTCGCGGTACCGTTGCTACAGGTCGTGTAGAACGCGGTACGGTTAAAGTCGGCGATGAAATCGAAATCGTAGGTATTCACGAAGAAACTAAGAAATCCGTTGTTACAGGCGTTGAAATGTTCCGCAAATTGCTGGATTCCGCTCAAGCTGGTGACAACATCGGCGCACTGCTTCGCGGTGTTGACCGTAAAGAAATCGAACGTGGTCAAGTATTGGCTAAGCCAGCTTCCGTTAAACCACACACTGAGTTCGAAGCTCAAGTATACGTTCTGACTAAAGAAGAAGGCGGACGTCACAAACCTTTCTTCACAGGCTACCGTCCACAGTTCTACTTCCGTACAACGGACGTAACTGGTGTAATCAACCTGCCAGAAGGTACTGAAATGGTTATGCCTGGCGACAACATCACGGTTACTGTATCCTTGATCTCCCCAATCGCGATCGAAGAAGGAACGAAGTTCTCTATTCGTGAAGGCGGACGTACAGTAGGTGCAGGTTCCGTATCCACAATCTCCAAATAATAAGGTTGATTGAACCTTATTTTCTATAATGCAACAGTGTGCTGTGAATAGTAACGACGTGCTGTAAACGAAACGCAGAGACCATCCCGGGTTAAACTCGGGATGGTCTTTTCTTGTTTTTTTTAAATCTCAACTCCAGCATGGAGGAGTGTATCGCGGAGAATTTCCGCCATTTTCGTATATCCGGCAGAGTGCGGATGGATGCCGTCGTCTGAAAAGTCCGGACGTAGAGTGAACCCGTCGTGATTCACAAAGCTGGAATGATAATCGACAAAGATGCATCCGGCACTGGATGCTATTGTTTTCAGGTGCTTGTTGATTTCAACGATAGCTCGGTTTCGCTCGGCCCGCATTTCCGTTCGAACGAGATCCGTTGGTAATAACGAGCAGAGAACAAGAGATTGCTGATAGTCGGCAGCTTGCTGAACCATGTTCACTATATTTCTTATAACTAGATTTACAACCTCCTCGATGCTCCATCCTTTGCGGCTGGGAAGCATGGACGCTTCCAGTTTGAAGGTATCATTGACTCCGATCAATAAAACCACATGCTGCGGACGAAGCTGCAAAGCGTCGGCCTCAAACCGTCTCGCTCCAAATTCAGCTACATCTCCACCAATTCCCCGATTGACGAAAATCCCTTTTTCCGATTGAAAAAAAGTATTCAATTCCCAACGCTGGGTGATGGAATCCCCGAAGAATACAAAGCGGATCGGCGTCTTCTTAACGAGAAGGCACTCATTTTTGATGTCAAATTCAGTACGACTTGCATCCGCCGCAGCTTGAAGCGGAGAAAAGAATCCCGGTCTGATCATTTGTACACGTTCCATCGATCAATCCCTCCCCAAAATGATGACAAGTAAGTTAACATCCTTTCAGTTAAGTATAGATCAAAAAAATGAGTATGGAAACAATAAAAAAGGATTTATCCTCCAAAATATTAAAAATTATGGATATAATCTTCAAAAAGAGTTATAGTAGACTCAATAACAAACAGAAAGGGGGAAGACAGGAATGCAAGAGAGGGAAATTCCTTCAGTTAAGTCGAAAGTACCAAACAAGAAGAACGAAAGGGTAGGGCTACCGTTTTAAAAAGTGTTTTCCGTGTCATGAAACATTACATCCTAGTAGTGCTCCAGAGTTGAGCGCAGATTCTGTAATTAGGTTTTAAGGCAGTAGAGAATTCAAAATCTCAATGAAAGGGTGTTTTTGATGGCATTGAAGACTAAACGGTTATTCAGTTTAATGTTAATCCTTGTATTTGGCATGAGTTTGATGGCAGGGTGTGGAAAATCAAATTCGAGTGCAAATTCAAAAGAACAAGGAAGCAGCTCAAACCCTCCAGCCGAAAGCTCGGCTGAAAAAGTGAAACTTGAATTTTGGACCATTGCACTGCAGCCAAAATTCAACGACTATTTCAATAACCTTATTGCTCAATATCAGCAGCAAAATCCAAATGTAACTGTCGAGTGGAAGGACTTGCCCTATGACTCGATTTCGCAGAAATTGTTAACCAGCATCGCCAGCGGCAACAGTCCAGATGTCGTCAATTTAAATACCGAATTTGCAAGTCAAATGGGAAGCAAGGGAGCACTTGCAGATTTTAATGAATACTTAACCCCGGAAGAGAAGGCTTCCTATTTCGACGGCATTTTCAACTCTACCGTATTGGATGGTAAAGCCTACGCCCTTCCTTGGTACACCGGAACGCAGGTGCTGTACATGAACACTAAAATTGTGAAGGAAGCCGGTCTTGATCCAGCAAGCCCGCCCAAAACAAGATCGGAAATGATTGAATGGGGCAAACAGATCAAGGAAAAGACAGGCAAGGCCGGATATGCTCAACAGTTTGCTTATAACCTGCTCCCGATTGAGGGAATTCCGATCCTTTCGGATGACAAGAAGTCGGCAGCTTTTAATACTGCCGAGACGGTAGAGATGATCAACAATCTTAAACAGCAAATTGCCGATGGTGTCTTGATCAAAGACGATGCCAAATTCGATAAGCAAATCCAGTATTATTCTTCAGAGCAAGTTGCTTTTGAATTGTCGAGTCCTGCATTTATCAACTTCCTGAAAACCTCAGCGCCGGATGTCTATAAGAACACCATTGCAGTTTCACTGCCGACCGGCAAAGCGAATATACGCCTGTCCAATTCCATGAACCTGGTCGTTCCGCAGAAATCGAAGCATGTGAAGGAAGCCGTACAATTCGCAGCATTGATCACGAACGCGGATAATCAAACGTCTTTCTCCAAAATCGCCAATACCCTACCTTCTACGAAGAAGTCGATTGAAGATCCGTTCTTCTCCCAATCGGACAACACATTGGAATCGCAGGCCAAAATCGCTTCAGCCCAGAGTCTCGACAAAGCGGTTGATTACCTGGTCGGCGTACCGAATTCATCGGACATTGGCAAGGCCATAGGCAAAGGGTTGCAAGAAATTCTGCTTAATGGAGCCGATACCCAAAAGACTTTAGACGCAGTTGAGAAAGAAGTCAACGACATCTTGAATAAACAGTAAAGTACAGGAATTCGCCTCATTAGCGGAGGGCTTTGTCCCTCCCTAAGTTTTGAGGTGTCTGGGAGGAATGCGTTGATGAAATGGTTCAAGTCCGAGTCGGCTGCAGCTTGGTATTTTATGCTCCCGGGGTTGCTTCTGATCTCCATATTTGTATTCTGGCCGATTATATATGGAATACCGCTTTCCTTCACCAATTATTCCGTCATCTCCGAAACCCACAATGTCGGGTTTGCTAATTTTGCAGAGGCCTTTCGTGACCGGGATTTTATCATCTCTTTATTAAATTCGCTGACTTATGTAATCGTCGTCCCGTTCATCCAGATCGCCTCCATTTTACTGGCCATTCTGGTTAACCGCCGGCTTCCCGGCGTCAAATTGTTTCGGACGGCTTATTACATTCCGGTCGTTACTTCGATGGTGGCTGTAGCGCTCATCTGGAGCTGGCTGCTCGGCAATAACGGCGTCGTTAATTACCTGCTGATGAAAGGAGGTTTGATCAGCGAACAGGTGTCCTGGCTATCCGATAGCCGAACAGCGCTTTATGTACTGATGTTTATCACGATGTGGAAAGGCCTCGGTTATTATATGATGCTCTATTTGGCCGGATTGCAGGGGATTCCTTCCGATCTGTATGAAGCTGCGAAAGTGGATGGAGCCGGTTCGCTTCGACTCATCTGGAGCATAACGATTCCGCTGCTCAGACCTCACATCCTGTTTTGTTCTCTGATTTCACTCATGGGAGCGATTCGGGTGTTTGATGAGGTATATATTTTAACCAAAGGCGGTCCGGGAACAGCGACTCTGACGTCAAGCCTGTACATTTTTCAAAAAGGTTTGGAGCAGTTCAATTTCGGTTATGCATCAGCACTGGGGCTTATCGTCAGCGTGATTATCGGTGCCCTGAGTATCGGCGTATTTGTGTTCAACAGGAAAGGCGGTGTCAATCCTTACTGATGGAAGCGACGCATGGAATGAATCGAACGGTGAAGGTTATCCGTTATATCATTATTTACTTGTTGTTAATCGCTTTTGCTTTATTTATGATGGGGCCTTTTCTATGGTTGCTCAGCGTTTCGCTTATGCCCGGTAAAAATGTGTTTTCCACGCCGCCAGCCATTTTTCCGACATTTATCGCCTTCGATAACTATACCAACGTGTGGAAGTTTATGAACTTCCCCAAGTATATCGGCAACACGGTCATCATTACCCTGCTGGGCGTAGTGACCAATATTTTCTTTTCCAGTCTAACGGCTTATCCGCTGGCCTGTTTTCGGTTCAGAGGAAGAAATCTTGTTTTTGGCCTGCTGATCTCGACGATGATTATTCCATCCTCGACGGCTATGATCGTCCATTATTTGACGATTCAGGCCTTTCACCTCAGCAATTCTTTTATAGGTGTAGTACTGCCTGCGGCTGTGTCGGTTTTTAATATTTTTCTGATGCGGCAGACTTTTATGGGCATTCCTTCCGATATGCGGGATTCAGGTAAAATAGATGGCGCTTCCGAGTTCAGAATATTCTGGCAGATTATTATGCCGCTCGTCAAGCCGGGTATTGCCGTGATTGCCCTGCTTGAGGTTATGGCCTTCTGGAACAATTTTTTGTGGCCGATCGTGGTTCTCGACGACCCTTCCAAATATCCGCTGGCAGCCGCATTAACGTATTTGAACGGCCAGTTCTCTTACAACTTCGGCTGGATTGCCGCAGGCACGATGATATCGGTGCTTCCGATTATTATCATCTTTTTATTTACGCAGCGTTACTATATGGAAGGCATATCCGGAGCGATTAAGGGCTGATGCCGGTTCATGAATTCAGAAATTTTATATCCGCCGGAGGTAAAAGCAATGACGAAAATCGTTTATATTCCTTTGGATGAACGGCCCTGCAATTATTATTTTCCTGCCGCGCTTTCGGAGGGAACGGGCTTTACAATGGCTGCGCCGCCGCTTTCCATGATGGGAGCCAAGAAACAGCCGGCCAATACTGAACAATTATGGGAATGGCTGCTCAGCGAAGTGAAGGATGCGGCCGGAGCCGTTATATCGTTAGATACATTGGTATATGGCGGGATTATTCCTTCCCGTCTTCATGATCTCTCCACTGAGCAGTGCTTGGACAAATTGAACAGATTGCAAAAGTTGAAGGAGGCGAACCCTTCGCTCCGCCTATATGCGCTCAGTTTGATCATGCGCTGCCCTCAATATTCGAGCGACGATGAAGAGCCTGATTATTACAAGGACTGGGGCCGGGAAATATTCAGGCAGGGCTATATTGGCCACCGGCAGCAGCTTGGAATTGCAACAGAGGAAGAGAAACTGGAGAAAGCGGATATAGACGACAAACTGCCGCTGTCTGTTCTGAATGACTATTTGCATCGGCGGAGGATCAATATTGAAATAAACAAACAGGCCGTCAAGCTCGTTCAGGACGGAACGATTGATTTCATGATTGTTCCCCAGGATGATTCGGCTCCCTTTGGATTAACGACGCTGGACCAGCAACAAGTGCGCGAAGCCATTGCGGAGGCCAAACTGGATTTGAAGATTTATATGTATCCTGGTGCGGATGAGGTAGGATGTACGCTGCTGGCACGCATGATCAATCACTTCAAAGGCCAAAGGCCGCTCGTTTATCCGCGCTTCTCAAGCTTGCAAGGTCCGTTCATTACGCCTCTTTATGAAGACCGGCCATTATATGAAAGTGTGAAATATCAGATTTTGGCGGCGGGCGGGCTGATTTGTTCGTCGATATCAGAAGCCGATCTTGTCCTGTTCATCAATTCACCGGGAGAAACCATGATGGAGAGCGTTTCGCAAAATCATCCGAATGTCGGATATCAGGTTTTTCGCAATCTGGCGGAGCTGGTGGAAATGGCTGATTTTTGTGCGGGGGAATTGGGGAAGCCTTGCATCGTAGCGGACATTGGTTTTGCAAACGGCTCGGACAAGAATCTGGTTGAATTGTTGAGACAAAAGAAACTGCTGTTCCGGCTTGCAGGTTATGCCGGTTGGAATACAAGTTCCAATACGCTGGGAACATGCATAGCGCAAGGTATGATATACCATATTTATGGAGAGACCGAGCAGCATTTGAATTTCTTATCGCTGCGTTATACAGAAGATGCGGGCTACTGCTCCTACGTGCGTCAATATATTAAAGAACACAAATTGCCGATGCTCGGCATGGATTACTTTAGGGTTGACGGACAGCGGGGGAAGGCTGCAGAAGCCGTTAAGGAAGAACTGGAGCGTTTTGTCGAAACACATATCAATGATGAAACCTACCGGGTAGTGATAGAAGACGTTTATATGCCATGGAGCCGTATGTTTGAGGTTGGTCTGCGGACGAAATTGCAGAAAAAAGAAAGAGACAGAGAAATAGAAGGTCTTGCTTGATGGCGAGCCTTCTTCATGACAAAACGCTGCTGTTCGATAGAGGAGGTAAGACACATGATGAGCCATCCGTTCTTCAGCACGATTCAAAAAGGGTTGATCGTTTCGTGTCAGGCGTTAGAGGGTGAACCGCTGTACGGAGCCGATACAATGGCCAAAATGTCCAAAGCTGCTGAAATCGGAGGAGCTGTCGGAATTCGCGCCAATAGCGTGCAGGACATTGAGGCCATTAAACGGATGACCAAACTGCCGATCATCGGTATCATAAAGAGGGACTATAAAGACAGTGATATTTTTATTACTCCAACTATGAAGGAAATCAACGAATTGCTTGCGGTGGGGATCGATATTATTGCGCTTGACGCAACGAATCGGACCAGACCGGGAGGAGAGGCGCTAAAGGATTTGATCCAGTATTTGAAGAAACAAGGGCAGTTGGTTATGGCCGATATCTCTACTTTGGAGGAGGCGCTGGTTGCCGAGGAGCTCGGTGCGGACTGTGTATCCACCACTCTATCGGGATATACGCCGTACTCCCGTCAGGAACCGGGCCCCGACTTTGCGCTGGTCAAGGAAGCTGTTGGCAAGCTTCACATTCCGGTCATAGCGGAAGGAAAAATTTCTACGCCTGACGAAGCTCTACTTATGCTCAATGCCGGGGCGCATGCCGTTGTGGTTGGTTCAGCCATAACCAGGCCTCAGCTTATTACGGAACGATATGCAGCAAAAATCAGAAAGGGGCAGCATGTGCATGGATTTAATGGCTGAAATCACCAGCTTCTATCCGTCTTTGACCAAATCCGAGCAGAAAGTGGCCAGACATGTGCTGGATTATGCGGATAAAGTGCTGTATTATTCGGTCACAGAGCTTGCCGAAGCTTCCAATGTCGGCGAAACGACCGTCATTCGGTTTTGTCGAAAAATCCGGTTTAAGGGTTATCAGGAGTTTCGGTTAGCTTTAGCCCAAAGCCAGTCGATGAAGAAAGCAGACTCCGCCGCGCTGGCGGGAAAAGAAATTGATTTCACGGAAAAGGTATGCAACAACGCTGTCGAGGTTTTGCAGGTCAGTCTGAGTCTCCTTGACAAGAACAAACTTCAAGCGGCCATCGATCTTATAGATCAAGCCCGCCACATTCAATTTTTTGGCGTCGGGGCTTCCGGCATTACGGCTCTCGATGCGAAAAACCGGTTTCTGCGCGTGGGCAGGCGGTCCGACGCAACGACAGACAGCCATATTCAGGCTATGAGCGCCGTGCTGCTGGAGGATGGAGATGTGGCGGTTGGCTTTAGCGTATCCGGCAGTACCAAGGATACCAATGAAATTTTGGCCAAAGCCAAGAACAACGGGGCCAAAGTGATCGCCATCACCAATTATGCCAAATCGCCAATTACGGGGATTGCCGATATTGTGCTGCTCACAGCCGGCAAAGAGTCTCCGCTTGAGGGCGGTTCGATTACAGCGAAGATCTCGCAGCTGTTTGTGATCGATTTGATCTGTGAAGGGCTGTCGCTGAAAGATCTGGAGAAGACGAAAACGATGAAAGAGAAAACCGCCCGTGCCGTTATCGATAAAATCTATTGATTCCTGACAGGGGGGCGGGCCATGAAGGTAATCGGCATCGATATTGGAGGAACGACCGTTAAAGGCGTTGTAGTGGAGCAAGAGCACGGCGTCATTTCGGCGGAATACCGCGTTCGCACGGATGCTTCATTAGGAAGAGAGCATATTTTGGCCAGGGTGGCCGAGGTGCTAGACCGGCTGATCGAGGATGAAAAGGTTGAGGCAATCGGAATCGGAACCGCAGGCAGGGTGAATGCGGAAGAGGGCAAGGTCGTGTATGCCACGGACAATTTGCCGGGTTGGCAGGGATTGCGTCTGAAGGATTGGGCACAGGACAAATACGGTATTCCAGCCGCTGTGGACAATGATGCCAATGCCGCACTGCTTGGGGAGTGGTGGCTAGGTGCAGGAAGAGGATATTCCGACGTCGTGATGCTCACCCTTGGAACAGGCGTTGGGGGAGCCAACCTGATCGGCGGGAAGCTCCAACACGGAGCCCACTGGAGCGGAGGCGAATGGGGCCATGTTGTGCTGATTCCGGGCGGACGTCCATGCAATTGCGGCCAAAGAGGCTGCATGGAACAGTATTTGTCGGGGAGCGCGCTGGCCGCTCTTGCTTCGGAAGCCTGCGGAACTGCCTATGCTTCAGGGCAGGAAGTGATGGCCCATTATATAGAAGGAAATAAAACGGTCAGCGAGGTTTTAAACCGGTATCTCGATCATTTGGCCGTGGCTCTCCATAACATCCAAAACAGCCTTGATCCGGAAGCGATCATCCTTGGAGGCGGTCTCGCTGATTCGAAATCGATAGATTGGTCCGGACTGCAGCAGCGCTTAAGTCTAAATAACAAGCATATCAGTCTCAAGCTCGCGGAGCTTGGAAATAAGGCCGGGGCCATCGGGGCCGCCAAACTGGCTGTTCAGCTTGCCGGACGAACAGCGTAATTGACTTGACCTGAAAGGGGAAAAGTAAATGGTAAGTTCGCAAATAGATACAGATATCATTGTCGTCGGAGGAGGACTTGGAGGCTGCATGGCAGCGCTGGCCGCTGCCAAAACAGGGTGCTCCGTCACTCTGACGGAGGAAACGGACTGGCTGGGCGGACAATTGACTAGCCAGGCGGTTCCGCCTGATGAGCACAAATGGATTGAAAGCTTCGGCTGCACGGCAACCTACCGGGAGTTCAGGGAACGGGTAAGGGCGTATTACCGGACGAACTATCCGCTGACCGAGCAGGCGGCAAACGATCCGCTCTTTAATCCGGGCAACGGCTGGGTAAGCCGGCTGTGCCACGAGCCCAGAGTGGCGTTGCGCGTAATAGAGGATATGCTGGCTCCTTACGTCAATAGCGGCAGAATCACTATATTATATGAAGTCCGTCCGGTCAGCGCCGAAACGGATGGGGATTGGGTCAGGAACGTAACGGTGAAGCATATCAGGCAGGATAAAGAGTGGGTGCTCGTGGGAAAATATTTTCTCGATGCTACGGAATGCGGCGATGTTTTGCCCCTTGCAGGTGTAGAGCATGTTACCGGAGCCGAAGCCAAATCGGATACAGGAGAACCGCATGCACTGGAGGAAGCAAGGCCGATGGACGTTCAATCCATTACCCATGTCTTTGCTCTTGATTATGTGCCGGACGGGAATTTTACAATAGACAAACCAAGGGATTACGATTTCTGGATGCAGCATGTTCCTGAAAATACCAAGGTCCCGTTGTTCAGCTGGTTTGCGAGCGACGCGGACAGTATGGATAATCTCAAGGAATTTTGCCTGTTTCCCGATGAACGGGGACTGATGTCTTTGTGGACCTACCGCCGGATCATCGATCCATCCCTGTTTGAGGAGGGGCTCTATCCAAGTGAAATATCTTTAATCAACTGGGCCCAGAATGATTATAATTTGGGAATGATCTATGGCGTTTCCGAAGAAGAGCGTCAGAAGCACCTGGAGGGCGCAAGACAGCTGAGCCTGTCGCTGCTCTACTGGCTTCAAACCGAAACGCCAAGGCCGGACGGAGGCAAGGGATATCCGGGACTTAGGCTTAGAAAGGATGTTCTAGGCACGGAAGACGGCCTGGCCAAGCATCCATACATCCGCGAGTCAAGAAGAATCAAAGCGATCTATACGATAGCGGAACAGGATGTCAGCAAGGAAATCCGCGGCAGTTTGGGAATCCGGACATATGATGACAGCGTTGGCGTAGGAAGCTACCCGCTCGACCTTCATGCCACAACCCAGTCCCGCCGCAGCTTTTATATTCCGAACTATCCTTATGAAATTCCGCTCGGCGCTCTGCTCCCGATCCGGGTTAAGAACCTGCTTCCCGCCTGCAAAAATATTGGAACGACCCAGATTACAAACGGCTGCTACCGATTGCACCCTACGGAATGGAACATCGGGGAGGCGGCAGGTTACCTGGCAGCCTACGCGATAAACCACGGAATTCTGCCGCGGGAGATCCGGGAAAGCAAGGAGCATCTGGCGGATTTTCAATCGCTGATCCAGTCGGAAGGAATACAGATTCACTGGCCCGAAGGGTTTCAAGGGTAGGCATTTAAGCAAGTTAAAACACCGCGATTTAGGAAATAACCGCGGTGTTTTTATTATGCTTATTTTTCGCTTGCATTATGCCCATCTATTCTATATAATAGTGAATGTTGTTTGTGACGTTGCGATGATGTGAGAGGTTACTGACACACCCGGCCCCTTTGCCATGGAGCCGCAGTCAGAAAATTTTCACGGAGTATGTCCGATACCAAATTGGGCGATAGAAGGAGGGACTAAAATGGCAAAGCAAAAAATTCGTATTCGCTTGAAAGCATACGACCACAGAATTCTTGATCAATCCGCAGAGAAAATCGTTGAAACTGCAAAACGTTCCGGTGCTGGTGTATCCGGTCCGATTCCGCTTCCAACTGAAAAACAAGTTATTACAATTCTCCGCGCGGTACACAAGTACAAGGATTCCCGGGAGCAATTCGAACAGCGTACACACAAGCGTCTGATCGACATTGTCAATCCGACTCCACAAACTGTGGATGCCTTAATGCGCTTGGATCTGCCGTCGGGTGTGGATATCGAAATCAAATTGTAATTTTAAATGCAAGTTACTAGTAAAGGGAATGAGGTGTCAACATGAAAGGTATCTTAGGTAGAAAGCTTGGGATGACCCAGTTGTTTACCGCTGAAGGCAACGTGGTGCCTGTGACGGTTATCGAAGCAGGACCGAACGTTGTTCTCCAGAAGAAAGACGTTGAGAACGACGGTTACGAAGCAGTGCAGCTTGGTTTCTCTGATAAGAAAGAGAAAAGCGCCAATAAACCGGAAGTAGGACATGCCAAGAAGGCAGGTGCTACGCCTAAGCGCTACGTTCGTGAAATTCGCGGTGTTGATTTGGCAGGATATGAAGTTGGCCAAGAGGTTAAAGCTGATCTTTTTGCTGAAGGCGAATTCGTTGACGTAACGGGTATTTCGAAAGGTAAGGGTTTCGCAGGTGTTATCAAACGTTGGGGACAAAGCCGCGGACCAATGGCGCACGGCTCCCGCTATCATCGCAGACCGGGTTCCATGGGTTCCATCCAGGCGAACCGCGTGCCGAAAGGCAAACGCCTTCCAGGTCATCTGGGCAGCGAAACGGTTACGATTCAAAACCTTGAAGTTGTTAAAGTAGACGCTGAACGCAACGTCCTGCTCGTGAAAGGATCCATTCCAGGTCCTAAGAACGCTTTTGTTAAAATTCAAGCAACGGTGAAGAAATAATCGACTGAAGAAAGGAGGAACAAAAAATGCCAAAAGTAGCACTTTATAATGTTAGTGGCAGCCAAGTGGGCGAAGTTGAATTGAACGACGCGGTTTTCGGTATCGAACCGAACGAGCATGTTCTTCATGATGCAGTGGTTATGCAGCGCGCTTCCCTTCGCTTTGGCACACACAAAGTAAAAGGACGTTCGGAAGTACGCGGCGGCGGACGCAAGCCTTGGAAACAAAAAGGTACCGGCCGTGCTCGTCAAGGTTCCATTCGTGCCCCTCAATGGGTTGGCGGCGGTGTGGTCTTCGGTCCGACTCCGCGCAGCTATGCATATAAACTGCCTAAAAAGGTTCGTCGTCTGGCTATCAAATCCGCGCTTTCTTCGAAAGTGATCGAGAACGAAATTATCGTACTTGATGCCTTGACCCTTAATGCGCCGAAGACGAAGGAATTCGCAGCTATTCTTAACAATCTGAAAGTGGATCGCAAAGCTTTGGTTGTAGCCCCTGGCTATGACGACAACGTGGCGCTTTCCGCACGCAACATCCCGGGAGTTAAGTTTGTAGCGGCTGACGGCATTAATGTTCTTGATGTGCTTACGTACGACAAGCTGATCATTACGAAAGAAGCAGTTCAGAAGGTAGAGGAGGTGCTCGCGTAATGAAAGATCCTCGTGATATTATCAAACGTCCGGTGATTACGGAACGTACGGCTGAATACATGGGCGACTTGAAATATGTATTTGAAGTCGACATTCGTTCCAACAAAACCGAAATCAAACAGGCCGTAGAAGCGATCTTTGGCGTCAAAGTCAAGAATGTGAACACTTTGCGCGTTCCTGCGAAGCCTAAACGGTATGGACGCTATTCCGGTTATACTTCGGAATGGAAGAAGGCGTTCGTTACGCTGACGGCTGACAGCAAACCGCTGGAGTTCTTTGAATCGGTATAACCATTCTTTAAAGTTAGGAGGGAAACACAGTGCCAATCAAAAAGTATAAACCGACATCCCCGGCAAGACGTGCTATGTCCGTCTCTACGTTCGAGGAAATCACAACGAATGTACCGGAGAAATCTTTGCTTGCGCCGCTCAGCAAAACTGCTGGCCGCAACAACCAAGGTAAAATTACGGTTCGTCACCATGGCGGCGGACACAAACGTAAATACCGGATTATCGACTTTAAACGGAACAAGGACGGCATTCCAGGTCGCGTTGCTACGATTGAATACGACCCGAACCGTACTTCCAATATCGCTCTGATCCACTATGTGGACGGAGAGAAACGCTACATCATCGCGCCTAAAGGTTTGAAAGTAGGCGACGAAGTGGTATCCGGACCAGGATCCGATATCAAAATCGGTAACGCGCTTCCTCTGGAAAACATTCCGGTAGGTACCGTTATCCACAACATCGAGCTGCAACCGGGCAAAGGCGGACAATTGGTTCGCGCCGCTGGTACTGAAGCCCAGCTGCTTGGTAAAGAAGACAAGTACGTAACCGTTCGTTTGTCTTCCGGCGAAGTTCGCAAACTTCTCAAAGTATGCCGTGCTACAATCGGTTCTGTAGGCAACGAAGACCACGAGCTCGTGAAGATCGGTAAAGCTGGACGCAGCCGCTGGCTCGGACAACGTCCGGAAGTGCGCGGTGTCGTCATGAACCCTAACGATCACCCTCACGGTGGTGGTGAAGGTCGCGCTCCGATCGGCCGTAAATCTCCATTGTCTCCTTGGGGCAAACCAACCCTTGGTTACAAAACGCGTAAAAAAGGAAAAGCTTCTGATAAATATATTGTTCGCCGCCGTACGAAGTAATGCGTTCTTACGCATAACTTCCCGGTGGGCAATTGCCTAGCATCATCCGAAGTTGTTTCGAAGGGAGGATTTAACCTATGAGTCGCAGTTTGAAAAAGGGACCGTTTATCGATGGTTACCTGCTCAAGAAAGTGGAAGAAATGAACGGAACCGGCAAGAAGGCGGTTATTAAAACTTGGTCCCGCCGCTCCACGATTTTCCCGCAATTTATCGGCCACACTTTCGGCGTCTATGACGGCCGCAAGCATGTTCCGGTATACGTAACGGAAGATATGGTCGGACACAAATTGGGCGAGTTCGCGCCAACTCGTACGTACAAAGGACATACGGACGACGACAAGAAAACAAGACGTTAATTCAAGTTCTTCTTTTGAGAGGAGGTTACGAAATTGGAAGCAAAAGCACATGCTAAGTCGATCCGCATCGCTCCGCGCAAGGCTCAACTGGTCGTTGATTTGATCCGCGGCAAGCAAGTCGGTGAAGCTATCGCAATTCTCCGCCATACTCCGAAGGCAGCATCCCCGGTTGTGGAAAAGCTGTTGAATTCGGCTATCGCGAATGCAGAGCACAATTACTCTATGGATGTTAATAAATTGGTTATCACTCAGGCATACGTAAATCAGGGCCCAACCATGAAACGTTTCCGCCCTCGGGCAATGGGTCGTGCAAGCCGTATCAACAAACGCACCAGCCACATTACATTGGTGGTATCTGAAAAATAAGGAGGGAAAACGTGTGGGCCAAAAGGTAAATCCAGTCGGATTGCGGGTAGGTATTATCCGTGATTGGGAATCTAAATGGTATGCAGGTAAGGATTTCGGTGAGCTTCTTCTGGAAGACGTTAAAATCCGTGAGTACCTGAAAAATAAATTGAAAGAATCCGCTGTATCTCGCATTGAAATCGAGAGAGCGGCTAATCGTGTGAACGTCACGATCCACACTGCTAAGCCAGGTATGGTTATTGGTAAAGGTGGATCCGAAGTCGAAAACCTTCGCAATGAGATCACGAAGATTGCAGGCGGCAAAAAAGTTCACATTAATATCTCTGAAATCAAAACTCCCGATCTTGATGCGATTCTTGTCGCAGAAAGCATTGCACAACAATTGGAACGCCGCGTTTCTTTCCGTCGCGCTCTGAAACAAGCGATTCAAAGAACGATGCGTTCCGGTGCAAAAGGGATCAAAACAGCAGTCAGCGGTCGTCTTGGCGGTGCTGAAATTGCTCGTACGGAAGGCTACAGTGAAGGAACTGTTCCACTTCATACGCTTCGTGCCGACATCGACTACGGAACGGCTGAAGCACATACAACCTATGGCCGTATCGGCGTAAAAGTATGGATTTATCGTGGAGAGGTTCTTCCTACGGCTAAGAAACAAGCTGCTCAGGAAGGAGGCAACTAATCATGTTGGTACCAAAACGTGTAAAACACCGCAAACAACAACGCGGTAGTCTTAGAGGTCAAGCTAAAGGCGGCACCGAGCTGAACTTCGGCGAATACGGCCTGCAAGCTGTTGAACCTACATGGATCACGAACCGTCAAATCGAAGCAGCGCGTATCGCGATGACTCGTTACATCAAGCGTGGCGGTAAAGTATGGATTAAAATTTTCCCTGACAAGCCGATTACCCAAAAGCCTCTTGAGGTCCGGATGGGTAGCGGTAAAGGTAACGTAGAGAAATGGGTCGCAGTTGTAAAACCGGGCAAGATCCTGTTTGAACTTGCCGGTGTATCGGAGGAAATCGCTCGCGAAGCGATGCGTCTTGCCGCCCACAAACTGCCGATCAAAACAAAGTTTGTGAAACGTGAAGAATTGGGTGGTGAAGCAAATGAAAGCTAATGAACTTCGCAACTTAACCACTGCTGAGATCGAACAAAAAATTGCCGGATTTAAAGAGGAACTCTTTAATCTCCGTTTTCAATTGGCTACAGGTCAGCTTGATAACCCGACTCGGATCCGTGACGTGCGCAGAGAAATAGCTCGTGCTAAAACCGTAATACGTGAAAGAGAACTTGGGATTTCCAGTTAATGAAAGCAAGGCTGCTGTCAGCAGCGCTCGAATTCAGGAAGGAGGCCAACCATGAGCGAACGCAATGCCCGTAGAGTACAAATTGGTAAAGTGGTCAGCGACAAAATGGATAAAACCATCGTAGTAGCTGTAGAAACTTACAAGAAGCATGATTTGTACCACAAGCGTATTAAATATACGAAAAAGTTTAAGGCGCATGATGAGAACAATTCGGCGAAAATCGGTGACACCGTTAAAATCGTTGAAACTCGTCCTTTGTCCAAAGACAAACGCTGGAGACTTGCTGAGATTGTCGAAGAAGCGGTTATTATCTGATCGTACGGTAGCTTAGGCTGAAAGGAGGAAATTTCAATGATTCAACCATTTACACGTTTGGCGGTAGCCGACAACTCCGGCGCGAAGGAATTGATGTGTATCCGTGTATTGGGCGGTACTGGTCGTCGCACGGCGCAAATTGGTGATCTGATCGTTTGTTCTGTAAAACAAGCAACACCAGGCGGCGTTGTCAAAAAAGGCGACGTAGTTAAGGCGGTTGTTGTTCGTACAAAACGTTCCGTTCGTCGTAAAGACGGATCCTATATCGCATTTGACGAAAATGCAGCGGTTGTTGTTAAAGAAGACAAGAGCCCACGCGGTACACGTATTTTCGGACCGGTTGCCCGCGAACTTCGTGACAAGGATTTCATGAAAATCGTTTCCTTGGCTCCGGAAGTTATCTAAAGAACAACCCAAAAAGTGGAGTATGGCTTTGACGTATTCCAAGCGCTTTTCGGGGACCCCGATAAACTGGAGGTGTAAAAGATGCCTAGACTGAAAAAGATTCTGGAGTCTCACAATAATAAACTTCACGTGAAGAAAGACGACACGGTAATCGTCATCAGCGGTAAGGACAAAGGCAAAAAAGGCCGTGTCATCGCTGCTTATCCTCGTGAGAACCGCGTGCTGGTAGAAGGTGTGAACCTGGTGAAGAAGCACCAGAAGCCTAACCAACTGAACCCGCAAGGCGGAATTATTGAGAAAGAAGCTCCAATTCACGTATCTAACGTTATGCACGTTGATCCTAAGAGCGGAAAAGTAACCCGTATCGGTTACAAAGTATTGGACAACGGTAAAAAAGTGCGTGTAGCTAAACGATCCGGTGAAGTGATCGATTAATCCACCTGTGTAAGAAAGGAGGTCCATGATTCATGGCAGCAAGACTTAAAGAACGATTCCTGAAGGAAGTAACACCTGCTTTGATTCAAAAGTTTAACTATACATCTGTAATGCAAGTGCCAAAAATCGAGAAAGTCGTTATTAACATGGGTGTAGGCGACGCCGTTTCCAACTCGAAGGTGCTTGATGCAGCCGTTAATGATCTGCAGCTGATCTCCGGTCAAAAACCGGTTATCACCAGAGCGAAGAAATCCATCGCTGGATTTAAGCTTCGTGAGAACATGCCGATCGGTGTGAAGGTAACGCTTCGCGGCGAGCGCATGTACTACTTCCTTGACAAACTGTTCAACGTAACGCTTCCTCGCGTTCGTGACTTCCACGGCGTGTCGACCAAAGCGTTTGACGGACGCGGCAACTACACGCTCGGCCTTAAGGAACAATTGATCTTCCCTGAGATCGAGTACGATAAAGTTGATAAAGTGCGCGGTATGGATATTGTTATTGTAACTACAGCGAAGACGGACGAAGAGTCCCGCGAACTGCTCGCATCACTCGGAATGCCTTTCGCTAAGTAAGAAAATTAGAATCGCCGAAACCAATTGGGAGGTGTCAGGCTAAAGTGGCAAAAACTTCGATGAAAGTAAAACAACAACGTGCGCCTAAGTTCAAAGTAAGAGCATATACACGTTGCGAACGTTGCGGTCGTCCACATTCAGTATTGCAAAAATACAAAATTTGCAGAATTTGTTTCCGCGAATTAGCTTATAAAGGCCAGATTCCTGGCGTGAAAAAAGCAAGCTGGTAAACAATCAACAACGGGAAGGAGGTTTACACGAATGACTATGTCAGATCCTATTGCAGATATGCTTACACGTATTCGCAACGCCAACACTGTGCGTCACGAAACCGTGGAACTGCCTGCTTCGACGATTAAAAAACAAATCGCTGAAATTTTGAAGCGTGAAGGTTTTATTCGTGATGCGGAATATATCGAAGACAACAAACAAGGGCTTATCCGTATTTTCCTGAAATACGGCCCTAACAACGAGCGCGTTATCACTGGACTCAAGAGAATCAGTAAACCAGGCCTTCGCGTTTACACAAAGAGCAATGAAGTTCCGCGTGTACTCGGCGGTTTGGGAATCGCGATTATCTCTACTTCCAAGGGAGTTATGACCGATAAAGAGGCTCGCCAGTCCAAAGCCGGCGGCGAAGTTGTCTGCTACGTTTGGTAATTAACGTCACAAAACAAGGAGGTGCAGCAAATGTCCCGTATTGGTCGCAAACCAATAACAGTACCAAGTGGTGTGAATATCACACTCGATAACACTGTCATTACGGTTAAAGGTCCTAAAGGTACCCTTTCCCGTGAGCTTCATAAAGACATGAAGGTAACGATCGAAGAGAACGCGATCCACATCGAACGTCCTTCTGACAATAAATTGCATCGTTCCCTGCATGGCACAACACGCAGTGTTGTGAACAACATGGTGAGCGGTGTAACCGAAGGTTTCTCGAAATCTCTTGAGCTGGTTGGGGTCGGATACCGCGCAAGCAAATCCGGCGATAAAATCGTGCTTAACGTAGGATATTCCCATCCGGTTGAAATTACGCCTGAAGCAGGCATCGAGTTCGAAGTACCTTCTAACACGAAAATTATCGTTAAAGGTATCGATAAAGAGCGCGTAGGCGCATACGCTGCCAAAATCCGCTCCGTACGTGAACCTGAGCCTTACAAGGGCAAAGGGATTAAGTATGAAGGCGAACGCATTATCCGCAAAGAGGGTAAAGCCGGTAAGAAGAAATAAGCTTCTTTACCGTAACCCCCTCTGGCTTTTTAATGTCAGTATGCTTGTATGGTAATCCGAAGGGAGTGAAAGGGAACTCATGATCACAAAAGGTGATAAGAACAAAGCGCGTCTGAAAAGACATCTGCGTGTGCGGAAGAAAGTTGAAGGAACTGGTGAGCGTCCAAGACTGAACGTTTATCGTTCCGAGAAACACATCTATGCACAATTGATCGATGACGTAGCCGGCGTAACGCTTGCTTCCGCATCGACTGTGGATAAAGAACTGGCTAAAGAGATCGGTAACGGCGGCAACGTTGATTCCGCTCGTAAAGTAGGAGCTTTGCTGGCTAAGCGTGCTCAAGATAAAGGTTTCAAGAACGTGGTATTCGACCGCGGAGGATACTTGTACCATGGACGTATTCAAGCGCTGGCTGACGCAGCTCGCGAAGCAGGCCTTGAATTCTAAGACATTACTCAAAAGGAGGTTAACGACTTGCGTGTAGATCCGAACACTTTAGAACTGACTGAAAGAGTTGTAAATATTAACCGCGTAGCTAAAGTAGTTAAAGGCGGACGTCGTTTCAGCTTCAGCGCACTGGTTGTTGTCGGCGACGGCAAAGGCTGGGTAGGCGCTGGTATTGGTAAAGCGGGCGAAGTTCCGGACGCGATCCGTAAAGGCATTGAGGATGCGAAGAAGAACTTGGTTCATGTGCCACTCGTTGGTACTACCATTCCTCACCTTGTTACAGGTCACTTCGGAGCAGGTCGCGTACTGTTAAAGCCGGCATCGGAAGGTACCGGGGTTATCGCTGGCGGGCCGGTTCGTGCAGTGCTTGAGCTTGCCGGTGTAGGCGACATTTTGACAAAATCTTTAGGTTCTTCGAATTCCATCAACATGGTCAACGCGACTTTGGAGGGCTTGTCCCGTCTGAAACGCGCTGAAGATGTGGCGAAATTACGCGGTAAAACCGTCGAAGAACTTCTCGGTTAAGGAGGGAATCCAAGTGGCAAAACTTCAAATTACCCTCGTACGGAGTTTGATCGGCCGTCCGGAGAACCAACGCACTACGGTTAAGACTTTGGGTCTTCGTAAAATCAACCAATCCGTGACTCACAACGATAATGCTGCGGTTCGCGGCATGATCAACCAGGTGAATCACTTGGTTAAAGTAGAAGAAATTCAAGACTAGGCTTCAAGGAATTACTGACATTTAATAAGGAGGTGCAACGAACGATGAAGTTACATGAACTTTCTCCAGCTCCTGGTTCCCGTAAAGAGCGCAAACGTGTAGGTCGCGGTACAAGTAGCGGTATGGGTAAGACGTCTTCCCGTGGTCACAAAGGTCAGAACGCCCGCTCCGGTGGTGGTGTTCGTCCAGGCTTCGAAGGCGGCCAAAACCCTCTGTATCGTCGCTTGCCAAAACGCGGTTTCGTCAATCCTACTCGCAAAGAGTATGCGATTGTGAACCTGGATACTCTGAACAGCTTTGCTGCGGATACGGAAGTTACTCCTGAGCTGCTTATTGCACAAGGGATTGTGAAGGACGCAAAGAGCGGAATCAAAATCCTGGGCAATGGCGAAATCACTGTCAAATTGACTGTTAAGGCGAACAAGTTCTCTCAATCTGCGGTAGAGAAAATCGAGGCTGCCGGCGGTAAAACCGAGGTGATCTAATGTTTAAGACGGTTAAGAATATATGGCATGTGACGGAACTCCGTAACCGGATCCTATTTACGCTGTTCATCTTTATTATTTACCGGATCGGTACTTTCGTACCGGTACCGGGAGTTAATAAAGAAGTATTTAACTCCGTAGATAACCCCGGCAGCGAGCTGTTTGGGCTTTTGAGCACATTCTCGGGTGGCGCTCTTAAGAACTTCTCGATTTTCGCTGTGGGGATCTTGCCATATATTACTGCATCCATCATCGTACAGCTCCTGTCGATGGATGTCATTCCGAAGTTGGCAGAATGGGCTAAACAAGGTGAACAAGGGAAGAAGAAATCGACTCAATTGACTCGCTATGCTACGATCGTGCTCGGCTTGATCCAATCCTTTGCGATGGCCATCGGGTTTAACCGCCTGTATGGTACCGAGATGGTTCCGAATGCAACGTTTGTGGACTATCTGCTCATCGCAATCGTATTGACAGCCGGTACAGCGTTCCTGATGTGGCTCGGTGAGCAAATTACCGAGAAGGGAATCGGCAACGGGATTTCGCTCATTATCTTTGCCGGGATCGTCGCGGCAATCCCTCAACACATTCAATCGATAGCAACTTCCGATTTCATTAAAGAAGGCCAAGTCTTCTACAATACCATGAAGTCAGTGATCATTCTGATCATCTGTGTTCTGATTGTAATAGGCGTTGTATATATACAGCAGGCCATCCGGAAAATTCCTGTACAGTACGCTAAACGTGTTGTTGGCAACAAAATGTATGGCGGACAGAACACCCACATTCCGCTGAAGATCAATGCGGCTGGTGTTATCCCGGTAATCTTCGCTTCATCGCTGCTGCAGTTCCCGGTCATTATCGCGAACTTCTGGTCAACACACGGTTGGGCGAAGTGGATTACCACTAATTTGAGACTCAGCGATCCGCTTGGTATTGTACTGTACGTCATCATGATCATCGGCTTTACCTTCTTCTACACCTTCGTTCAGATGAATCCGACCCAAATGGCGGATCAGATGAAGAAGAATGGCGGTTACATTCCTGGGATTCGTCCTGGTAAAACAACGGAGAAGTACCTGATACGGGTTATGTCTCGTTTGACAATGACCGGTGCGGTGTTCCTTGCCGTGGTCTCCATCCTTCCGGTAGTATTCGGAGCGTTGGCTAAGCTGCCGCAGTCGGTGCAAATCGGGGGTACTTCGCTGCTCATCGTCGTCGGTGTAGCGCTGGATACGATGAAGCAGATCGAGAGCCAATTGATCAAACGGCATTACAAAGGTTTTATTAAAAAATAGGCGATAGGTTCCAGGCGCGAGTTCATTAAGCACGATCTCGCCTGGCACCTATCGTGCTGTTTCATGCAGCGGTGTTAGTCAAAAGAGGGAGCGATAAAGCATGAACATCTTACTCATGGGGCCTCCTGGAGCAGGAAAAGGAACACAGGCAGAAGCCATTGTCGGTGCATTCGGCATTCCTCATATTTCGACAGGCGATGCATTTCGTCTGGCGATTAAACAAGGAACGCCTGTTGGGCTTAAAGCCAAGGAATATATCGATCAAGGCTTGCTGGTACCTGATGATGTGACCGTCGGTATTGTCCGTGAACGTCTGCAGCAGTCCGATTGCGAAAAAGGTTTTTTATTGGACGGTTTTCCAAGAACCCTTTCGCAAGCGGAAGCGCTGGAAGATCTGCTTCATGAGCAAGGCCGTAAAATGGATCATGTCATTAACCTGAAGGTGGATCGCGACAAGCTGCTTGCGCGTCTTACGGGACGCCGCATTTGCAAATCTTGTGGAGCCACTTATCATGTGCTCTTTAATCCTCCCAAGCAGGAAGGTGTATGTGATAAATGCGGCGGCGAGCTGTACCAACGTTCGGATGATAATGAAGAGAGCGTAGGTACGCGGCTGGACGAATATATCAACAAGACAGCACCACTCCTCAAGTTCTACGAAGAAAAGGGATTGCTTCGCGAGGTTGACGGCGAAAAGGAAATTGATACGGTCTCGAAAGAAATCGTATCTTTACTGCGAGGTTAGGTGTAATGATCATTTGTAAATCCGAAACGGAACTAGGCTTTATGAGAGAAGCAGGGCGGATCGTTGCGGAATCGCACCGAATCTTGGCACAAGCGATCGAGCCGGGTATTACGACGGGAGAACTCGATCAAATCGCCGACAAGTACATTCGCAGCCAAGGCGCTGTGCCATCTTTTAAAGACTATAACGGTTTTCCTTACAGCATTTGTGCTTCGGTTAACGAAGAGTTGGTGCATGGATTTCCCGGCAAACGCGTATTAAACGAAGGCGACATCATCAGTCTTGATATCGGCGCAGAGTACCGTGGTTACCATGGCGATTCTGCCTGGACCTACCCGGTCGGGCGGATATCGGATGAAGCTAAGAGACTTCTCGAAGTCACGGAAGGTTCTCTGTACGCAGGCCTCGAGCTTGTCAAACCGGATGTTCGCTTGTTTACAATATCTCATGCTATCCAGCGCTATATTGAGGATGCAGGTTTTTCGGTGGTTAGGGAATATGTCGGACACGGCATAGGAACTAAGCTGCATGAGGAGCCGCAAATTCCGAATTATGGCGTACCGGATCGCGGACCAAGGCTGAAGCCAGGCATGGCGCTTGCCATAGAACCGATGGTTAATGCCGGAAAGCGTTATGTAAGAACGCTTGAGGACAATTGGACTGTCGTGACGGTTGACGGATCTCTGTGCGCGCACTTTGAGCATACGGTAGCTGTGACGAAGGACGGTATGGAAATACTCACAAAGCTGAATGCGTAGGTGAAGTGTTTGACAGATTATAGAGATGCGCAGATCGGTCAAATGGTGAGGGTGCTGAAGGGAAAAGACGCTGGTATCTACGGGGTTATCGTTGAACGGATGGATGAGAAGTTTGTCCGCATTGCCGATGGCAACAAACGAAAGTTCGATCAGGCGAAGCGTAAAAACTTGCAGCACCTGCAGCTTCTGCCGTGGATCAGCGAAGAGGTTGTAAACAGTTTAAGAGAAAGCGGTCGGGTAACGAACGGGAAATTGCGTCATGCAGTTATATCGTTCACTCGATTCACCGATACTATAACCGAAGAGAAAGGAGACTGACTTTGGCCAAAGAAGATGTCATTGAAGTCGAAGGTACGGTCATTGAACCGTTGCCGAATGCTACTTTTAAGGTAGAGCTTGAGAACGGTCATCAAATCCTTGCCCATGTTTCCGGTAAGCTGCGGATGCACTTCATTCGTATTCTGACAGGAGATAAAGTGGTCGTACAATTATCACCTTATGATCTGACCAAAGGTCGTATCACTTACCGTAAATAGATTCCATTACCGCTTTTCAATAGATTTGTGGTATAATTAAAAAGTTGGACTCTCTATGAAGTCTGAAGAGGCTTGCGAAGAAAGTTTTGCGTAGCAGAGCTGAGCGAAATGCTTTGAAGCCAGTTTTACTCCATAAAACTTATTCGTAGCTTTTGTGCCGGTTTTACTACTTGCGAAACTTTAAGGAGGTAATAAGCATGAAGGTAAGACCTTCTGTAAAGCCAATTTGCGAAAAATGCAAAGTCATTCGCCGCAAAGGCAATGTTATGGTAATTTGCGAAAATCCTAAGCACAAACAAAAACAAGGTTAATTAAGAAGGGGGTGTAGCGTAAAATGGCACGTATAGCTGGAGTGGATTTGCCACGTGATAAGCGCGTTGAGATCGCCTTGACTTACATTTTCGGAATCGGTAAGACGACTTCTCAGAAAATTTTGAAAGAAACAGGCATCAACCCGGACACTCGCGTTCGGGATTTGACGGAAGATGAAGTGAGCAAATTACGTGAAACGATCGACAAAGCGGTTAAGGTAGAAGGTGACCTGCGTCGTGAAATTTCCTTGAATATTAAACGTTTGATCGAAATCGGATGCTACCGCGGTGTGCGTCACCGTCGTGGCCTGCCTGTTCGTGGACAACGTACGAAAACGAATGCCCGTACTCGCAAGGGTCCTCGTCGTACTGTAGCGAACAAGAAGAAATAAGAAGGGGGGATAACAGACAATGGCTAAACCAAAAAAAGTCGTACGTACAAAACGCCGTGACCGTAAAAATATTGAATCTGGAGTGGCACACATTCGTTCCACTTTCAATAATACGATTGTTACGATTACCGACCCTCATGGGAACGCGATTTCCTGGGCAAGCTCAGGCGGTCTTGGTTTCAAAGGATCCCGGAAATCTACTCCGTTTGCTGCACAAATGGCTGCTGAATCTGCTGCCAAAGCTGCAATGGAACATGGCATGAAAACCGTCGAAGTTATGGTTAAAGGTCCTGGCGCCGGCCGTGAAGCTGCGATCCGCTCGCTTCAAGCTGCAGGCCTCGAAGTTAACATGATTAAAGACGTTACGCCAATCCCGCATAACGGGTGCCGTCCTCCAAAACGCCGTCGCGTCTAACCAGAAGCCAGCCTTTAGTGTGGTATAACGGCATCAGGATTTGGAAACAATGGATGTTTAGGCATACTACATGAACTGACTCGCAGGTAGAGTTTCATAAGGAGCGACGCTTCGAAGGAGGGTAATGCAGTGATAGAAATCGAAAAGCCAAAAATTGAAACCGTAGATGTTAACGATAACGGTACCTATGGAAAGTTCGTTGTAGAACCGCTTGAGCGGGGATACGGCACGACTCTCGGAAACTCGCTTCGGCGGATTCTGTTGTCCTCTTTGCCAGGTGCTGCGGTTACTTCGGTTCAAATCGATGGTGTTCTTCATGAATTCTCGACGATTCCTGGCGTAAAGGAAGACGTTACGGAAATCATTCTGAACCTGAAAGCTCTCTCGCTCAAAATTCATTCGGACGAGGAGAAAGTGCTCGAAATCGATGCTGAGGGTGAGGGGGTTGTCACTGCAGGTGATATTCGTGCGGACAGCGATGTGGAAATTCTGAATCCGGACCTGCATCTTGCTACGCTTGGTCCAGGATCCAGACTTCACATGCGTATCTTCGCCGGCCGCGGACGCGGCTATGTGCAGGCTGACAAGAATAAACGTGAGGATCAACCGATCGGTGTCATTCCCGTCGATTCGATCTATACTCCGATTTCACGTGTGAACTACGTCATCGAGAACACGCGTGTCGGACAAGTGACGAACTACGACAAACTCACCATGGAGGTTTGGACGGACGGAAGTATTCGTCCGGAAGAAGCGGTAAGCCTCGGAGCGAAGATCCTTACCGAGCATCTTTACCTGTTCGTTGGTTTGACGGATGAAGCCAAAGATGCGGAGATCATGGTTGAGAAGGAAGAAGACAAGAAAGAAAAAGTGCTTGAAATGACGATCGAAGAACTGGATCTCTCGGTACGGTCCTATAACTGTCTGAAACGTGCAGGTATTAATACCGTTCAGGAGCTTACTACGAAATCTGAAGAAGATATGATGAAGGTGCGCAACCTGGGTCGCAAGTCTTTGGAAGAAGTTCAGGAGAAGCTTCAGGAGCTTGGGCTCGGTCTTCGTTCAGAAGAGTAATATTCTTTCGTCTTAAGTTGTACACAAGGGAGGGAAAAACATGGCATACCAAAAGTTGGGACGCGATTCGAGCGCGCGTAAAGCTTTGTTCCGCGACTTGGTAACGGATCTGTTCCTGTATGAGCGCATTGAAACTACCGAAGCGAAAGCGAAGGAAGTTCGTTCAATCGCTGAGAAGCTGATCACTAAAGCTAAGCGTGGAGATCTGCATGCACGCCGTCAAGTGGCTGCATACGTTCGTCGCGAATCCATTGATGGAGAGCAGGATGCGATCCAAAAGCTCTTCTCCGAAATTGCACCTCGCTACAATGAGCGTCCAGGCGGATACACTCGTATTTTGAAGCTGGGACCTCGTCGTGGTGACGCAGCTCCAATCGTTTACTTGGAACTGGTCGACCGTGCTTAAGTGAGCCCGGAAATACGATTGCAATAAATGTTAAACTCTCTGTAGACTGGGCCGTTAGGCCAGCTATCGGAGAGTTTTTCTTTATAAACGAAAATCCTTCCTGTTCGCAATAAGACAATCTGGAGGGCTTCATTTTGCGCAATTTACTGATGACCGTCTGCTATGACGGAACCAGGTACTACGGTTTCCAGACGCAGCCTGGAGGCAACACGGTCCAGGACCATTTGGAGGCGGCGATTCGCCAGCTGACGCGTGAGACGATCAAGATTCATGGATCCGGGCGAACGGATGCCGGAGTGCACGCCAGGGAGCAGCCGTTTCACTTTATCACCTCTTCGAAGATTCCGGTAGAGCGTTGGCCGCTGGCGCTGAATGGACGTCTTCCCGCCGATATCCGGGTAACCGGAGCAAGGGAAGTGGCGCTTGACTTTCATTCCAGACGGTCCGCCAAACGAAAAACCTATCGTTATTCCATCAACGGAAACCCGATTCCCGATGTATTCTGGCGGAACTACCAGATTCATCATCCGGGAAAGCTGAACATTCCCGCGATGCGTGAAGGCTTGGCTCATTTGATCGGCACGCATGATTACACCTCTTTCGCTTCCCGGCATTCGACCAAAGCCAGTCATGTGCGCACTATTTATGAAGCGAAGCTTGAGGTGGATACCTCTCCTGTTTATTCTGGCACCAGGGAGCAGGGGATCATACATGTCTATCTGACTGGCAGCGGTTTTCTTCAGCATATGGTCCGGATTATTATCGGTACATTGCTGGAAGTAGGGGAAGGGAAGCGCCGCCCGGAGGACATGAAGACGATATTGGAGGCCAGGGACCGTAAAGCCGCAGGCCCGACAGCAGAGAGCAAAGGGCTCATGCTTTGGAAAGTGGAATATGATTCAGGCGAATTTCCCCCTCCATCCGACTAAATTTCGGCTAAATCAACTGATAAATGAAACTTGCTGCGAATATGATACGTAACATGTAGATAAAAGCTAAGGAGGACATCCATATCATGAAATGTCCGGTTTGTCATGATGTTCGTATGAAAGAAGTAGAGAAGGATGGCGTTCTAATCGATGTATGCCCTGAGTGTAAGGGCGTTTGGCTGGATCGTGGAGAGCTCGACAAGCTGCTCAGCGAAATTCGTGAGGTTCGTCCGGCTTTTAACGAGTGGATGGACAACCGGGAGCGGGGATATGAGTACGACCGAAGGGACAGGGACTACCACAAGCCCCATAACTCCGAAGACGAATCGCACTCGAAGCATGGTTATGACCCAAGGTATCCGCAGCAAGGATATAATAAAGATCATTATAAACACAAAAAGAAAAAATCCGTTCTCGATGTATTCGGCGATTTATTTGATTAAAACAAGTTCTGGAGGTTTAGCGAAGCTGTCTTTGGATCTTTTGCCAGGGCAGCTTTTTTGTTGCGTACTCATCCCTGCTGGCTGGCGGTAATACTTTTTGATGAAATAGACAAAAAGGCTTGCGCATTCATAGGCTATACTGTAAAATGTAAGTTGTGTGTTCTTGATGGCTTTCCCACGGCCCCCAAATCTTGAACCGCTCGAAGTGTAAGAAATGTTTTACCTAACCCAATAAATAATCAACGAACGAACATAAATATACGGATATTGAATTTAAGCTCGCTGCAGAGCTTGACCGTATACTAAAAGACGATTTGTGATGAGAATGAAGGAGGATCTTTTCATGCGTACCACCTATATGGCCAAGCCAAACGAAGTTGAGCGCAATTGGTACATCATTGACGCTGAAGGCAAAACTTTGGGCCGTCTGGCAAGTGAAGCAGCTGCGCTGATTCGCGGCAAACATAAACCACAATTTACTCCTCATGTGGATACAGGGGATTTCGTTATTGTGATCAATGCTGATAAAGTTGCCCTGACAGGCAAGAAGATGCAAAACAAGAAATACTATCGTCACTCCCTCCATCCGGGCGGTTTGAAAGTGACGGTTGCTCAGGATCTGCTCAAGACTAAACCTGAACGTATGATTGAATCTGCTGTATTCGGCATGCTTCCTAAGACACGTCAAGGCGAGAAGATGAAGCTGAGACTGAAAGCATATGCTGGCACTGAGCATCCACATGCAGCACAAAAACCTGAAGTTTACGAACTTCGCGGATAATTAAAAGGGAGGACAGTTTCATGGCACAAGTACAATACTATGGGACAGGTCGTCGTAAACATTCGGTAGCTCGTGTTCGCCTTGTACCGGGTGAAGGACGCATTGTCATCAATAAACGCGATATCAATGAATATTTCGGTTTGGAAACCCTCAAACTGATCGTTAAGCAACCTTTGAACCTGACAGAAACGCTGAACAGCTATGACGTTATCGTCATCGCCAACGGCGGCGGCATTTCCGGTCAAGCCGGAGCAATCCGCCACGGTATTTCCCGTGCTCTGCTCAAAGCGGACCCTGAATTCCGTCCAGCTTTGAAGAAAGCCGGATTCCTGACTCGTGACCCACGTATGAAAGAACGTAAGAAATACGGCCTCAAAGCAGCTCGCCGTGCTCCTCAGTTCTCGAAACGTTAATATCCCTTGTGTATCAAGGAATTTCAGCCCTTGGCCTATATTGGTCAGGGGCTTTAATTTTGCCTCTTAGCGTTTCGTAAGCTGGACAGCCATCATTTTGGAAAAATAGCAGAACAAAAAAGCGCCCTTACCTTCAAGGGCGCTTTTTATGTTTAGGGTTCCCGACGAATCAGTCGGCCACGCAGCTAGCAAACCGTTCACGGAACCAATCCTCGTCCAAATTCCGGCCAATGACAACGAATTCACTTAGACGCTTTTCGCTTGCGTTCCATGCACGGTCCGGATAAGAGCTGAACAGCATGTGGATCCCTTGGAACACAATCCGTTGCCGTACACCTTTAATGTTCAATATGCCTTTGTAACGGAACGTATCCACTCCATGATCCATAAGCCATTCATTCAGGAACAGTTCCACTTTGTTCAGATCAAGAGGGCGTTCTTCCTGAAAGAAAAGCGACATGACTTCATCATCGTGATCATGATCTGCCTCCTCCAGAAAGCCAGGATCGATTTCCAGTTTCTTTACCAGGTCAAAGGCTTCAATGCCGAGAATTTGATCCATCTCTATTCTGGATTGATTGGTGCGGTATTGTTTGGCAGCCGGATTCATGCTGCGAAGGCGCTGTTCGAGCTTGGAAAGCTGCTCCTCCGGAACCAGATCCGTTTTGTTCAGCAACAGGACATCGGCAAACGCAACCTGCTCCTGGGCTTCATGCCCATCATCCAGATGTTGATCCGCATGTTTGGCGTCAACGACGGTAACAATGGCATCAAGCTTATAAAAATCGGCAATTTCTTCATCCACGAAAAAGGTTTGTGCGACTGGGGCAGGGTCAGCCAAACCGGTTGTTTCAATCACAACGCGGTCAAAATCAACATTTCGCCCATTGCCGAGCTTGGCTTCTTTTAGGCTCTGCAGAATTCGGATCAAATCACCGCGAACCGTACAGCATATGCAGCCGTTATTCATTTCAAAAATCTCTTCGTCGGCGCCTACCACAAGCTGGTTATCGATGCCAACCTCACCGAATTCATTTACGATAACGGCAATTTTCCTGCCATGATTTTCAGTGAGAATATGGTTAAGCAATGTTGTTTTTCCAGCTCCAAGAAAACCTGTAAGGACAGTGACGGGGATGGGGGAAACCATTTTGTCAAGGGTGGACACGGAAATAAGCAACTCCTTTTTCTTTGATCAATTTTCATTTTCCTAATTCATAATAGTAATTATTACGATTAACCATAAAAGTATTATGAGCCTATTGTTATCTTTTGTCAAAACTTATTGAAAATAAAATACCATTTCGGATCTTCCATTGACATGAAGCGATCCTGATGTTACTTTAACATTAATAATTCTTAGTTGTTTAGTAGGACTTGTCCACTTTACTTCGTTATCGTTATAAAAGGGCCTCATAAAGGAGCGAAATATGAATGAACCTATTGGAGAAGGAACAACTGATCGCAGAGCAAGCCGTGAAATTGGAAACGGCCACTGCAGAAGAAGTTATCGCTTGGGCGGTGGAAACTTTTCCGAATATTACTTTTGCCTGCAGCTTCGGGTTGGAAGATGTAGTGTTGGTAGATATCCTGCACAAAATTAGTCCGAAGACGGATATTTTTTATCTGGATACGGACTTTCATTTCAAGGAAACTTACGAAACGAGAGATGTTCTCGCTGATAAGTACAATATCGATTTTGTCCGGGTTTCTCCGCTGCTTTCTCCTGAAGAACAGGCAGAGAAGCACGGAGCCGAGCTTTGGAAGAGCAGTCCGAACGAATGCTGCAATATCCGAAAGGTAGAGCCTCTTACTCGAATCCTGGGTCAATATGAAGCCTGGATTACAGGTATTCGCCGCGATCAAGCTCCGACCCGGGCCAATGCAAAGAAGATTGAATATGATGTCAAATTCGGTCTGGTTAAATTCAATCCGATTGCAGACTGGACATCTGAAGATGTATGGAATTATATTCGCGAGAACAACATCTATTACAACCCGCTTCATGACCGCAATTATCCAAGCATCGGATGTGAGCAATGTACCCGTGCCGTGCTTCCTGGAGAAGATCCTCGTGCAGGCCGCTGGTCGGGCTCTGACAAGACGGAGTGCGGACTTCACAAATAAGGAGGCAGCTTAGAAAAATGACTGCAATAGATCCCCATGGGGGCACGTTAATTCATCGTATCAGCGAAGGCGAAGAGCGGGAGAGATTGCTGAAGACAGCGGACGGCCTCCCGCAAATCGCTGTCAGCAGATGGGCGATCTCCGACCTGGACCTGATCGGGGTAGGCGCATTTTCGCCTTTGACTGGTTTTTTGAATGAAGAAGATTACCATTCGGTTGTACAGAATATGCGCCTTGCGGACGGAACGGTGTGGAGCATTCCGATCACTTTGTCCGTTCAGGAAGAGGAAGCGGCTGCCTTGTCTGTTGGTGGACAGGCTGCCCTTGTTGGCGAAGACGACGGCGTCATCTACGGATTGCTTTCTGTAGAAAGCATCTATCGTGTAGATCAGCAGGAGGAGGCGCGCCGGGTATTTAAAACGGATGATCCCGCGCATCCCGGTGTCAGAAAGCTGTCCGAACGTTCTTCCCTTTATGTGGGCGGGCCGATTACCGTGCTAAACCGTCCGAAGCCTGAACGTTTTGAAGAGTTTTATTTTGATCCGGCAGAAACAAGGCGTATTTTCGAGGAAAAAGGCTGGAGAACCGTTGTAGGCTTTCAAACGCGCAATCCGGTTCACCGTGCGCATGAATATATTCAGAAAAGCGCGATGGAAATTGTAGATGCGCTGTTCCTGAATCCGCTTGTAGGGGAAACCAAGTCAGACGACGTGCCGGCTGATATTCGGATGCAGAGCTATTTGACTCTGCTGGAGAACTACTATCCTGAAAATCGCGCCTTTCTGGGCGTATTTCCAGCAGCGATGCGTTACGCCGGCCCGAGAGAAGCTATTTTTCACGCATTGGTTCGTAAAAACTATGGCTGCACCCATTTTATTGTCGGTCGCGACCACGCCGGAGTGGGCGACTACTATGGCACATATGAAGCGCAGGAAATTTTCGGGAATTTCACGCCTGAAGAGATCGGCATAACCACGCTGTTCTTTGAACACAGCTTCTTCTGTCAGAAATGCGGGAACATGGCTACCAGCAAAACTTGTCCGCACGGCAAAGAGCACCATCTAACCCTTTCGGGTACAAAGGTAAGAGCTTTGCTGCGTGACGGCGTTTGCCCGCCTCCTGAATTCACTCGTCCGGAAGTAGCCCAAGTGCTTATTAACGGCATGTCTGAACAAGTTGCCCGTTAACCGGCATATTTGTCCACCTTGTCCCATATAGATGATTAGAATCTATATGGGGCGAAGGTGGTTTTTTCTATGAACAAAAGAAAAACAGTCACACTGTGGATTTCCCTAAGCCACATCAAGCGTCTTGTGTATGGTGCGGTTCTTCTTGCCTTGCTTATTGGTATTGTGGTGTATGAGGTTCCGGTGAAGAGGGTTTCAAACTATTGGAGCTTGCCTTTGGCGGGCAAGATGATCGCCTTGGATGCCGGCCATGGCGGACCGGATGGAGGAGCGTCTAGTAAGGACGGTATTATTGAAAAAGACATCAATCTATCCGTGGCGTTGTACCTGCGCGACTATCTCCAGCAGGCAGGAGCCATCGTCTATATGACTCGTGAGGAGGACAAGGATCTGGCTGATCCGGGCACAAGCGGCCTCAGCAAGCGCAAGACAGAGGATTTGAAGAGAAGGGTTAGGCTGATTGAAGAGAAGGAAGCCAAGCTGCTGGTGAGCATTCATATGAACAGCATCCCTTCAAACAGATGGAAAGGCGCTCAAAGCTTCTATCATCCGAGCCATCCGGAAAGCGGGGTTCTTGCGGATTTGGTCCAGGAGGAATTGCGCCGCAATCTGGAAAATACCGATCGGGTTGCCAAGGGCGCAGACTATGTTTATTTGCTCAAAGAGATGAAGATCCCGTCTGTTCTTGTTGAGGTGGGATTCCTTTCGCATCCAGAAGAATCAAAAATGCTTGGAGACGAGGCGTACCAGCGCAAGGTAGCTGCCGCCATTTATAAAGGGGTTCTGCGTTATGAAGCAGGTGAAAAGGCGAAACCTCCAGCACAATAGACCTGATAGTGGTATACTGAAAGCACATTCAATCCAGCGAATCTTTAATGACAAAGTTGAGGTGCTTTCATGATTACAAAAGAAGTGGTTTTGGCCGCACTCAGACCGATAGCGGAGCCTACGCTTCAGCGGAGTTTGGTAGAAATGCAGTGGATCAGGGATGTGATGGTGAAGGAGAACCGGATTTCCTTGACCGTCGTTGCCTTGGATAACAGCGAACAGCTACAGAAGGCGCTCGACAAGGAAATTAAAGATCGATTGGTACAAGCAGGCCTGGCGGATATTCACATCCGGCACCGGGAAGCTTCAGAGGCCGAACGAGAAACGGCGGGGCTTGCCCGGAAAGATGAAGCTGGTGGAGGACACAACCCTAAAGGCCATGGGGTCGGACTTGAGAAAGCTGCTTTGATGGATCCGTCCTCGGGTGTACATTTTATCGCCATTGCAAGCGGGAAAGGCGGAGTGGGCAAATCGACAATCACTGCGAATCTCGCCGTTTCGCTCGCCCGTCAGGGCAAGAGGGTAGGGCTAATCGATGCGGATATATACGGCTTCAGCATTCCCGATATGATGGGAATCGAAGAACTGCCGCAAGTGGAAGAAGGGTCCATTGTTCCGGTGGAAAGATTCGGCGTCAAAGTGATGTCCATGGGCTTTTTTATCCGCGAAAATAATCCTGTCATCTGGCGGGGCCCGATGCTGGGCAGAATGCTCCGGCAATTTCTCGGCGATGTCCAGTGGGGAGAACTGGACTATCTGCTCCTTGATCTTCCGCCCGGAACCGGGGATATCGCCCTTGACGTCCACCAGATGCTGCCTCAAAGCAAGGAGATTATTGTAACGACGCCGCATGCTACGGCCGCCTTTGTAGCTGCAAGAGCGGGTGCAATGGCATTGCAGACAAACCATGAGGTTTTAGGAGTCGTTGAAAATATGTCCTATTATGAGTGCTCCGCTTGCGGTCAGCGGGATTATATTTTTGGCCGCGGGGGAGGAGCAAGGCTGGCTGAAACGCTGCATACCGAGCTGCTGGCGCAGATTCCTCTGGGAATTCCGGACAACCACCTGTCAGAGCCGGATTTTTCCCCGTCTATTTACAAAGCGGATACCCGAACTGGGAGCCTTTATTCGGAAATGGCTGCCGCGATTATCCGGAAATGCGAAAAGGACTGACCCGAGGGTCGGTCCTTTTCCTTGTACGCCCAGCATGGGCGTCATCTACACGGTGAAAGTCCGGAATGGGGGCTGGCGAGCGCCTACCATTAGCCAAGGGTAAGGGTGTCCCATCGTGAGGTGGAATCTGAAGGAAGCCGGAGGCAAAAG
>NZ_JAIOGQ010000024.1 GCF_019904135.1 Paenibacillus caui | reverse complement strand
GAACAGAAATTCTGCAGGTCTGCCCTTTTTTATGTCCGAAGTCACCTGAGACGAAAATACACCACCAACTACTCCTTAGATTCTGCTGTCTAATTCTCAATCACGGAATTATGCAAAATGCTCATTTATGAAAGCTGGCCAGCTAATCATTTAACTATTATATCCAGTAAATAATATTATGCTTAATTCACATTATTTTCAATAATATATTTTGTCGGGAAAAGAGATGCTTTGTCGAAGTGTTCAATTTGGTATGGACAATTTAAAGTTGGTACCGTGCTAGCTTCGCTTTCCGGAGTAACGTTCTGTTATTCTATTAAATCAGAAACAATATGACAAATAATATTAATTAAGGATCTATTTTTCAAAAAGGTGATTTTAGCTAAGCACGGACAGGCTTATGTACGGTATGATGCTATTGTAAACAGACCAATACAAGCGCGAAAGGAGCAACCCGATTATGAACTTAAATCCCACCCATCACATTCAGCAAATCAGCCAGATCGCCATACCCGTCCAAGATGTTGCGAGAGCCTGTTCTTTTTACAAGGAGCTGCTTGGAGTGTTTGATATGATGACGGCAGATTATATTAGGGCCAAGCAGCACGGCGCTGAAAGTGCAGGATACGCGTTCGGTAAAAAGCCCGCTGACCTTAATTGGTTGGCGGGCTTTTGTTTATTTATAAAGTAAAATATCTATATTCTAGATTAATAGACAATTTTTACCATACTTCGACCTAATAGATATACTACTATTGGATTATTCTGTAATTACCTTACAGAAAATACTCTATTATTCAACTGGAGATGGTAAAATGAGAAGAAGAAACGACAATCGCACTGGTTTCACAAAAAGATTGGCAGGAGTATTGCTGGCACTTGTCTTATGTCTAACGTTACTACCATTCAATATCTCTAAAGCAGCATCAGTAGATTCTCAAAATGTTACATCAAGTGAAAACAGCATACTTACAACTTTGACTCCATCCACTATTTTTATGGAAAAACAAGGGGAAGGAGTAGTGAATTGAATGATAGAAGCAAAGAAAATAAATGAACGTAGAGAGTTGAGAAGAAGTATAATGGAGCAGTTATACGAAATTTTTTATTCTGGTGGACCAGAAGCCTTTTCAGGAAAGACTGAAGCATTAGTAGGGACAAAGGAAGAACTGTACACAGATAACGAAAGGCACAAAGCATTTCACTATCTTTTAGGGAAAAAATTTATTCATATTTCATCATCTGGAGGCAAACCCGAACGATTAGCTGTTTTTATTACTTCTGAAGGAATTGATTATGTAGAATCCTTGTACTTAAATGATCAGAAAAATTAATGGTTCTTGAAGTGAAGAGCAAATGAGAACAATAAGGATTGCCCCTTCTCTTCAACACAGAGTCCATGGCATTCCTGGATTGCGGGGGATTGCGCCTGATGCTCAGCCTGCCTGAGCAAGAGGAGTATGCCCATGCCAGCTCGGTCCTCTATTTTCAGGTGGAACAGATCCAATCCGCCTATGAGGAGCTTTCCGGTAAAGGCGTACCCTTTATCGGAAAGCCTCATGTGGTCGCCAAAATGGGCGACACCGAAACCTGGATGGCTTTCTTCAAGGATACGGAAAACAACACCCATGCGCTGATGAGCGAAGTGGCGGCGCGCGAAATTCAAAAAGGCGCTCCCGAAAGAGCGCCTTCGTCATTTTACCTGTTACAGACCTGACTTGATATCCAGCACCTCATATTTAATGATTCCTACAGGGGCTTCAACATCGACAACGTCTCCTGCCTTGTGGCCGAGAAGCGATTTGCCCAAAGGGCTTTCGTAGGAAATTTTATTCTGGGCGACATCCGCCTCGGCAGGTCCTACAATTTGATATTCGATCCGCTCGCTAAATTCCAGATCGTTCAGCACGGCGATGGAACCTACGCTTACAACGCTGGTATCCTGGTTCTCAACCACCTTCGCCTTGCGGAGAATATTGGTGATCGTGAGAATGCGGGTCTCCATAAAAGCCTGGTCATCCTTGGCGGAATGATACTCGCTGTTCTCCTTCAAGTCTCCGTAGCTGAGCGCAATTTTGATCCGTTCGGCCAGTTCTTTGCGTTTCACCGTCTTCAGTTCTTCGAGCTCCTGCTCCAGCTTGGCCAAACCTTCAGGGGTTAAGATAACTTCTTCTTCATTGGACATCTTCAGGCTCTCCTAGCTATATTGGTTTTGGTCATTCTTCGGACATTCTTTATATCTATATGCATAGTATAACATTCTAGGACTAGTTCTACCCGTTTTATTCCTTCGGGATGCGGGATCTTTGGATTTGACGACCGGCCTCGGCTGTCGGTAGTATGGGTTTTGGAGGTGATCAAGTAAAGATGAATACACTGCTCATGCTTGGAGGAATCATGATGTTTCTGGCCGTAGCACTGGGAGCATTCGGTGCCCACGCGCTTAAAAATAAACTGTCCGAAGACCAAATGAAAACATACCAAACGGGAATCCAATATCATTTGGCCCACGGTCTTGGACTGCTGCTGACAGGCCTGATGGCGAACCAGCTTGACAGCTCTTCTCTCGTCAATCTGGCCGGCTGGCTGCTGGCCGCCGGGATTGTTCTGTTCTCGGGAAGTCTGTATGCCCTAAGCCTTACCGGCATCCGGAAACTGGGAGCCATCACGCCGCTTGGAGGTATCGCCTTCCTCGCGGGATGGGTGCTTGTGGTCATCGCTGCTATTCAGGGATAAGGATAACGGCTAACGGATAGGGGATGCCCCCCCTTCCGTGGCCTGGTCAATCGGCGCCGCTGTTCTGGACCGTCCGGTACTGCCCCGGCGTCATTCCTGTCCATTTTCTGAAGGCGCTTTGGAAGGCGCTCGGCTCCGAGAAGTGCAGCAGATAAGCGACCTCGGCAGCCGTATATTCGGTGTTGCCCAAATAGCCGAGCGCCAGCTCCCTGCGCACCTCATTTGCCAGATCGGTATAAGTGGTTTGTTCCTCCTTCAATCTGGACTGCAGCGTTCTGGGACTCATATGAAGCCATCCGGCAGCCTCGCTAAGGGTTGGAAAATGCACCGGCAAAGCTTCCATCATCCAGAAATACAGCTTGCCGGACAAGCCCAATTTCTGATTCCCCTTGCCCATCGCTTCCTCGGCCGCCCGTTCAAATATGCGCCGTAGCTTCTCGTCCGCATAAACAACGGGATAATCCCATACCTCTTGGGGCAGGCAGAGCACATTATCCTGCTCTCCAAACTTCGGCTCTATGCCAAACACTTCGAGATAAGGGGCAAGCTGGCCGGGGAATTCGTGTCTAAACCGGATTTCCTGTATCGGAATCGGTCTCAAGCTCAGATGCATCATGATATGGTACAAAGAGCTTGCCATATCCTCTATGCAGTGCCGGGACGGTATCTTAAACGGGTTTTGAAAAGCCAGCCGAATGACCCTGCTCGTTCCCTCTGCCTCCGGGCTGATTTGAAAGCCGCTGCATACGACCGAATTGTATTTTTGGAAAGCGGACACCGCTTCACCGATCGTGTTCGAATGCTGGATAACGTGGCCGACCGCTCCCAGATCGGACAGGGCCATGGATTGACCCTGGTGAAGACCAAACACGTCGTCTTTCGTAAATGCCGCAGCCGCGGCCATGATTCTGATTAGTTCGTCCTCTGGTATACGCGCTTCCGCATCCTGCAAAATATCCCTGTCCACACCCGCAAAGCTGCAGAAGTCGTCCGGATTATAGCCCTTTTTGATGATTGTTTTCATAATGGGATGAAGCAGGGAGGACAATACGCCGTAGTCATTCATTCGCGAAAACTCCTTTAACTGCGTAAAAAAACAAGTTTTTTGCGTCTTTCATCATGTCGAGCAGACCTTCGCATCCTTTATCATCAAATCAAGAAGTGAATCCTCTGCCTATGCCGTTCTGCTCTTATCTTATCATGGCAAAGAGAAGAGGATAGCCATAAACTTGAATGAGAAGGAGAAATGACAATGAACATAGCAGTCATTCTGGGCAATCCTTATGAAGAAAGCCTCTGTCATGCGCTCGGCGCCGCCTATATCAAAGGGGCCGAAGACGCAGGCGCCAAGGTACGCACCATTGACCTGAGCAAAATCACGTTTAACCCAAACCTGAAATACGGCTATCATCAAAGAATGGATCTGGAAGAAGATTTGATTGCCGCGCAGGAAACGATCCGCTGGGCCGATCATCTGGTGATCGTCTATCCGATCTGGTGGGGAACGATGCCGGCCATCCTGAAGGGCTTTTTCGACAGGTTGTTTCTGCCGGGCTTTTCGTATAAACCGCGTCCGAACTCTCTGCTGTACGATAAGCTGCTCAAAGGAAAATCGGCACGCCTGATCGTCACCATGGACTCTCCTCCATTGTATTACCGATTAGCTCTTAGAGGAGCAGGACATCGCATCATGAAGCAAGGCATTTTGCAGTTCTGCGGCGTAAAACCGGTGCGCATTACCGAATTTGGGTCGGTCAAGGCATCTTCCGAGCAGACCCGGAACAAGTGGCTCGCCAAGGCCAACCAATTAGGGAGGAACAATGCCTAGCGGAAGCGTATCGGAGCGCAGCGAGCAAATACAGGCAATGCGAGCAGCTCCGCCCAGGTTCACGGGCGGAGCTGCATTCAAATTCCCTGCCTGCACGGCACGTCAGGCTTCAGGCTTCAGGCTTCTTCCGGCTTCGGCAGATGCTCCTTGCAGAAAGCGGCCAAATCCGCTTCCTCTTCATCCTCCAGATCAAAGTCCAGAATCTGGTCCGTCCCTTTCTCCAGCAGATCGTAAGCAACGATGCTTGTCTGTCCTTCTTCCACCTTTACGATCACCCGCGCATACACGCCGTTCACCGAGTAAAGATCATCTTCTTCCGGAATATCCAGATCCGCTTTAAATTCGTAACGCTTGCCGGTTAAAATGCCGAAAGGGTCCTTGACCCATTCCACACTGTAGTCGGATATTGTAAGCATAGAGTTGTCCAGCCTCTTTTCTTCAAAATAAATGGTCATCCATCATCTTACCATACTCCGTCTCAAGACCGATATCCTTCACACTCTCCGGAATGAAGACAGTCCCCTTCAGTTGTGCTATGCTGAAAACAGCTTAGTAACGTTTAAGGAGTGAGCCCTTTTGAAAAAGGATCGCAGCGCTATTTTTGGCCCCATTCTCATCTTGCTGGGAGTCTTTATGTTAATTAAAGGGGAAATTAACTGGAGCACGGGAAACACGTTCACCTATTTTTGGCCAACCCTGTTTATTATTCCGATTGGCGTGTTCTTTCACTGGCTCTATTTCTCCATCCTCCAGCGCAGAGGCATCGGGGTGCTTGTACCCGGCGGCGTTTTATTTACGGTCGGCGTAGTTTGCCAAATTTCCATGGTATTCGATAACTGGGATGTTATGTGGCCGGGATTTATTTTGGCGCCGGCTGTCGGGCTGTTCGAGATGTATTGGTTTGGGAACCGCAATAAATGGCTGCTGATTCCCATCAACATTTTGACCGTACTGTCCCTGCTGTTCTTTGCAGTCTTCTCTCTCGGTTCCCTGATCGGCAGCCTGTCCGGAGGGCAACCCGTGATCGCCGCAATCCTGCTCATCGCCGGCTGTCTGATGATGTTCAAGCGAAGAGAGAGGGAATTTTAACTTCCTTCCGCAGCAATAGACCGTCCGAGAGCCTGAATGGCTTGTGGACGGTCTATTGTTACCCCGGTTTCAGTTCTTCAGTTGAGTTGTTTGCTTCTAAGCTGTCCGCAGGCCGCGTCAATATCGGTTCCGTGTTCAAGGCGCACGCTGACGTTAATCCCCTGCTTTTTCAGCGTATCGTAGAAGCCCAAGATCGCTTCCCGCTCGCTGCGCTGGTACATGCTGTGTTCATCCACCGGATTGTATGGAATGAGGTTAACGGTGACGCGCGGCTGGCGCTCCCCGATCAGCAGCGCCAGCTCCAGTGCATGCTCATGCCGGTCGTTGACACCTTTAAGCAAAATATATTCAAGCGTCACCTTCCGGTTGCTCCGCTCTATATAATAATCCATGGCTTCCAGCACATTCTCAATCGGAATCGCCTTATTGATCTTCATGATGTGCGTGCGCAGCTCATTATTCGGCGCATGCAGCGAAATGGCCAGGTTGACCTGCAGA
Organism: Paenibacillus caui; assembly: GCF_019904135.1. Lineage (GTDB taxonomy): Bacteria > Bacillota > Bacilli > Paenibacillales > Paenibacillaceae > Fontibacillus > Fontibacillus caui. The sequence continues at coordinate 72,644 of NZ_JAIOGQ010000024.1, read as the reverse complement.
TCAGAGTCGGCGAATTCCTTGATTTTCCCGGCAAGTCCGCTGGTAGACACGGTAATGCTTTTCGGCCCGATTGCAAGGCCCTTGGCGTCCTTGATAATTCGGATAAAGTCAGCCATATTGTCGAAATTGTCAAAGGGCTCGCCAATCCCCATTACCACGATGTGGCTGACCCGTTCGCCCCGTCCGGCCCGGTCCAGTTCAAGCTGAACCTTCATGACCTGCTCCACAATTTCGCCGCTGGTCAAGTCCCGGCTCTTCGCCAAAAGGCCGCTTGCACAGAAGCTGCAGCCGATGTTGCAGCCCACCTGCGTCGTTACGCAGACGGACAAGCCGTATTTTTGCCGCATCAATACGGTTTCGATCAAATTGCCGTCCTGCAGCCTGAACAGAAACTTGACCGTTCCGTCTACCGACTCCTGCTTCGTATGCTCGCTTAGCGTTTGAATGGAAAAATGCTCCTGCAGCAGCTCCAGAACCGCTTCGTTCACATCCGCCATTTCGGCAAACGCAGTCACCCGTTTCCGGTATAGCCAGTCCCAAACCCGCAGCGCTCTGGACTTCTTCTCCCCATGCTCCTCAAGCCATGCCGACAATTGCTCCAAAGTTAACTCATAGATGGATGGTTTATTCATAAAGAGTTCCTCTTTTCAAACTGTATAAAGTTTATTCCTGTTCCTCTAAAACAGCACCAGGATCCAACCCTATTATTGTCCCAAATTTTATAGATCAGCACAAGGGGAACCCTTTATGGGAACTTCAGGTTTATGTAGAAAAAAGCGAAGTCCATGGCCGGAACTTTCGCTTTCTCATCATCTCTTTATGCGATCCTTTTATACATGAACCTCTGCTTCAAGCAGCTGGCGGATGTGCTGTTCGATCTGTTCGGGCGTATCCGCCCGGGCTGAACCGTTTCAGAACCCGCCCTTCCCGGTCAATCAGGAACTTGGTGAAGTTCCATTTGATCGCTTTCGAACCGAACATGCCGCGGGCTTCATTGGTCAGCAGTTTAAACAGCGGATGGGCGTTCTTGCCGTTCACATCAATTTTGGCATGCAGCGGGAATTGGACGCCGAAATTGATCTCGCAGGCCTGAGCCACCTCTTCATTGGTGCCCGGCTCCTGGTTCGCGAATTGGCTCGAGGGGAATCCGAGCACGGCAAAGCCTTGATCCTTGTACTTGTCATGCAAGAGCTGTAGCCCCTTGAACTGGGCAGCAAAACCGCATTTGGTAGCCGTGTTGACAATCAGCAGCACCTGCCCTTTGTAAGGCTCAAGCGTCCCCGATTCTCCTCTAATGGTCTTCACTTCAATATCGTAAATAGACATCTTGAACAACCTCCTTATTTCATATTAATTTCATGTAATTTAATTGTATGCAATTTATTAGGCAGTGTCAATTTCCTTTTTGACTGGAAAACTTTCAGAGTGCTATAATATCCGAACGAACCTGAACACAATTTTAACGGCAGGTGAAAAAGAATGGATCGCCGCGAACTGCTCAAGCTGGATAATCAGCTTTGTTTTGCTTTTTATGCCTGCTCCAAAGAAATGATGAAGCTGTACCGTCCGCTTCTTTCGGAGTTTGGGCTCACCTATACCCAATATATTACCCTGCTCGCGCTTTGGGAGAAGGACGGAATTACCGTAAAGGAGCTCGGGTCCCGTCTGTTTCTGGACTCGGGTACGCTCACTCCCCTGCTTAAAAAACTCGAAGCCGCCGGTCTGATTACCAGAAACCGGGACAAGAGCGACGAACGAAACGTCATCATTGAATTGACTGAACAGGGGAGAAAGCTGCAACAGCAGGTTGAGGAAGTTCCCTTCAACCTGTATGGAAAGACCCAAGTAAGCATCGAAGATATTACCAGCCTTCGGGAACAAATTGCCAAGTTTATGCGGAAGATGGGTACGAAATAACCACTTCCCCGGAAGGATCCGGGGATTCTTTACGCACTGACCTTATTCTTCATCAAGCCGCTCCGATCTCCCGTCCGGGAAGAAACAAGCACGCCCACTCCCAGAAGGACAAGCAGATAGACGATCAGGCCGTTCCAGCCGAAACGGCCCAGAAACAGTCCCCCGGACCACCCCACCAGGCTGGACCCCGAATAATAGAACAACAGATAAAAGGACGAAGCCTGGGCTTTATATTTCCGGCCCGCCAGGATCCCTACCCAACTGCTGGCTACCGAGTGTCCTGCAAAGAAAGCAAAGGCGACCATGGCAACGCCCGCGATTTTGAGCGCCAAAACCGGGCTCAACGTCAGCAGGCTCCCACCGACGAATATGGCCAAAGCCAGTGCCACCACATGCCTGCGCGGATAGCGGTCCGCCATTTTTCCGAACCAGACCGAACTCCATGTGCCGACGAGATTGACCACAAACAAAAAGCCAAATACCGTTTGGCTAAGGTTATAAGGCTCGCGGGTCAGCGGATAGCCGATATAGTCCAAGACGGTGATATAAACCCCCATAAGCAAAAATCCCGTTGCGTACATGCAAAGCAAGCTTTTGCTGCTTAGACCGGCTTTTATGCCTGAGACCCATTCGGCGATCGATACTTTCTTCGAAGTAAAATGGGTGGAAGCCGGCAGATAGCGCCAGAACCAGAGGCTGAACAGCAAGCTTATCACGCCCATGATCAACATGGCTGTCTGCCAGTTAAACAGGTCCGTCAACGTTCCGATCACGATACGCCCGAAAAATCCGCCAATCGCGGTGCCACCCACATAAATGCCCATTACCCTCCCGACTGTCCGGGGAGAGAACTCCTCGTTCAGGTAGGCCATAGCAATCGAAGGAAAGCCTGCGATGCTTATGCCTTCCAGCAGCCGGAACACCAGGAAATATTCGAACGAATCCACCAGAACCGACACAATCGCAAACAAAGAGGTCAGCAAAAGCGACAGGCTCATCATTTTCTTGCGTCCCCAAAAGCCGGATAGCGCCGGAACAAACAGCAAAGAGACCGCAAGCGCAATGGTCGTCAAGGAGATCGATGCGCTGGCCGCCGAGGGTGAAATGCCGTATTTCTCTGAAAATAAACTGATGAGCGGCTGCGGACTGTACATAATGGCAAAGGAAACGATGCTCCCCAGCAGCATGCACACCGCAGCTCTCACATGCTTCTTGCTTCCAATCTCAATATAGTCATCCACGATGCATACCCCTTTAATCCGTTCTATTGACAAACTCCAGTATATGACTGACATAATATAATGTCTAATGCATTATTTAGATCATATTTATATCATATATGTAATAAATGAGGCGAAAGAGGTGAGCAAGTTGGAATGGCAGCAGCTTGAATATTTTCAGACCGTAGCGCGCTTGCAGCATATGACTACAGCGGCCCGGGCATTGTCCATTAGCCAGCCGGCGTTAAGCCGGTCCATCTCCAGACTGGAGAAGGAGCTTGGCGTCCCGCTGTTCGAACGCAGCGGGCGCTCGATCGTCCTGAGCAAGTACGGCCACCTTTTTCTGCTGCGGGTAAATCGCATGCTGGCAGAATATCAGGAAGGGATACAGGAGCTGGACGATCTGCTTCATCCGGAACATGGAGAAGTCTCTCTCGGGTTCCTTCATACGCTGGGCGTCCAGTTTGTCCCGGGGTTAATCAGGACTTACCGCAAAGACCATCCGGCTGTTCATTTTCAGCTGCATCAGAATAATACGCCGAACCTTTTGAACCAGCTTGTCTCCGGAGAAATCGACATGTGCATGGCGGCTCCCCGGGAAACCGGGCAGCCGCTGGAGTGGGTCGAATTAATGAGCCAGGAGCTGTTCGTCATCGTGCCCAGAGGGCACCGCCTTGCAGACAGCGGACCCATCCACCTCAAGGAGATCGGCGATGAACCATTGATCTCCTTTAAATTGGGCTACGGCCTGCGCAAAATCATCGATGATCTGCTTCGGGAAGCCGGAATCAGTCCCAAAATTTCTTTTGAAGGGGAAGAAGTCCATACGATCGCCGGACTTGTCGCCGCAGGACTCGGGGTCGCCATTATTCCCCAGACCAAGGGCATTGACCCAAACGAAATAGCCTTTGTACCGGTAAGCTTCCCCAGCTGCAGCCGGACCATTGGCCTCGCCTGGCATAAAGAAAGATATCTTTCCCGGACCGCGAAGCAGTTCAGAGAGTTTGTTATGGAACAGTTCAAAGAAATCGAGTAGCAGGAGGCGGCTAGTCCCCGAGCGCTCACACCACCGACATGCGAGTCGATACGGAGGTTCCAAAATGGTTAACAAAGTTCCAAATAACGAGAAAGCACACTTTTCCTTTCGCTTCCCAATAGGAAGTCGGAAGGGCATGTTTGGTCCGGGACATTTCCCACGCGCCTCGACGGGAGTTAGCCATCTGAAGGTGACCCAACCATTTGCTACAGTAAGCATGAATATAAACGTAGACACAGCCGCTCTAAGACGCTCACAGAGGCGACAAATGTAGCCAATAACATTTACGAAGCATGTTTAAATTTGTTTACTGTAGAGCCAAGCAGCGGTCTTGTGCACCATGTTCATGTCGAGGTTACGAATCTGGTAACGGATCAAGTGATCCAGCTGGATCTGTTTCCAGGTCCTCAGACCGAGCTACTGCAACGAATGGGCCGAGCACTGGAAAGCATTCAAGGAAGGTTTGGACCGGGAGCGATGCTAAGCTACTTAACCCAATCTGGAACTGCGGTCAACTCATTGCAGAATAGAATGGCGTAACGGATAATTCGAGATCGAGGACATAAAAAGTGGACAGCGATACTACTGCCGAAACATAAGGACCGTCTCCAGCGCTGGAATGGGCATTAAAAAGATGACTCCTGAATACAGGAACCATCTCTTAACTTTTGGCTCTTTCTTTTTAAGTGTCCACAAATAGTGTTACAGTTCAATAAATTTTAGTCAGTCCTGTTTAATACTATTTACCGTATTTATAGATTTCAAACTATCTTTTGGACCTAAATAACAACATAAATAATAAAGAAATAATGAAAAATATTCCAATAAACGTTCCCCAGTAAATGGCAACATTGTTTATTGGTAATTGGAATCTCCTTAGAACAATACGATGAATAACACCAGCTACAATAAATAATAAGCAGTTTACAAATGAGAGCAATAATGATCTAATCATCTTAAGAATCTCCTTTAAGTGTTGTATAGGAAGAGCAATTTATTGATTATCTATAGAGATTATCCTATCTGAATGATTAGCAATGTCTTGGTCATGCGTTACACAGATAATCGTTTTACCCGCTCGCCTCAAATCTTAGAACAACGCAAGAATAATATTTTTGTTAATACGGGAGCAAACAATCTGAATGGCGATAAGTAGTCGGTTTTATTCAAGGTTACTTATGCTGCGTTGATCTGGCCGTCCTTTATGTACTCTACATTTGGATCATATTTTAGGGTTTCATATTCTTGAGCGGATAATGAAGCTACCACAGTATTTTTGATTTGCTTAAACTCCTTTTTTTAGTTCCTCATTTCATTCATTTCCTTCTCTGTTTTTAATCATTTTTTACGACATTGGCATTAGTCAGATGTGCGCATAATCAAAACATCGTTAATGCTAAGACAACTGTGATCAGTTTTTCATGTTTAATTATCTTCCTCTTTTTCGAGCTACTTTAAAAAATAATAGATTCAAAACTGTAGTGAGGAGCTTATATTTGTTTATATAACCGATAAGAGAGAGAGCACCCACTCAGGTGCTCTCTCTCTTAAATCTCTTTTTAGTTTGCATAAACTAGTAGGAATGTTCCAGCAGTATTACCTTGTGAGTTTTTAACTGGGTACTCAGTTCCTACATCCTTATATGAGACGATACCAAGATTATTAGTATGTTTTAGTTTGCCTTGTACATGTGTGTATTTAGGCCTAAAAGCCAAAAGAGCCTTCTTGCCCTTTGGTACGGTTAGAGAATATGATATAGACTCTGATGTAGAGTATGAATAGTTATATCCAGCACCGGCCATTACAGCACTCTTCTCGGAGTTTGTGTTGACATTAGCTGTGAAACTATTTTGAGAAGTTACTTGCCATTGTGCAGTAATAGGGCAACCAACGTCGGAATTACACCAGATATAGTCACTTACAGGTTGTGCAGCAGCGTAATATTGGTAATATGATTCGGGTAGAAATTCATCGTGTTCTTCGTAAGGAAAAACCATTGGGCTTACAGTACCTGACTGTGCAGGGATATCCTTTTGGGTAATGGCTTGGGGCTTAGTTCCTTGCGCTTCTTTAGCATACTCTTCTAAAGGAATTTCTACTAAATTACCATTTTCGTCAACATTAAAAGCTGCACCGATGACTAAACCAGTTGTAGGATCATAATAACCATACTGATCAACCGTAATAGCATTCTTCTTGTCATTAGTAGGTTTATCTTCCTTAGCAGAAACAATGGAAGATGCCCCTAACAACATGCAAATAGATAGTACAATAGCAACAAATTTCTTCATTTTCTTCCTCCTAATAGAAAAATTTTACTGATACTGGTATAGTATATTATATATTTTCATTTGTAAATAACTGGAGGTGTATGACTTGAGAAGAATTATGACATTGCTTGCGATACTATTTACCATTTTAGTGGTTTTAACTTTATGCAATAAAGAATCAGATAACCGTCTAACATGGGAAAGTACGGTTGATGAAGCAATAAAAAAAGAATTTAACAGAGTGGGATTTGGGGAGATTCAACGGTTTAAGTATGAAGAGAGCATTTACATTTTATTTAGAGATAATGACTTAAATAACGCCTACGGTGTAGCTAAGGTTGAAACATCATCTAAGGGATATCGTCTGGATAATACTATGGGACCAGTAATTAGTCCATATGTTCAATTGAGCGATAAGACAGAACTGGGAACAGAATTAGATATAATCGCTGGGAATGTTTACAATAAGGATGTCAAGAAAGTGAGATTAGTAGGGACTAACAAAACCTATGAACTAGAAGTGTTCGATGGATATTATCTGGGTTTCAACATACCGAAAGGCGACTACAAGGTAATATCGGTTAAGGCGAAATGAGGTCAAAAAGAGCAGTTTCAGGTCTGTCTATAATTTTGTGTAAACTCAAAATTCAAGGAACCTCCGGGGGGAGGGGGGCTTCATGGTAAGTGCTGTCCAATCCGCTCCGGATAGAATGACAGCTGAAGCAAGATTTGCCCCCAGTTTTGGACACGGTCTGTCCATTTGCGAGTCACGTCTACCGTTACCAGGTAAAGCATTTTGAGGAGAGATTCGTCTGCGGGAAAGATGTTCTTCCCTTTTGTGACTTTCCGAAGTTGGCGGTGGCAACTCTCAATCATATTGGTGGTATAAATGAGCTTGCGAAGCTCTGTTGGATACTTAGAACGTGGCGAGTTCCTCCCAATTGTTGGGACAGGAATAAACAATGAGCGGGTATTTGTCCCCCCAGATTTTCCTCAAACCGATCCAATTCCAGTAAGGCGATTTCTTCTGTAGTCGCTTTGTAGATCGGCTTTAGATCAGAGGTCACTTTCTTCAGATCCTTGTACAATACATAACGGGTGGAATTCCGGATTTGGTGAATGATATACTTTTCAATCTCAGTATTGGGATAAGCAAGCTTAATCGCTTGGGAGAAGCCCGTGAGGTTATCCACACAGTTGATAAGAATGTCCTGAACTCCACGATTTTTCAAGTCAGTAACACATAATTGCCTAAATCAAATAAAAAAAGCCTGATATCAGGCTTCTGATACTAAAGATATGTGGGTGAAATTGTGTCACTGGACACTACTAATGTCCTGCTCCGTGTTCTTGGACTGCAGTTGATATGGTAGATATGTTAGAAGTGTAGGGTAGACTCGCTAAACTCAATACAATTACCACCGACAAAAGTACCTTTTTCATTCTTTAATTCCTCCTTAAAAATTTTGTTCATTAAAGTGGAAAATTGTTGCTGTTGGTCTTCATCTGCATAATCTCTTAAAGCTTCAAACAGCACTACACATTTTTTGAATATCGCTACATTATTAAATGTATCAGTGGTTTCTAAAGCTTTCAATATATTATGTATTGCAAGCTTTTTATCTCCCATTTTCAATTTGTACATTGATACTCTGTGAAAAAATTTTACTATATAGATTGACTCTCCTTTTTTACTACTAATCGTAAGTGTTGATTTATTATTTAGTATCCCAGTTTGCAGTATTTCCGAATAAAGTATCTGAACAAGTAGCATAAGTCCATCCTTCAGTAGAAGATTTCCACTCAGAAGACACGGTAGTAAAAAGATTACCTGCGCTTGATTTATGTGTTTTGCTAGTATGATTATAATTTGACCAATGTCTGTAAGGTTGGTCTACTGAGAAATCATGATCCCAAGTACCACCACCAGCGTCTTCTACTACCATTGGTGTAATTCCGTCTCTAATCATGGTGATAGAACCGTGTTCAGCAGCAAACGCGCTAGTAGGAATTGCTAACGCTACTACCAGTGCAATTAGTTTCTTTTTCATAAGTAAACTACTAAATATTGGTATTTTTCATTACGTAGTATAATTTATACCAAAAAACCATTTATGTAAATATTTTTTTAGGAGACGTATTGTCAATCTAAGTGCGACAACTCTTCCATGAAAGTTTCGTGAGCGGATTTCCAGCCGAGACATTTACGAGGGCGGCTATTATGTTCCAATGGTTCCAATGAGAAACTCATCTATTGTCTTATCTCTGTCAATTTTCATTAAATAATCCTCCCCTACCGTTCCATATCTATGCCTGGATTAATATCCATTTTCTTAGCTTCAGTAGCCTGGTAGATCCATTGGTTTTTCAAGTCTCGTGACAAGTAAGCTTCAATAAATTCGCTGATCGGATCTCTTTCTCCCTTAAAACAAAAATCGAACCGTTTCTTGCCCGTCTGCTCCCTGGATATGAAACCGTTCGACTTAGCAGTTTAGCCACGCCGGATCAATGATATTTCCGCGCGTAGAATCCGGAAGACCTTATGCCTCTTTGAGTACATCCTTTCATTTAATTGCCTTTTCCGGATAAACCGATCGTTCTGTCCATGCGCTGTGGGGCTGAAGACATTTTAAGATAACATCCGAAAGTGGCTGGATTTCAGAAGGCTCATTTGTCTTGATTACAGCTTTCATATACTCTTCCTTTGGAAATCGACTCCATTAGAGCTCAAAACCATTTTCTAACGCCAGCTGCCAGAAACATTCCCGAGTAGATCTTCCATTTCCTTCTCGAAATGGATGTATGTAATTGATATCTGAGTAGATCTGAGCTGCTTTCGTGCGAAGTCATTCATGGAGAGGTTTTTAAGTGCTTGTCTTCGCTAAGGTCATGAATACATTGTTGGCCATAAATTCAGGAGAGGGATAATCGGGAAACCAGAAGCCGTTTTTGCCGATATTCGTCTGCCTGATCTGGCCAGCAAAAGGATATACATCCTGATGATGCTACTGGTGGTATAACAAGCAGCGCCATAATGAGCACGATAAACGCCAGATATACCCAATGGATCGCAGTCAAGTGAATTCCCATGCTGTCACACCCTTCTTCTCCTTGCCTTTAACAAGTCCGGTGCTTATATGTATGCAGGGAACTGGGCATAGGTTCGAGCGGATTAGCAGAACCCCCGGGTTAGGGAAGCGCCTAGCCCCGGGATCCCGTTCAAAAATCAAGGGGCAACTTGAAGATTGTCCGTGTGCGAAACCGTTTCCCGAACCGCCATCTCATACCGGATCGTCTCCGTCAGACCGTCCAGCATCGAATAAGCCGGCTCCCAGCGGAGCAGTGCTACGGCTTTGCGGTTGTCCAGCAGGCTGTCCTGAATATCGCCTTCTTTCGCGGCGGCGTAACTCGGGGCCATGACCCTTCCGCAAATCTCCTGCAAAAGCTGAACCAGCTCGTTAACCGAAGTCTGCCGGCCGCTGCCAATGTTTATGATTTCCCGGTCTCCCCCTCCAAGCGCCGCTATATTCGCGTCAGCCACATCCTTGACGTAAACAAAATCCCGGGTCTGCTGACCGCTGCCATAAATGGTAGGCCCGCTTCCTTCCAGCAACTGTCTGACAAACGAAGCGACAACCCCGCTTTCCCCCTTGGCGGTCTGCCGCATGCCGTAAACATTGGCATATCGCAGAATCGTGAAGTTCAGTCCATAACGCTCGGAAAATAACTCTATGTACTGCTCCGCCATCCGCTTGGAAGCCCCATAGAAGGACAGCGGAGCAGGCGTATGGTCTTCCCGGATCGGCAGGCTTTCCGCGTTGCCGTAAACGGCTGCGGATGAAGCAAACACCAGCTTGGAAACGCCGTAATCGACGCACTGCTTGAGCAGGTTAACCGTTCCCACAATATTATGCAGCGCATCGGTCGAGGGATATTCCAGGGAACGCTGTACGCTGACCTGTGCTGCCAGATGAATGACCGCTTCCGGCTGTTCCGAGGCAAATAAAGAACCCAGCTCCTCCGAGCTGATATCCAGCGGATAAAAAGTTACAAAAGGGTTTGAATACGATTTGGTTCCCTGTTCCAGATCATCAATGACCACGACCTCATGCTGCTGCCCGAGCAGCTTCTCCACAGTATGCTGCCCGATAAATCCTGCCCCGCCGGTAACGACAATTTTCATATCCCGTTCTCTCCCATTCGAAAATTAGTACTTTTGCCCCTTAAATATATGAATGGCAGAGTGAGAAAAGACTAGTCTTCCAAAACGTTTTTTGCTATCTTCCACCAGGCCTCAAGATTGGGAATCCAGTAATAGAGTTCCTTGCCCACCAGCGGGTCTTTCGCCCTGCCGCTGTGGCCGGGTATTTGCACATAACCGATGTCTTCGCTTTTTAATCCCTTGGCCAGAAGCGACAGGCTGACGATATCCCTGTCGCTTAGGTTCGTATCTACAATATCCTCCTTCACCTTCGTCACAAGGGAAGGAATACGGACCAGATTGTCCGGCTCCAGCATTTTGCGGATGACGGCCCTCATGACGAGCGCCTGATTCTGCTGCCGGTTGATATCGCCCGAGGACAGGGAACGGCGCTCTTGCACCAGCTTCAGGGTCAAATCGCCGTCCAGATGCTGCTTGCCGGCAGGCAGCGTCCTATGCGCATAGGTCAGCCTGACGGGGGAACTCAGGTCCAGATCGAGCCCGCCAATCGAGTCGATAAAATGAACAAACCCGTCGAAGTTCGTTTTTACGTAGTAATTGATCGAGCACCGGCACAAATTACTGACGGCCTGCAGGGAAGCACTTGTCCCCGAGCGGCTTCCGCCTTGCAGCTCTCCGACCAGGTGGGCATGGTTGATTTTGGTGTAGCCCACCCCTTTGATCTGAACCCGGGTGTCCCGCGGAATGGAGATCAAATCGACCGTTTTGCGGTCCAGATTCACATGAGCCAGCATCATAACGTCCGTCCGCGAGTCCTCATCCGCGCGGGCATCAATGCCAAGCACGAGGACGTTGAACCGGACGCCTGATCCGGTGGCGGCCGTGGTACCGGACGCATTGGCGTCTGCAGCCAAAGCCGGACCTGAACCCAGGCCTGAAGAGGGGATCTGCTGCGTCGGGGCCGTCTGGGGAGAGCCTTTGACCGACTCCGACTCCGGTTCCGGCACCGATAAGACGGGGATATCGGCGTGCCGGAAATGCTGTTCCGGCTGCAGCCTCCAGAAGATGAAGGAACATAATCCGGCCAGCAGGAGCAGAATGCCGCCCGGAATAAGCATGAAGCGCCAGGTTTTCCGTTTCGTTCTGTTCATTTTGGCCCGTCCTGCCTCCCTTTGTCCATGTCGCCCGAGCCTTGCCCGGCGCGTTCCAAGCTTATTTCTGCCCGGCCAGAGCTTCCGTCTGCACCGTCCGCATCAAATGCTCGATCCGCTGATGCGCCGCCGGATTGGAGGACGCATGAACACCCCGCGACTGTTCCCGGTTAAGCACGACCAGCAGCGTTTGCATCAATATTCTCAAATCCAGAAGAATCGAATAGTTCTTCATGTACATCAGGTCATACCGGAGTTTATCCGACGGGGAAGTCGTATAACCGGCCATCACCTGCGCAAGACCCGTCAGTCCCGGCTTCACCATAAGCCGGTATGAATAGTAAGGAAGCTCCTCCTTGAACCGGTCGATGAAAAAAGCGCGCTCCGGGCGGGGGCCCACCAGGCTCATGTCGCCAAGCAGCACGTTGATGAGCTGGGGGAGCTCATCCAGCCGCGTGGCCCGCATGAACCGCCCCAGAGCGGTAATCCTCAGGTCCCCGTCTCCGGCCAGCACCGGACCGGTCGCTTCCTCCGCATTCTCGATCATGCTGCGGAATTTGAGCAGCTTGAACGGTTTTCCGCCAAGGCCGATCCGCTCCTGCACGTAAAACGCCCTCCCTTTTGAAGTTGTAGGGATCAGGATCAAAGCCGCGAGCGTCAGGGGAGACGTCGCAACTAGCAGCATGGTGGACAGAACGACATCGAGCGCCCGTTTCAGAAGCCGCTCCGGCAGGGTCGGATGGGGCGGCATGATGGAATAGACCAGCAGATCGTCAATCTGCTGGGGTTCCGCCCTTGTCAAATACAGCTCATAGAAGCCGGGAATGAGCAGCACCTCGGCCCTCCTTTCGCCGGCCAGACGGATCAAATCGGTTCTCGTCCTGTCCGGAATCCCCTGACCCAGCATCAGGACGTCGATCTCCTGCCAGCTGGCTAGGGCGGCAATGTCATCCTCGCTGTCTGCGGAAAGGATCAGAACCTGCCGGATTTCCAGCCACGGTTCTCCCTTGACAAGCAGCTTCTCAAGCATCAGCCAATCCGAAGGCTGACCGCTTACCACGACAAGCGCTTTTTTTCGGCCGCCGCCTTTCACCTGAACGTAGAACAGCAGCAGCCGAAGCCCGAACGTAAGCAGCAGCTGAAACAGGAAGCCCGAAGCCACAACCGTACGGGGCAGGCTGAACGTTTTTAGCCAATAATTGACCACGATCAGCTCCGCCACGAATACGGCATGGGCCAGCACCAGATTGTACAGCATCACCGACGGCTTCCGCCTGCCGGCGAAATCGTACAGATTAAAGAAATAGTAAGTGATTGCGGTGAGCAGCCCGAGCCATGGCGCATAATGGAGAAAAGACCGCCACTCTCCGGCGGGAATATGGCCGGAGAATTTCCATTTATAGGCGAGCAAATAGCTCCCGTACGCAAAAACGGCATCCAGCAGCAGCACTGCCAGCTTCAACCAGCCGAGCCGGAACAGCTTCATCACATCAAACCTTCTCCCTTCCGCTTGAGTGTCCAAAGCTTATTAGCGCGGAATTTCCCGATTCACGGCCAAGCTGCGAATCGTACAGGTCCCTGAGCAGGGCGCGAACGGTGTTCAGTCGGTATTGCCCCGACTTTTCCCGGCTGCGGGCGCCCATTTGGCTGCGCAGCTCCTTGTGCAGGTACAGCTCGCAAAGCGCATTCGCCGTTGCGGGAATGTTCCCGACAGGGATCAGAAATCCGTTATCCCTGTCCGCAACAAGATCCCTGCAGCCCCGAATGTCGGTTGCAACAACGGGTTTTCCGGCGCTTAACGCTTCCAGCAGCACTTTCGGCAGCCCCTCCCGTTTCGAGACAAGAGCCACTGCGTCAGCCGCGGCCATAAGCAGCGGCCCGTCGCTTCGGTGGCCGAGAAACCGGACGGCGTGCCCGATATTCAGCTCGCGCGCAAGCCTCTTGTAATGCTGCTCCATGTTCCCCGTCCCCGCCAGCAGGCAGATGACCGGAATCCCGCAGCTGGTCAAGTCATGAACCGCGCGGAGCAGCTGCTCCTGGTTTTTGTTCCGGTTCAGCTCCGCCATACACAGAACGATCAAGGGGCTGCCCGTAATGCCGAGCTCGGCCTTTAACCGCTTAACCCGCCCGTCCTCCGCCGTCTGGTAAGCCTCCGCCTCAACACCAACGCCCGGCACAAGCGCAACGCGGCCGCGAACGCCAAAGCGCGAGGCGCGGCGGCAATCCTCTCCGTTGATCGTGATGAGGACATCGGTGAACCGGGCCGCAAGCCGCTCCAGCGGGTAATACAGCAGCCAGTTGAGAAAAGGCGCCCCTTTGTAGAAGTGGAACCCGTGCGCGGTATAGAATACATTCCGCTGGCCCGCCGCAAGCGCCGCAAGCCGCGTAATGACACTCGCATTTGGCGTATGTACGTGAACGATCTCGTATGACTCCCGCTTCAGCCAACTCCTCATGCTGTGAAAGGCCCTGACATTGCCGAACGACAGCGGATTTCGGCTGAAGCTTACATCGCGGCATTCAAAACCCGAACCGGCCACTTCCTGCCTGCGGTGATCCGGGCAGGCATAGGCATGCACTTCATAGCCCGCCTTCTGCAAATCCTCCATAAAAGGGAGGTGGAAGGCGGCAAGGTGGGCGTACACCGTGGCTACATAAGCGGCTTTTTTAGGAACGGAGCCGTTTCTTCCCGGCTGCCTGCTCATAGAGACCCTCCCATCGCTTGGCAATCGCATGGATATCATAGCGCTGTCTGACGAGCTCCCGGCTATAGCGTCCCATCTCGGCACGCCGCTCCGGGGTATGGCTCATCAGCCTGCGCATTTGGTCCGCCAACTGCTCCGGATTTGACGGCTCCGCCAAATAGCCGTTGACGCCGCTGTTTACAATCTCTCCGTTGCCGCCTACATCCGTGGCCACGATCGGCAGTCCGCTGGCGCACGCCTCCAGCAGCACCATCGGCAGTCCTTCCCATTTGGAGGACATCAGATAGGCGTCCGCTGCGTTCATCAGCACGGGGATGTCTGTACGGATACCCAGAAATCGCACCCCGTCCTCCAGCCGCAGGCGGCGGCTGAACCGCTGCAGCGCTTCGGCGTCGGGCCCGATCCCGGCAATAAGCAGCGTCGTGTGCGGACAGCTCTTGCGCACTTCGGAGAATGCGGCCAGCATCGTCATGTAATCCTTCTCCGGAGCGAGCCGCCCGGCGGCGAGCCATACGAAGCTCTCCCCCACGCCGAGCTCCTCCCGGCAGTTTAGGCGCTTCCCGGTTTGCTCCGCGAACCTCCCCATGTCGATGCCATTGGGCATGAACCGGATTTTGCCCGGCGGCGACGCCTTGATCGCAATGTACCGGTTCACCGCCTCCTGGCTGACGTTCGTCATGATGTCGCACAAGCGGTCCGTGACCCGGTAAAGCCAGCTGCGCAGGCGGCCGCCTTCATAGATGCTGTGAGCCGTGCAGGCCAGAACCGGCATACGGACGAACAACCGGGTGATTCTGGCCAGCAGATTGGCGTGAACCATATGGCTGTGAACGACATCCGGCTGAAATTCGCGGATTCGCCGCCTCAGCCGGACAATCGCCCTTGGATCGGCAATGCCCTTCCGCATGCCAAGCGTCATCACGGCCACCCCCATTGCCGCCAGTTCTTCCAGGAAAGCCGCCGGTTCGATCATGCTGATCAGCTGAACCGAGCAGCCCATGCCCCGAAAGACCCTGCACAGCTGGACGACCTGGGTTTCGGCTCCTGCGTAATCAAGCCCTGTCAAAAGAAAGAGAACCCTCTTCATAAACGGCAGCTCCTTTTTGCTCCCTCGCCGGCACAAAGGCCAGCGAGACCACTGCAATAAATACATATTCAAAATTAAAGCCGAAATCGCCGCTCACCAAAGCGGAGATGAGTGACTGAAGCATCATCACCATAAGCACCGGATGATTCCTGGCCGCGTAAAGGGAGAAGAGGAAGGCCGAGGAAAAGAGAAACAATCCCGCGATCCCAAGCTCGGTGGCGATTTCCAGAAGCACATTGTGCGGAAATTCATCCTGCACCGGCGGTGTCTGCCCGCCCAGACCGACACCAAAGAAGGGATGCTCTTCAAAGGTGTTCAAAGCCTCGAGCTGCATGCCTACCCGGCCGAGATAGTTGTCATCGCTCTGAAGCAGGCTTTTATCGAACAGAACGGTAAATCGGCTGCTCTGGACTGCACTGGCAAGAGAGTCTTTAAACCATAGCCCCGTTCCTGCTGCAACAAGTCCAACAACCACGGCAGCCATGATCCATTTGGGAAGGCGGCGCCGGCACGTCAGCCCGTTATTTTCACGCATTTTACGGAAGAGGAAGTAAGCGAGAATGAGCAGGTTGGCGATGACAAAGGCGGCCAGCGGACCTCTGGACTGCGTTTCGATGGCGGATACCGCCGCCGCTCCGCCTGCGGCCAGACGAAGCCACACCGGAATCCCCCTGCCCCATAAGCAGACTGTCACGGTGAGCAGCGAGATCCGCGCGTTAAAAATCGGATTGTCCCCCGGCAGCGTAAGCCTGCCCGGATATTCCGCCGTGTACGCTCCGAACGTCAAATGCACGACCGCATAGGCCAGTCCGAACAGCGCGACGAGGGTCCAGGAGAACCGGTTGTATTTTTTATAGAAAATATATGTATAAAGCCCCGGAATTACGCCATGCGCAAGCAGTAGCAGCAGTTTGGACAGCCCCGCGGACTGGTGCGGCGACCAGGCGAAAGAAAGAATGCAATAGGCGAAAAAGACAGCCCACAGCCACAGTCCATCATTGTCCAGCAGGCCAAGCGGTTTTATCGGTTTCTGCAGCATGATGATGGACACCAGGATTAGCGGGAGCGCCACCAGTATAAGCAGCGCGTTGCCGGGCATGACTTTCTTGTAGAAATAGCCGATCATATCGAAGTAAAGGCAAAAGCCGAACAGAAGAGCCGGATTGAGGGCAAGGCCCAAGTGAAGGACGCACTGTGCCAGAAAGACCAGCATGCTGCCCAGCAGCAGTACGATAAAAACCGTCTCGACGCTCATGCCTCTTCACCCTTTTCCATCATTCGCTTCATAAACGCAAGCCGCGCTTCTTCCTTGCAGGCCGTGTCCAAATGCCGTACTGCCTCTCTGCAGACCCGTTTGCCCTGCCACTGTGCCACAAACCGCTCTATGGCCGCAAGGTGGTCCCGGATGTTCCACGGACCGAGCGGGAGCTTCAGCATGAACGGAACTTCATCCGCAAAATCCGTCTCTTCATAGGCGATAATGACCGGCAGCCCATTGGCCAAATATTCGCGGACCTTAAGCGGGGAAGCTTCCTTCATCTCCTTGCGGTACAGGGCGAGCGTGCCGATGGCAACATCCGCCCGCTCCAGCAGGGGCTGATACTCGGAACGTTTCATTTTGCCGTGAAACGTCATGTTTCCTGGAGCCGGCTGCTCCAGCTCCTCTGCGCTTAGTCCGATCAGATCGAAGCTCCACTCCGGCTTCAGCCGGGCCAGCTCGGCGATCAGATCCGCCCCGTGCCAGGGCTGTCCGGGCGAGCCGATGAATACCAGCCGGGGAGAACTGCCGCCTGCGGACGATGGCGGGCGGACCTCTGACCCCGGAAAATCGTCCAGCCGGATGCCGTTCCCGATAATGGCGCGGTTTTTGGCGTACCTGCGGTAATGGCCGGTGGCCGCCAGCTCTCCGCTGACATAGACATGGCCCTTGGCGGCGGCCAGCACCTTCCCCCGGGTAAAGACATGGTAATAATAGCGCAGCCGCTTCTCCATCCGGAGTTCGGCGAGATCGTTGCTGTTGATTTCCAGAACGGAGGGGATCTCCCGCAGCAGCCGGGGAAGCGGAACATAATAAAGATCGAACCGGTGATAGATAACGTCAGGCTGCCAAGCGCGGACTTTTCGGGCCAGCTTGCCGAAATCGGCCATCCGCCGTGAAGCGCTGCTGTATATCTGCACATTTGTTTCAATGCCCTCGGCCGCATTGGCCCAATCGCCCGCAGGTTTGCAGGTGAACAGAAACAGCGCCGCTTCATGGCCAAACCGCCGCCACTCCGTCATTTGGTGGACGACCTTCTTGAACACGCCGCTCTCCGCGCCTTCGTTCCAATGAATCAAGTAAGCGATCTTCATCTCTTCCCTCCTTCCTCGCCGATGCCGATGCCCGGCACACTTTGCGCATGGGTGGCACCAGCCAACGGTACCTGCGTACGGGCAATCTCTTCGATACAGCTCCGGTACAACCGGCGTTCCGACCGCCGGATCAGCTGGCTATTGTGCCAGAGCAGCGTAAAATCGCCGTTATACTTGGCGCACTCGCTGTAGTAGTGGCGAATGGCTGCGGCGGCCTGGCCGCCGCGAAGCCCCATATAGTCCGGGTGCAAAACGGACTGGTCCATCACGATCAGCGGGCGTTCCCGAAGCCGCAGCGGCTTTCGCGTCTTCAGATTGAACACCGGATATTCGTAGCAGGTGCCGCAGCGGAAGCCGGCACGGTCGGCATAGCTCAGCGTGCTGTCGTAATGAAGGCCCGCATCCTCCCAATGCTGCCACGTATCCGGGGCTCTCCAGCGCAAATAATGCTGGCGGCCTCCCCATTCCTCCTGCTCGGCCCCGGCTTCCGCCGCCGCTTTCCGCAGCAGCTCGAATGCGCGTCTGATCCGCTCCGGATGCAGATAGGTGTGATAGCCCGGATGAAGCCCGATTTCATGGCCGCGGCGGTGAATTTCGCGCAGCAGGCCGGCGATTTCCGGGTCGTTCATCGTGTAATTGCCGTCCATCCCCGGAGCGGTATCCTCCGTGATGAAATAGAAGGCGCTCCGGCTTCCCGCCGCTTCGCTGAGCTGCATCAGCCAGTCGAAGCTGTTGAACGGATCGGCGGCGAAGCCGCCCTTTCGCCGCCACAGCATGCGCGCCTTGCGCCATGCCGTCTCCGGGCTGCGCCGCAGGACGGCGTCGCCCAGGCTCTCCTTAAGCAGGCTCAGCCTGCTGCGCCGCAGGGCGAGGAACGGGACATCCACGTCGTGGCTGACCTTGAGCCTGAAGCTCCGCTTCCTGCGCGCAAGGCACGGCCACAGCCGCTGCAGAGCCGCCCACAGCAGCTCCGCATACAGATTGACCACCGGCCGGTCGAGGCTCCCGGAACGGGCGGCGATGGAGCCTGCGGCGGGCATCCGGTCGTGCCGATCCCTGCCCGGCAGCACAAGCTCCTCATACCTCGTCAGCATAAAGAAGCTGCTGCCGAACACGTCCACTCCGCACCGCAGGCCGTCCTCCGTCCGTTCCAGAAACGGCCGCCCGTCCCTTCTGCGCCCGTAAAGCACCGGAACGGGCTCGCCCGGCCCAGGGCCTGCAGCCCAGTCCGGCTCCGGTTCGTACAGCTCCAGAGGCAGCCTCGGCAAGGAGGCTGCCGTCAGCCACGCATCGCCCGGGGTCTGCAGCAGAATGTCCTCGATTCGCAGCCGAAGCCGGGATTCCGCGCAGTCTCCGGCACCGGCACCCTCCCCGGCGCCTTCCCCAGCACCAGCCGCGGCTCCGTCCTCCGGCGCGATCTCAATATCGCTGCGGTCTTCAAACACGGTCCTGAACTCAAGGCCGAGAAACTCCCCGAGCAGCACCTGATAAATATAGTTTCTTTCCGGCATGCGCTGCCGGGGCGAACGTACAATCAACAACGGACGGCCCTCGTTCCTTTATGGTTTGATGTTCATTCCTCCGTCAGGGCATGAGACGCCTGACGCTGCGTGCCCCGCTCCCCGGCGCCCTTTCCGTATTTCCTGATCGCATGCCATGACAAGCCCAGGTGCAGCAAGTACCCGAGCGTAGACGCCGCACTGAACATCAGAACGGCCGTCTCCGCGCTTTGATGCGTATAGCCGGCGGCCAGCAGGGCGCCCAGGATGATGAACGTGCGGACTACTTCGCGGAGCAGGTGCAGATCCTGGCGCTCCATGACGTCAATCGTCGTTCCTACCGAATTGGCCACGAACTGGCTCAAATACATGACCGACATGAGGCGAATCAAATCGGCGGATTGCCGCCACTGCTCTCCGAACAGGAAGGAAAAAGCATACGGAGCGATGCCTACAAAAACTGCGACGATCAACAGCCCTGCAGCCAGCACATGGAGGGCCGTTTTGCGGAACAACGGGACCAGCCTGGCGGGGTCGCTTGTGATGTACTCCGAAGATTCGGCCAGATACACATTCCGGACCGAGGTCATGATCAGCGTCATCGGCGAACCGAGGATGCGCTGGCCCAAGGCGAACAGTCCGGCCATTTGCGCCCCGTAGAAGGAGGCCAGCAGCACCGTCGGCAAATAGATGCAGACGCTGTTCAGGATGTTGGACACGAGCGACAGCTGCGGAAAACGTCTGTACCGGCGGGCGGCATCCTTCAGGCTGCTCCAGTCCAGGCGGATCGCCTGCCTGCGCATATCGCTCAGCCATAGCCGCCACTGCGGAATCAGGCCGCCCGAACGGCCGATAATGTCGCCGGCAATGAGCCCAAGCGGCCCCAGGTGAGTCAGGCTGAGCGCAAGCTGGGAGGACACCTGGCCGAGGCTTTGCGTATATTTGGTGCGGGCAAGCTGACGGAAGTATTTTTTGCGGATGGACCAGCAGCTAAGGATCTGATAGCTCCCCACGCCAAGCAGGCTAAGCGCGAAGAGCATATAGTATTGCGGCAGGCCCGGCAGCCATGCGGCCAGCGGCTTTTGCAAGAGAGCCATCGTCAGGCCGGAGGCCAGGCTTACCCCCGCGCAGATGAGCAGGCTCAGGCCGGTAACGGCCGAGGCGGTCCGGTCATCCTCGGGCAGCGTAATGGCGTTTTCATAGGCGCAAGAGACCAGCATCAGCAGCATCCCGATCACCGAAATATACATGGAATAAGCGCCGTACTCCGCCGGCGTATAAAGCCGGGTCAGGAGCGGCAGCGTGATCAGAATGATCAGCTGGCTGATCATCGTGCCGCTGGCCAGCAAGGCGACATTCCGGATAAAGGTGTCGATAAGCCATGGTTTAAGGTACCGGCGCATACAGGCCTTAGCGAAGCGCTTCAACAATCTTCCGCGCGATATACGCCTGCGTTTCGGCTTCCATGTGCGGTCCGATCGGCAGCGACAGCACTTCCCCCGAAAGCTGCTCCGCCACAGGCATATGAGCCTGCATCGCTTCATACACCGGCAGCTTGTGAACCGGCAGCGGGTAGTACACCGCTGTACCGATGCCCGCCTGATCCAGCGCGGACTTCAGTTCGTCCCTTCTCCCGTCCATGACGCGGACCGTATATTGGTGAAACACATGCCGCGCACGCTCCGTCTCCACCGGACATTTCAGGCCGGACACCTGCCCCAGCAGCTCCCGGTACACCCGGGCGGCCTGTCTTCTGTCCTCATTCCACTTCTCGATATAGGGGAGCTTCACCCTCAGGAAAGCGGCCTGGATCTCGTCCAGCCGGGAATTGAGGCCGATCAGCTCGTTATAGTACTTCTTCTTCGAGCCGTGCGCCCGCAGCATGGTCGCTTGTTCCGCAATGTCACCGCTATTTGTGACCAGCATTCCGCCGTCGCCGAAGGCGCCCAAATTTTTGGATGGGAAAAAAGAGAAGCAGCCGATATCCCCGATCGTCCCCGCTTTTCGTCCCTGATGATCGGCGCCGAACGCCTGCGCCGCGTCTTCGATCACGTGCAGCCCATGGGCCTGCGCGAGCTCCATAAGACGGTCCATGTCCGCAGGCTGTCCGAACAGATGGACCGGGATGATCGCTTTGGTCCTTGGCGTAATCGCCTCCTTAAGCCGGTCCGGATTCAGATTGAAGGTGTCCGGCTCCACATCAGCAAAGACCGGCACGGCATTCACCCGGCTAATGGCCTCGGCGGTGGCGAAGAAGGTGAACGGAGTCGTTATGACCTCATCCCCTTCGCCGATGCCGGCTGCAAGGAGAGCGATCACGAGGGCATCCGTCCCCGAATTGAGCGCTACGGCATAGTTGACGCCCAAATACCCGGCAATCTCGCGCTCGAGCTGTCTGACATTGTCGCCCATAATAAAGGCGCCTCCATCCAGTACGTCTTGAGCCGCCTGCATGAGCTGAGGCTTCAGCTCGCGGATCTCCCGGCTTAAATCAAGCACGGGAATTCGGTTCGAAAAGGTTGATGGTTGTTCCATCCTTTACACCTCCTTTGTTTTCATGACGGTATCCTGAATCGTGCGGTATTCGCGGCCGCAGTGTCCGCACACCGCCTGGCCCTGCTGAAACACCAGCGTTTGCCCGCACTCGCAGGCCCATCCCGTCCTTCTGGCAGGAACCCCTGCGTACAAGGCGTAAGCGGGAACATCTCTCGTAATGACAGCCCCGGCCGCGATCATCGCCCACTCGCCGATCGTGACCCCGCATACGACTGTTGCATTGGCGCCAATGGAGGCCCCCCGCTTCACAACCGTGTGCAAATAGTCTTCGCTCTTGTTCCTCGGAAACGCGGAGCGCGGCGTACGGACATTGGTAAACACCATGCTGGGCCCGCAAAAGACATCGTCCTCCAGGATCACTCCCTCATAGACGGACACATTGTTCTGAATTTTCACATTGTTCCCGATCAAGACGCGGTCGGCCACGTAGACGTTCTGCCCCAGGCTGCATCGCTTCCCGATCACGGATGTTCCGGAAATATGCGAATAATGCCATACCCGGGTGTCCTCTCCAATAGCTGCTCCTTCATCCACAATAGCGGTAGGATGTACATCATAACCCATGCTCACAGCTCCTTTTGCTATAGCAAGTAATATCGCTCCGGCTTTTGCAGCTCGCGCATTGCGTTTCGCGTATCGAACAAGGCGGCGCTGCTTGCGGCAATCCGCTCATAATCAAATCCGCTATGATCGGTCGTGATCACCGTGATGTCCGCCGCCGCAAGCCTCTCTGAGGTCAAAGGCACACATTCGCAAAGCTTCCCCTGCCGCTTGAAGCTTGGAATATGGGTATCGCTGACCCATACCCTGGCCCCCCTCTGCTCCAGCAGCCCGATAATCTCTAGAACGGGGGATTCCCGGTAATCGTCAACATCCTTTTTATAGGCCACTCCCAGCAAATAAACGGTCGAGCCGTGAATCGGCTTTTTACGCTCATTCAGAATTTCGCCGATTCGCTGGACGACGAATTCCGGCATGGCATGGTTGATTTCCCCGGCAAGCTCGATCAATCGGGTATGATAATTGTATTTTCTCGCCTTCCAGGTCAAATAGAACGGGTCGATCGGAATGCAGTGCCCCCCTAAACCGGGTCCGGGGTAGAATGCCATGAACCCGTACGGCTTTGTTTGGGCCGCCTCAATCACGTCCCACACGTTGATGCCCATCCGGCTGCACAGAATCGCCATTTCGTTGGCCAGCGCAATGTTGATATGGCGAAAGGTGTTCTCGTAGATCTTTTCCATCTCGGCCACCGCCGGACTGGACACCACGTGTACGCTGCCATCCAGCACCTCGCGGTACAGCGCCTCCGCCACTTGCGAGCAGGCGTCCGTCACACCGCCCACCACCTTGGGCGTATTTTTGGTGTTGAAGGTCCGGTTCCCCGGATCTACCCGCTCGGGTGAATAAGCAAGGAAGAAATCCTCGCCGCAAGTCAGGCCGGAAGACTCCAGAATCGGCTTGACCAGCTCTTCGGTCGTTCCCGGATACGTGGTGCTTTCCAGCACCACCAGCATCCCCGGATGCAGAAATCTCGCAACTTCCCTGGCTGACTGTTCTACATAGCTGGTATCGGGCTGCCGGTAAGTATCGAGCGGCGTCGGCACGCAGATGGCAACCGCATCGACTTCCTTCAGAAAAGCATAGTCGGAGGTGGCTCTTAGTTGTCCGCTCTGCGCCATTGCCCTTAAATCCTCGTCCACGATATCGCCGATATAGTTGACTCCCTGATTGACCATGTCGATCTTCGAAGCCTGCACATCAAAGCCGATGACATGGTAGCCGGCCTTTGCCTTCTCTACCGCCAGCGGCAGCCCGACATAGCCGAGCCCGATGACGCCGATCACCGCCGTCCTGCTGTGCAGCTTCTCCATCATGGCCGCTTTGTAATGATCCCGCTTGACCGATTCCTGAAGCATCGTTAGTCCCCCGCTTTGTTACGGAGTGTTCTTCGAATTTCGGAGAATTTCGGACCTCTGCCGCCGATTCTTCAGAACAACTCCGTTATTCTCACTTTCCCTGTACCTTGAGATGGCCTGAACTGACCACCTGCTAAAATTAAATTGAATTTCCTTCCGCGGCATTCAGAATGTCATGGACCAGCCTGATGGAGCGCAGCCCGTCTTCCACGGTGACCGCAGGCTCCCGGTCATACCGTAAAGCCTCCACCATACCTTCCACGATTCGCCTGTGCCCCGGTACGCCGTAGGGATCGCGTTCAACGTCCTGAATCAGGGCCTCCGTCTGCTTGCTGCTCATTAAGCCGCATTTCCAATGCTTGATCCAGCCCGCCGTCACCCCCCCGATCACCGCATATCCGTTCTCGCCGAATACGCTGATCGATTCCTCGAGGCTGCTTTCATATACGGTAGTTGCCGCCTCGATCGTACCGAGCGCGCCGCTTTCAAAACGGATGACCGCCACGGCGGTATCCTCCGCATCGATCCGGCGGATACGGGTATCCGTCATCGAGCACACCTGCCGGATTGGACCGAACAGCCACAGCAGCAGGTCCAGACTGTGGATGGCCTGATTCATCAGCACGCCGCCGTCCATTTCCTTCGTGCCTCTCCAGGGCGCCTGGTCGTAGTACGCCTGGCTCCGGTTCCACCGCACCGCGATACTGACATGGCCCAGCTTGCCGAATATCCCGCGGTCCAGCGCCTCTTTCAAGTGCTGGATGGCCGGACGGTAGCGGTTGGGATGAACGACGGCCGCTTTAACCCGGTTCCTGCGAACAGCCTCCAGAATCGCTTGTCCGTCTTCCATGGATAAGGCCATCGGCTTTTCGATAATCAGGTGCTTTCCAGCCTCGGCTGCCTGAATGGCAAGCTTCGCGTGAAGCCCGCTCGGCGTGCAGATGCAGACCACGTCAAGCTCCGGCTCGCTTTCCAGCATGTCCTCCAGCCGGCTGTATGCCGCCGCGCCTGTCAGCCGCCGCGTCTCTTCCAATCTTTCGGCGTTCGTATCGCATACCGCCAGCAGCCTGGCCCCGTCCGTCCCTTGAATGGCCTCGATATGTTTGTTTGCAATATGGCCGCAGCCCACAATTGCGAAATGAATCATGCCCATCCTTCCATTTCCGCATATTTTATGAATCCGGTTTATGCCGATAGCTCTGACAGCTCCAGCCCGATTTTCTGAAGGCGCTCCTTCTTGCGCACCATTCTCCGCTTCTCCAGTCCGATCGCCATGCTCAAGGCCGCAAACAGTCCGATCAGTACGGACAACGCCAGATTGAATGTCTTCTTTGGACTGACCGGTATGGAAGCCTGCTGCAGGTCGGCCTTATCCAGCAGCGTGACATTTGCATTCTGAACAATCTGCTTCGAATCGGTAATGAAAGACTCGGCAAAAGCGTTTGCAATAGCTACCGCCTTCCTCGGATCGGACGCATCCGCATACAGCATGATCACCAGAGTGCCGGGATCCGTTCTGACCTTGATCGTCTTCAGCAGGTCGTAGGCCGACTCGTTCATGTTCAGCTTCTTGACGACTTCGTTTGCAATGTATCGGCTCTGGATCGCCTTCTCATACGTCTTGGTCAGCATTTGGCTGGCCAAGAATTCATTATAGGTTCCCGAATTGGCCGTCGAACCTATGTTGGCCACCAGACTTGCAGACGCCTGATAACTGGGCCGAACGAACAGATTGACCAAGATCGCGGAAACGATACAGACCAGAAGAGCCGCCGCGCAAGCCATGTAGTGCTTTTTCACGGCTTTCCATAGATAGATCCCATTCAAGACTTCTCATCCCTTCGTCCCGTAATAAAGTCGCATAACTCCTCCATGGCAGCGCTCCGCATCCCATAATCGTGCTCCAGCCGGCTGTAATGGGCTATGATTCTCTCAAGCGCAAGCCAGTTTCTGTCCTTGCGGTCTACCAAATTGTAAGGATGCCACCACAAATGATAGACTTGGTTATGTTTGGCGGCATAAGTCATCCCGTTCAAAATCCGTTTCAGCCTAAGCGGTTCGAGCCATCCCAGCCTGCGGGAGTATGATCTGAAGAAGTGACTGGCCGGTATATTCAGTGGAAGCTCACTCTCCAGGCCGCCTATAGAATAGGTATGAAAGCCGGAAACATTCACATACGAATCCAGAAGTCGGAAGGCCCTTGCAAGCAGGGAATCTTCCTTGCTGTAGCCTTTCTTGTAAATGGGATGGCGCGGGTTTCCCCGATAAGACCGGATGCCCAGACGCTTCAAGCAAGGCAAATACCCCTCATTCACCTGATTCCTTGGAAAAACAATGCTTTCAATGCGGATCCCTCGCTGTTTGGCCAGACGAACGGCCGCTTCCAGGTCGGCAAGGAAATCGGCGCCGCTTTGTCCCATTTCCTTGCAGTAGTAATGCGAAAACGTATGAGTGCCAACCCGCTGGTAAGGGGTTTCCCGAATAAGCCTGATTAGCGACGGAGCGTAGTGATCCGGATCAGCCTCTTCCCCCGTTCCTACCAAATCGCCGGCGATATGCGGGTAAGGAGACAAGCCTGAGTCTATGTATTCGGGAAGTCTGGATGGCAAATAGTCCTGGATTTCTTCTTTGGATTCCAGAAAAAGCAGTCCTACCGTCGCCCATGTGGCATGGATGCCATGACGCTCAAACAGCTGGAGCATGCGGGGAATCAGTTCCCTCTCCCGGGCCAGACCGCGCCTGTATCTGGCAAGCGGAAACAGATCCCGAAGTCCCCAGTACAACTCGAAATCAATCGAAATAACAAAGAAGCTCTGATTCGTTGACATTACTTCAACCAATCCTTTACCCGTTCAAGGCGCACGTCTTTACAAGCAGTTCCCTTCAAGTGGAACAGGAGTAAGTACATCGCCCCAAAAATTGTATTCCTCAGATTCTATTTAAAAAAAACGGCCGCTATTCTAGGTACAAAGACCTATATAGCGCCGTTTTAAAATTTACTTTCGATTTCATTAGACTACAATTACATTGATATTGGTGGGAGCCAGCTGGATGTCAAAGGTGCCGGCTGTAATCGTATTATTCTCGATGCGGATATCCCGCTGCACGCAGCCGTTCAAATAAGTGGATATATCGATCCCGCCCCCGTTAATCACAACAATGCTGTTTCCGCTAATTAAACCCTGGGATGCATTCTGCCAGGTCCAGATTCCTCTTTCCCCGTTCTGAATCGTATTGCCGGAAATGGTGAAATCGTTGATGTTGCCAAGGCGGATCGCCGTTGTCCCTTTTATATTGCTTTTTGATCCCATCGTTATTTTATTGCGTGCAATCCGGATATGACCTATGGTCTGCCCGGCGGATATTTCAATCGCAGCGTAATAGCTGCCAATGCCGTCGATCGTATTCCGGTCTACCGTATTGCTGCTGCCATACACGCTGATCGCGGAGAACATGTCCGGAGCCAGCATCCCTTTGTTTACGCCTTGGTATACGTTGTTGTTCAAATATGAGTTGATAATGTGGTTGTCTCTTACCGTAATGCCCTCGGCATAAATTTTGACGGCACGTTTGGCTACGTGATCCATCACATTGTTTGCGATAAAACTGTCCGCATGCTGTCCGTTTCCGCTGTCCATGCCTGGATCTTCAAAATAAATGCCATCCCCGTCATCCGCAGGTCCGACATGATGCACATAAGAGCCGGTGATGCTGACCTGTTTGGCCACGCTCTCCTGCGAGCCCCAGGTCGTCGTAATGTAGATTCCTCTTGCGATCATGCTGCCATTCGACACATTCACCGCGACAATATTTTTCACTTCTACGGCGCTGATGGCAATCTGCTTCGTATCCCCGTAGACAACAATGCCGCAGACGACCTCTCCGTAACCGTCGCTTCCGGGATCTCTGCTTTGTGATGCGTTCGCCACCACGAGATTCGACAGGGTCACCCGCTCGCATCCGCCGCCCACGACCAGCACCCGGTTCACATGATTGTTGCCGTCCAGGCTCAAATGGTTAATGGTGATGTCCGATCCTGCCGCGCGCATCAGTTCCCATCCAAACGCTGCCGAGCTTGCCTTGATGACCGACCGGCGTCCTTCCCCCGCCAAAGTGGTATTGCCCGGAACAATAAATTCTTTAGACGGGTCAATCAGATAAGTGCCTTTCGGGAAAAATACAGTCCATCCGCCGGATGAAGCAAGCTGCAGCGCCTTCTGGACAGCCCACGTATCATTCGTCTTCCCGTCCCCTTTGGCTCCCAGATGCTTGACATTGATGCTCGCAGAAGCCGAACTCACCATGACATCAGGTTCTGACTGGTCCATTTCCGCCAGTTGTATCACGAATACCAAAATGAATAGTACGAGAACAGTCGCCTCACTCATCTTCAGACTCATGTGCCATTCCCCCTAAACTTCAGATATTCTCAAGCTGGCTGGCACCCGCCCTAGATGACTTGGCGCTAATCCATACGGCTTTGCTGTATAGTTTGCTGCTGCTGTATTTTTTCTATTCTGTCAGATATCTGTGAGCAAAAGCCCGGGTACAGTCCCTCTCTAACGAAAGTCCTGATCTTTGGATCCAGTCTGTTTGGTTGCCAACCTGTTAAATACTTCTTGTAATATATGTTCAATCGGCATGGCCCGCACCTGCTCGGTTAGCCTGTTTACCCTGGACAGCTGCGGGTTTTGGCGTCTCTGTTGTGTTTGGATCAGGCTGGATGGGGACCTTTCGTTGGGTATTCATTCCCGAGATGTTCCAGTCCCGAATGCCCGCTTAAATTCATAATTTGGAAGGCTTCTTAAGGGTGTAACAGGCGCATAAATGAGCGTTCTTCGTACACCCTATTTATGTTTCAAATACAACTCAATTGGAGGGATCTACATGCAGCTAGCGGTCCATGAAGCCCAGGATTTGCATGAACTAGCCATGAGCTGTGTCAACTCGATTACGAACATGGCCTGTTTTATCAACCAAGCGCAGGATGCCGAACTCAAGGGCTTGCTGCAAAAACATTTTCCGCTGCATATTCAGGATTACAATATGAAAGCGGACTATTTAGGCAATGCACAAGGTGCCTCATCCACTTTGCAGGTACCAAATCTGAATCCGATTCTGCAATCCTACACCTCTGCTCCGGCTGCAGCTATTCCTGTAACTCCCCGGACTTCGGTTCAGCAGTTTAATGACCGGGAAATCGCCACAGCCTACCTGCTGACACTGAAAAGATCGGGCCGGGAATACGCTTGGGCAGCGATGGAAATGAGCAATCCTGAAATCCGGACCTTTCTGGAGAAAGCTTTTCAGATGAGCTCTCATCACGCTTACGACGTTTGGCAGTGGATGGTCAAAAAAGGATATTATCCTTTGGAGGCGGCCACCCCTGCAACGATGGCAAGTCTCGGCAGCCTGTACCAGAAGGTTCAGGAGCCGGTTATGATGCATTAAACATGTAAGGACGTTCCCCCAGCCCGATTGGCTCAAGGGAACGTCCTTTTTTTGTGTTGGCTTCTTACAAGACTTGTCTTTGCGTTGAATCTTGTTCGCAGCGCCTGCTAAAAACCGATTATTGATTGAACGGCCGGTTTTTCGTATAATTGAAAGCGTAAACTTGCTGGAATCCTTGAGACGGCACTTCCAGTCTTATCGGGGTATAGCGCAGTCTGGTAGCGCGCACCCTTGGGGTGGGTGAGGTCGTGGGTTCAAATCCCGCTACTCCGATTTGAAGCTTGGATCAGCTCTTTAATGGCAAATGACCGACCAACTCTAATTCAGAGGCGGGTCGGTCATTTTTCCATTCATGTCTTAGTTATTCTTGATAGCATGAATATAATGAATGGTTTCGAAAGCTGATAGGTAATCGTTCCGATTGGCAAAGTACTTTTCATTAATTTCACTTGGCGATAAATGCTCATAAATGAGTAAACCTGATTCTTCTAACATCTTCTCCATTTCAGGATAAGAAAAACACGATTTCATGGGTTCTCCACTTGCAGAAGCCATCTTTACCATGTTTGCAACCCGATTAGATCTTCCTTGTTCGTCAAACAAGGTTTCATCTGCATAATCAAACACGATGGAGCTTCCCTTTGGCATATTGGTGAACAAATTCTCGATTAATCTTCTATTTTCTTCCTTAGTTAAATAATAAGTAACTCCCAAAAGGCTAAAGAAAGTCTTCTTGTGTTCAAACCCTTGATTGATCAGATTTTGAAATGAAAACTCTTGGGTGAAGTCCATAGAAACAAAATGAAGATGGTTCGGAATCTCCAAAAGAGCGTTAGCCAGTCGTTTCTTTTTGAACGCTTGTGTCGCTTTATGGTCAACTTCAAATATTTCTAGGCTATTTTTCAGCTCTGGATGACGAAAACAAAAAGTATCCAGCCCTGCGCCGAGTATGACATATTGCTTTACTCCTAGCGCAACTTCATTCCGTAAAACCTTTTCGCAATATGCTGACCGTGCCAGAGGAGTTGGAGAGAGCTGAACCTGAGTAATCCATTTTAATATTTCTTCTGGTTTTCCTTGAAATTTATGAGCGATATCTTTGTTGAAGAACTGTATCCCTTGAACCATGTTGTTTTTGATGTCATTAAACTCTTCTGGTGAAATCAATTCTTTAGCGATAAAGTCATCAAAGATCTTTGGGGTATCAAATTGACTATGATATGCTCGACCAAAAGCTGATATTAATGAAGTTAAACTGGCCTTATCCTGTTTCATGCGAGTTTCCTCCCTCATGTTCGCAAAAAAAATAAGATTCCCCTGGCCAGGGGAATCTTATTATACATTATTAAATATGAATAGTAAATTATACCATAAATAAATTATTTTGTCAAGGTAGTATTTCATAAATGAGGATCTTTCTATCCATAAGCCATTGGAACACTTTACCGCTTATGCAGCACCCTAATTGAGGAGAAACTGTTCAGGTAAATAACAAAAAGCTTTTGAAGGAGGGGCCTCATATGGCGAGAAGAAGATCAGGACGAGGGCTGGGAACGGATCAGGCGCTGCAAGGCTTCAAAGCCGAGGTCATGCGCAGCGAGGGGTACAAGGTCGATCCGCAGCATCCGGACGATGTCAAATACGAAGTGGCCGAATCGCTGGGGGTTCCGCTGCAGGAGGGCGATAACGGAGATCTGACCTCGGCACAAGCCGGAAAAATCGGCGGCGCCATCGGCGGTTCGATGGTTCGGGAAATGATCCGGATCGCCCAGGAAAATCTGAAGAATCGTTAAAACTCGGATTCATTTATTCATTATAAAGGGCAGCATCAGGATCTAACCCATGACGCTGCCCTTATTCACCTCAAGATCCAAGACTTCTTTACTTATTCAATATATTTTCTTCCAGCACCGCAAACTTGTCGCCATATTGTCTGATGATATGCTGTTCTCCCCAGGAGCACAGGGAATCCAAAATGGGCTTCAGTCCCCAGCCATACTCGCTGAGTTCATATTCCACTCTTGGCGGCACCTCGTTATAGCTGATCCGGTTGATAATGCCGTCCTCTTCCAGCTCCCTTAACTGCTGAGTCAGCATCTTCTGCGCGATTGCGGGCATGAGCCGCTTCAATTCGCTGGTGCGTTTCCGTCCGTGCGTCAAATGGCACAGAATGACGCATTTCCATTTGCCGCCGATGACCTCCAGGGTCGCTTCAACCGAGATATTATATTTTTTCTGCTTTTGTTTCTGCTTCTGTACCACAGCCATAGTGCAGTCCTCCATCCAATGAAATGTGCTGAACGGGTAAAACGCCAGATTCGCTCTATAGGTACTTTTTAGTACCTATATTACTTTTGTGTGCGTACTGTTCAAAATAATATCTACAACCATAGTACCACCAACCGGATGTGATTTCTACAGGGTTAAACCGGGCTACGAAAAATAATATGCCCTAACAAAGGCCCGCCTCTTCTGCCGGTCAGAAAAAGCGGGCCCTGGTTCTTCTTATTCAGCTTAAAGCTACTCCACTTCCCTCAGTCTTTCAACGATGGTGGCTCTGGACAGCATTTTATACGCGCAGAGCGTCACCGTATAGGAGATCAGAAGCAGAACCGGTATGGTGGCCGCGATCGGCAGCACCTTCATATTGAAAACCGTAAACGCCATGTTTTCCGCGATGCTCTTGGCAACCAGGTAGGTTAATAGCATCCCGGCCGTTCCAACGATTATCGTTGTAAACAGAACACTGTAGAGCCCTTCGTACACGAGCATCTTGCCTCTTCACTTCTCGAAGCGGGTTCAAAGACTGATACCTAATATATTGACACTCGATATATTGTGTTTTATATTATGTGTAACGATATATCGAGTGTCGTTATATGTGCGGGGTGAGCATTATGAATCCTATGTCTGAATCTACTTATTTGGTTTTATTGGCTTTATATCATGAGCCTTTACATGGTTACGGAATTATTAAGGGTATTGAAAAGGTTAGTGGAGGTACCTTCATCATTGCTCCAGGAACTCTTTATGGTGTCTTAAACAATTTGCAGAAGCAAAAGTTAATTGAAACTGTACAACAAGAAAAGGACAGCCGCAAAAAGAAGACCTATTGCATCACAGAACAAGGGAAGGAAGCGTTACATGTAGAATTTAATCGATTTCGCAACATGATCAATTTCACAAAACAAATATTAGGAGAAAGGGAACAATAATGTTAAAAGACAGCGCTGTAAAAAAGGTAAGCAAGAAGTTCACTAATTTTTCCGAAGAGGAAGAATGGTTACAAAGCATGTTAAGTGATGGCTGGATACTGAAAAGTTATAATTCTGAAGATCTTGCTGCCTGCCAAACGTGTTCGAACCTGTGCAGCATGTAGATCAAAAAAATCGTATTTATAAAATCGATTATCGTACGTTTAATAAAAATGACGATTTTCAAGAGTATAGAAGTATTTTTGAAGATGCAGGATGGACGTTACTCGCTCAAAGCAAAGGGTATTCAAAGCATATTTTTTATACTGATCTTCAAACTGCTAATCGTAATATTTTTTCTGACACGGAATCTTATAAAGAACGCGAAAAACAAAGAATGTCTGCTTACTTCTCGTACATATTAATCTCTGTGGTGCTATTTATCATTTCAATGATTCTTTACAATATTTACGATAGAATTTCTATCTTAGGAGCTGGATGTATTACATTATTCTCTAGTGTAAAATTTATCATGAGCTACTATAAACATAGAAAAGTTTATAAATCACTTCTGTAACCATGAAGCTGGGTTAGAATCCATTTTGGCCACTCTGTGTTCAAAATGGATTCTTTTGTTTTGCCGTGAAATATGGTTTTGTCTAACATTTATGATCAACTTAGGTTACATCTACAAGCTTATACAAGCTTAGCAGCTTCCAGCGAGTTCGGTCTGTTACCTCCTGTCCCGAACCCCCTTTTTGATGAACATCGTCAAAATAATGAGCGCTATGCCCGTTCCAAACAGCCAGTTCTTCTCCTCGAAACTGCCCTGCGCCATGGAGAACAGATAGAGCTTGCCGAAATATTTGGGGCCGCTGGCGAAATTAAACGCGTAAACCATCACCGGCAGCATGTAGCCCACAGCAATGTTGTCGCTAATCCCATAAGCGAACAGTCCAAGCGCGCCCAGAAACAAACTCTCCGCATAAGTTCCGAATATGTAGGTGGACAGGTCTACTGCACAGCCGTTTGCCTTCATGACAAATACAAAACTCGTTACCAGCACCGCCATGGCCGTGAGCGACATCGCGATGCGCAGGATGCAGACGCAGAGATGATTCGTAGATTTGGATTCCACGACTTCTCTGATTTCCGGATTCTGCTCGGGCGCGAAAAGCGGCGTGAGCAGGACGATGCCAATGAGCGCAACGAACATCTCCAGCGGAACCGCCGCCGCTCTCGCATCCAGGCCGGTGAGCCCGAAAATGACGGGAGCCAGCAGCAGAAGAAGGACAGAAAGCGCAAGGTGCGGCAGGAAATTATGCCGCAGATTTGCGGCGGCGATGATTGAATATCTTTGGAATGCGGTTATACGCATGCAGTTTGCCCCTCCTTTTCAGCTCATAAATCCATACGGTAAGCAGAATGAGCACAATAGATAGCCCAGCATATAAAATCCGGTTAGTGAGCAGGGTGTTGAAGTTGTCCAGAAACACCTGCGTGTTGCCGATTTTATTGTGGCGCAGGAACAGGTCCCATCCGTATCCGCCGTCCAAATGCTTCATCCCTGCAAACATCCCTAGAAACCACCAGAGACCTTGTACAGCAATAGCAATTGGGAAATCCGTCAGTTCGGTCAAAAATACGCCGACCGCCGTTGACGCCATCAAGGTGGGAAGCAGCCATCCGAGCGAATATTTGACAAAGGCGAGCCCGTCGGTCTCCATGCCGCTATATTTCCCTGCGACCGAAATGGCGGCATAGACGGCCATCAACAGCACCGGCAGGAGCATCATGACGATCATCGCCAGATAACGGGTAAACACGATTTGGATGGAGGAAGCTTTTCTCGTGTAAATCAAATCCAGCATTCCCGCCCTGCGGTCCCTCATCCCCAAGGCGACCGCGATAAACACGGGGAAGATGCCGAGCACAAGGCCGAAATAATCGCAGAAGACCCTGGCGTAAGCGCCGGATATTCTGTCCTTTTCGATGATATCGTTGTACTGCAAGAGCGCATCATCATAAGTCATGGGCACCCTACCAAATTGACGGGTAAGGTAAATTCCGTCGTACATGGAGCCGCCACCGATCAGTTTGTCAGCCTGCTTCATCAACTCGCGAAACCGCTCGTAGGTGAGCCCTTTAGCAACCGTTACGTCCGTTATGGCTGATCCTGCGGATTCACTTCCGCTGCTCTGCCCCTTGGGAATGGTCAGCTTATAGCTTCCATCCCCGTTCGGGGTCAAATTCATCAATGACCCATCCCCAATCCGAAGGGTTGAACCTGTCTCCGGTTTGACTCCTGCTGATTTCATAAAATCCTCTTTCGGTGTCCCAGTCAGTTCGGATAGAATGTCCGCCATCCTCGCCTGCTTGTTGTCGCTCAATTTGACATTTTTATAGAATCCAAGCGGATAGGCAACGTAGGTGTTGGCGGCAAACTCGCTGTACAGAGATTTGGCGGCGCTAGGCATAATGACCCCAGGAATTTCCTCGTATTTCACCCCGTAGCTGGCCTGATTCGGCTCCGGTTTCTCAATCATTGAGAATTCCGGTACGATCTGTGTATACCCGAATACCAGCAGCATAACGACGAGAATCAGATAAGGGATGCTTTTTACCGTTCTCTTGCACTCCTTAAGAAACAAGACTCCGTACATTACAGCTCGCCTCCCAGCTTCTGCTTCTCCACGCCGTTTCGGTGCAGGTAAAGCATATATGCATCCTCTACATTAGGCTCGCAGAATTCAGCGTCAGGAAACGGCTTTTGGTCAGCGATCAACCTGACGTGGCACTCGCTGCCGGTGGTCAGCATCCCGGTGACAAAATAGCGGTCTTTAATGATCTGCAAATTTTGTCTGGGAACAGTCACACTGAAAACCTTGTCTTTGGCCGATGCAGTCAGATCATGTACCGTTCCGGTATAGAGCAGCCTGCCTTCGTTTAAGATGGCAATATCCTCGCAGGTGGCTTCAATATCTCCCACAATGTGGGTGGACAGAATCACAATTCGGTCCTCGGCGATTTCACACAGCAGGTTTCGGAAACGAATTCGCTCTTCAGGGTCAAGTCCTGCCGTCGGCTCATCAACAATCAGCACTTTCGGGTCGTGCAGCAGGGCCTGCGCAATGCCGAGCCGGCGTTTCATTCCGCCCGAGAGGGCTTTTACTTTCTTTTTCATATGGCCGGTCAAGTTCACCTTTTCCAAAAGATCGGGGATCCGCAGTTTTCGCTCGACCCCGCCCATGTCCGAGAGGACCCCGAGATAATCCATGGCTTCAGCTACCGTCATGCCGGGATACATGGAGAAATCCTGCGGAAGATACCCGGTCATTCTGCGGATTTCCCTGGCATGTTCAATGGGAGTGCCGCAGACGTTGATCTCTCCGCTCTTTTTATTCAGCAGGGTAGCCAGGGTCTTCATCAGCGTCGTTTTACCTGCCCCGTTTCGGCCCAAGAGGCCAAACATGCCATGTTTAATGACAAGGTTTACGTCGCTCAGCGCTTGCTTTTTGCCGTAATACTTGTTTAAATTCCGGATCACAATCTCATTTCCGCTCATAAAAATACTCTCCTCGTTTAAGTTTACAAGGAGAGTATAAACAGCAGATTTCTACTTTTTATCAACAGTCTTCACTTTTTCGTGCAGCCATAAAACTTGCCGTGATCTCCGCTCCGCCATGCGGCCCGTTGGCCCAAATGAGTTCCCCGCCATGCTTCTCACACAGGATTTGGCAAATATTCAGCCCGAGTCCAAAGTGCGTTTCATCCGATCTCTCTTCTCCCTTGTAATAAGGGCTGGCCGCTTTGTGCAGAGCCTCAGCCGAAAAGCCTGAACCGTCATCGAAAACGGAAATGCGGAAGCGCCCGTCCGCGTCCATGCTGCAAGTGATGCGAATTCTGCTCTTGGCATAGCGGACAGCGTTTGAAATCAGGTTCTCAAACACCTGTGCAGCGACCTCCGGATCCAGGCAGATCTCTTGTTGTGGAACATGATTGACCAAGTCGATAGCTATGTTCTGTTTTTGCGCCAAAATCTCGGCAGATTGTTTCAACTGGAGTGAAAAAGAGGGGATATCGACGGGTTTCGGAGTCATATGGAAGTCTTCCAGCTTTTGCAGCGTGTTCATACTGTCCACATAGTTTTGAAGGCGCAGAATATGCCCCGACATCGTCGACATGGTGGAAACCAGCTTATCTTTGGGGATTTTATCCTGCGGCATATAGCGCATCAAAAAGTCCGCATAGCCCCTTAGGACCGTCAGCGGTGTTCGCAGATCATGGGAAAAAGCGGCGTTCAGCCTCTTGCGTTCCTCCATCGACCGCCACATGTCACGGTAATTTGCTTCGAGCGAGGAGCGCATTTTCTCAAACGAGCTGCACAGCTGCCCCATCTCATCCCTGCTGTCATAGACAATATGAAAATCGAGGTCATTGGCCGCAATTTTTTCCGATGCCCCGCTCAAGATTTCAATCGGCTTCTTCAGTTTGTTGCGATAAAACAACAGGGACGACAGCACGATACAGCTCCCGAAAAATATGGGGATCGACCATGTTTGAATAAAGTCGCAAATTTGAATGAGTGTCCAATCTTTCGCTGTATAAGGAATTTCCTCATTCCTTATTTCGAGGATTACTCCCCCTTCTCCGACAGCAATTTGCTTTTTGGCATCGGCATAGGAAAGTTTGACCCGGTTTTGGATGACGTCGGCGAGATTGATGGTCGTCAAACTGAATAAAGCCGCTATAAGCAGAAACAGGAGCATATACAGCATAAATGTCTTTTTGATGGACAGGTTGCCAAAGATTCTTCTTATCCGACCCATTTGTATCCAACGCCCCAGACTGTTTCAATATAGGACTCGCTGCAGACTGCCGCAAGCTTGGCGCGGATTCTTCGTATATGCTCGGCAACAACCGCGCTGTCCCCCGGGCTGTCCCATCCCCAAAGCTTTTCATAGATGCGCTCTTTGTCAAAAACCTGCCCGGCGTTCATGGACAGAAGCTCAATGATGTCAAATTCTTTCCTTGCCAAAGGAACAGGTTCGTTCCGGTAATAGACAAGCCTCGCGAAATAATCGATGACCAGGTCGCCTGCAAACTTGGTTTTGGTCTTGCTTTGATGGCGTTCTTCGCGGCGCAGATGCGCTGCTACTCTCGCACCCAGCTCATCAATGCTGAAGGGCTTGACGATATAATCGTCGCCGCCGGCCTGTAAACCTCTGATTTTATCGGCGTCCTCCACCCTGGCCGTCAGGAACAAAATGGGACAGGCCACGAAATCGCGGATTTTTCGGCAGACTTCAAGCCCGTCCATCTCCGGCATATTAATATCGAGCAAAATAAGATCGGGCTGCTTCTCCGCCTGCTTCAGACATTCCGAGCCGCTTCTGGCGACCAGAACATCATATTCGTCCATTTCAAAATAATCCCGAAGCAAGCCTACAATATCTTCTTCGTCATCCACGATCAATATCTTGCTGGGCATCTGATCGTCCCCCTTTAGACCTGGCAAGAGCACCCGTATGCGAAACCTTCTTACGATCACTGTTCAAAATAGCATTAAATGATCTACTTTTTATCAACTGTTTAGTGGGGGAGACGAGGGTAAACGGCCTAACTGCCCGCAATCCGCAGGTAGGTCGCCTCGTCGGATACGATATAGAGTCTGGCATCCGCCGGGATCTTCTGGTCAAGCTTGCGGTTGATGCCAAGGTCCGCGCGGTCGGCAATCAGGGTGGCGCCTTGGCGAAGCAGGTCCTGGAAGGCGTCCTCATACGTTGCCCACTTCCTGTTGACGGGGATCTCATAGATATCGTCGCCTTGCTGGCGGCTCAGGAACTGCCGGATCACCTCCGGATTGCCCTCCTGCAGCGCGGCCCGAACGGCCAATCTGGAAATGGCATCATGCGACAATACAAAATCATTCACCTGAACGTGCCGAAAGTTCTGAATGTTCTTCTCTTGCATAATCTCAACGGTTGTATGTACGTGCGGTGCGATGCGCTCTATGCTGGAAGCAATGAGCAGCGATTTGCCATCGATCAGCGAAGCCTCGTCAATCCGGGAGTCCGCAAAGACAATCGTCGCCTTCGCCCCCTGAAGGTTTGCTTTCGTCAAGATGTCCTCCGCCGAAGGGTCGCCGCTTATAAAATGAACATGATCCAGATGTTCCATCGGATGACGATTCGATTCATCAATGATGACAATATGGCCCTTCGGCGAGTACGATAAAATTTCGTCTATCGCTGACTTCGCTTTCTTGCTCCAGTTAATCAGAATGACATGATTTTCGCCCCGAAAGCTCAACAGTCCCGCCCCTCTCTGTCTTTGAATACTCGAAATGGAATCAATGATCTTGCCGATCACCAGGCTGAGCAGCCCGATCCCGAAAACATACAGGAACATTGTTAATACTTTACCGGGTATGGTAGCGGCATAGTAATCGCCGTAGCCTACCGTAGCCATCGTGGTCATGACCCAGTAAAGCGCGTTGAACCAATTCCCGAATGTAGATGGCTCCAGCAGATAGGCAATCGTTGTACTCAAGCCAACAAACGCGAGGATCGTGAAACCGATCGTCGTCTTTCTTAAACGCATCATTTTTGTACCTAATCTGAGCAAAAAATGCACCTGTGCGCCACCTCCTTCAGCATATTATGCATCGTGCATAGACACTTTGAGACACCTTGAGCGTAATCAACAAGGCTGCCACTCGGGCATTCGAGGACAGCCTTGTTTGGAGTCGCTTGTTCTTTCGCTTGTGTATTGGCTCAGTGAAGCAGCTCCCGCTTTAGATAATAAGGCTGCTTACGGCAAAAGCAGTACCGATAAACACCAGGCAGAGCAAGGTTCCTACAGCCACATTGCCCTGCTTCAGGTGATCGGAAATTTTGAAGCCGGGGGTTACCCATTCGAAAATCCAGTAAGACACCACCAGGCAGGCGTACCCGACGGCGAACCACAGCATCATGAACCAGATGGAAGTATTCGTATAGGCCGCAACCCCCAGGATGATGGCCGTGGCCAGAAACTTCCCGCCCAGGGCCAGAGCTACCGCTGTATTCCCTTTCTTCAGCTCTTCCATGTCACGGTACGGAGTCATCCAGCTAAAGATGACCATGCCGAGCAGTTGAAGCAAAATAATGACAATCACACTTACCACGATATTAATCACTATCGTCAATTAGCCCACCCCCGAAATTTCGCATATGCCAAATCATAATCGGCGAAATCATGCACTTCCTCCAAAATGACATTTGCCGTTTTCTGTTTCTCCAGAGCCGAATACCGCTTGTCGTCGATAGGCTGTTTAATCCGGTTGCCGGAAGGAAGCTCAAGCACGGCAAAGTTTCTTGTTTTGCCTTTATACTCGGTTTTGTACACGCCGACCAGATTGGTCTCCGTTGTCACCCTGATCTTCAGATTGTTCAGATCTTTCTCGGCAGCCGCCTGATCGGGATAGGATTTAATCGTGCTCCAAGCCGATAACCGAATGTCGTTGCGCTGGTTTTCACCCGTGATCAGTTCAGCATCCATAAATTGAAGAGTCCAGATTTTGTCCCCTGTCGCATAATTCCCGTCGTTCGGCAGCAGCTCGTTGTCCGGCAGTACGGTCATGTCGCTTCCGATCAAGTCGCCCACCGTGCTCTCGATAATCCGGTAATCCCAGGGCACCCGCGCTGTAGACGATGTCGTCTCCGATTGTGTGTCCGTATGGAATACGCTGGTCGAATCTGCCCCACAACCGCTTAGAACGAGCAGGGCGAAACAGCCCAGCAGAATCAGCCGTGCGATTGCGCGGGCCGAAGCTTTCCTCGCAGCCAGGTCCGCGCCCGTTCTGCTTCCTTGGTTAACTTGCACTCATCTCACTCCCATTGCAATAAAATGACTGGTATTGCCTGTAATGAGACCGCCTGCTCGTCCCAGCAGCCCACAAGGCGTTCCATTGATGACAAACATGCCGGTCAGCAGGTGCAGCTCCCCTTCAGACGTATGGATCTTGGCGAGTTCCGCCCGTTTCTGGTAAACGCACGGAAACATGACGCTGCTGTCGAAGCCGTCCCGGTCTTCCATCTCCAGCTCGCCGTCCGCGCCGAACAGGCGTACGGACCCGCCCTCGCGTCCAAACATCGATTTGGATACGAAGTTTCCCGCAAATACGGGCTTATTGTACGTTGGCAGGATGTATTTGGCGATCGCTTCACGTTCTTCTTCGTCGAACAGAAGCCCCAGTTCATGAAGCCCCCATACAGCCGCTACGAGCCCTTTCGACTGCAGCAATATGCTGTGCGGCGGATTGAACAGGGCGAGGCGGCCGGTCTCGATGGCGTAGGCCAGAGCTTCGCCGCCATCGTCAACCGCCATCCATTCCTTCGGGTACAGCGCGAACATCCGCTGTATCGCACGGCCGTCCTTATCCTTCAATGTACCTTTGTCTACCCACAGATCCAGACAGTCGACGCAGCGAATCTCCAGATTGCTGTGCCGAACCAGCGCTTCAATCGTGCCGGAATCCTCCAGATGCGTTCCGTAGGCGACGCAGGCCGCCGTGTCCGGCCGTTCTTCCGACCAGGCCGCAGCGACAAGCTCCTTCATCCGCTCATTGGGGGAGGACAGGCCGGCTTGCTCGCACATCCACGGCGTGGCGATTGAGGCTTCCACATATCCCGTAGGCGTGTCCGCATTCAGCTCCAGCAGCTTGATCGAGCCGTCGTTCGCAACCGCAAAATCAAACCGGGCATACCGGCTGATGAAGCCGGACTCGGGCAGCGGACACTCATCCAGCATGCTCCACAGAATCTGGGGGACGCCAAGCAAACGGTACAGATCATGGTTACGATGAACATAGCGGGCCGCTTTATCCAGAATAGACCACAGCTGCGACGACGCGAGTTCAAGCTCCGCATACGTTTCCCTGCTCATCGCCACCGTCTGATCGATCCAGTAAGCTTCTTCCTCCAAATCAGCCCAGGTAAATCCCAGCTCATGCAGCTGCTTGACCCGGCTCGCCCGGTCCTGCTGAGGGTGTCCCAAAACTTCGAACACGCCTGCCGTCATCCTCCGAAACCGCCTTTGCTCGAGGAATAGCTTGACGATGATCTGGATATCGAGCCGCTGCTCGATTTGGAGCTTGAAGAACTAAGGCTGCTGGAATTGCCTCCGATGCCTCCGGCCTTTGATGAAGTGGACCGTCTGACAATCGTACCGGTTGAAGAAGTCGATGTTTTCGGGCGGACTGTAGAGCCCGCAACCGGCTTGTTCTGAAAAGACCCGCTGGAATAAGAGCGGGGCTGATACGGCGTTTTGGTGCCCGTATAATAACCGCGGTGCTCTTTGTGCCAGCTGGATGACGAATAGTTGGATCCGCTGTTGAACAGCAAGTGATACAAGAGCAGGTCATCCCATCCGAAGCCGGAGCCGCCGTAGCCATAGTTGTTAACCACCGTGGTTCCGCCAGAGCTCGTACTGCTAGGGTCTGAGACGGAACCAGAACCTCCTCCTTCCGTCCCTGCCTGTTCTCCCTGATCTTCTTCGTCTGATGCAGGGAGGGGGATGCTCCAGTCGACATTTTTATCAAAATACGCTTTAACCTCTTCCGTTGACCAAGCCACCAATTTCGGTTCATCTGCGCTATCGCTGCTCGTGGCCGATACCGCGGAACCCGGAACAAAAAAAGCATTCGCCAGCAGCGCGATGCCGAGCGAGGTCGACAGTACGCGAACAGGCTTGCCTTCCGGGGTAAATAA
This sequence comes from Paenibacillus caui, assembly GCF_019904135.1. Lineage (GTDB taxonomy): Bacteria > Bacillota > Bacilli > Paenibacillales > Paenibacillaceae > Fontibacillus > Fontibacillus caui. The sequence goes on along the minus strand of NZ_JAIOGQ010000024.1, from coordinate 30,373 downwards.
TCTGGATTTCACGGATCGTTCAGGTTTTGCTTCTTCCTTAGACAAGACGGATACCTCCTTTACGGAACTTCTGCTATGCGCTCTGCATGGGAACGATCAGAAGTTCCAATGTGCCCTCATCCAAATTCAGTCTTCCTTCTACCGTTTCATACTCCTTGCCGCCGACGACGATATAGTTCACATGCTCCAGCGCTGACACCATGTTCGCGTCCCAAATGCGTTCTTCAATCTGACGCAATTCGCCGTCCGGCATTTTCTCAACTAATCTTACATTCATGCCATTTTCCAAAATCCCACCATCCTTTCCAAGTATAACGCTATTTTACTGATACGTATTTCGTTCCCGTTCGTTTCATACATGTTCCGGGACGGCCCCCCGGAAACTGCCGGGAATGACGGAAAGGCTTCCCGTCCAGCATACGATTGCCGGCCAAGAAACGCAATGAAAAAATACTGCCTTGAGGTCAAGAAAGCCCCCTCAATTTTCCAATTTCGGGTCGTTTGCAGACAGCAAAAATCCCCCCTGCACTAGCAGACAAGGAGGATTTACCCGGGAAGTCTGACGATCGTTATCAAGATCGCTGCTCTCCCAAGGGCTCCATCCCGAGCGCGCCCCGGATCGCTGTATCCACGGTACTCCGGAAGAAAGAGCTCCTCTCTTCCCATGGAAATTGAGGGTGAACAATGCGCAGCGATAAAGCTCCATGCAGGCAAGCCCACAACGTCTGCGCAATCAGCTCCGCCCGGCTTCCGTCTTTCCCCTCAGCATTCAAGCAGTCCCGCACCGTATCCACGAAAGCTTCATAAATCCGGATGGATACGGCATCTTCATCCATATATTCAAGCTGCCGGTCTTCACTAACCACGTTCCGGATCACCGCCAGCTGATAATAATCGGGATACTCCCATCCGAACTCCAGATAGGCCCACATCAGCCGTTCCAGCGTTTCCAGTGGACTTACGCCCCTTGCCGACCTGATTTGTTCAAATTTCTGCAGCAGAATGCTGTATTTATCAACAAACAGCCGCAGCAAAATGGCCTGTTTGTTCGGGAACAAGTTATAGATCACCGTCGTGGAATATTCGATCTCCTGAGCGATGTTGCGCATGGAGACTTGGGCGTAGCCTTTTTCCAGAAACAGATGTTCCGCCGCCTCAATAATCCGGTTCCGGATTTCCTCTTTCTCCCGTTCCTTTCTTTCCTGTATACCCATCCGGCTCTTCCTTTCGCTTTATCTTGGCATTGCAGCTCTGTCTCATTATGTGCTAGAATAACGATAAAATCAATAAAAACACTGTTATTATCAATAACTATGTTCCGAGAAGAGGGATCTCATGGTTAAAAAGATTGTGCTTGCCGGTCTCGCCGCCCTGATTGCGATAATGCTTGGGATTGCGGTTTTGATCTACCAATCGCCTCAAAGGAGCGAAATGCCGATGAACAGCAAGCTGCCCGTTTCCGAGGATTTGAAAAAGATCATCTATTACGGCTCGCTCGCCCCCAGCAGCCATAACGCCCAAATGTGGAAGGTCGGCATCCGCACAGATTCGGAGATCGCCATCCTCGTGGACCGGGACCGTCTGCTCCCGGAGGTTGATCCCGGGATGCGCGAAGCCTTCCTGTCCATCGGCGCTTTTATTGAGAACATCGTTCAGGCGGCAGACGCGCTCGGGTATGACACCAAAGTAACGCTAATGCCGGGGAATACCGGAAATGAAGTGGCCGGAATCGTATTCTCCCGTTCATCCGGGGGATCGGCATCAAGGCAATCATCGGCTCAGATTATTGACGCCATTAACATCAGACACACCATGAAGGAGCCGTTCCTGAAGCAGCCTCTGAAACCGGGTGATCTAAACGCGTTTGAATCGATTGATCCACATCAGATCACTTATTATCCGGCAGACAGCTCTTTGGGACGGTATATAACGAACGGCACTACAGATTCGATGGCCAAGCAGGTTCAGGATGACGGGAAGCAGCAGGAAATGGCGAACTGGACGCGAATCAGCACCCGCGAGGCAAAGAGCAGCCGGGACGGGATCACGCCGGAAATGATGGGGATATCGGGAGTGAGGAAGCTGTTCTTCAAAGCCTTTTTGACGCACAGTTCTTTAATCAGCGATTCCTATCGCAAACAGACGGTCGATTCGATTCGCCAGCAGGCCGAAAGCGCGGCAGGTTTTGTCGTGATCGGAAGTGAGGGCGACAGCCGGCAGGATTTGATCCAGACCGGGAGAATCTACGAGCGCCTGCTGCTGGCCGGCGCCGGCCGAAGAGTCGCGATTCACACCATGAGCTCCATGCTGGAGGAATCGCCCTGGAAAGATGAAGTAAAGGGAAAACTTGGGCTAAGCGGCGTTCCCCAGTTTGTTTTGCGGGTCGGTTATGTGAAGGATTACGGGAAGCCGACCAGCCTGCGGCGGCCTATCGACGAGTTTGCCTTCATGTTGAACTCCGGGGAGTAAGCGTATGAAACAGCCCCTTTGGCAAGAAGCCAAAAGGGGCTTTTTTGAAAGCTTAAGAATACGTTTCGTATCGCTTGAAGCAAGCGACTGCCGCAAAGAAAATAACGGCGATCAGGACAGCGGCCGAAACGAGCATAACCGGCAGGGAAGCGGATCCGGCGCCTTCCGTCAGCAGCTTGGCCGCCTGGCTTTGCGCATTGGACGGGCTCCATTTCATGAACCTCGGGAACAGGGAGCTGCAAAGGGACAGCGCTGCGATAAAGGCCAGGCTGATGCCGGCAATGCCGCCGCTTTTGCGCAGGAGGGTTCCCGCCCCCAGGGTGATGGTCATAGCAAATAAAATCCACAGGCTGTAGATGCCGAGGCTGGCCAAGATCCGCGTCCATGCCACCTGGTTGAACAGCAAGGCCGTGTAGTAGCAGGCCAGCAAATAGCTGGCGGCAAAGGAAGCGAGCAGCATCACGGCCTGCGCCGCCCATTTGCTGCCGATGTACTGCAGCGGGGACACCCGTCTGACCATGATCAGCGACAGCACCCCGCTGTTTCTCTCCGCCGCGATGCTTCCCATCACGCTGAGTACAACAATCGCTATCCCCAGGACGCCAAACTGCGACAGCGTTCCCGCCAGCACCTCTTCGCCCGTAGGGACAGGGATCTTGATCTCCGTCCCTGGCGGAAGATTGCCCGCCTTATTCATAATCTGCGGCATATAATAAAGGCTGATCGGCTGCAAAATGGCCAGGATGCACATGACAACCGGCAGCCAGACCAGCTTCTTGTCGCGCCAGGCCTCCACGAGCTCTTTTACAAATAACGTGCCAAAACTGTTCATGCGCCTATGACCTCCCTGTAGACATCCTCGAGCGAAGGGCTCTTCTCTTCAAATCGCTTGATCGTCATCCCGCTGTCTATGCATTCGGCCAGAAGACGGTTACGATCATCGGAGTGCGCCAATCTGATTTCTGCGTTCGAGGGAGAAAGCAGGGAGAACGACGCGACATAGTCCCTGGTGCCGATCCATCCTTCCAGACTCTCTGAAGTGGAAAGGATGAACGTCTCGTCCTGGTGGCTCTCCTTCAATGCGTCCAGCGGGCCCGACCAAAGGGCTCGCCCTTCCTTCATCATGACGATATCGTCGCAAACCTGCTCCGCATCATGCAGGACATGAGTCGAGTAGACAATCGTCCGGCTCCGCTTCAGCTCTTTCATCATCTCCAGCACATCCAGACGTCCGGACGGGTCAAGCGCCGAAACCGGCTCGTCGAGAATCAGCAGCTTCGGATCATGGAGCAGCGCCTGGGCGAGACCCAGCCTTTGCTTCATACCGCCGGAGAATCCTCCGATCCGCTTGCCTGCCGCATCCTTCAGACCGACGAAATGAAGCATTTCTTCACTTTTGTCCGCCAGCTCAGAGCGAGGCATCCGGGACAACCGGCCTGCAAACTGCAAAAATTCCCTCGCGGTCATCCACCGGAAGAAGGACGGATACTGCGGCAAATAACCGATCGAATGTTGTTCCATGAGCTGATCCATAAACGCGATCCTCCCTGAGGTCGGCTTCAGCAGACCCGCCAGCATTTGCAGAGTTGTCGTTTTGCCGGCTCCGTTCGGGCCGAGCAAAGCCACGCAGTGATTGGGCTCAATCCCCAATGTCAAACCGTTTACAACCGTGTGATTTTTATAACTTTTCGTTAATTGTTCTACTTCTAGCAGCATCCGGTCTCCTCCAAACCTGTCCAAAATCCCGGTCTCATCGCCGGTCTCTTTCCTGCCTTTTTCCAAATGCAAAATAAGCAACTGGCCCAAAAATACTGACAAAAATAATCACGAGCGCCCAGAGCCACTTGGGCCCGTTCGGGTTCTCTTCTTTCACCAGACTGACCAGTGCAACAATCATGAGCACAAGCTCCAGACCAACCAGCGGCACAATTATAGGCCATAACATAGACATTTCCATCAATGTCTCTCCCTATCTTTTTTTCCGTTTCTTCCGGTAAGGCAAGACTACAAAAAGGAAATAGAAGATTGTCGGAGTCGGAACATGGAGCAGGCCCCAGATCCCCCAAAACCAGGCATAAGCGCCTTTTTTCCTGGCATCGGTAAATAGAAAAATACTTTGCGCCAGAAGAAGTGGCGCCACACACACCACGATAATCGCCAGCTCCTGTTCCTTCGTCACTGTCTGGTCACCTCACCGCGGCTCCGTCTGCGCCTCCGCTCGGCCAGGTAAATGGCCGGTATAAACAGCAGCGCCAAGCTTTGAATCCATAAAAAGCCCCCTTCAAGCTTCAGGACCATAAGCGCATAGCTCCCTAGGATCAACAGGGCCGCCGCCACAAAAACGATCAATTCCCGCTTGGACGCTCTCGCCCGCGCCTCCTTGAATTGATTCAGTGTATGCAGCAGCTGACGGGCTTCCGGCACTTGGGGCGTATCCAGCTCTTCCAGTTTCTCAAGGTCCCGGGTAAAGCGCTGCAACCATTCCTTTTCATCACGCTCTGTCATCACGAAACTCCTCCCGAATCTGTTTTAGGCCGTTATGAACACGGGTTTTGACCGTTCCTTCCTTCAGATCAAGCATGCCGGCGATTTCCGAATAGGTAAATCCATAGTAGTGCCGCAGCAGGATGGGCGTTCGCACACCCGGGGCAAGACGCGCGAACAGCTCCAGATTTTCCGTCCACTCCTGCCCGCTTGCCATCAGATTCCATCTGGCCTTGCGCAGCGTATCTTCTGCGGCCATCCGAACTTTCTCCCGATCCCTCCTGCCCTTCCGCTTGACATCGATAAACAGGCGGGAAGCAATCGAAATCAGCCATGTGGAGAATTTGGATTTGCCTTCAAAATGCTGCAGATGGGTATAGGCCTTCAGCATGGTCTCCTGAACAAGATCCTCGGCCAGCTCCGGTTGGAGGGTCAGCTTGATCAAATAGCGATATAAAAATGTGTAATGAGCCTGAAACAGCTTCGCAAAAGCCTCATCGCTGCCGCGAACCGCTTCGCTGATCAGCCTGCTGTCTTCGTCCTGCTCCAACGGGCTCCCCCTCTTTCGCGTTCCTTTTCACTAGATACGACGTCAGTTTTGCCGCAATCGTTCATTGATATTTTAAATAATTTCCGCTTGGGAAGGCTGATGCCTGCCGAAATTGTAAAAAAACATGGGCGTTTGACATCATCATTTGCATTTGCTATAGTTCTACAATGAAATAGTTCGATGTTCGAATTATAAAAAAGAAAAGGAAGGTGTTTCCGAAATTGGCTGAGCAGCGGAACGTCAAGGAGCTCATTGACCGGTATCTGAACGCTTCATTTATCGTGAACAAGCGTTTCTCAACCGGACTCAGAGAGCATCTTAAAGATGATTTGACCGTCGAGCAGTATACGGCGCTGCAGATCGTCGGGAGACGGGGCAAATGCACCCCGACTGAACTCGCCGATGTTTTTTGCGTCGGGAAGAGCACGATCACGTCATTAATCAACAGGCTCGTGCAGCGGGGATTGATGGAAAGAACCGGGGACGAGAAGGACCGGAGGGTCATTTACCTGTCGATAACGCCGGAGGGCAGAAAGGTGTTTCAGGTTGCGGATGAACAGATCGAGCGGATCCTGGAACCGTATTTGAGCCATTTTGATGAGGCTGAAATCCAGCAGTTCCTGACATCCTTTGAAAAGCTGGCCCAATTAATGCAGGATATCGAATGAATTGGTGAATGAAACTGGAGAGCGCCCCGTACACCTGAGTTTTTTGCCGATAATCTAGCTCAAGCTCCAGTTCATTCTGCATCGCAGGAGGAGAGAAGAGAGAATGAGAACCATACTGAAGGCAAGATGGGCCATTATGGCTCTATGGATTGTATTGGCAGCCGTGCTGATCATGACAGCCCCGGCCATGAGCGATCTGATCAGAGAGAAAGGGCAGATCTCGGTACCGGACGGGTACTCGTCGACCGAGGCGACTGCCATTATGGATGAAGTAGCCAAAACCGAGGGCAAGAAAGAGGGCACCGCTGTTGCCCTTGTCTTTTACAAGGATACGGGCTTGACGGATGCCGACAAGCAGGAAGTGCGGCAGGCAATAGGGAAGCTGAACGACAGCAAGGAATCGCTGGGGGTCGAATCCGTCCTGGATCCCTTCTCCCGCCCCGAGCTGGAAGACAAGATGATCTCCAAGAACGGCAAAACGATTCTTGCTGCACTGACCGCTCTCCAAGGCGACCGTTCCGTCCATCAGATGAAGGAAGACCTGATGCAGGCCCTGGACGGTACGAGCGTCCAGCACTATTTGACCGGCCAGCAGTTGATCGAAGAGGATACCGTCGCCAGCTCGGAGGCGGGACTTAAGAAAACCGAAATGATTACGGTTGTTTTTATATTGGTCATTCTGTTTATCGTGTTCCGCTCCTTCGTGGCCCCGTTCGTACCGCTGCTTACGGTGGGCATCAGCTATATCGTGTCGCAGCAAATCGTAGCCTTTCTGGTGGATCGCGTAGATTTTCCGATTTCGACCTTTACGCAGACCTTTATGGTAGCGGTCATGTTCGGGATCGGCACGGACTACTGTATTTTGCTCATCAGCCGCTTTAAAGAGGAGCTCAGCCATACCGAAGACAAATGGGAAGCTATTATCCAAACGTATCGTACGGCGGGCAAAACGGTCTTCTTCTCCTCCCTGGCCGTCCTCGTCGGATTTGTGGCCATCGGATTTTCGCAATTCACGCTGTATCGTTCGGCTGTAGCGGTAGCGGTCGGCATCGCGGTGATGGTGGCTGCGCTGTTCACCATCGTGCCTTTCTTCATGGCTGTGCTTGGCAAGAGAATGTTCTGGCCGGTCAAGGGTTCGCTGCAGCACAAGGAGAGCAAAACCTGGAGCGCGTTCGGCTCCTTCTCCCTGAAACGCCCGCTGCTGGCGCTGATCATCGTAGCCGTTATCTCCGTTCCGTTCCTTGCGACTTATGACGGCGACTTGTCCTTCAACAGTCTGGATGAGATTGGGGACAGCTATGATTCCGTCAAGGCGTTTAACCTGATCTCGGACAATTTTGGTCCGGGCGAATCGCTCCCGGGCAAAATCGTCATTAAAAATGACGAAAAGATGGACAACACGGCCTATATGGCCCTGACCGAAAAAATCAGCCGGGAGGTGGCCCAGGTTGACGGAGTGGCCAGCGTCCGCAGTCTGACGCGCCCGACAGGCGCCACGATCAAGGATTTTGAGGTGCCGCAGCAGGCCGGGACGCTCTCGGAAGGAATCACCCAAGGCAATGAAGGGCTGGACAAAATTTCAAGCGGTTTGTCGGATGCGAGCAACAAGCTCAGCACCAATCAATCGAAGCTGAAGGAAGCCGCTGACAGCGCCGGGAAATTAACGGATGGCACCCATCAACTAAAGGATGGCGTCTCCCGGCTCGCAGGCGGCCTCAAGCAAATTGAGCAGGGAATCCAAAGCGGCGCTTCCGGTGCGGGCGACCTCAGAAAAGGGCTGCAGCAGGCTAAAGACAGCGCGGGCAAGCTTGCGGATGCGAGCAGCCAGTTGCTTGCCGCCTACCAGGAAATTGGCAACGGTTTGAACGCACTCCCGCCAAGCCTTGAACAGGTTCAGCAGCAGCTCGGCGCCGCTTCGGGCGGGCTGACGGGCCTTGGCAGTTCTTTCACGAATCTGGAAGGGAAATATCCGGCGCTGCAGCAGGATCGCGATTACCTGACGATTAAAGGAACCGTATCCGAAACCGGCAAGGGCATGACGCAGCTGGCGGAAGGCCTGAAGCAGATGGAGGCCCAGGTAAGCCAGGCGGCAGCCGGGATGCAGCAGGCCAATGCAGGCTACGCCCAGGCGGCCGCAGGACAAAAGCAGCTGGCGAGCGGCCTCCAAAAGCTGGAGAGCGGGATTACTAGCCTGGAGCAAGGGCTGAAGAAGGCCGCTTCCGGCCAAGGGCAGGCTGTGGCGAAGATTCCGTCCATCGAGGAGGGCCTCGGGCAGTTGGCGGGCGGACAGGAGCAGATTCAACAGGGCTTCGAGCAATTGTCCGGACAAATTACACAACTGACCGATGGACTTGATCAAAGTGTGGACGGTATTAATAAGGTATCAGACGGACTTGGGTCTGCCCAGGATTATCTGAACCAGCTGCAGTCCAGTTCGAACAGCGAACTCGCCGGCTTTTACGTGCCGCAGGAAGCGCTGAACAACAAGGACTTCCAGCAGGTGTTCGACACCTACTTGTCCAAAGACCGCAAAGTGATGACCCTGGATGTGGTCTTCTCGGATAATCCATACGGCATCAAGGCGATCAACCATGTGGGCGATATCGAAGATGCGATTAAGCGGGCCGTACAGGGAACCGAGCTGGAACAGGCGAATATTGCGATCAGCGGGGTTTCAAGCAGCTATAACGACCTGCAAAACATTTCGAACAGAGACTATACGAAAACCGTTACGTTCATGCTGGCAGGCACGTTCATTATTCTCGTACTGCTGCTGCGCTCCATCATCATGCCGCTCTACCTGATTTTGTCGCTCCTGCTGGCCTATTTCTCGGCCATGGGTGTGACGGAAGTGGTGTTTGTGGACTTGCTGAGCTACTCCGGCATCACCTGGGTGACTCCGTTCTTCGGCTTCGTGATGCTGATTGCTCTGGGCGTGGACTACAGCATCTTCCTGATGGACCGCTTCAATGAACACAAAGACTGGGATGTCCGGGATGCACTGCTGTATGCGATGAAAAATATGGGCAGCGTCATTCTGTCCGCCGCTATCATTCTAAGCGGCACGTTCGCGGCGATGTATCCATCCGGCGTGCTGTCGATGATGCAAATCGCTACGGTGGTGCTCAGCGGATTGGCGTTATATGCGCTGCTGTTCCTGCCGTTCTTTATACCGGTTATGGTGCGGACCTTCGGCAAAGCCAATTGGTGGCCGTTTGTCACGGTGAACCGTTCGGAACCGCAGGACCGATCCATCAGCGGCTAATAAGCCGCGCTTCAAATGCCCCGAGGTGTGGAAACCCCGGGGCATTTTTCTTTATTTTAGCGTCTCATCATTAAAGACTGATGACTTGTAACCGGGCTTTGCTTCCTGAACTGCCGGATAAACACCAGCATCATGAGCAGACCAAAGATCAGGCCGAGCACGCCTTCCCCGTTAATGAGCACCAGATTTCCTTCGATAATCCCCTGTTTATTCGTGTAAATATCGCCCAGCACCGTTGTATTGACCACATTCCATACGGAATGGAGAAACAGCACGGGGATGATATTTCCCGACAAGTAATAACAATAGGAGAAAGGAAAGGTGATGGTAAATACAGCACAGGCCTGAATCAGGCAAAGCAATACCGGATGGCCGATTCCGGTCGCCTTCGCCAGCAGGTAGACTGCCGGTGCATGGTACGCCGCCCAAATGACGCCCAGCACAGCCGTGGCCTTAAGCTTCCCGAACCGTTCGGTCAATTCAGGAAGTAGATATCCCCGCCATCCATACTCTTCCCCGAGTACGTTAAACAGGTTAACCGCAATCGTGATGACCAGCGTGATGATCGCTTTAAGGTCAAATTCATAGCCGGTGTTGACACTTGCGCGGCCAACGGCGAGCGAAAATAAAGCACAGCATACAATAAACACGAGCGGGTACAGGATGCCGAACATAAGGGCTTTGGCATTCATTCTGCTTCTAAAGCCTGTCTGGCCGTTATGCCGGATTTTATTGAATACTATGGCAGTAATGGCAGGAACAAACATGACGACTGCAAAATAAGTAGTGCCCACGCCCGGTTTGATGAACAACATGCCGGTGATCAGCCAAGTGACCAGGAGCACCGAGGCGGCATAGAGGAACGGGTTATTTTTGTCAAAGAAACTTTTCTTCATTTTCAGCAAACTCTCCTGTTTCGTATTTGATAGCCCTCATTGTATGGATTTTTGAATGCGGCGGAAAGAAACTTTAGTCATCCTGAGGGGCATTACTTTCGTCATCTGTCTTCCTGCCGGAATGGGAAGTATAATGTTGGGTAGAATTGCAGCTAGCCTTTAGGAGAAATAGAGTTGAAAACCCAAAAAAAGTTCGGCTTGATATGGATATTGAGAGCCTGCGTTATCATCATTATTGAAGGACAAATCCTGATGCAGCACGACCTTTCGGGCGGGATGAAAGCCTTCATGGCTGCCGGTATTGTGCTCCTGCAGCTCAATGATTACGTACGGCATACCTGGCAAGTGATAGGGACCCGTCGCCCGCTCTATCTATTATCGATCATCGTCAGTATAGTGGGCATAGATTGGTATATGTACCGGCTGGAAAGCTTTGCGGCGAGCATTTTTTATGTGTTTCCGCTGTTCGAAATTTTTGTAAGGAGCGGGTCCGTTCAGATCGGCCTGCTCAGCTTTCATGCGCTGCTATACCTCTTCACTGTGATCATTGCCATGAAGAGCAGCATCCAGGATTCGGTACTCCCTTATCTGGCCATCGTGAATGTGATTTACTTCTTCCGTCAAAACCATCTGGAGAAAGAAAAAGGCGAATGGCTAAACGCACAGCTGATGGAGGCCAACGCCAAGCTTCTGGCTCATTCCCAGGATATTAAAGAGATGACCATTGTGCGGGAAAGAACAAGAATAGCGCAGGAGCTTCACGATTCGATCGGGCACGCGCTTGTGGCCGTTCGCATGCATCTGGAATATGCCGAGCATGTGCTGGATTCAAGCCCTGCAAAGTCGCGGGAAGCGCTGGGCAAAGCGGTAAGCTTCTCGAAGGATTCCATGGCTGCTCTTCGTCAGGCCGTGTCGGTTCTTAAGGAAGACGCCCAAAAGAACAGCATGCAGCTGCAGGAAGCGCTGAACGAAATTGCGCAACATATGCATATGGATGGAGGACTTGAAATCCGGCTTGATTTCGATCATAGGGTGGAGCAGGCTATTCCGGACATCAAAAACGGCATTTACAGGACGGTGCAGGAAGCGGTGACCAATGGGGTCAAGCACGGAAAAGCAAAGCGGTTCAACATCACCGTGGCCAAAGATGGGAACGCGATTCGAGTCATGGTGGACAATGACGGCAGCGGCTGCAGTGATATCGTGAAATCCCACGGCATTTTAGGTATGGAAGAGAGAATTGCGCTGTTAAAAGGAGCTGTCCGGTTTGATTCTCCGCCAAGCGGCGGGTTCAGAGTATCTGCCGAGCTTCCCTATGTAGAGTAACGGAGGATTTCGATGACTGATATTATGATTGTCGATGACCAGGAAATCGTAAGAGACGGCCTGAAAATGATATTAAGCCTGTATGAGGAGATCCATGTGATCGGGGAAGCCGAGAACGGGGAACAACTGCTGCGACTGCTGGAAAGCCGGCAGCCCGATTGTGTCCTGATGGACATCCGAATGCCGGTCATGGACGGCATTGAAGCGACAAAGGCGGTGAAGGAAAGATATCCGGGGGTGAACGTGATCATCCTGACCACCTTCGATGAGGACGAATATATTTTTGGCGGCCTGAAGTACGGCGCCTCCGGCTATATTTTGAAAGACTCCAGTTCAAAGGAAATCATCAAATCCATCAAAGCGGCGTGCGACGGCAACTTGCTCCTGAACCCTCAGGTCAGCTCCAGAGTCGTTCAGGCGCTTCATGCCGTGAACACGGCCACGGCCGAGGAACAGACGGTGGAACAAAAGCTTGCGGACTTTTTAACCCCGAGGGAAATCGAGGTAGCCAAGCTGATTATGGAGGGCAAAACCAATAAGGCGATCAGCAGCGACTTGTACCTGACGGAAGGCACGGTTAAAAATTATGTGTCCCATATCCTGGACAAGCTGGAACTGAACAGCCGGACCGAACTGGTCGTTTATCTGCAAAATAAATAACAAGATCAATGCTTATAAAAAACAGAATTCCTCCGATATATACTGTAGTGCCTTAAAGCCACACTACGTCAAAGGAGGAACCACTATGAAAAAAGCATGGACAGTCATTCTTGCATGCATCATGGTTGTCGGAATGACGGCGGGAACCGCTGCAGCCAAATCGGACAAGGCTTTGAAAGCCGAACAAGCTGAGGCGAAAGAGAATAAAGCGCCCGCCAAGCAGGAGCAGAAAGCGAAGCAAACGGAGGACAAGCCGGACAAGAAGGCTGCCGACACGAAAACCGCCAAAGCTGCGAAAGAGACGGAGACCGAAACCGTAACTACAGCAACTTATAAAAGGCACGGATACAACGGGCTGCTGGTTGCCCTGGAAAATGTCAAGGACAAGCCGGCGGGCGCGGTGCTTGCCGACCTGCTGCTTACGAAATATGATGCGCAATTAACGCCGGAGATCAAAGCCGAGCTTGAGCAAATTCAAAGCTCGAAAGAAGCGCTCCAGTCCGCCGCCGATTTGCTGGCCGAAGCAGGCAGCGTGACGGATGCGGTTTATGTGCAGCAGGAAGTCATTCTGGCGGATGTGACCGACCTGAAAAGCTACAAGAAGCTGAACGAGCTGTCGAAGAAAGCCGGCTTCAAGACGGGATCTGCGCTCTTTGTCAACGGCGAAGAGTACGAGAACGCTGATCCTGTTTTTCGCCAGGGAAGCACTCTCGTGGCATTCCGTTCCGTAGCCGAGGCGCTTGATGCCCAGGTTACCTACAACGCGGCCGATCAATCCATCACCGTAACAAGGGACGGCGTAACCGTCAAGCTGTACCTGAACAGCAAGAAAGCATTCGTGAATAACAAAGCGGTGCTGCTGCAGACAGCAGCCTCCGCCGAAAACGGCACGACTCTGGTGCCGGTTCGCTTCATATCCGAAGCGCTTGGCGCCACCGTGAAATTCGAAGCGGACAGCAAGAGCGTCGTCGTGTACGAAGAAGCGGCGGAATAGAGCTTTTGACGAGAGGAATAATAAAGAATGAGACAGGTTGCTAGCCCCAACCTGTCTCATTGAAAAGCTATTTAAACGGGTAAATAACCACCAAAATTCATGCCATTTAGAGAATTTTAACTCCATTTACATACCAATAATTGGAATCATCGCTTTTGGTTTTCATCTCAAGGACAACGTAAGAACCATTAGCTTTTTCCCAATACACCAAAGCTCGTTTCTTATCTGGACTTATAAGTAAGGCTGGCATGTAATCACCTACTTCAAGATTCTCTTTTCTGTCCTCACCATAAAAAGCTTCAAGAAAAGAAGACTGTTCTTGTTTAGAGAAAGACGATAACAACTCATCATGTAGCTTAGTAATATCTAAAAGCGTCCAATTTAACAAATCTTGGTCTTTGTTGTTATCACTACTGTTTGCAAATGCTTTGGCCCCTTCATTTTTTAGTATGATTTCCCTTCCTCTAGTCCATGATTGAGTTAAACGTTCTTCAACTTTTTTCACCTGAGCTTGGTTTTCAGAATTTATATTTTTTGGAGAAAGAAAAGAAACAGCACCACTGGCATATGCGCTTGTCCCAGTTATCAAAATGAAAGTGGCTAATGCAAGGACTGTAATTTTTTTATTCATTTTTTTCATCATTAACACCCTTTCATAAAATAGTTATTGTTTATAATAACTTACAGTTCCTGCGTCGGTCCAATCTCCACCAAATAGGTAGTAGTCTTCTACTCGTCCAGACCATGACATTGTATAATTACCTGATTGAGTATGAACACCATCAGTAAGAAGAGCTGTAGCAGAACTGGAAAGATAATAATTGTCACTAACTGCATTCTTCGATCCAAGGTAGGTACCGTCTCTGTATAACTCATAATATGCACTAATTCTAGGAACGAAATCATAACCACCGAAGACAATAACTCCTCCCTCTAAGTATGATACCCCATCTCGCTGATACATTTGAGCATTTGCGGACGCTCCCGATCCTGCTGATACCGATGATACTGAAGTCAACGTACAGAAAATTGCTAAAGATAGAATACCAAAAAACTTAGTTTTGAAATTTTTTGTGGCCTTCATGCATATTCCTTCTCGAAATTAACAATATGTAATATAATGTAATAATATTCCTATATAATAGAAATTTCAATAGCTATTTGGTTATAATTACATATTCTTAAAGAACCAACACCTTCACTCTAGGGTGTACAACTACACAAGCAAGCTAAATCGCTGAATCATGGTAATTTAAGGCCTGAAGAGACGATACGAACGAATTGAATTTTTTGAAATACCCTAATTTTGAGTTAAAATGATGAAGTGTATTATTACTAGAAGAAAATATCTACTATTGGTTTTAATACTCTTCGGTGTTCTTCAGCTCTTACTTCTATACAAAAAGTTACTTCAGAGAGGTCTACTCATGTTAAATAAATCTACCAGACAAAGTGGATTCTCCCGGGGCTGAACTTCAGTTGGGGAACAAACAACGTCCCGATAAAGAATTTTAGCCTTCCTTCAATATTATATTCTTCCGCTTTAACCCTTTTTTAATTAATTGGTGATTCATATTCCAGTTAATGTGGTAATCATCTAATATATGGATATAGAGTGGAGGCGAAAATATGAATTATCCCGAATCTGACTTTGAATCAAATTTATCGCAAATCCCTAATCATTTCATTCCTGATGTGGCAGTTAAAGATCTTGACCCGGCACCGCCAGATTTCAAAAATAGCTACAAAAGGATCAATGAATGGAGTTTGAAAGTTTGGAAGGCTTTTAATCAAGGGGACTGGGATTTATTATCTAGTTTGCTGTTATCATTAAAAAAAGAGGGAACTCAGGTTGTTATCAATACATCTGACCCCATCCCATTTGATATTCAGTCCTCAGTGTTTTATAACTCAAAGCCGATTATTTTTTTGCATGAGGTTAAATCCATATTAGATGAGCTTGCGTTACCAGATATGGATGTGGATTCATATCATTACAATGAATTTATTATTTCATCTTACCTATATTCACTAATGAAATATTGTGATACGAAAATCATTTTTATAAAAGCTTATGACAGGCACATTGTGATCTCATGCTTAAGCTCGTCTTTCATTGATATTCATGCGTGTTTCAATGCCATTATAGGAAGCGGAGAGAATTATAAGGCATCATTCAACATGCAATATCAACAAAACCAGGATAGAAGCTGGACCATCAATTGCAGCATTCCATTAAGCAGTGAGCAGAATGATCGAGTTAAAAGCTATAGTATCTATAATTCCACATTTCATCATAAGGGGCTAGCTAATGTTAAGTTACTCGCCGGAGGCTCTTATGCAAACACAGCTTTAACTATAGAAATAGCCAATAATCAGCATGCCGTTTATAAATCTGCAAAGGGAAAAGGATTTTCTAAATTACGTGATGAAATATTATGGATTAAAAAATTGTCACCCAAAATCAAAGAACTCTATCCCGAAATATTAAACTACGAAATCAATGATGACAAAGAAGAATGCTGGATGGAACAAATTTATTATCCTTGGCCTTCCGTAACAAGTTATTTAATGAACAATGGGTTTAACAGGTTTAGCAACTACCATTATAATACCGTGGAAATATTAAATTTTCTGATTGATATTGTCTACCAGAATAAAAATCTCTTTTATATCCATGAGGTTGAACCTGCGCCTGATGATTTTTTTGAGCGATTTCATAAGAACAAGATTAGGGATCGATTACTTGAGACTCAAAGCATAGACCCTTCTTTTGAAAGTTTCATTCATGCACCGTACTTGATCTTGGATGGAGATCAACTACTCGGCCCATTGCAGCTTCTTGAATGCTTTGAACAAATCAATCAGCTTACGCATTTGCTTCATCCTCCCTATCTATGCACTTTACATGGGGATTTGAATATCGGAAATATTTTAGTAGACCCTGCATCTTTTAAAAGTTGTTATAAAAACTACGGTAACCTGCCGGTCAAGTATATTGACCCCAGAGGCTGGATTGATCATAAGACTGGAGAATTAAAAGGCCAAGACTATATGTATGATGTAGCTAAGATCGCCTATCACTTTTTTGGATATTATGATCAAGTAAGAGCAAATATGGTTAATATCGTCATTGATGACAAAGTAAGCTCGATTCCTGAATTTTCGATTGTCATACCCCAGTATGATTATGATAAACAAGAATTTACTGATTCTGCGGCTAAACAATACTATCATTTACAAGCAGCAATGCTGAACTACGTGATACAAGAGAAGAAATTTTTGGAACTGGAAGATGAAGAAATATGGAAGATCAGATTTATGTTTACCCTGGGGTCCTGTATGATTTCAGATATTCCTTTTCTTCTACAAGGACCTGAAGGCAATAAAAAAGCACTGGAAATATTTATGCTTGGAACACGATTTTTTAATTATGCATGGGAGATGATCATTACCTACTTTCAAAACCATCCAAACTCAACATTAAATAATGTCATATCTGAACTTGTTCATAAATATCCAATTTACTGGAAGTCCCCTTTTGACAGATCAAGCAATGAAACAATTTTGGAAAATCTGGGGATGAAGTTATCTCCGATTGCAAACTTGTATTTATAACCTGATTTGGAGGTTAATCAATGGGAAATGAAATGGATACGATTCATTTAAAAGAAGAGCATCTTGCGAGATATGAAAAGGCCAAGAAGAAAGCAGTACGTTTTATGCTATTTGATATAGACCACAATATTACGGATGGGCAGAATCAAGTGCCTGAATATATTACGCATGAAATTGCAAATTTGTTAAATGTAAAGGGGGTCGGAATCGGTTTTGTTAGCGGCCGTCCAGAAAAAGCACTTGTGCCAACCGGAAAAGATATTATCAGCGTTGTAGATGTTATTTTACCATTGATTGACGCTAATCAGCTTGAAAAGGTCATTATTTTTCCCGAATATGCTGGTTATGGTGTGAATATAGGCTCTAAAAAATTGACTGATTACGGGTTTATTGATACTTTTGGCAAACATAAATCCGCTTTGATTAAGTATTTAGATGACGAACGGTATCCCTGGGTAGACTTTATTGAAGATAAGCGTACGGGTATTTCATTATGGATCAAACCGCATCTTCGTGATCTCAGCTTGATCATCCAATATATTCAGGATATGAATTCAGTGCTGGAAATCCTTGGTCTGAGTAAGGAGTATATTGTGATTGATGGAGCACATCGAACGATTGATGTGTTACACAAGAAAGTAAATAAGGTGCGTGCGATCCAGGAGGTGGCGAATATTTATGGGATTTTGCCGGAGGAAATTGCGACTTCTGATGATCAGGCGGATTCTAACGAAGGAGGATACTTGTTTACCAATCATCCCTTAGGGTTTGCTACAGATTCCTATTACAAGGAAAGTTCTGCACAAATTTCGACGAAGCTTGCATTCAATGAAACAGGAATCCATGCAAATATGAAATTACTAAAAGAACTTGTTTTTCAACGGCTATAAGTTAAAAGGGAGGATGCAGGCGTTACGGAAGCCTCGCCTCCCCTTTTTAAAATCACAGAAAAACGAATTAGTGAATGTCCACTCTTGTGAAATAAACGATCGTTGCTACCATTCCGGCAATGGAGGTAGCCGCAATGGCGATGTAGGAATAAAACGGCGGATATTCGGGCACAAAAGCATGCTCCGCTATGACGTGTACCGCCGACCAAGGAAAGAGCGCTTTGTATTCTCGGTTCGCTAGCGCCACATTGCCCATCACGACTACTGCTGAAAAGATAATGGTGGGCACGTAATTTTTAAACAGCAGCGTGATAAAGATGGTCGGGGTCGACAGGAGGAACAGAAGGCTGCCCCCAATGCAAAATTCTGTAAGCGATTCCAGCAATACGTCCGCGCTCAACCCTTCATATCCCACGATCAGACCGAGCAGCAGAATGAGCCCCCAGGCGAACATCGTTAAAACCATGATCCATAGGTATAGCAGAACCATTTTGCTGACAATCAGGCTTATTCTTGACACCGGAATGGTTAACAGGTTCTTTAAGGTATCTTCCGCATACTCGCGGTTAAACAGATAGGCTGTTATCACTCCATAAAGCAGGGATCCTATAAGCAAAAGCACGTACAGGTTGGTCTCTCCGAACGCCTTCGCAAAGGTCGCGGGCTCGTCCGGCATCCTGGACTTCATATCCAGATAACCGATGAACACCATAATCGGAGCCGCTGCCGCACCCACTACACTGACCAGAAACATCTTGGCGCGCTTCAGCTTAAGCAGTTCGGTTGCCAGCAAACTAACCAATGGTCCCACCGCCTATCCGTTTCACGAAGTAATCCTCCAGCCGGTCTTCACTCATTCTTATCTTGGACACCTCAAGACCGCGCTCTACAAAAAATCTGTTTAGCTTGGCCTGCTCCCCGAAATGGGAATAGACACGGATATGGCCGCCGTCATGAACCTCGTAATCATAGATTCCCCAGTCCTTCTCCAGCAGCATAGTCGCCTTATTATCGTTCGACACCTGAAACTCCAGATACTTCCGGTTTCTTCGGTGAAGCTCCTCGAAGGAGATCTCCTCCAGCAGCTTGCCTTGATGGATGACTCCGATGTGATCAGCCAGCTGCTCGATCTCGGACAGAATGTGGCTGGAGACCAGAATCGTGATCTTTCGCTCCTCCGCCAAAGCTTTGATCAGCCTCCGAATCTCTTTGATGCCAATTGGATCGAGGCCGTTCGTAGGCTCATCCAGAATCAGGAGCTCAGGATGATGGAGAATGGCTCTGGCAATCCCCAGCCTTTGCTTCATGCCTAAGGAATACTTGCCGACCGTCTTTTTGGTTTCATCCTGCAGCCCTACAATCTCCAGCACTTCTTCCACCGCATTCTGCTTGTGGATCCCCCTAAGCCTGGTATTGATGTGCAGATTCTCCCGGGCCGTCAGATTCTCGTAAAAGCCGGAGAACTCTACTATCGAGCCTGTTCTCCTCAAAATTTCTTTCTTGTTCTTCAGCAGGCTCTCGCCAAAAATCTCAATCTGCCCCTCAGTCGGCTGGATTAATCCGAGCAGCATTCGAATGGTCGTCGTCTTGCCCGCGCCGTTCTGACCGAGAAAGCCGTAGATTTGTCCTTGATAAACATTCATCTGCAGATTGTCTACAGCTTTCTGAGTTCCGTATCTCTTGGTCAAATGGGTCGTCCTGATAACCGCCTCCATGTTGCACCTCCTGTCTATAGCCGGTTCATCACCGGCTCAATGACTATGATAAGCAGCAGCTTTTAAATGCTGCTTAACCAGTTCTTAACAGTTTCTTAATTCGTTCGGCGCCTTATGCTTTTGGGATCGAAAAGGCAACCGTCGTTTTCTCTCCCGGAACGCTTTCGGCCCAGATGCTGCCGCCGTTCTTTTCCACCAGGGACCTGGCAATGGCCAAGCCGAGCCCGCTTCCCCCGCTCAACAGATTGCGGGATCGGTCCGTCCGGTACATTCGCTCGAATATGCGGGGCAAATCTCCTTCCGCAATACCGGCTCCCCGGTCCCAGATATGAAGCTGATACTCCTTCGTATTCTCTATCAGATCGATTCCGAGCACCTTGCCGTCTTGGCCGTAATACAACGCGTTCTTGATGATATTGCCCATAATCCGCTGCAGGCTCAGACGATCCGCCTTAACGGGGCAGGGCTCATCCGGAATGCGGGCGGACAGCTCGATTCCAAGTTTGCTCATCTCCGGCCAAAACTCGATTACCGATTCCCTGACAGACTCAGCCAAATCCAGCCTTTCCGCTTTCATCGGGATTTCGTCCGCGTCCAGCTTGGCCATCAGAAAGATCTCGTCAATCAGCTCCTTCAGCCCACCGGCTTTCCTCGAAATGATCTCCAGATAGTCCCGCCTCTCTTCTACTGTTGCTGCTACATCATCCTTCAGCGCATCGACATACCCGATCATAGAGGTGAGAGGTGTCCGGATATCATGAGAAATATTCGACAGCAGGCTTTTGCGGGCCGCCTCGGACCGGATGGTCTGAACCTGAACCTTCTCCATCTGCTCGATCAATTCATTGATGGAGAAAATAACCTCATCCAGCAAACGGTCATGACCTGTTAAAATTCGGGTGTTCAGATTGCCGTGAACGGCTCTTTGGAGCTCCGCAGCCATCCCTGTCAGCTTCATTCTAAGCCGTATTCTCTGGTAAAGCACGAACCCCGTACTGATCAACAGCACGGCAAACAAAGCCCCTCGAAGGAGTCCCGGGGGCTGATCAGCTTCCATTATGAGTAGGCCCGCCCCGGCTACAAACGGAAGGAAGGTCAAATAAATACTCTTATCCTTATTCATCTTGCTCACCTATAAACCGGTACCCGATGCCCCATACGGTCTGAATGAGCCGAGGATTGGACGGATCAACCTCTATTTTCATCCTTAGCTTGCGGATATGCACCATAACCGTATTATCGTCCTCCAGGTATTCGCTGTTCCACACCTGGCGGAAAATCTGGGTTTTGGTAAACACCTGCTCCGGATGTGAGGCGAAAAAGTGAAGCAGCTCAAATTCTTTGGCCGTTAAGGAGATTTCTTCCCCCGCTTTGGTCACGATGTATTTCTTCGGATCAATAGTCATGCCTTTGTACCTGATAATCTGCGCTTCCTGCTGTGCGGCTTTGTCACTGCCCAATACCATATACCTTCTCATCAGTGCCTTGATTCGGGCAACCAGCTCATGAATGCTGAAGGGCTTCGTCACATAATCATCCGCCCCGATGCCAAGACCCAGGCACTTGTCCAGTTCCTGGTCCTTTGCAGTCAGCATGAGTATCGGTACATTGCTCTTCTCCCGCAGCCTTCTGCACACTTCTATTCCATCTACCTTCGGCATCATCAGATCCAGCAGGACCAGATGATAGGAATGAGCTTCATACAAGCGAAGGGCCTCCTCGCCATCCGCAGCCGTGTCGACCTCATAGGTTTCCAGGTCCAAATATTTCTTCACTAAATTTCGAATTTCCTTATCGTCGTCG
The DNA here is from genome assembly GCF_019904135.1 of Paenibacillus caui. GTDB lineage: Bacteria > Bacillota > Bacilli > Paenibacillales > Paenibacillaceae > Fontibacillus > Fontibacillus caui. The sequence goes on along the minus strand of NZ_JAIOGQ010000024.1, from coordinate 9,035 downwards.
GCTATCAGAACGCGTATGCCCGTCATGGTCTCACCTGCTTCGTCTGTGTATATTATCCTTTTACCACCATAACTGAAAATAGGGCCGAATTCTACTGATACGAGTGGTAGGGCAGCATTTCCTCAGCCTACGTAAAAAAAGTCGAGTTCCTGATTTAGGAACCGACTTTTTTAGATTGATTTTCATCTGTTATCTTAATTCATAAAAAATGCTATGGTTTTCTGCCAAGAATCCGCTTGACCGTAAGAATTTCCTTGTAATGTCCCGCCGCAAGTGAAAACTCCTGAACCCATTTTTATATTCAATGTTTCACTGATTGGTACAACATACGGTATTGGTAATGTATGACCTAAGTCTTTATATGCTAAAAGATTGTAGTCATATTGATAATTGTGTTTGGCCAAAGCATCCATCACTTCCACACAGGCATCATAGGTATTCCACACATTATCTTCCTGACCTGCAATCAATAATAGATCGGCATGCGCATTCTCTATTTTTATTCGTGCATCTTCTTTATTTTTAGCTATTTCCACACTCTTTCGATATGTAGTCGTAAACCCAAAGGGTGTATTCTTTTCTAAGCAACTACGCTGATGCTCATAAAAAATGTCATTATCAACGGGTATAAACGGCAATGATTTTCCTTCATATGACCATGATGAAACATTACTGTCACTCATAAGGCCATCTAACGCTTGAAAACAATAGGCATGTGGTGCAGATACGGCTACTTTAGAAATGAAATTGTATCTTGAAGCCAGAAGCAACGCCAATTCTCCACCTTTAGATGTACCATGTACATAGATTTCGCTGGCATGTGTTAATGGATTTTTTTTAAGCCAAGAAAACACTTTTTCAAAATATTCAAGCGGAATTTCTTCAAGTTTTTCAGGCAATCCTTCTTCATTAAAATATCCAACGGTTAAAACGTTAAAGCCTCTAGATGCCAATGGTCCTGACAGAAGCGAAAGAGCACTTCGTTTACCGTCTGATCCACCCAATACTACAACCGTTTTATTGTTAGAGTGATCAGCGTAAAACAGCTCTCCCTTAAATTCATCCGTAATTTGTAGTCTCTTCACTTCAGGTAACTTGAACATACGCTCTAGGGTTACAGATTCCCGGTCTTGCCCGCTTTCACATACGATATCAATAAATAGACTTTCATCGATTGAAAGATCAAGAGCGATATTCCCTCCCCCACTGCTAACCTTTTGAAAAGATGCAATGAGCCCCATGCTATCTATATAGTCATAAGTTCCAGCATCCGGTTTGTGTTTGGATAAATCAACACTACCGTTTGCATCTGCGGTAAACCAAGCGAATGATTCATACTTTTCACTGATTGCCCATGGAAAATGCATGGACGCCGTTATTTTCAGCTTTGCTCCTGGCGGCAGCTCTGTGACATAGATATGAATTCTTTCGTCAACAAGCGCTACTCTTGGTGTTATTTGTACTTTCATAATCGCAAAACCTCCATAATCGTATAAAAATTTTCACCATTTATAAACGCTTTCTTCGTGAAATAAAACGATCCAAAGCTCGAGTTTGTACCTCTTGAAACCCTTCTAGATCTTCAAATTTATAATTTACATCTTCTTCAAAACCAACCTGTCCTGCGTCGTTAGTACCATGTAGTCTTTTTAATAAACTCCATAATATTTCCAGTTCTTCCGTTGTGAAATCATTGAAAATATCTGCCATCAGCAGTACGGCTTTCTCACCACATTCCAGCATTACCTTTCTTCCTGATTCTGTGATTGTAATGTTAATAGCACGTTTATCTCGTTTGCTTGGCGATGTAACAAGGTATCCTTTGTTCTCCAGATTGACTATCAACTTTTTTGCACTTTGTTTGCTGGTTTCTAACTTTCTTGCAATATTAATCAGTGTTGTTTCATCCTCTGGCAAATGGGCTATGGCCAGCATGATCATGTACTGCCGTGACGTTAATTTCTCAAAATAGTTATCGCCTTGACTTTGCAGCTTATTCGTAACGGTGAAAAAAGTAGCGTAAGTCTGCTGCATTACATATAACTCTCTAAGCGCTTTAGAATAGTCCATAAATAGATCCTTTCCTGATTATAGTCACCATGTTGACTAAATTAATAATAAACACCTTCTGCATTATTGTCAACATGGTGACTATAATGTTGCTTGACATAGAAACCCCATGATATGGCTGAGCCTTGTCCTCAGCCTCTTGTTTCGTTTAGAGTTAAAGCATGCGAATGTAACGAACGATTGGGAGAGGAAGATGAACATTGAATAGAACCCGCTGCGCCTGGGTCAACACAGACCCGCTGTACATCGCCTATCATGACGAGGAATGGGGAAAACCGCTTTACGACGATCGGAAGCTGTTCGAGCTGCTTATGCTGGAAGGCATGCAGGCAGGTTTGAGCTGGTATACGATTCTCAAGAAAAGGGAGAACTTTCGGAAGGCCTTCGACCAGTTCGATCCGGAGGTCATTGTGAAATACGATGCGGCCAAGGTGGAGGAGCTGCTGAACAATGAGGGGATTATCCGGAACCGGCTGAAGATCGGGGCTGTCATTCAGAACGCGCAGGTCTATCTGGATATCGTCAGGGAGATGGGCAGCTTCGCTGAATACTTGTGGAGTTTTACGGGCGGCAAACCGATCGTGAATCACTGGAGTCATATTTCCGAAGTACCGGCCTCGACCCCGCTGTCGGACGAGATGAGCAAGGCGCTTAAAAAACGGGGCATGAAGTTTGTCGGCTCCACAATCTGCTATGCGTTCATGCAGGCCGCAGGCATCGTTAACGACCATACGCTGGACTGCTTTTGCCGCAGCGATTCGGGAACCCGGTCTTGAAGCTCCGTTTAGAGGAATGGATAGGAAACGCGTTAGGAACAAGGCAGCTCGATAATCCCGCGGGGTTATCGAGCCTCCTCTTCTTTTAACACCTCTACGATCCGCTTCACAACCGGATTGCCTTTATTCTCTCTTTTGCAGGCGGCGTAGATGGTGTTCTTCACGGACAAATGAGGAAAAAGCACTTTTGTTTTTTTCTGCCGGAGGGATTCCTCGATTAAATAAGCAGGTAAAATGCTGATCCCCATGCCCTGTTCGATGGCGTCCAGAATAATTCGTAAATCGGGGATGATATGATCGGGCCGAAGCTGGGGACGTCTGCCGAAGTGCTCCCTCCAGTATCTGCGGATAATGGGCAATTCGAGCCCGTAGCTTAGCCAATTTTGCCGGCTTAACCATGCCTCGGTTTGCTCCGCCCCTTCAATGCCTTCACTTCCACCTATCGGATAGTGAAAAGGAGCTGTAACGACAAACTGCTCATCTTCAATTTTCATATACTCAATGCCGGGATATGGAAGCTTTTGGGACGTTATAATCAGCTCAACCTCGTCCTTCTGCAGACTGTCCATTAACGCCTGGGCGACCCCGAAACGGACGGACAGCCTTACGTTCAGCCGTTTTATTTTGCCTAGTGCGCGATTTCCAAAATATTCTGAAGCGGAGCCTATACGAACGACTGGAGCAGACGTTGTCGAAGCAGAAGCATGCTTGAGCTCCAACGTCATGCTTTCCAGCTGCTCAATGACAGGGGCTATCGCGGTATACAGCTCTTTTCCTTTATCGGTAGGAATCATCTGCCTCGGCGCGCGATGAAACAGCGGCTCTCCGACCTCGGCCTCCAGTGCCGCCACATGCTGGCTCATAGCCGGTTGGGTTAGAAAACGGGCTTTCGCCGCCGCCGAAACCGACCCGTGTTTGTAGACGCTGATAAAGCTGCGGTACCATTCAAAATCGATCATGCTTCAGGATCCCTCTTTCCATGTTGATCCTCCCTTTGTCGCTCTTCTGTCATCATTTCTCCGGACCTGCTGCCGCATCCTTCTATATAAGTATAACAAACAAAGCCTATAAACCGGTTCTTCTTAACCAAAGAAACCGATTTACAGACTTTTTGAATGTTTCTAGACGTTCTTAGCTTAGCCCAGTTGTTTAATTACGGCAGACGCGACACTGATGGTCGACTGCGGATTTTGACCCGTGATCAGGCGGCCGTCGATCTCAATATGATCGCTCCAGTTTGGATTGGCTGCAAACAATGCCCCTGCTTCGCGCAGCCGGGTTTCCAGCAGGAACGGCATGTGGCTGTCCATACCCGCTTCTTTCTCTTCGGAATCCGTGAAGGACGTTACCTTCTTGCCTGCTACCAGCGGAGTACCGCTAGACAGGGTGACCTTTGTTAACCCGGCAGGGCCATGGCACACGGCTGCCACGATCTTGTCCGCTTCGTAAAACTCCCGGATCAGCGATTGCAGCTTCAGGTTGTCCGGCAGGTCAAACATCGTGCCGTGTCCGCCAGGCAGGAAAATAGCGTCAAAACGGGAAATATCGCCGATTTCATCCAGCTTGACAGTGTTCTCCAAATGCTTGACGGTGTCCATAATCTCCGCAGGAACCTCCCCTTGCAAGCTGTTGCTGTCAACCGGGGACTTGCCGCCCAGCGGGCTGGCGATTGTGATGTCATACCCTTTCTTCGTGAATTCAATGTAAGGCTCAGCAAACTCGGACAGCCACAGTCCGGTCGGGTGGCCTTCATTTGTACTGTCAGCCGTTGTCACGACCATTAATATATGCTTGCTCATAATGAACTCCTCCTAAACTATTCATGATTTAATAATTTGAAAACGGGAATTGCTGCGTTTAACGCTTCCGCTTTTCTACCTAATCGTAATTCAGGTTTAACTATAATACAAATTAGAAAATAACCGACTTGGTATAAATAAATTTATAGTTATGATTGAATCTGAAATTGTCTGAACATGAGAAGCAATCTATATACCTTTGCCTGAAATTAGTGCTATAACTATGTATAAATCAATTCAATGATGATGGAGGTGATGTTCTTGAACAAGCACTTTTCCATTCATCTTCCAGATTTTGTTGAATGATTTGTATGTGAAATGCCCAAGGACCACATAGCATTCGCTGTCATGTGCTTGAAGCAACCACAATAGACTCAAATCGTCGTCAAATAGGTCGGTGTAGGATAAAGAAACAGAGCTTGCCCTAAAACAAGCCCAGTTCGAATGTATGTTCGTTGTTTGTTAACCGGACAACGTCATGTATATCCGTCGAAACGTTGGAAACCAAGGACTGTGCCGCCCAAAGCGAAGTTTGGTCTGCCTGGTATGCTCCACGAGGCGTGAGGCCGCCGCCAGGTCCAGGCGCTGCCGCAGAGTCGGAGAGGATGGGACGTGTTTTAGACCCAGGGATTTCGCAAAAAAACGATCCTTCCGAAACGGCTCGATCTGGTCAAAATCACTTTTACCCTGGCATAACAGTTCCAAGTAGTATAGAGTACATCAGGATGAGTGACGGTCGGGTGCTATGCACCCGGCAGCGAATAACGGATGAGTCGCTTAGCGATTCGAGTATGGGAAAGGAGCAGGCCAACAAGCGCCAAACCGGAATGAGCGGTTAGCCATGACTGATCCAAATGAAAACGGACTGGATTCATCAGGCACCTCCAAGGTGAACATAAAAAGTGAAGGAATTTCTTTCTTATTCTTCAGTTTACTTCACCGGAGGCTACTTTTCTAACTTTTTCGATATTTCGTTTCACGGATTCAGGTTTCATTTAATCCTGCATAATTTCCCATACAGTTTTCTTTTTCAAAACCTCTAACATCGCTTGTTCAGCTTCATTTAATAAATCACTAACCTGATTGAGTTGCTTTTCAACTTGTTGAGCGTGTTCAAATTTAGAGACATCAAATCCTTGATAAAACTTAAACATGGCTTTACTGCCTTCTATCGCTTTAAAAATGTCAAATAAAGTAATGTCTTGCGTTTTTTTCATTAACATTAAACCACCTGAAATGCCCGTTTTTGAAGTAATTAGGCCTTCGTTTTTTAGCAATCCGACCAGTCGTTTTACACTTGGAATTGGCATATTTAGTTTTTCTGAAATACTCTGTATTGACGAGTATTTAGATTGTTCTTCCTCTGACTTTATGCTGATATACAGAATAATTTCTGTAGCTTGTGAAAATGCAATTGAATATGACATGGTATAATTCTCCTATTTGGTATAATTAAGTTAATTTAATTATACCAAATAGTTAAAGTTTAATCCATCTTTTTTCTTTTAAAGAGAAGACTCGCCATTGATGTTAAAAACACAAAGAAAAGCGCAACTTTATATATACTTGTGAAAGCTGCAATTTGGGTATATTTAACATCAATTTCTTGAATATTGCTATTAAGAGCTGAGATAAAAACCGCAAAAGCAAAAACTAGACCAACTTGACGCAAAACAAACAAAACAGATTGCGAAGCTGTCAGTAGATCACCTTTAAAATCACTCGCCCCTAAAACTTGAACTGGCCCAAGTAAAAGTCCATATCCAGCACCTAATAAAGCACAAGCAACATAAATTTGTATCGTGCTAGTCATACTTATCGTTGCAAAAAGACTATAAGAAATTCCCATCAAAATAAATCCTAAGAAAATAATTAGTCTAGCACCAATTTTTGAAATCAACATAGAAGCCATCGGTGAAAAAATAGAAAGTACAATGCTAATAATCGTCAAAAGTAACGCAGCTGCCAATTCAGTTTGATGTTGAATTTTAACAAAATAAGTTGGCAAAATAATGAACACCCCAACAAAGAAAACTGTACTCAAAACCATAGTTAAAGCCGCACCGTTGAACTGGCGATAACTAAAGAGCTTCATTGGAATCATTGGGTAATCAATTTTATTTTCATACCAAATAAATGCGAGGAATGAGATGAAACTAATTGCAAATAAACTCATTATAGCCAGACTTGTCCAATGCCAAGCATTGCCCTGTATTGAGGCAAGTGTTAAGGTAAACAACGTTGAAATACAAAGAAGCGATCCGATGACGTCAATTTTTTCATTATTTACAGTTTCATTTTTAAAATCTAGTGTGTAAAAACATAAAGCAATAATGAGGAAAATGATTGGAGCATTTACAAAAAAGACCCAACGCCAAGAAAAGTATTGCGTCAAAACACCTCCAATACTGGGACCAAGCGCTCCCGCTAGACCCTGAGTCATTGCAACTGTTGCAATAATTGGTTTTCTATTTTCCACAGCAACTGTTGAATAAGCAATCGTCATTGATAAAGGTAGCACAATCGCTGCACCGAATGCTTGCATAAGACGCCCGCCAATTAGAAATGCAACATTACCTGCAGCACCCGAAACAAGTGAACCTATTAGAAAAACAACAATACCAATCAAAAATGACTTATTAAGCCCGATACGTCCTGCCAACTTCCCTAAAGGAATCGCAAAAGCCGCAAATAATAGACTATAAACATTTAATGCCCAGTTCAAAGCTGTTAAATTTGTGTTCAAACTTACTTGGATACTTGCCAATGCAATATTCATTACCGTTGTATCAAGCAAGGTCAAGAAGACACTTAAACACATTGCAATTATAATTAATATGTTTTTATTCATGTGAGACATAATCCTATTCCTTTATTTTTCTTTCCTTTTACTGGGAGCGTGTGAATTAATATATCGTTAGTTTTAAAATCTTGAGCTACCAAACAATTTTCAAGCATATAGCGAAATGCTGTCAGGCTTTCTTCATCAGATACTACTAGTACTTTTTCTTCTCCTTTCCTTGTCAAAAGTTAAAACGTAACGTACTTCACTGAACTTTACCTCTACTTCTTGCATAAATAACCTCATTTCTATCATTAAAAATAATAAACATAATTAGTATAAGTCATTTATACTAATTTATCAATTATGAAGCATAAATATTTTCCTAAGCTCATCTTCATTCCAATTTCGTTTCATAAATCCTCTTCCCCTAATCTAAAGTTGAGTGTAATCTATTGATTAGAGGATGAAAACAATACTTTGCGGTCTAGAGCAGCTACCCTGTCACTAGCCTAAGAGGGAGGTTTAGTTTTGTTGGAAACTCAAATAATTCCAGAAAATAAAGGTACTAATGGAAAAGCGGTAGGTTCATTGCTTATAGGCATTTTATCAATTTTCGGGATAGTTATTATAGGAAATGGGGCAGTTCTTAGTTTAGCAGGTCTATTGCTTGGAATTTTGGGTTTAAGAGAAACAAAAAAACTTAGGCAAAAAGGAAGAAAATTAGCAGTGGCAGGCATAATTTTCAATTGTTTAGCTATTGTTAGCTTATTCTTTTAATTAACTATCCGTAGTCAAAAATAGGAAACCCTGATAACTAAGGGTTTCCACTATTTTTGCAAATTATCAACATTAAAGTTTAACAGAGCCTTCGTCTTGCCGCTAAATGTATCCGGTCGATAGGTTGTCTGGAAAAAAACGCTGCTTACATTCAGGAATTGTCTTCTTGCTGGGCGATGATCACCTTAACGCCGAGTGTTTTAATTCGTTCAATAGCCTCCGGATCGGCATCCTGGTCGGTAAATTCGTCTCACACCCGAATCATAGCCCCGCGTGACGCATCCCAGCGCCACGCAACAGTCTGCCCCTGCAGATGCAAGCCTCCAAACCACTCATCGATGCCTTTGACGGATAACCAGTCCTGTTCTCCCGCCAGTACTTTTTGTCCCAGATCCGTTAAAGTAACGGTACACTCAGGCAAGGCCGGCGCCCGGTGGTTCCAGTCCGGAAATTCCGCTAATCCTTCCAAAGTTAGTAACGGAAACGGCCCTTCCGCCATTTTGGACAAACGATATCTGAACTCCAGGTCGCCCATGCCTAAAGCATTCAACCGATCGCCCACTTGTTTGAATAATTTGAAGGGGTGATTGATCCCTCCGGCCACCCCCTCTAAAGTGCCTTGCTCTATGCTCCCAAGTCCATTATGAGTGGAAGGGAGACGGGAGAGGTGCGCCTCGAATGCGCCCTTCACAAATGGCAAGTGGATTGTCAACACTTAACTGGACAACAATTTTGAGGGCAAGCTTCTAGCTTCGACTGGTGTTCGATAACCAAGAGTTCCATGAATGCGATGATGATTGAACCAGTGAACATAGTCGCTCAGTTCGA
>NZ_JAIOGQ010000023.1 GCF_019904135.1 Paenibacillus caui | reverse complement strand
GATACTTTCGTCGACGCGCTTCTACGTACAGATTTCGCCATACGCAGGCATCCCAGCTACGCGGGGGCTTGGCCCCTCCCGCGACCGGACTTTCACCGGCAAGAAGATGCGTGCTTCTGGGCACGCGAAAATAAAAAAGACATTTGCCTTATGCCTTGAGAAGGCTGGCAAATGTCTCGCGGTCCGAACAATTATTTGTTGTTCAGGTTGTATTTCTTGTTGAAACGGTCTACGCGGCCGCCAACGTCGTTGTTGCGTTGTCTGCCAGTGAAGAACGGGTGAGAAGCCGAGCTTGTATCGACACGGATTACCGGATAAGTATTTCCGTCTTCCCATTCCATCGTTTCATTTGAAGATTTAGTGGAAGCGCTCAGAAACTTGTAGTTTGCACTTGCATCAAAAAAAATCACCGTTTGAAATTTAGGGTGAATTTGTTCTCTCACTTTTGATCACCTTTACTGTTGAAATTATTTCGTAACTTTTACGATACTTTTTATTATAACGAATTACAAGGGAAAATGCCAGCAGCAAATAAAAATATCAAAATATTTATAAAATATTAATAATATATTCATAACATCGGGATATAATAAAAATATGAATTAATTTCATAGAATAAGGAGGGCTTGGTATGAAACCCGAAAGAAATTTGTCCTTATGGATGACCGAATTCCTGTGCAGTTCGGACCAAGTGAAGCTCCGCCGTATTCAGGAAGCTGAAAGCTTTCACAATCCTGAACTTATGAACAGCATTTATTTTCACCTGGCCCTGCGGGACAAGCTTCACCTGCTGGAGAACCGCAAAACCGGTTAATATTCAGAATAGACTGCCCTTTCCATCTGGAGGGGGCGGTTTTTTTGTGTTTTACGCTGCTCAGTTGCTTTTGTAGTAAGTCCGATTTATAATCAGGTTAGTAATTAATCAATCACAATTATTTTTTTGATAAAATAAAGGATGGAGAACAAATGGCAAAAAGCAATTCTACATCAATCAGCCGCCAAAAGGAAATTATATCAGCCGCCATCGACGTATTTGCGGAAATGGGATACTACCGGGCTACGACGGCAAAAGTTGCCGAGCGGGCCGGCATCTCGCAGCCGTATGTGTTCCGTTTTTTTGCAAGCAAGGAAGCTTTGCTGATAGAAGCACTCAAAGTTTCATTTGACCGTATCGCCGAGTCGTTCCAAATGGTTATTCAATCCGCATCTTCAGAAATGCTTGAGCAGGAGCTTATTGAAGCCTACTCCCGGATTATGACGGAATACCGCAGCGAAACGCTGCTGCAAATGCAGGCTCAGACGATCAGGGATGATGCTGTGGCCCACGTTATGAAAGAGGGATTCAGCGTGATTCGGAAAATGGTATATGAAGCCTTTCGTAAGGCCAATATCGGCAAGCCTTCCGAAAAAACGCTGCTCTTCCTGGCAAGGGGCATGCTTTGCAATGTAGCGATGGCGCTTGATTTGCCGGAGCTGATGAAAATAGACGATTAAGACACACGATCTGAATATATCCGTTTATAGCGGTCTATGGTAGCCATGACCTCCCGCACAAACCGGGCTGAAGCTTCTGTTGTCCCGTTATGGGCCAGGACGGCAACGGCTCCGCGAATCAGCCAAAATTCCGTATAGGCTGCGAGCTCGGCAAAATCTACAACTTTCCCTCCGCTTTGGTAGCCGTACGCAAACGCCGAGATTCGCCGCTTCCAGTCTTCATCCGTCCGGCAGCTCTTCAGCAAGGAAGCCAGCACCGCGGCCATATCAAAATGCCGGTTCCCTTTCCGCGCTTCGCCGAAATCGATCAGCAGCACGCTGCTTCTTTTCCTGCTGCGAGGGAAAAGCATGTTCCATTTTCCAAGATCGCCGTGAATCCAATCGCCTGAGCAGGAACTGGTGTTGGAGCTGGACAATTCGAAACTAAGGAGCTCCTGAACCCGTTCAGCAAGTGATCTCATCCAACTGGACGAATCCGTATTATCCCGGTTCTGAATCGTAGACCACATAGCACCAAGCTCGAAGCGGTCAGGCTGAGGGAGCCCATCCAAGGCTGCCAGTTCCAGGTGAAAAACAGCGATCGCATGGCCGAGTTTAACATCATCAACCTCCTCCGATCCTTTGGGATCATTATCCATATATAGCTGAAGGTTATAACATTCGTCTTCGTTCTGAGCGAAAGGCCGCATGTCTCTGGCCAGCAATATCGGAGGACACAGTTCAAAGTGCAGCAGCTTGTGGCTGATCTTATACTCCAGTTCCGCCTGCTGCCGGTTCCGTAGCCGCCTGAGCACATATTGGCCGCTGCCGGCTGCAACAAGCATTGCCATGGAGCTTCGTCCTGCGTTTATTTTCTGCAGCTTCTCTACCGCTCCAATATCATAATTTTGTTCGACAAACAGCCTTTCCGGCTGCTCCGTTTCTTTCCCCATTTTCCATTCATCCTCCGTTCAGGTGGTCCGTACCATTGTACATTTTGCAATTCCAATGGTCACCCTCCAGATGAAGCACGGTAATGGCCGTATTGTCCAGCGCCGCATCCATCCCGATCTCGGGCACCAGTTTTCTGAGACTTTGGCGCAGAAGAACGCCGTGGCTGACGATCAGGATGTGCCCCCCTGCATGCTTGCGGGCAATTTCCGCAATACATTCGGCACCCCGTTCCATGCCGGAGCCTGGCGATTCCTGGCCAAGCTCAAGCTTTTTCCAATCGTTCCCCCATTTTTGCCGGCGCTCCTCTTCGGTGGTTCCTTCGATGAGCCCCGCGTTCATTTCTCTTAACCGCGAATCATATTCGATATGCTTAATTCCCAGCCTTGCCGCGATAATTTCCGCAGTTTCCCTTGCCCGAAGCAGGTCGCTGGAGTAGATTCTGTCCCATTTCTCTTCCCTGAGCCGTTCCGCCAGCAGTCTTGCCTGTTCTCTGCCCTCCTCATCGAGCGGATTATCGGTAAGGCCCTGTACCCGTCCGGTTTTATTCCATAGAGTGCTGCCGTGTCTGATCAGCCCGATCTGTGTCATGATGCTTGATTCCTCCTTGCGAGATTCATAATTAGGGCAAGCAGCAGCTTGTATTTTCTAAAATTTCAAACAAAACCCAGTCAGGCTATAAGGCAGCAGACCGGGTTTAAGTTTATCTTGCTTTTTCAATTATACATATAACGCCGCATCCATGCCATCTGATGTCAGCGTAATTTCAGGCAGCCAATGCCATTACAAAATCGGGATGTAGATCGTCATTTTCATCTCATCCGGATACCTAGAGTTCCGGACGTCCGTAACCTCAAAATCGGGTCCTTCCCGCCGCTCATAATTCGAACCCGGCAGCCAGACCCCATAAATATATTTTCTTACCTGCTGAACATGCTCTGCAGTACCATCCGCGATAAACACCGCATACTTGCCGCCGGGAACAACAAATTGAACCAGATCCTCATCCAGGCTGTCCGTAAATGCACACACTTCTTCCCCGACAAGAAACGAAAATCCCCCGTCGTCTTCATAATCGCAGGAAATCCCGTAACACATGTCAGGAGCAGCCTTATCCGGAATGCGCATGTAGGTTTCACGAATTCCAAAGTCATGGTAAAAGCCCGGGATCTCGGCAAAATAGAGCTCATTGTTCAGGCACGTCCGATATTTGCGTCCTACAACGCGAAGCGGTGTTATTTCCCGGATTTCCGGCTTGCGCATATGAAATCCATCCTCCTTATAATTGGAATAATCCGTAAACTTCATGGGTTCCGACATACGAATCGCGCAGGGCTGCTTTCGAAATTTGGCCGGCGTCACGCCAAAACAGCCAGCAAAGGCTCGGGTAAAAGCCTCCTGCGAGCCATACCCCGCCGAAAGCGCGATATCCAGAATCGACCCATGGCCGCTTTCCAGCAGCCGCGCAGCTTCGGCCAGCCTGCGGCTTCGGATATATTCCTGCACGGAGGAGCCGGAAATCGCCTGGAATAGCCTTTGAAAATGAAAGGGAGAGAAGTGGGCCTTGGCAGCAATATCGGCAATAAACAGCTCTTCTTCCAAATGGCTTTCGATAAAATCAATAGACTGCTGAATTCTCGTGTAATAGTCCATCCGGCACCAACCTTTTGTCAATTTTCTCTATTGTATACCGGATCGGGCCAGCTTTTTTGATATTCCGTGCTGTCTTGGCGCTAATCTCCTTGCTGTGGGAACAGAGCTTCCCGGGCCGGGCAAGGCTGCTTCTCCAGAAAATCCGCCAGCGGAGCAGGCATGCTGCGGTACAAATCCTTCAGCGAAGTCCCGTTGTAGATGTTGCCGATCTTTACCGGGTAGCATAGCTCGGAAATGAGCAAATCCCCGTTTCCGTGCAGATGGAGCTGCTTTTTCCCTTCGATGCAGTGCGCAAAATAGACTCCGGGCTGTTCCTTGAAGCCAAGTTCGTCCATAAAGCGGTCCATACAGGTAAAGTATAAAATCATATCGTCCCGCTTCATGGCGATCAGCTCGCCAACCGCATGCTTCAGCTGTTCTCTGGCGGCGATCGCTCTCCAGCCGGAATGATGCATCACGATGCTGTTCTGAATTTCATGCGTGCGCACGCCCATTCCGTACACATCTTCGCTAATCGCCTTCATGTTGTTCTGGGTTTCGCTGAACAGCAGCGTTTCCAGCACGGTATCCACCCTTGGATCGGCGGCAAAAAGCGTAATGTTTTCGCGAATCTTATGATATACGCTCGGGTGAATATGATAGTATCTCGAAAATTCCTCCGCCGTTGTAAAGTTGAAGGAAATATGGATCGTCGTCAGCCCGGCTTCCGACAGCCGCGTTATCCGCTTTTCATCCAGCAGGCTGCCGTTGGAATTCAGCTGGGTCTGGATGCCTCTTGATGCGCAGTACCGCACTACCTCCAGACAGTCCTCATATTTCAAGGTCACCTCGCCGCCTGACAAACGTACTCTTTTTAGTGATGGAAGCTCTTCAAGCAATGGGATAATCTTACTTGCTCCAATGGAATTGCCGTCGTTTCTTTGATAGGCGCAGCAGTAATCGCAGCGAAAATTGCAGTTTGAAGTGATCCCGATTTCAAGACCTTCCAGTTCATAGGTATCCGGTTTTTCCAGCTCCAGCGATTTATAAGTCATCTTTTTATTACCCTCCTGAAAAAAAGTAATCAAACCTCCACAGGCTTAACCTAAAAATTATATAGGTTTGCCGGGAAAACGCCTGTGACTTATTTCAGGGAGGAAGAAAAAAAGCCCCATCAGCAGTTATGGAAACTTCTGATGAGGCTCGCTGTTCATAATGTTACTTGATGATTCCAGTCTCCTGGAGCGTGCGTTTGATATCCGCCACAGCTTCTTCTCCGAGCGTTCGGAAAGGAGGACGAACCGGTCCCGAAGGCAGTCCAACGATATCAAGCGCGGCCTTCACCATAGCAGGCTGCCCATACTTCCGAGCCAGCTCCCGGATCGGCTGCCAGCGGTAGTACCGATCACGGGCACGCTCGACCAATCCTTGCTGAAATTCGTTGTAGAGTGCGACAAACTCGCTCGTCATAAAGTTGGCGAGCGTGGAGGTGCAGCCCGGTAAACCGGAGGCCAAAGCGCCTAGAATGAGACCGTCCGAACCGCACATAACTGAAATGTCGTCGCCAGAATATGCCACGGTCCGCACCAGAGCGTGAAGATCGGTGGCGCCCTGCTTCACACCCGCGACGTTCTCCAGCTTGGCGAGCTTGGCGATTTCCTCCGGCGACAGATGCACGCCGATGCTGGCGCTGTTATAGATGAGAATCGGCAATTCGGCGGCTTCGTTAAGAAGCTGGAAGTGGTAGTAAATATCCTCCGGTCTCACCTCCGAGACATAAGGAGGCGTTACCATCACGCCGTCGGCTCCGGCCTCTTTGGCCGCCTGGGTCAGCTGGATGGCTTCGCCGGTGCCGCTTGCGGCCGTGCAGCACAGAAGCGGTACCCTGCCGGCAACGGCTTCGGCGGCGGCTGCGAACAGCTCCTGCCGTTCGGAGATGCTGAGGCTCGGGTATTCCGCGTAGGTGCCCCCCACGATGATTCCGTGAGCTCCCGAAGCGATGTAATGATCGATGTTCCGCCGCAGCGCGGACGGATCGAAGGTCAGTGTGTCCGTCATCGGAGTGATGGCGAGCACGTAAATTCCTTTGAGCTTATTTTTAAAATCAGTATTGGACATAACTTATGTTTCCTCCTTGATCTCGGCAATCTAGGTGCTTATGTTTAATTGCTGCCCAGAATGGACTCCATGGCCGCAAGTCCGTTTTTCATCTCGTCCCGGGATACCGCATAGGAGAGACGAAGATGATAAGGGCTGCCAAATCCGGTGCCTGGCATTACCGCTACGCCTGCCTGCGTCAACAGAATATCAGCCAAATCGTCGGCCGTGGATATAACGCGCCCTGCCAGGGATTGTCCGCGCCAGCCGGAGGCGTCCACCCATACATAGAAAGCGCCGTCCGGGACATTGCACGCAAGCCCACGGATCCGCCTGACTCCTTCAACAAGAATGTCGCGGCGAGCCGCGTACTCCCGGCGAATGTTCTCCAGATCGTCCTGCGGTCCGTCGATCGCGGCGAGAGCCGCCTGCTGAGCAATGGATGAAGGATTGCTCGTCGTATGCGATTGAAGACGCAGCATCGCCTGCGTGATCGCCGCCGGTGCGGCCGAATAACCGATTCTCCAACCGGTCATCCCGTATGTTTTGGACACTGCATTGGTAACGACGGTTCGTTCGCGCATGCCGGGAAACGATGCAATGCTCGTATATCCTTCCGGTTTGAAGACAAACGCCGAGTAGACCTCATCGCTGATGACCCAAAGATCGCGCTTCAGGCAGAAGTCAGCCAGCTCCGACAGCTCTTTCGCGCTGTACACCGCCCCAGAAGGGTTATTCGGCTGGTTGAGAATGAGCAAGCGGGTCGACTCGTTCACAAACGGCGCGAGCGACTCGGGCGTTACTTTATATCCGCTGGCGGCATCCGTCGGAACAAAAACCGGCTTGGCGCCCGCGAATTTAACCTGCTCTGGAAACGAAACCCAATACGGCACCGGGATCAGGACCTCGTCTCCCGCCTGGCACAGCGTACAGATTGCGTTGAACAGCGCGTGCTTGCCCCCCACCGTAACGACAATCTCGTCGGGATTATATGAAAGGCCTATATCCCGCCGCAGCGCTCTCGATATCGCTTCGCGCAGGGGCGTAATCCCGCTTGTATCGGTGTATCCTGTAAAATTGTTCTGAATCGCCTCAATGGCCGAGGCTTTGGCCCGATCAGGCGTCGGGAAATCCGGTTGTCCGAGACCCAAACGGTATACGGTTCGACCTTCCCGCTGATACCGGGCTACAGTTGATTCCAGCATCGCGGTCGGAGACGGCTGTACCCGGTCCACCCAATCCGCCAGCTGAACATGTCGGTTCAACAAAGACTATCACCTCATCTTTTATCTGAACGAGCCTGCAACTTCTACCGCTATAGAAGAATAGACCCGTGTCGCATTCTCAAGTTCAGACAATGCTACCCACTCATCGACTTTATGAGCCACGCTGAAGTCGCCCGGCCCGTAAATGACCGAAGGAATTCCCCGTTTGACGAAGTGGGTCATGTCGCAATTGGCCGTGAGGCCCGTAAGCTCGGGTTTACGGCCGTATACCCGTTCGATCGCCGCCGAAGCCAGCTCGACCATCGGATGATCAGGCCGGGTTTCCGACGCCACCCCGGTTGTCGGAATGAGACGGTCGATTTGGACCCGGCCGTCCAGAGCAGGCAAACCGGCGATGATCTGTTCGATCTCCCGCAGAGCGGCAGCCTCTTCCTCGCCGGGAATCAGCCGGCGATCGATCAGAGCTTCGCAGCGGTCCGGGATCATTGATTCCTTGATTCCGCCTTGAATAATCGTGACGGATAAGGTTGACTGCCCGGTTAACGGATGCAGTCTTTCCGTCAGCTGTTGTTCTGCGAAGTCCTCCAGCGCCACGAGCGTGCGGGCCATGAGGGAAACGGCATTGACCCCAAGGTGGGGCGTGGACGAATGCGCCGAAACCCCTTCCGCAACCAGAACCGGGCGGATGCTTCCCCGATGCGCGATCGCCAGGTTGCCGTTCGTCGCCTCGCCGACTACGGCAAGATCGGCGCGAAGGTCGGCCGGAAGGCTGCGAGCCCCCAGACTCGCCGCTTCTTCGTCCACCACTGCCGCGAGCACGATGTCGCCCGGCAGCTCAATCCCGGATGCGGCAATCGCTTCGACCGCAGCCATCATGGCGGCCAGTGGCCCTTTTGCGTCCATGACGCCGCGCCCGTATACCCGGTCGCCTTTCTGAACCATGGTGAAGGGATCGGAACTCCAGCCTTCCCCGGCCGGCACCACATCCATATGGGTATTCAGGATGATCGTACGTCCGCCGCCGGTACCTTTCAGGCGCGCGATCACATTCGGCCTTCCCGGCTCGACTACCTGAAGCTCCACTTCACATCCCGCATCTCGCATTACTTTGGCTACGTAAGCGGCCACTGCGCTTTCCGTACCATTCGGATTGACGCTTTGGAAACGGGTAAGTTCACCCAATATTTGGGTGGTCCGTTCCGGACGAATAGCCTCATCCAGACGCTTATGCGCTTCGGTCATAACGATTTCACCATCCCGCCGTCGACCAGCAGCGTCTGTCCCGTTACGTAGCTCGCTCCGTCCGAGCAGAGGAACGCGACCACCCGGGCGAATTCTTCCGGCTGTCCGTAGCGTCCGAGCGGGATATTCTTTTCAGACTGGGCCTTGATAACCTCTGGAGTAACGTCTGCCTTGCCGGCCCGAATCTTGTCCAGGGAACGAACCCGGTCTGTGTCGATCCGGCCCGGTCCGACCGTATTAACCCGGATGCCGTAAACGGCCAGTTCCTCCGCCAGCGTCTTGCTGAGTCCGGCTACTCCGGTCCGCATCACGTTGGAAAGCGTCAAGCCGGGAATAGGCTGCTTGACCGAGGACGACGCCAGGTTGACGATCGCTCCTCCCTGCTTCTTAAGATGTGGAAGCGCATATTTGATGAGACGGACCACGCTGAGCACGTTAAGCTCATAGGCGAATTGCCAGTCTTCCTCCTTCAGTGTTTCGAAGGTGCCCGCAGGAGGTCCGCCTGCGTTCGTGACTACGACCTGCAGCCCGCCAAAGGCACGAACCGTTTCGTCTACGCAGCGGGACAGGTCTGAAGCGGAGCGGACGTCGGCCTGAAGTCCAAGAGCGGGCATCCCCGTTTCGGCTGTAATTTCCGCCGCCACTTTCCCTGCCTCCTCCCCGCTGCGACTGAAAAGCGCAACGTTCGCTCCGCCACGCGCCAGCTCGAACGCCACGGCGCGGCCTAGCCCTTTGCTGGCAGCCGCTACCAGCGCCGTCTTGCCTGCTAAACCTGTGTTCATGGTGCTCATAGGCTCACCCCCTGAGAAAGGGTTAACTCGCGCGGCAGCTTGGTCAGTACCTCGCAGCCGGATTCCGTCACCAGGATCGTCTCGCTAAATCCGACACCATAGCGATTCGGAACGCGCAGAGCCGGCGGGATATGGAATACCATTCCCGGCTGCAGCACACGGGAGTCGTCCCGCTGCAAGCTCATGATGTGCCCTTCTCCCCAATCGGGCGCGAACGCGACGCCGATCGAGTAGCCGGTCCGTTTGCGGAACTGCTCGTACAGCCCGGCCCGTTCAATGGTTCCGCGGCAGGCCTCGTCCACCTCTCCGGCGGTAACGCCCGGCCGGATCACTTCAAGCGCGGCGTTCAGGGAGCTGATGCATACCTCGGTCACCCGCTTGATCTCATCGGTAGGGGTACCGGTATAAGCGGAGCGCATCAAGGCGCCATGGTACCGGTTGCGGGCGCCGGCCACTTCCAGCAGCAGCGTCTCCCCGTCGCCGATGACTTTATGGCCCCACGCGGAATGCATGTTGCCCGAGCGGTA
This sequence comes from Paenibacillus caui, assembly GCF_019904135.1. Classification (GTDB taxonomy): domain Bacteria; phylum Bacillota; class Bacilli; order Paenibacillales; family Paenibacillaceae; genus Fontibacillus; species Fontibacillus caui. The sequence goes on along the minus strand of NZ_JAIOGQ010000023.1, from coordinate 69,231 downwards.
ACCGGAAGAAATAAACGGCTCCATCCCCAAATATTCGCCGCCGGCCAAGATCATGGCGGAGAACATGGCCGCTGCCGCCTCATCTTCGTTGACCCCTGCTCGAATGGCGTCCAGGCCTGCTTGCATCGACCGGTCCGCCACCGCGCAAGCTTCACGGATATAAGCGATCTCAGCTTGCGACTTGATCACCCGGAAAGCTTCTACCAGCCCCTGGGCATCCGTAAGACGGAAACCGTCAAGCAATGTCTCGAGCTTCAGGTAGTTGCGGACCGGCAGGAACCATGAGCCCGTCTCCACACCAATCTTTCCGGGAGCGATGCCCATTTCCTTTACCGTATCTGCGGTCAGGACGACCGGATCGTTCGTATCGTCGTAAGTTCGGACCTGCTGCTCGGGCAGCCAGCTGTACGTCTGTACGTTCGACAGCTCACCTCTCCGCAGCACCAGCACCGGATCGCCGGAAGCGGGAATGACGAGGCATTGATACATATAATAGCCAGGGCTCTGATAGCCGGTCAGATAAAAAATATTTTCGGGCGTATGCACGAGCATGCCGCTTAGTTCGCGGTTCGCGAGCTCATTTTGTACGTTTTTAAGACGGGATTGAAATTCCTCTATGGAAAATACCAATGTTGTGTCGCTCAATTTTGCTTACCTCTTTTCCTGGACTTAAATTCAAGCTTTATAACCGTAAGTGTCCATTCTCAAGTCTCTTAAATACGGGGTCTGCTTCGAGCATTCCGTCGCTTCGTTCAGATCGATCTCCAATACTTGCATTTCCTCATTGTTCAGACTTGCGTCCAGCACCAGTTCGCCTCGCGGACCCGCGAATTTGTTGTTGCCGAAAAGCCGCAGTCCGCCGCCTACACCGTTAACGCCGCCTACAAAACAGGTGTTCTCCAAAGCTCTGGACGGAAAATAGATGTCCCATCTGTGTTTATCTTCCAGGGAAAAGGCTGAAGGAGTTACGATCAGCTTCGCCCCTTGCAAGGCAAGCGTTCGCGCCGCCTCCGGGAATCCGGCATCGTAGCAGATCAGAATGCCGAGTTTGCCGAAATCCATCTCAAACGGGGAGCAGTCGTCGCCCGGTTTGAAATATTTTCTCTCATCCTCCCACAGATGGATTTTGCTGTACGTTCCCGCCACAGCTCCGCTTCGGTCAATGACAACGGCGCTGTTCGTAATGCTGCCCTCTGCTTGCCTGAGCGCCATCGGGATCACGATATTGATGCGGTGTTTCCGGGCGGCTTCGCTAAATGACTTCACGCTGAACCCGTCCAAATCCTCAGCAAGCTCATGATATCGATCACCGATCACGTCCGTGTTGTATCCGGTGACGGCCAGCTCCGGAAAGACGATCAAGTCTGCTCCTTGCCGGGCCGCTTCCCGGACAAAGCGCACTCCTTTCTGCACGTTGGCGGATACGTCCATCAAGACGCTTTCGAACTGCACCAGCGCCAATTTTACGGTCTCCAAATGCGACCACCTCCAGCTGCGAAATTAGAATAGTTGACGAAAGATGACTATTTGCGGATGTGACGCTGTTCTCCGTTCGTCAGTACGAGGTGATCTGATTCAGGAACTGCTTCAGGCGGGGGTGCTTGGCAGCTTCTTCAAGCTGTGAAGACGGCAGGTCCTCCACAACTTTCCCCTGATCCATGAAGATGATGCGGTCTCCGACCCTGCGGGCGAATTCCATCTCATGCGTAACGATAACGACGGTCATCCCGTCCTTGACCAAATCCACGATAACGTCCAGAACCTCGGAAGTCATCTCGGGATCCAGCGCCGAAGTGGGCTCGTCGAATAGCATCAGCTTCGGATTCATGGCCAGCGCGCGCGCAATGGCGATACGCTGCTGTTGTCCGCCCGAGAGCTGTTCGGGGTAATGCTCCGCCCGATCCGAAAGACGTACCCGTTCAAGCAATTGAACCGCCCGTGACCGGGCATCTTGATCACTTACGCGCTTAACCACTTTCGGGGCCAGCATAATATTCTGAATCGCACTCAGGTGCTGGAACAAATCAAACGATTGAAATACCATTCCGATTTCGGACCGGGAATGCCGCGACCCGTTGACATCTTGTCCGTTATACAAAATTAGACCGCCATCGATGCTCTCCAGACCCGCCATACACCTCAGCAGCGTGGACTTGCCGGAACCCGATGGTCCGATGATAACAACCCGCTCGCCTTCCTTAATTTCGAGAGACACGTCTTTAAGAATCGGCTCGCCGTGGTACTTCTTGGATACTTGTTTTATCTGCAGCAAATCGCTTGCGCCTCCTTTCGTATCAGACGATTCGGTTCGGTTCCCGGTTCTTTAAACCCGAGAACAGCTTCGGTTGACGTTTTTTCGTTCGCGTGGTATCCATTCGCCGCTCCAAATAGGACTGCACGAACGTAAACAGCGCCGTAAACGCCAGGTAATAGATGACGGCTGCTATCAGTGTGTCGATATAATCGAAGTTGGCACTCGCCGTTTGTTGAGCCGTCAGCAGCAGGTCGGTATAGCCTACGACAGAGGCCATGGCCGAAGTCTTCAGCATGCCGATGAACTGGTTGGCCGTTGGCGGTACGATGACCCGAAACGCCTGGGGAAGTACGACATATCTCATTCGCTGCCAGTTGTTCATCCCAAGGGCATGGGCGGCTCGATGCTGCCCTTTGCCGACCGAGGCCAGGCCGGAACGCACGATTTCCGCCATGTATGCAGCCTCGTTAAGCGCGAGCGCGACGAATGCGGACTGGAACCCGCTCAGCTTGATGCCGAACTGGGGCAGTGCATTATAGACAAAGATCAATTGCACCAACACGGGAATGCCGCGAAATATCCATATATATGAAGCTGCCAGTCCCTGCAAAGGTTTCCACCTCGACATTTTGGCAAGTGCAATGATAAATCCAAGGACGACCGCAACAATCTGCGATACAAGCGTCAGCTTTATCGTATTAACAGCGCCGAGCAAAAAAGCTTCTGAACCGAGATACGACAATACGCCTTCTATCAATTCCATTAATAAACCCCTTTCGCCAGTTATTCTCCCTGATTCGGCGGCCGAAAGAACTTTAGTACAAATCTTTCGGCCGCCTTATCCAGGGGACTACGGCATCACTTGAAATAACTCATCTCTTCCGGCAAATGATATTTGTCCATCAGCTTCTTATACGTACCGTCCTCAACGACATTCTTCAGCGCAGCTTCAATCGCGGCTTTCATTTCCGTGTCGCCCTTGCGAACGGCAATTCCGATCTTCGTATCCGAACCGAAAGTACCGGCGATTTCGAAAACGCCCGGTTTCTCCTCTTGCAGATAAGCCGCGCCAGGAGAGGAATGAAGGAAGGCGTCAGCCCGGCCCTGCTCGGTGGCAAGAACGGCGTCGTTGGCAGTCGGCAGCGCCAAAACTTTAATTTCCGTCTTGCCGGCTTGCTTCAGCTTTTCATTATGCTCCCGAACGTTGATTTCCTCGACAGCTCCGCGTGTGACGGCAACCGTGTTGCCGGACAGATCATCCAAGCTTTTAATGCCTTTCGGATTTCCGCTCTTCACGACAATCGAATCGCCCAGACCCATGTAGGTCACGAAATCAACCTGTTGTTCCCGCTCTGGCTTGATATACATCGCTGAGTTGATCATGTCGATCCGCTTGCCCTGAAGAGCCGGAATCAGACCGTCGAAGTTCATGGACTGGATCTCCACCTTCAAGCCCATTTGCTCGGCAATGGCTTGACCCAGTTCGATATCGAATCCGGTAAATTGATTATTGCTCATATATTCGAAAGGAGGGAAAGTAGCGGCGGTGGCGTACGTTAAAACTCCTTTCTTGGCTAAAGATGACGGGGGTGTCACAGAAGCTTTTTGCTCTCCCGGCTGATTGCTTTGAGATGGGGAGGCTTGTCCGCTGCTTTCACTGTTTTTCCCCGAGCATGCGCTCAGGACAGTCACGATCAGTACCAAAATCGCACAAATAAGCATACTTTTTTTCTTCATCATGATGTAATTCCTCCTCAGGTTTTCTGTTCGATTTCCATAACGCCAAGCACGACCTTCTGCGTTTTCCGATTATGTTCAACAAGGAACTGACTGGCTTCCTCCGCCTTTTGCTGGCTCATCAGCTCAACAAGATGGCGATGTTCGCTAGTGGAACCGTCAAGCATACCGGGCTGGACGAGAAGAATGCGGCGATATCGCTCGCTTTGCTCCCATAACCGTTCGATTATGGACATTAATACAGGACGCTTCGCCAGTCTGTAGATCAGCATGTGAAACTCGCGATTGGCGACCAGGATTTCCTCGGTATCGGGGTTCGGGTGTTTCGCCAGCTCTTCCTGCTCCTGAATCATCCCGTTAAGAGCATGTACGTCTTCGGGTGTCAGAAGCTCGGTAGCCAGCTTTACGGCCAAGCCTTCCAGTTGGCACCGTACCAGATAAATGTCATCGAGATGTTCGGCTGACAATGTGCTTACCGTCGCTCCCCGGTGTGAGTGAAGAACGATCAAATCCTGGGCTGCCAGTTTCTCCAAAGCGCTGCGCACCGGCATTTTGCTAACGCCGAGTTTAGCTGCGACAGCGTCTTGATCGATTTTCTCACCGGGAGCGAGCTCACCGGACAATATCCATTGCTTAAGAATGGTGTAGGCATGTTCCGACGCAGTAACAATAACAGGGATTTTACTCAACCATTCTGCACTTCCTCTCTAAAAATATGATTTGGCTGATGATCAGATATTTGATCAAATATCAGTGATCAAAGTTGATCTGTAAGATTAGGTCACATTGTATCGTTCGATTTGAAAGATTGTCAACACAAATATCTTTTTATGTCATAATAAATATCATTGATGGGATATCGTTGATATAAACTGCCATTTTCAGTTGCCAAACCGGTTTGAATGTCATTATAATTACTTTGATATTTGATAAAATATCATAAATAGGTTAATAGTTTGGCAATTCATTCTATATATGTGAACTTACCTGACATTTTGATTTTTCATATATAGGGACAAAAAAAGAGGTGCACAGCATGCTGATTTCAAAAATCGATGTATTCAGAAGAGATCTTCCTCTCTCTCCCCCTTTCACTCACTCTTCTTCCGGAACGGTAACCCATTTGAAAGAAGTCTATCTGCGAATTACGGCGGATTCCGGCGTCAGCGGCTGGAGTGAAGTGCGCGGCAATTGCGAGTATGTGACGGGAGACACTCCCGAACGGGTTGCGGCTGTACTTATTCATACGATTGGTCCCGCACTTCTCGGCAAACCCGTGCTGAACCGGAATTCGATAAATGCCGAGCTGGACAGACTGATTACAGGAAACAGCGCGGCCCGCGCGGCCGTAGATATCGCCTTGCTTGATCTGACGGGGAAGCTGCTCAAGGTGTCTGTATCGGACCTGATGGGGGGACGGCTCAGGGATACGATTCCAAGTGACGCCACCATCGCCTTTGGAACACCGGCGGAAGCCGAAGAAGAGGCCGTCCGTTACCTTGATGCAGGCTTCCGAACGATCAAGCTGAGGGTAGGCCCGGACAGGGCCGGCGATCTGGAGAGAGTGCGGCGGGTCAGATCCGTTATTGATAAAGCCGGCTTGGGCCGGGACGTTCTGCTGTGTGTCGATGCCAATCAGGGATGGACTCCCAAACAGGCGGTACTGCGGCTGAAAGAATTGGAGGCGTTTGGCGTTGAGTGGGCGGAGCAGCCCGTTCCCGCCAGCGATTTGGGCGGTTTGAAACAGGTCAGAAACCAGGTCAATGCCGCCGTGGTCGCAGACGAAAGCTGCCGTACGCCGGCGGATGTGGCCAGAATCGCAGCCGAAGGTTCAGCCGATCTCGTTCATTTGAAGCTGGTAAAGGCGGGATCCGTCGCCAACCTGCAGCGGATGATGGCTGTGGCCGAATCTTTCGGCCTGCCCTATATGTTGGGGCAAATGGATGAAGGGCGGCTTGCTACCGCTGCATTGGTCCAAATCGCAGCGGCTTCCCGCGCCAGCCATTTTGAAGTATGGGGATTTCAGCGGGTTCGTCCTGAAGACGACCCGGCGAGCGGACTTTCCATATCGAACGGGGCGGTACACGTTCCGGATGGTTACGGCCTTGGCGTAACCGTGGATGAATCCGCCCTGGAGCCCGTTTTCAGCATGTCGGTTTAAGGACATGGCTTACAAGCTTTCTAAACAAGAAAAACCGTCCGGAAAATTCGCCGGACGGTCCTTTGTCGTGCTATGTGATACGTTTGTACGTGGGGGAGGGAATGGATATGGGATTCCACCGCTGTTAGATTCATGTTCTTATTAAACTTGCAATAGGGTTAGAACCTGACTCTAAAGGCGGCCGCTACGCTCTCCACCTCACACCCATTCCCACTTCGATCTACTTTGAATCGAGTATAAAATCAAAATCGGAATCGCTGATCAGCAGTAGATTCCATGTTCCGCTTCCTTCCTTAGTATTCATTAACCAGGTCAACGACATTTATACTTGGCGCCTGTCCCTGAACATAAGCTTTAAGATTGCCGATAAAAATAGCTGCAAGACGTTCGATATAGCTTGTCGATAATCCGGCCATATGCGGTGTAATCATGACATTGTCCATCGCCCACAGCGGATGGTCTGCTGGCAGCGGCTCCGGTTCAAACACATCCAGACCGGCTCCGGCAATGGATTGGCTTTGCAAAGCCTGAACCATCGCGTCCGTATCCGTTGTTTTGCCTCTGCCGATGTTAATATAGAAAGCGCTTGGCTTCATAATGGAGAACTGCTCTTTCCCTATAAGCTTTTCGGTTTCTCGCGTATGGGGCAAGCAGTTTACAACATAATCGCAATGCTTCAGCATTTCATTTAAACGATCCAATGTGTACATCGTGTCTACATACTCGTTAGGACTACCGGATTTACGTACACCGAGAACTTTCATTTGAAAAGCTTTGGCCAGCCGGGCCGTTTCCACGCCGATGGCGCCTACACCGAGAATACCCATCGTTTTGCCGTGCGCCTCCCCGATTCCTTCTGTCTGGAAGTCCCAGACTTGGCCGGATTGATTCCGGACTGCCGTATGCAGGCGGCGGGTAAGGGAGAGCAGCATGGCAAAAATGTGCTCCGATATTGGGAAAGGATGAACCCCGCTCGCATTGGTCAACGTAATTCCAAGCTGGGAAAAGCGCTCAAGCGGAAGCTGATCGACACCCGCTCCGATGTTTTGCACCCACTTGAGCGACGTGCCGTCCTGAAGCGTAATTTCGGCGGCAGCCTTATTCCAGCCGAGCAAAATTTCCGCATCCTGCAGATGCTCCTGCAAAGCTTCGGGATCGCTTCCGTCAACAAGGCTCCAGCCGGGCGCCGCTTCCTGTATCGCGGTTTTGTAGGCTTCACCCAGCGATTGAAGCGCAACGATTTTTCCCATGGTCATCTCTCCATTCCCTTTTTGACAAAAACGATATCATCCATAAACTGGAACTGTCAAACCGTATAGGTAGAAAAAGACATGCATTGCAGCATGCGAACAGGATCCGGAAACCAGCCGCTACACTTTAAACCGCTCAATTGAAGTCTGCAAATCCTGAGCAAGGCTGCTGAGATAGGCAGCGGAACCGTTCACTTCCTCTACGGATGCGAGCTGCTCCTGCGCCGCGGCAGCAACGCTTTGTGTCAGCTCCTTGGCATGTTCCGCTATATTGGCCGAAGCCTCAACGGTTGCCAGCACTTCTTCGGAGCTTGCCGACATTTGCTCCGTGATCGCGGAAACGTCATGCAGCTGCATGGCGAGCTGCTTAATGTTGTCCAGAATATGATCGAAATTGTCCGCAACATCCGACATTGTCGCTTTTCCTTGCTGAGCATAGGCTTTGCTGTTCTCCATATTTTTGAATACGCGTTCTGTTTCGCTTTGCATTTCCTGAATAAGGCCCGCTACATTTTGCGAGGAATCCCGGGTCTGCTCGGCCAATTTTTTGACCTCGGCCGCCACTACGGCAAAACCTCTCCCTTCCTCTCCGGCCCGGGCCGCTTCGATTGCCGCATTTAAAGACAGCAACCCCGTTTGATTGGCAATGTCGTTAATGGTACCCGTAATCTCGCCGATACTTGCCGATTTCTCATTCAGTGAAGCCACCATTTGGGCCAGATCGACAATTGACCGATGGATTTGCTCCACCTGATTCATCGCTTTTGCCAAAAATTCATGTCCCATTACCGCATTATTCTCCGAATGCTGCGAAGCTGCGACAAGTTCACTCGCCGATTCCGCAATCCGTCCAATGCCTGTGGTCATCTCTTCCATCGTTCTGTTCATTTCTTCCGCCCCGCGTGCGTGAGCTTCGGTGCCCTCGCTGATCGTCTGCATCTGACGCGAAATATGCTCGGTCGCTTTGGCGCTTTGTTCGGAGCTTGCCGTCAGTTCTTCCGAGCTTGCCGCCAGTGTCGCGGCTTTCTCATTGATATGCTTCACAAGCGTGCGCAGCGATTCAACCATCAGGTTAAAGGAATGCGTCAGCCGGCCGGTTTCATCCTTGTATAAATAAGTGCCGCTGACGGTCAAGTCGCCTGCAGCCGCGCTTTCCATCATTTTTTGCAGGGCTTGAATAGGACGTGTAATCATTCTGATAATAGCTATTGAAAGGAAGAGAAGCAGCGAAAGCGGCTGCAAGGCAAATGACATTAATCAATTTGGCAGAGCTGCTTGCCCGGCTGTTCTCCGAATTTCGATTCAGCGCATCTTGTTCAGTTAACTCCGACAGCTTCACGATCGAAGCTTCTACCGCTTTCTTCCCCGGTACCAGTTCTGCAAGATATACCGCATAGGCTTCCTCGTTTTTGTTTGCCAAGGCAAGAGCGAGCACTTTATCCACCGAGCTTCTTAATGCCTGTCTTTGTGCCGTAATTTGATCAAACAGGGTCTGCTCCTCTTGACTCAAAATGGATGCCCTAAACTGCTGCATAAGCTTGTCGATTTCAGCCGAGGTATCCTCAAAATTTTTGTTGAGATCATGATTCATGTTCTCATCCTCAGTCAGCATCAAGCCGAGAATGTCGTTCATGATGATGTTAAAGTTCGATTTTACCTGGTTGATCGCTTTGACTTGTAACAAATTTTGCTCATACATGGCTGCAGAGTTTACAGCGATCTTATTCATATAGAAAAAGCTGACAGAACCGATGATCAGCAAAAATACGATCGACGTAGTGTTTAAAATCGCAAGCTTGAAGCGGAATTTCAGATTTCGCAAGATGAACATGGTACTCCCCCTGAAGTAAAATGATTTTAGCCGTAAATCTCCACTTTTTTTGGAATTCTCCATGAGATTATCTTCGGTTTGTTTTGGCGAAATTTTAATCCAGAAATCGGCCGATAATCCGATTGTTTTTGCCGGAGGATATACTTAGCGTACCTATGTTCAAAACATAGACTCCATAGCCCTCAATCTGCAAGAACTTTAGGTTTATTTTCTCTGCTGTTCCATCATTGCCGTTTCCTCTTCAATCCGCTTGACATCGATTCGCTCGAATAACAGCTCCCGCATCCGGATCCGGCAGTTATCCGGGATAGACCGGGGCCTCCAGGCCGGCTGCCCGAGAGTAAGGAATGCTCTTATTTTCTCACACGAGAAAGGAATGAACGGGTCCAGCAAATTCGCAAGATTGGCTATGGTCCATACACATACATGCAGTGTGAAGCCGCACGCTTGCCTGTTTTCCTTCACCTGCACCCATGGCTTTTGTTCATCAAAATATTTGTTGGCCCGCCGGATGAAAGCGAAAATCAGCTCAGGGCGCATCCTTAAAACGGCCTTCTTCGATTAAAGCGCCGGATCTGGCATACAAATCCTCGGCCTCCTTCCTCCATTCTTCATCAACATCGCCCTTTCGGAACACGCCCGTCAAAAGCTTTTTCGATAAATGCCAAGGTTCGGTTGACCAGGTTTCCAAATGCTCCAAGCAGTTCCCCGTTGTGACTGTGGATGAACTCTCTCCATGAGAAATCGGCATCCCTTCTCTCTGGTCCGTTGGCGATCAAAAAATAGCGAATGGAATCAGGATGATAACGTTTCAGCATATCCGGAACCCATACCGCCCAATTGCGGCTGGTTGAAAACTTTTTCCCCTCCAGGGTCACATATTCGCATGACAATATCCGGTCCGGAAGATGGAAGGCCCCGGCTCCCATAAGCAGTGCGGGCCAAATGAGGGTGTGACCCTTCTTTTAAATAGCGCTTTGTCAACTGTACAGCGTTTTCTCTCCATCCCCGTGCTTTATCGCTGTATTCGGCCAGTTCGTCCTGAAAACGGGAAAGCGAAAAATAAAAATGTTCGGTTGGACGGCTAGTAGGAGGGTTCCCGCATATTTTACATGTTCTGTCCGTCAAATCGGCCGGGTCAAGCAGGGTGGAGCAATAATCGCATAGATCGCCTCTGGCACGATTGCCGCATACCGGACAATTCCCCTCAACGTAGCGGTCGGGTAAAAACTGCTTATCCGTTTCGCAGTAGATCTGGTTTATCGTTTTTTTGTACAAATAGCCGTTATTTAAAAGCTTCGAAAATAAATCCTGTACTTCATGGTGATGAAATTCCCGGTCGGTACGCGTATATAAATCATAACTAAATCCCAGCTTCTTAAAGCAATCGGCAAATTCCTGATGGTAACGGTCCGCAATCGCTCCCGGAGAAACTCCCTCCTGATTGGCCTGAACGGCGACCGGGGTCCCGTGACAATCACTGCCTGAAACATACAACACTTGGTCTCCCTTCAAGCGAAAATAACGCGCCAGAAAGTCTCCCGGCAGCAAGCTTGCGAGGGCGTCCCAAATGCAGCGAGCCGTTTGCATACGGCCATGCTCCTCCAATAAAAATATAAGCCATCAACAACCATCCTCCTTTTTCTTGAAACGCAAAAAAACTCTCATCCCAAAGGGACGAGAGCCTATGCTCACGCGGTACCACCCAATTTCATCAATGCCTTGCGGCATTCACCTCTTCAGGTACGACGCTAATCAGCGTTTATACCCTAGCACTGTAACGGATGCGGGTTCCGGCGCAGCCTACGGCCCTGCAAGGCTTCGGTGCGCAGCTCTGAGACCATGTTCCCGAGGGTTGTTCTTTGCCCCTTTTCAGCTGCCGGAGCTCTCTGTTAAAAAGACATCACCGCGGTACTCTTTCTCTTCTTAGCTTTTTGCAACGTTTTGAAGTTACTGGAAATTATTATGAACTTGCATTTTGAATCAAGAACCTTTGTCTTCTTTCAAGCTTCGTTCGTTGAATTTATGGTCTGCACATAAGTACGCTTCATCCGCGGCAAGAACAGCAGCGTTGCGATTACTCCGAATGCGGCAATCCCGGCGCATGCCCAGAGCATGACGTCCAGTCCGTTCGTAAAGGCAGAGCGGACCGATTCCAGAAGCGGAGCATTGTTCATTTGCCGGGCGACCTGGACGCCGGTGGCCACATTGTCCCGAACGGCTTCCGCCGCTTGCGGGGGCAGTCCGCCCACATCCAGTTGCCGATGGTACACGGAATTCAGCAGCGATCCGAGGAGCGCGACACCAATGGTCCCGCCTACCTGACGAAGCGCCATAATCAAGGCGGAGCCGACACCATTACGCTCTACCGCCAAAACTCCCAGCGCCGCATCCATCGCACTTGGCAGCGCAAAACCGAGCCCGGTGCCGATAATGGCAATCCAGACCGCAGCATATCCATAACTGCCGGATGCTTCGGTAAATCCGCCAAGAAACAGCCCGGCAGCCATCAGCAAAAATCCCAAGACAATGATCATCTTATCTCCTGTCAGTTTGATCAGCTTTCCTGACAGCTGAGCACCGACCATAAGTCCCCCAATCATGGGAAGAATGCGCAGACCGGTTGCTTGGGCGTCCACTCCGTTAACCGCTTGAAAGAAAAGCGGAAGTCCAAACAAAACGCCAAACAGCGAAAAATTAACCAGTGTAGCCAATATGGAGCCCCATGTAAACCGGGCCTCCCGGAACAAAGACAAATTAACGAGCGGATGGCGCGCGTTCCGTTGCCAGAAGACAAAAATCGCAAGCAGCAGCAAGCCGGCAATGATCCATGACAGCGTGACGGCGTCACCCCAGCCTTTTTCCCCCGCTTCCGTAACACCGTAGGTGATGGCCGTAAGCCCAAGGCTGGAGGTCAGTATTCCCGGTAGATCGGCGGGAGCTTTTTCCGCGCTGCGGGTTTCGGGCAATAGCCAGATCATGGCGATAAGAGCGATAATAATGATCGGAACATTAATCAAAAATACCGAGCCCCACCAGTAATGTTTGAGCAGCCAGCCGCCCAAGATCGGGCCGAGCGGCATCCCGACGGCAGTAGCGGTTACCCATACGCGAATCGCCTTCGGCCGCTCCTCACCTGAGAACAAAATCGGCAGCAGCGACATCGAGAGCGGCATCAGGAAAGCCGCTCCCAAGCCCAGTGCTGCGCGTGCGGCAATCAAGATTTCCGAAGTCTCGGCGTAGGCGCATACGAGAGACGCACCGCCAAACAGCAGCAACGCCATCAGCAAGAGCTTTTTCCGTCCAAGCCGGTCGCCCAGCATGCCCGCCGGGAGCAGCGCCGCGGCCAGCACCAGATTATAAGCATTGGCGAACCACTGCAGTTGGCTCGTCGTGGCGTGAAGATCGGAGGCCAGCGCTGGCAAGGCCAGATTTAATACCGTCATATCCAGACCGACCGTAAACAAGCTAATTGCCAGGGCGCCAAGAATCCACCATCTTTTCGGACTACTTTGAATTTGAGCGTCATTCATGTGTTTTCCACCTTTCCAATTTAAAACTAACTAGTTATTTATATTTAGGGATAAAGGTTGCCGCCCTGCATTACAGCAAAGACGGCTCCATTACCCCGTAAATAACCAACTTCACAATTTGTTCTTTAGCGCGTTCCTGCGGGAGCGGCTCCCCTATTTCTTCCATTAAATCCTTGAGACGGGAATACGACTGAATGAAAGAAGAAACCGAATTCCACATCATGATCGGCAGCAGAAACGCATCGATGTCTTTGCGAATGATGCCATTTTCCTTGGCTGCCTTCGCCAGCTTGTAAAATTCCGAAATATCATCCGGCCGGTATGCAATTTGATTCCATGTTTTGAATTCCTCCGCCGCTTCCCAAGCGTATATCTTCAAGTAGCGCGGATGCTCCACCATGAACTGATAGGCTATACTAATAAGCATTTCCAGCAAACGCCTGAATTTGACCGGATCTGAGGGGACGGACTCATCTGTCAACAAATCGCCTATCAGTTCCCTTAAGATTGAATCCCCCAGTTGGTCGGCCCGTTTGACGACTTCCGTATAAAGGCCCAGCTTATCCTGAAAATATTGGTAAATCAGACTTTTGTTGTAGCCCGATTTCTGGGCAATCGCATCGATTCGCGCGGCCGAATAGCCATGCTCCGCAAACAGTTCTTCCGCCGCATTCAGAATGATTTCCTTCGTTCGCGCAGCGTCGTATGTCCGTTTCTTCTTCTCAGCTGCCATCCTAATCTCCACCATTCAATTATAACTAACTGGTTAGATTTTAAAATGAAACCACGCAAGTGTCAAGTGTCACGCCAAAAAAGGGTCAACGCTGCCGGAGATAAGCATTTTTAGAGGTTCGCTTCAGCCATGATTGCGAGTTGATCAGAACGATGCCTGCCACAATGGCCACGGCGCCAAGCCCTAGCTCCCACGTGACGTTTTCCTGGTAAAAGACCGCTCCAAGAATAATGGCAATCAAAGGCGACACATAGAGCCACGTTGAGGGAAAAATGGGATTCGTTTTGCTCACGAGCCAATAATAGATGCTGTGTCCAACCATCGAGCCAAACACAATCAGATAAAGAATCGAGCTGATTGAGGCCGTATTCAGGCTTGCTTCCAATGCTGTCCATGTCCACTTCGAGTACTCCGTCGCCGAGGATAAAAGAATGAGAAACAGGCCTCCGTAAAGCATTTGGGCGGCATTAAGCGCCAGCGGCGACACATTGGCGAAGCGCTCGCTCAATTTCCGCGCATAGACGGTCCCGGATGCGTAGCTGATCTCGCCGGCTAGAATAACGAGGCAGCCGGCCATCCATGTTAAGCTTACCTGTGTTTTGACACTGGGCAGCATGATCACCAGTACGCCGGCCAGTCCGGTTATGCATCCCAGCATGGCCGGTCTCGCGGGCTTCGTTCGATGAATCAGCGATTGAATGATCAGGATCATCAGAGGTCCGGTCGCTGACAAAATGGCCGCGAGGCCCGAGGAAATATATTGTTCAGCCCAATAAAGCGCAGAAAATGTACCGAATGTTAAAGTCGCGCCGACGATGGCCGTTTCCTTTTTCCATAGAAGAGAAAGGGTGTTTTTGTGTTTGGCCTTAAGGAACATCAGCATAACAAGTCCTGCGACAACGAACCTGATACCGGCGGATAAAAGGGGCGGAGCGCCGCCCTCGATGCCGATTTTAATGACAAGAAATGTGGTTCCAAAGATCAAGCACATTAGCGCATATAACCCAGCTACCATTTTTTAAAGTGACCCTCCTTCGAAAAATGTGCAAGGGAATGAGCGGTCTATTTCACATTCTCCCTTGCCGCTTCCTTTTGTTCGGAAAATGCCCGGTACGCCCTGCACAGCCGGTCGACAGCCTCCCCGATCAACTGCGGCTCCGTGTGGGTAAAATTAAGACGCATCGTATTCTTGTGCGGACGCCCTTCATAAAAATGCTCTCCCGGTACAAAAGTGACTTTCTCCTTGATGGCAAAGGGAAGCAGTTGTCCCGTATCGACCGTCTCGGGAAGCCGGACCCAAATAAACATGCCCCCGCGCGGCGTATGCCAACTGGTTTCCTTCCATTTTGCCGCAAGGCTCTCTTCCAGCCGGGTAAGCCGCCGATGATATTCATCGGAGACAGAGCGAATGTGGCCGTTTAAATCAAATTCTTCCATCAGCGCGTCGAGAGCCCTTTGGTCAATAGAGCTGGAATGCAGGTCGGCCGCCTGTTTGGCCCTTGCCAGCATCGAGATGATGTCCCTATCTCCCGTAATCCAGCCGGTTCGCAGCGCAGGAGCCACGATTTTTGAAAATGTGCTCGTATACACAACATGCCTCTTGCCACCGTAGGACTCATCCAGTTCGCATAACAAAGGCGGACGGTCAGTCGGTTCAAACGAGAGCTCGCCGTACGGATCGTCCTCCAGAATCAGCGTCCCGTACTGTCTGCACAGCCTTACCAGACCTTCCCGCCGGCTGATGCTCCATACCCGCCCCGTCGGGTTCGAGAAGGTAGGCCCGACATAGACGAACTTTGGCTTGATTGTACGAAGCTTGGCCTCCAGATCGTCCGGAAGCATCCCTTCCTCATCGCTGGCAACGCCATGAATTTGTGCCCGGTATGTGCCGAGTACCTGAAGGGCGGCTAGATAAGTGGGCGATTCCACCAGGACCGGGTCGCCTGGATCCAGAAAAATTCGGCAGAAGAGATCGATCGACTGTTGGGATCCGGTTGTCAGTAAAATATCCTCGGTTTCACAATGGACATTCTTGCTTTCCATGCGCTGCCGGATTTTGTCCCGTAAAGGGGCATAGCCCTCCGTAAGCCCATACTGGAGAACATTGCGTTCTCCGTTTAACGCTCTTTCATAAGCGTCACGAACGTCTTGGACCGGAAACATTGCCGGTGAAGGCAGTCCTCCTGCCAGCGAAAGCATGCCTTCGCCTTGCGATTCTTTCAAAATCATTCTTACTACGGATGGCTTCAAATTTTGGGCCGCCTTTGACCAATTCATGTTCTTTCCCCCCAGGCTAGTTTTTCTTGCTTTACATCATAGCTTCTTGGGAATATAACAGTATAATAGTCAATATAACAGTTGGGAGGTGCGTTTCGTTGCATATTCAATTGGATCGAAAGCTTGACAAAACCTTATCCGACCAGATTGCCGACTCCCTGGAGAGCCGCATCGAATCCGGCTTGATCAGGCCGGGTGAAAAACTCGCCTCCGTCCGGGAACTCGCTTCCGGGCTTGCGGTCAGCCTGGTTACAGTTAGCAAAGCGTACACCCGGCTTGAAAAGCAGGGGCTGATCCATTGTTCACAGGGCAAAGGATGTTATGTAAGCGACAAGGCATCCCAATCGGTGGCCGGAGAAACGCAGGAATCACGCAGCTGGCAATTAGCGGTAGTCGACTACTTGCCCAGAGCGCAGCTGTGGAGGCATTACAACGGAAGCCGGGCCCGTTACCAATTCCATAAGGCAACCATCCAGCCTGAGCTTTTGCCAACGGAGGAGATCAGTAATAATTTGGCCCGAAGCCTGCTTAAGAGCCCGCAGGCTCTTACGGACTACGGACCATTTCAAGGCGATCCCCAGCTTAGACAAACCTTGGCGGAGCATCTGAAGAAGCGTAAAATCACTCACCATCCGGACCAAATTCTCATTACCAGCGGTTCACAGCAGGCCATCGATCTGATCGCGCGCACGTTTGTCGGGCCGGGAGACACCGTTTATATGGAGGCTCCCACTTATACGGGCGCAATTGATGTGTTCATAAACCGCGGCGCAAAGATCATTGGCGTCCCGATGGATCAGGAAGGCATGCGGATAGATCTGCTGACGAAGCTCTGCGATACTCACCCGCCCAAAATTATCTATACGATTCCTACCTTCCACAACCCAACCGGCGTTGTCATGAGCGCAGTTCGCCGCAGACAATTGCTGGAGCTTGCCCAAAGCTATTCCTGTTTAATCGTGGAGGATGATCCGTTAAGCGATATTTTCTTCGGTGTGGAGCCCCCTGCACCCATCAAAAGCATGGATTCAGCCGGGCATGTGATTTATATCAAAAGCTTCAGCAAGCTTCTGTCCCCCGGCTGCCGAACGGCCTGTGTCGTGACCGACGGCAGTATACTGAGCCGTCTTGTCGCGGCGAAGACGACAACGGATCTCGGCAGTCCGCTTGTCATCCAGCATGCACTGCAGCCGCTCATCGAATCCCGAAAATTTGATTCCTACCTTCTTCGGCTCCGGAAGGTACTTGCCTCCCGCTGCCAAACAGCCTTAAAGCTGCTGTCCGAGCATGCCCCGGCAGAGATTCAGTGGACGATACCTGAAGGAGGGCTCAATATCTGGATCACGCTGCCCGCCCAGTACAACACAAGCGAATTGTTTATACTTGGACAACGGGAGTCCGTCTGTTTTCTTCCCGGATCCGTTTGTTACCCGGCGGAAGCGGAACACCATCACATCCGCATCAGCTTTTCCATGATGGAGGATCAACTCTTGCATGAAGGAATGCTGCACTTGTGCCGGCTGTTCCGTCTATTTATCTCTGAAAATAATAAAGCGGACCAGCGGCCTACGATGTGAAATGTGAATTAGAAAAGAGGAGGACTCCTTATGAACCTGCACGCTTTGCGTTTGTTTCATGTCATCTCCTCCACCGGAAGCGTAACCCGCGCCTCGGAGATGCTGCGCATCAGCCAGCCAGCCATTACGGCGCAAATCAAAAAATTTGAACAGGAGCAGAATCGCGCTGCAATTCAACGGATTGCATGAGGCGATTGCTGCAGTCATTGCCGGGTATGGAGCCAATTTCGTATCCTCCCTTGTTGTGAGGGAATATGTCGAACGCGGAGAGCTATGCAGGGTGTTCGTGGACGGAATCGATCTCAAAAATTCCATTGCCGTATGCACCCGGAAAAACGAGCCGCTGTCTGCAGCATCGGCGAACCTTATCGAACTGATCCGCAGCAACCCGTTCACGTGACCGGCGAATAGATTAACGTTACCTAATGTTCGTTCAGAATTTACCTGTCCGGTGTGATTTAGGAACGAATGCTGCTTGCAGCAAGCCTCTTCCTGCCGCGGGTGCATCATACTATCCGCACATAACCATGCGCAGAGCATAGACTAATTCTGAAAAATCATGGAAGGGAAGGAATTCATGATGTACTGGGCACCCCCCTATTCCTATCGCGCACCGTTTCAGCCCGTCTGGGCAACTAGCTATCCGCAGGCGCTGGAGCTAATAAAACAATCCGTTCAAGGCGAGCGGAATGATGAATTATTTTACGATGAATTAATCAGGCTGGCACCAACCCAAGAGCAGAAGAACATCGTAGCTTCGATTCGGGATGACGAGCGCGGACACAATCAAATGTTCCGGGCAATGTATAAGGATTTAACCGGGCAGGAAATTGCGGCAGGGGGAAATGTGCCGTATGAGAAAATTCCTTCTTACATTGAAGGACTGGTGACAGCTTTGTTCGGCGAACTCGCCGCAGTAGAGAAATACAGAAGAATATGGTCCGGTCTGCCGGCGGGCATCTACCGCGATACTGTACTCGGAATTATAATGGACGAACAAAAGCACGCCACCAAATATAATTATTTGTACACGCTGAATCAAACCGGGTAGCTGGTCTAGCGTAAAATGGCCTTTACGAAATCCACTTTGCAATCAGAAAAGCGAAACCTGCCTCTTCGATATAACCGCACCTGAAACGAACCTGCCCCGCAGCGCATCAGCCCTACGGGGCAGCAGTAAGGCTCACGTTGAGCCTTTATTTTACATTCATGTAACGATCAAAAGCATCGGTACGGATCTTGACCAGCTGCTCAAGTCCCATATCGTTGAGCTTTTTCACATATCCATCCCATTGTTCGTCGATTCCGCCCTTTGTGATCCACTCAGCCCGGGTCGTTTTGATGTAGGTGTCGATATCCGTTGTAAGCGTAGGCAGCTCCTGGAATTCTTCCGCCGTGTACATGACGCTCGGGAAAGGCGTCGTCACATAATCACTGCCGAGCTTGTCAATGCTGAGCTTCAGCCCGTCGCCGGTTGTAGGATCCAGCTTAATCTTCTTCTCAAAGCTCGGACTCACATATTTGGGACCGAAATCACGAACGGATTGCTCCCAGTACCACGCATCCGCGCTGGTCCCTTCCGGCGGTGTCATGAGCGCATAAGTGCCGTCGTCGTTCTTTTGGACGACAGTGCCGATTGCACCCCAGAAATTCTGGATGCTTGCTTCATCGGTATAGAACTGGTCCGCCCAACGAGCAACGAGCTCCGGATACTTGCAGGAGGTTGTGATCAACAATTCGTTGCGTCTAAAGCTTAAACCAGCAGGATCACCACCCTGATAACGCTTTCCATCCGGGCCGGCAATCGGCGTAATAGCCGCATATTCGTCCTTCCATTTGCCAAAAACAGCGTCCGGCGTCCACTGATTGGTGAAGCCTATAATCGCATTGTCCGGATTTTGCTGCTTCGCCGTCAGCATCGTATTATCCTGGGTGAACAGCTCTTTATCGATCAAACCTTCCGAATATAATTGGTGCGCCCACTTGATCGCCTCTTTGTATTCCTCCGACACCGGATAGAATACCGGTTTGCCGTTCTTGACCATCATACTGGTGCCATTCTGATCCGTAATGCCAAAGGGGCTGAGCAAATCAATGCTTATATCTCCCGATCCGCTGTAAGGAATTTCATCCGCCTTCCCGTTCTGGTTCGGATCCTGTTCTTTAAAGGCTTTAAAGACATTGTAAAGATCATTGATGTTATCCGGAGTCTTCAGGTTCAGGCGGTCCAGCCAAGTCTTGTTAATGACAGGCAGGAAGGTCGTTTTGGGACGCGACGGCAGCCTTGCGGGCAAAGAATAAATTTTCCCGTCCGGAAAAGTGCTGATCTGCTTGAGTTCCGGCGTTTCCTTCATAGCCGCTTTAAGATTTGGCATGTACTGATCAATATAATCATCCAGCGGGCGGAAATAAGTCAAGTTGTTGACGATATCGGAATCCGAAAAGGCCAGGCTCCCAAAAATAACGTCGGGAAGCGTTCCGCTGGCGAGCATGATCGATTTCTGCTCATTCCAGTCATTGGAGGACATAACCTGCCAATTGATCTTCACATTTGTATTTTTCTCCAAATCCTGAAGCCATTTGTTCTTCGTAAACGTATCTCCCATGTTGCCCCAGCGAACGGTCAGTACGTTCAGCGTAACCGGCTTGTTTACAAGCGGCAGACCCTCTTTGTTAAAATTGTCTTTCATATCGACTGCCGCATTTCCTTTTCCGCCGCCGCTGCAGCCCGTAATCGCTAATAGCATTATAGAAAGCAAGGCAAATGATGCGAGCAGTCTTTTGGCCGCTGTCTTGGATTTTTGTCCCATCCCAGGTTCCCCCTCATTCATGATTTAACGCAAAATGAAAACCGCCTATTCCTTCACGGCGCCGATCATCACCCCTTGGTTAAAATATTTCTGCACAAACGGATAGATACACATGATCGGTATAGTAGAAATGATGATAACGGAATAGCGCATCATATTGGCAAGGCGCAGCGCGACAGCCGCGGCTTCGCCGCTTCCCATGTTGGATTGCATCTGGTTCGTGATCAGGATATTCCGCAGAATCAGCTGCAGCGGATACAAATTTTGATTTTTCAAATAAATCAAGGCATTGAAATAAGAGTTCCAATAGCCAACGGCGATCCATAGACCCAGCACCGATATCACCGCTTTCGAGAGCGGCAGGACAATTTGAACGAAATACCTCAGGTTGCCGCAGCCGTCGATCTGCGCAGCCTCCCACAAATCACCGGGGATACTGGTTTGGAAAAAGGTCCTCGCCACGATAATGTCGAACACCACCACTGAAAAAGGGAGCACCATGACAAGAAACGTATTGTACAGATGAAATTCCTGAATCGTGAGAAAAGTCGGAATCAGGCCGCCGCTAAAAAACATCGTAAAGATAAAAAACAAGGAGATCCATTTGCGTCCGACCAGGTCTTTTCTCGAAAGCGCGTACGCTGCGGAAATATTGACGGTCAAACCGATGGCCGTCCCCACAACCGTATACAAAATGGTATTTCTGTAGCCGATCCAAATATTGTCATGCCTTAGCAGTTCCTTATAGCCGTCCAGTGTAAATCCTTTGGGAAAAAACCATACCTGCCCATTCGCGACCGCCGATGGATCACTGAAAGAGGCGATTACGATAAAGAAAAGCGGGTAAACCAGAACGATCAGAATCACTGCCGCACAAACGTACAGCAGAATTTCCAGCAGCTTGTCAGAAGATTGATTGTTTACGGTTCGCGCTGAAGCTGATGTCGTCGCTTTCATGAGTTCCATGCTATCCTTCCTCTCCGTTACCAAAGACTGCTGTCGCTGAACTTTTTCGAGATCTGATTAACCAGGATCAACAAGATGAAATTAATGACGGTGTTAAACAGGTTGATAGCCGCGGAAAAACTATACTGGTTGCTCAGCAGCCCGATTTTATACACATAGGTAGAAATGACCTCGCTTGAGGAAATATTCAAATTGTTCTGCATCAGGTAGACTTTTTCAAAGCCTACGCCCAAAAGACCGCCAACGCGCAGGATCAGCAGCGTAACCGCTGTTGGCATGAGCATCGGAATATCGATGTACCGGATCTTCTGCCACCTGCTTGCGCCATCCACCGTAGCCGCCTCGTACAGACTCGGATCCACCGACGAGAGTGCCGCGATATAGATGATGCTGTCCCATCCGGCGTGCTGCCACACGTCCGACCATACATACACACTGCTGAATAAGCTGGCGGAGCCCATCAGATTCGGAGCCTCTGCGCCAAACAGTTGATAAATATTTCCAACCAGACCATTGCTCGGAGAGAACAAAATCAGCAGCAGGCCCACCATAACAACGGTCGAAATGAAATGGGGCATGTAGGTTACGGTCTGAAAGACCCGCTTGAACCGGTTCGCTCTCATTTGATTCACCATCAGCGCAAGCAGGATCGGTATCGGGAATGTAACCATGCTGTAAATGCTGATGATCAGCGTATTTTTGATCGTTCTGGAAAATTGATAGGAGTTAAAAAATTTTTCAAAGTACTTGAATCCCGCCCAGGGACTGTCGCTAATCCCGAGTGCCGGGCTGTAATCCTTAAACGCAATCAACACGCCATACATCGGCTTGTATGAAAAACAAAGCAGCAGCACCACTGCGGGCAGCAGCAGCACATACAAGCCCCAGTTCTTTCTGATCTGCCCGAACGTTCGCTGGATATTGATGCTTGGCTGGCTGGTTTTCAAATGAGATCCCCCCGTCCTTGTTTCCCTTTTTCAAGAGATAGCGCTTTCAAGATCATGATCTTGCTGTGTCGTTTAAACAACTTTATTATAGTCCGCGTTTCTGTTGTTTTTTGGACTTCATCAAGTTGTTATTCGGACATTTCGGGTACATATTGTGGTCAGAGCGATGATCTGATCCATTTTTCAAGCCGGCAGCCATGATAATATTCAGACTTTTTATTGTACTTTCCGGACTTTGCGATAAAAAAGTAAAGGTTCTTTGTGGCTTTTTATTCCATTGGTTCTATAATATTTTTATAACCATAAAAACGCATTCATTTTTCGGAAGCGAAGCGCAGAAAGGACCTGTCACTTGGCATATGGCGACAACAACAGGAAGCAAGCCTTATCCGATCAGGCACTACGTTAGAATGATGCTGTTTATTGCCTTCTTCGCACTGATTCTCGATTTTATAATCAGCATCGCCTCCATTGTCATTGTCAAACAGCAATCTACGAGGTATTTGCAGGATACGGCCAATCTGTACATCAACCGGATCAACCATGATTTCGCATACATCAACCACTATATGGGCTGGACGCTCGCCAACGATGAAAGCGTGAAGATCATGGATAAGCAAGGCACCGATTCCGCCGAGTTTTTACTGTCAAATGCAAAGCTGCATCAACGTTTCTCCGAGCTTCAGAAAAATTACGGAGGGGCGTACAATTTCTTTTTCTATTTAAGAAACCAGGATTTCTTTTTAAATTACGCGCCTTTGAGCATCTCGTATCCCGATTACCTGGAGTTAAAAAGACAAATTGCTTCCTATGTTGAAGATAAAAATGTGTACGAGCGATTTTATTCGAACTGGACGCCGATACTCGTAAATGACAAATATTACGTCATTAATATCGTTCCTTATTATGACCGTTACCTGATCTGCCTGATTTCCGCGGATAACCTGATCCGCCCGCTGCGCCAGATCAACCTCGGGGAGAACGGCTACGTCTCCTTGGTGGACGAAAGCGGGAAAAGCATATCCAGTCCGTTCTCGGTCAGCGGCAAAATGTTGGGGAAAGATTCGGCGGCGCCATCCCTTCTGAGCCTCGTACAATCCAGAACCACGGTGATCCGAGAGTTTTCCCACGCCTCGTTCAGCGTAAAAATGGTCATCAAATTCGGGACGTTTGAAAAAATCATGATCGCTCAACTGCTGATTCTGCTCCTGTTCCTGATCATCACCTGTACGCTGAGTACGGTTTTACTGTTATTCAAGCAAATGGTGCTGAAGCCCATTCAGACTTTTTCGGATAATCTGGCCCGTCTGCATACGGACAGCGAGCCTGTGGATTTCAAAAGCAGCAAAATGATCGAGCTGGAACAAGCCAACGAGCAGTTCAAATACCTGATCGAACAAGTTAAGAAATTCAAAATCGACCTGTATGAACGGGAACTGGAGAAGCAGAGAATCCAGCTGGACTATATGAAATTGCAAATCAAGCCTCATTTTTTCCTGAATTGCCTGACGAACATTTACAGCATGGCCCAGATGCAGATGTACGAAGAAATTGAAAATATGGCTATGTCCACTTCAAAGTATTTTCGGTATATTTTCCAGCACGGTCAGGATTTTGTCAGGCTTGAAGATGAAATAGAGCATGTCCGAATTTATTTGGACATTCAAAAGCACCGCTATCGGAACGCGTTTACTTACCGAATCGAGCAAACGGACCATACGAAAGACGTAAGAATTCCGCCCCTTGTGCTGCAAACTTTCATCGAAAATGCGGTCAAATACGCCGTTTCGAGAGCGAGCGAGGTGCAAATCCTGCTGGCGGTCTACCGCTGGCCTAAAGAGGAGGAAGATATGACGGTGATCCGGATATCCGATACCGGCCCCGGGTTCCCTAAAGGTATATTGGAAAAGCTGAAGAGCGAACAGCCTTTGGATCAAACAAACGGCACTCGTATCGGCATAATGAATACCCTTCAAAGGCTGGATTTCCTCTACCGCAAACAAGCGAATGTCCGATTTTCCAATCCGGAAAACGGCGGCGCTTGCGTCACGCTGACTCTGCCATCTCATCCGCCGGAAAAATAGGAGAGGAGTATCAACGATGAATGCATTGCTTGTCGATGACGATTATTTTGTCGTGGCTGCGCTGGAAAAGAAAATGAACTGGAAAGCGCTTTCTATCGAAAACGTCTACACCGCCTATAATGTGGCACAGGCCCAGGATATCCTGAAACAGCACCCTATTCAAATTCTGATCTGTGATATCGAAATGCCGCAGGGAAGCGGTTTGGAGCTCCTGGCTTGGATCAGACAGGAACATTACAGCGTTCAGGCGATATTTCTGACCAACTACGCCGATTTCAACTATGCGCAAAAAGCGATTGTATTGCAGAGCTTTGATTACTTTCTGAAGCCGATCGAATTCGACAAGCTCGGGCTTATTATCCAAAAGGCTGTAGCGAAGGCAAATGAAGTGCAAAATAACGAGAAAGCGATACGCGAAGGTTACTTTTGGGAGAAAAACCAGAACAAACTTGTAGAGCATTTCTGGCGCAGAGTGATCAACTGTAAAACGTCCCTGTCAAACTCCTCTTCCATCAGCCAATCGATTGCAGAGCAAAACCTTGCTTATCAGATGACGGATATGTTCCTGCCCGTTTTGGTCAATTTTTTCCCATATGACGAAAGCTTGGCCAAGAAAGACAAGGACCTTTTTGATTACGCGCTTCTAAATGTGCTCTACGAGTCGTTTCAGGACCCTCTTTATACGATCGAGACGATATTGGAATACAAAGATTTCAACTGGATTGCCGTCCTGAAATGGAACCATGCGCCCGATTCCCGTTTCGTCGAAAGCATCTGTTCCTCTTTTATTCAAAAGGCGAACCAGTTTCTCAAATGCGACGCATGCTGCAATATCGCCATTTCCAGCAGATTGCTGGACATCCATCCAGTGCTCAGACATTTGATCCAAATGAACGAGGAAATGATCAAGTGCCGCAATCAAATCTTCTTCCTGGAAAGCTATCGTCAAAATGCAGCGGCCTATACACCACCCAATCTGGCGTATTTGGAAGAGCTGCTGAACCGGTGCGATCCCGCCGCTTTTCTTGAAGAAACGTCCCGTTACTTGCACGGTCTTGTAAAGAGCAACAAAGTGAATGCGTCCGCCCTGCGCCTGTTCCGTTTGGATCTTGTGCAGCTTGTCTACTCTTTCCTTAAAGACATGGAGATTGAGGCCCATAAGCTGTATGCGGGAAAAACCAATGATCAACTGTTTATGCAGTCCCTGAACTCTATTGAGGATATGGAAAAATACCTTAGGTACTTGGTGAACACCGCGACGGAACACCGGGAGTTTATCGAACAGCCCAAGTCTGTTGTGGAAGAAATCAAGCACCGCATCAGCACCCATTACGGGGATGATCTGACAAGAACGAGTCTGGCGGAAACGGTCTATCTTAACCCCGATTATCTGGCACGGCTGTTTAAAAAAGAAACGGGCGTTCCGCTGGGGACCTATATCATTCAGGCCCGTATTCGGGTGGCAAAACAGCTGCTCGAAACAACCCATCTGTCCGTAAATACGATCGCAAGAAAAGTTGGATATACGAACTATTCTTACTTTTCCAAGCTGTTCAAACAGGACATCGGCTGTACCCCCATTGAATACAGGAAAAACCGGCAAATAGCAAAACCCGCCACGAGCGCAGGGCGTGACGGGGCCATTTCCGGCTTCTCTTAATAACCCGAAGCAAAACCAGCGCGGAAGCGCACAAAAAGCCGGGCCAATGCCCGGCTTCTCTATGCTTGCTGCCTGTTTATGAATTCGGACGGCGTCTTAGCGATTTTACCGTCATTGCCCACAAGGAGCAGGAAAACGAGCGCTACCAGCATGCCGCCGGCGGCGCAGACAAACAGTGCCCCGTAGCCGAAATTGTCGATCATCAAGCCGAGCAGCGGGGGCGACGAGACAGCCGCCAGCGACGAGGCAAGGTAATACAAACCGGTACGTGTACCAATGTTTTGCTCGCTTCCGGTCGATATGATAAACGGATAAGAGTTGATGTTGATACACGCCCAAAATATGCCGCCAACCGCCAGTAAAATGCGCAGCAAGATCATCGTCTTAACCAGCGGAACGACCGCAAATACGAGAAATAACCCGCATATGCCGAGGATAATTGTCTTTTTCTTGCCGAACCGGTTTCCTAGCCAGCCGCTGGGAATCGCAAACAGCACGAAGAACAGAGAGAAGAATGTCAACGAGAAAGCGGCTTCCCCCTCCTCGAGCCCAAGATGATGCTTGCCGTATAACGTAAACAGGGACTCGACGCCTTGATACGATACGAACCAGAAAAAGATCGCCGCAAGCAGCATCACAGTAGTAAAGTCCAGCCCTCCCCGCGCCCGGATACCGTGCCAGCCCGGCTCCCGCGTGATCGGAACAGCCGAAGTGCGATTTTCTTTGATCGACCGGTACAGGATAAGAAGCGAAATCAAAGTAACGCCCGCTGCCGCGATAAAAGGAAAAGACGGATTTACGCCGTATAGAGCAGATCCGGCGCCGAACGCGGCGATGCCTCCGACACCGCCCATAAAGTTGATAATGCCGTTGGCTTTCGTCCGCTCTGCCTCCGGCGTAATATCCGGCATCAGCGCGATCGTCGGCGACCGGTAAATGCTCATTGCAAGGTTCATAAGCACCATGAACAGAACCAGCGTCATAAAATTCGTATGGAAAGGAATCAGGATGACAAACAAGGCGGCAAGCGGCATTCCGGCCATCAGATAGGGCATCCGCTTGCCGAAGCGGGAGTTCGTCCTATCGCTGCGATGGCCGATCCACGGCTGCAGAAACATGGCGAAATAATTGTCAATCGTCATCATAAATCCGATCCATGCGGCGCTGCCCAGGAATGAATCCAGAAACAGCGGGACAAAGGCGTTATAAAGCGACCATGTAATGCTGATGCTGAAAAATCCGAAGCCGAGAAGCCACGTCTTTTTCATCAGCGTTATACCTCTGCGACCTTAAGCAGCTCCGCAAGCCGGTCGGGATAATCCGTAATAATGCCGGACACGCCCGCATCCAGCAACCTGCGCATTTCTTCGGGATCGTTGACGGTAAACGGATGATAGGCGATTTCCTTCTCGGCCGCTTTAGCCACCCATTCCGGAGTAACCGCAAAGCGATAGGCGTGGAGCGCATTCGCCCCGATCCGCGACGCATACTCCCATGCCTCGTACAGACCCTCCATGTACAGAATTCCTGTCCGTATTTCGGGGGCTAACTGCTTGCACTTCACCAGCGAATAGTGGTTGAAGCTTGAGATGATGACGCGATCGCTCATCCCGAAGCGGTTAATCTCTTCCATCACCGCTTCCTCCAAGCCCGGGTACAGCACGACGCCATTTTTCAGCTCCAGGTTGATCTGCAGCGAAGAAGGCTTCACCAGCTCGAACAGCTCGCGAAGGGTCGGAATGTACTCTTCCCGGAACGCAGGATCAAACCATGAGCCCGCATCCAGCTGCTGCAGCTCTTCGAGAGTGACGTCTTTTACAGCCTTTGGTGAACCGGTCGTTCTTTTCAGCAATTCGTCATGGATCAGAACCAGATGTCCGTCCGCCGTCATCTGAACATCCGTCTCGATTGCGGTTGCGCCAAGCTCCATGCTGCGTTTAAATGCCGCCATTGTATTCTCCGGACAATAGCCGGACGCTCCTCTGTGGGCTATATTCAGGACACTTTTCAACTCGTATACCTCCATTTAAGGACTTTTTTAATTTAAATCATACTACAAAATAATTCGAGAAAATCCATTCTTTTGTAAAATTTCACGCTATCTATATCTGAAAAATTTAGGGTTGCGCATTAACTGTTTATACAATATACTGTTTATTAAATTAACAGTTTACACAATATACAGAAAGGATTGAGATTTATCATGAGCAACTTTGCGATTGAAGTAAAAGGCTTGCGAAAAAGTTTCGGCAGCCAGATAGTGCTTGACGGGATTGACCTTGCGGTACCGGCGGGTACTGTCTTTGCGCTGCTGGGTCCGAATGGGGCGGGCAAAACGACGCTGATCCATATCTTGTCTACACTTACGGCTCCGGATCAAGGTTCCGTACGCGTAGCCGGGTACGATGTGGTGACTGAAAAAAACGAGGTGAAACGCTCCATCAGCCTTACCGGGCAATTCGCAGCAGTCGACGAAATGCTGACCGCAGAGGAGAATCTGCGCATGATTTGCAGGCTGAGCGGGCTTACGTCTGCGGAGTCCGGCGCCAGAACCGCCGAACTGCTCAAGCAGTTTGGCCTCAGTTCGGCCATGGGCAAGCGCGTCAAAACATACTCGGGCGGCATGCGGCGCAGGCTGGATCTCGCCATTAGCCTGGCAGCCAGTCGTCCGGTGCTGTTTCTGGATGAACCGACGACGGGGCTCGATACGATTAGCCGACGTTCGCTGTGGGATATCATCCTTCAGCTTAAGGAGCAGGGCATTACCATTTTCCTGACGACTCAGTATTTGGAGGAAGCGGATCAACTTGCGGACACGATTTCCGTCATTGCTGACGGACACGTCGTTGCAACCGGGACGGCCGAGGAGCTGAAGTCGCGCGTGGGGGGAGAAGTCATTGAACTGCGCAACGAGAAAGAAGAAGTGATTCGAATGATCTCCACCAACGGGAGCATTCATGACGTGAGGCAAACGCTGAATGAGCTGGCTCATACGGTCCCGCAGGAGGCCAGGGTGAGCATTCGCAAACCGAGCATGGATGATGTGTTTCTTGCGCTGACAACCAAAAATTTGGAGGGAACCAGATCATGACAACGACCCATTCTATGGCCAAGCCGGCTTCATTCGTAGTAACGAACGCCGTCTTTATCGGCCGCAGCATTCGCCTCAGCCTTCGCAACACCGAGGCGCTGATCATGGCAATTATGCTTCCGATCTTGCTCATGCTGCTGTTTACTTATGTGTTCGGCGGCGCACTCGATCCTACCGGCAACTATGTAGACTATGTCGTTCCTGGAATCATTCTGCTCTGCGCAGGATTCGGCTCTTCCCAAACAGCCGTTGACGTAGCTCAAGACATGACGAGCGGCATTATTGACCGGTTTCGAACGATGCCCATCCGAAGCCTGAGCGTTGTCACCGGGCATGTTGTCGCAAGCCTTGTCCGCAACCTGATCGCAACGGGGGTTGTGATTGGCGTCGCGCTGCTCGTAGGATTTCGTCCCTCTGCAGGTGTAGTGGAATGGCTTGGGGCGGTCGGTACCATCACCCTGTTTATTCTGACCTTCACCTGGCTATTCGCTGCCATCGGCCTGGTTGCGGGCAGCCCGTCCGCTGCAGCCGGCTACGGGTTCGTACTGCTGTTCCTCCCTTACCTCTCCAACGCCTTCGTCTCGACGGATACGATGCCGAAATGGCTGCAAGGGGTAGCGAACCATCAGCCGATCACTCCTGTGATCGAGACAATTCGCGGACTGCTCACCGGAACACCGGTTCATGATCGCGCATGGTGGGCCATCGGATGGTGCTTGCTCATCCTCCTTGTTTCACTCGTATGGAGCCTTTGGTCGTTTCGCCGGAAGGCTGGACGCCGCTAGCGAAGACCCGGCAACAAAGATTACAAACAAAAAGAACAGCGGCTCGGCATGCGCCTAGGGTCGCTGTTCCTTTTGTTTGTTTATTTTTCTGTCTTCGAGACTTGCTTCTTATTGATGTGCTTCGTCTTTCAGCCTCTTTCCGGCTAGATAGTGCTCAATACCGTCCAGTATCCGTTCCAGTCCAAAATCGATATCATTGCCGTAGATTTTTTCGTTTTCGGCGTCGTTCTCGCCGGTATACGTGCCTGACATGACGACCGGATGCAGGTAGGGAAAGCGCTGTGGGTCAACCATTTGCTTGAGCACCGTGCTATAGTCCGCACCGCTGAAGGCATCGGGAGCGACCCCTGCCTTCATGGCCCGGTTCAAATCCCGCTCAAGGATCCCGAACGTTCTCGCGTAACCGCTTAGCAAAAGAACGAGCGACAATTTTTCATAGTCGCTAAGCGGAAAAGTACGCATGGACCGAAGCGCCCAGTCAATAATTTTCAAGTTGTTTGGCGTAACAGGGACACCGGAGATCGGAATGTCGCAATACCACGGATGATCCCGGAAGGCCTGAATGCAAATCCGTACGTACTCACGCATGCTTTCACGCCAGTCGATGTCCTTCTCCTCCGGCGGAATGGGAACATCGCACACTGCGTCCTGCATGAGCAGCAAAAGATCGTCCTTGCTCGAAATGTACCGGTAGAGGGACATGGCTGTAAATCCCAACGACGCGGCAACCCGGCTCAAAGAAACGGCCGATAGGCCTTCCTGATCGGCGATTTCGATCGCTGCCGCGACTATTTTATCGATGCTGAGTTCACCTTTTGGGCCTCTCTTCGGTTTTTTGACCAAACCCCAACTGAGCGCCACGCCGTGAGGCAAGGTGGTTACTGCATCGGTATCGGTGTGATCGCTTTTTTTCATAAATTCAGGTCCTCCATCGTTATTTCCACGAATGAAATATCCGCTATAGGCACTCGTTAACTGTAATGTTTGCAAAAATGTTTACATCATATACAGTATATCACACATTGGAGCCTGAATTAAAACGCGTTTCCAATGGATCTCTGCCACAAATCACAAAGGTCCGCGTTAGACGAACTCCCTAGAATTCTCCCCCTGCAGAAACCTGCCTTCTTCACCTAATTCTCTTTCTCTGCTTTCAATCTCTTTACTTCTTGTTCTAAAAAAGATAACCGTTTATGTATTCGATATAAAATTGGCAAATATCCGATAATTATAAGAATTACCCATCCCATATAATCAATTCCTCCTTAATTTAGCATTCCTGTCAATAAGCTGTACGTATATTTTAACAGAATATTAAAAGGTATAAAATGAGGATCCATTTCCCCCACTATATAAAATAACCCCACAAAGTGAGGCTTTTACTTTCAGGCGGATTCAGGTACTTTGCTTCGGACCCCGGAAACTCTAAATTGTTTAAAAAACGCAGCCCATATCGGCTGCGAAGCTACGCATAATGCTAAACTATATATTCCTTGACAGGAATATTCTCGAAATGGTATATTCATCTCATAATTTAATGCTTAAAACAAAGAGTGAGATGATTGAAAGAATGGATATTACGGTTTTTGCAGCACTTGCCGAGCCTAACCGGCTTCGCATTGTCGAGCTATTGCGCGATGGACCTCTCACTGTCGGAGACATCGCCGACCAAGCTCGACTGCGGCAACCGCAAGCCTCCAAACATCTTCGTACATTGAACGAGGCAGGGCTTGTCGAAGCTCAAGCCGAAGCCAACAGGCGATTTTACAAGCTGCGCCCGGAGCCGTTCCAGGAAATGGAGGCTTGGCTGGAATCCTGCCTGCGTGTTTGGAATGAAAGGTTCGACCGCCTGGACGATTACTTGAAGGAACTGCAAAGTAAGAACGAAACCGATGACTCCGAAGAATAAACCCGCTAAGAAAATAAGTATATTTGGAGGGATACAAGTTGACGGACATTAACGCTATGAGCAAGACCACCGCAGCGGTTGAAGGGCGGGAATTGATCGTTACCCGTAAGTTCCATGCGCCGCGGGAGATTGTGTTTAAAGCATGGACGGACCCAAAGCACTTGCCAGCGTGGTGGGGACCCAATGGATTTACTACCTCCGTGCAAAAAATCGATGTCAGACCCGGAGGTGTATGGCGTTACGTCATGCACGGGCCTGACGGCACCGATTATGACAACAAGATTACCTTCACCCAGATCGATGATCCCGAACGTCTCGTATACGCTCATGGTGATGGCGCAGAAGATGAACTATTTCGGGTAAGCGTGACGTTCGATCAACAAGACGAAACGACCCTCCTTACAATGCGAATGGTGTTCAAGTCAGCCGAAGAATTGGAGCAAACCGTCAAAGAATATGGAGCTATAGAAGGAGCACAATCCACGCTTGAAAGACTTGAGGATCAACTGCCAAAAATCACATTAACGAGCGTACAAGGGCATACTTTTAAGCTGGCGCGTATCTTCGATGCGCCGCGGGAGCTTGTTTTCAAAGCTTTCACGGAACCCGAGCATCTGAAGAAATGGTGGGGGCCTCGGGGATGGACGCTCACCGTTTGCAACATAGATTTTCGCCCGGGCGGCACCTGGCATTACTGCATGAAATGCATCGACAAGAGCCAGGGAGATTTCTACGGTTACGAATCATGGGGTAAAGCCGTGTACCGGGAGATTGTTCCTGAAGAAAAAATCGTCTATACCGATTACTTCTCCGATGCCGAGGGCAACGAATCGGACGGATTGCCTCCGAGCGAGATTACGCTGCTCTTTGAAGAGTACGAAGGCAAGACGAAAGTCGTAAGCCATGCTCAATTCGGTTCTGCAGAGGCTTTGAAGTCCGTCATCGATATGGGAATGGAGCAAGGAATTACCGAAACTTGGGATCGTCTCGCCGAGCATCTGGAGTCTCTTCAATAACTGAAAATGTTCGTCACATGATAGAATCGCCCATTTACCTATGAAGAAAAGAGGCTGATCCAATGGATTAGTCTCTTTTGTTGATTATGCAGTCAAGGAGCACTCCCCCTTGACCTCATCGTTGTCAGCGATTAAGCCGTACTGGTTAATTGAACGATCGAATTATAATCTAAATATTGAGACGAAGAGCGCACCGCTCCATTCCTTTGCAAATAGAAACAGAAAAATTTACCTTTCTTCTACAATAATGTACATCTATTGGCCATTTTTCGGCTTTCGCCGCTAGATTTCCAATACTGGAATTTTAATCCTACAGCCCCTGAATAACAGAAATCCATCATGCTATAATGGAAAAATAGAGTAGATTGTCCGAACGACGAATCCAGAACATCCATTTACAATTTGCAGGTTGCCGGGAGATTAACTAACGGCCAGCTTCGCGTAATAAGCAGTTAATGGCTTTCAGGAGGAACTAGAATGATTAAATGGCAAGGACAAGATCTTAAATATTCAAACCGGACTGCAGAGTGGGTGGTTTGGGTCGAGAGAATTATTTACATTATGGTTGTGTTCCTTGGTATCGGGGCAATGCTTTTAGCGGTCTATATGTTCATGAAACGGGATTGGCTTGGCGGTATTCTCTCCATATTGGTAGGGGCGGGCATCGGCTGGTCAGCCTGGTTCATCCGGATCAGCAGGAAGCTAAACCGGGAAAATCTTATTGAAGCCGAACTGCGCGATAACGGATACTTCATCTCTATGACAAACACAGTAACGGGAGTCAGGCAAGAGCAGTTTATTCCGTTTAGCAGGATGAAGGATGTAACGGTTGGTCGAATCTCACAATATGTATCAAGAGGTGCCGACGAATCCGGCTACTATATCATTGCTGCCCGGCTTGTCATGCGCTTCGAGGATGAAGAGGGAAACCTGCAATTTTCCCTGTTCACCGAAGTCGACAGCGACAATCTCAACTTGTGGATTCAAAAGTTCCAGGCTGGCGGAGTAACCATTTACTCGACGCATGTGAATATCGGTGGCATAAAAACTGAAGATTATCCCGCCGCTTACGAAGAAATTCCAAAAGTCCTTTATGGAACAAACAGCCCTCCCGATCTGGGTATCGGGGAGCTGTCGGACAGAGCATTGCCGAGATGGGAAAGCACGGCGATGCGAAAGAAGAAAGAAAAACAACAGGCAAAGTACGACAATAAATATCGCCGCCCGTTATCTTTCGTGATTGCAATCTTGAACTTTCTGTGCGCGCTGCTCTGGATGCCGGTATGGACTATAGAAGATAGCTCATTTGCCGAGAGCTCTCCTTTTTTATATGTTAGGGTAGTAAACTTAATTTTACTTCTACTAGAGGGCACTTACTGGCGCGAGCAAATCCGCTGGCATCGCCCTCTTCTCCAGGTTGGTGTTGTAGCTGCCGTTCAACTGGTCGGATTTTCGATGGCTGTCCTGATCGGGAGCACAGATACTCTTCCCATTAAATCCATCGTGATGGATAATGTTAACCTGATAATTTTGCTGTATATCGTCTTTGGTGTTGTCCGTTTGCTCAGGAGCAAGAATTAACGGAGCAAAAGAAAGATGTGCTGTTTGTTCGGAAAAATACGACGTTCTATCATGATGCAGCTCCTTTAGTCCTCCTTGTAGGCATAATCAGAAGGACGGTTTACTAAACGAATTTCTTTTCTGCGTAATTTATTCGTTTGTAGTTAGGAGAGTTTATTCCTGATCCAATACTCCCGTCGTCTCTTGGGATGCCATTTGTTTTTGCGCTTGTGCTACTTGGTTCCGTTTATGGTTGAACTCGGTCACTTCACTAAATTTTCTATGGACATCCTGTAGTTGATCTTTATTCCCTTTGGCTTTCGATTCTGCCATTATATTCTCACCTTCCCAACTTCGAATTTATTCTTGTTCGGCGTCTAACTCAGTGGCTGCCTCGAACACATTATCCTTCGGCACTTGGGTCATATCCTCCTTTTGCTCTACCCAATGCCCAATATTGCGATACCAATCCTCAAACGAATCGTCCAGTTGCTTCTCTCTGTTCTGATCCTCATAAACATCAGAGTCCACTTCCATCTCCCCGGTAAGAGATCCCTCCTCTTTATTCCGTCCCCGACCGTTATCATCAAATGCATTCACTCGGAATACTGCCTCCTTACATTCTCATCATGTACGATCTCATGATCCTTTCATGCATAGGATTAATTTGCATAAATAAGGGCTAATTTATACAAACAGATCTTCAAAATTCCTCCCCCAAAAAAGAGATCCCGCCAATAAAGAGTTAGCCCTTATGCTTATAGACGCTGAAATGGCTTGGTTTGCACTTTGAAAAAGCCAAGGGCGACTGCTCCTTGGCTTCATCTGTCTCAGGCTATAGTTATTTCGTAGCTGCAGCGGATTTCCTTTTGTTAATTTACATAGATTTCCGTGACTTTTCCATTCGTAAAGGTTACAAACTTAAAGTCCGGATACCCCCATGTCATGTATTTACTGGTAATAGAGTTTTTCAGTCCAAACAAAAACCACTTCATGAAGTGGTTTTAAATACAATAGAGAAGCGTGACAAACGCTTAAGCTTCGGCGAATTACTCCCCTTTACCAAGCCATCC
Source organism: Paenibacillus caui (assembly GCF_019904135.1). Taxonomy (GTDB): domain Bacteria; phylum Bacillota; class Bacilli; order Paenibacillales; family Paenibacillaceae; genus Fontibacillus; species Fontibacillus caui. Next base: position 33,977 of record NZ_JAIOGQ010000023.1, on the reverse strand, counting down.
CAAGAAGCTGAAGCTGGCAGGCTCGGGTTTTCCCAGTTCCTCAGATTTCATATGATCAATAACGGATACTACCTTTGTAAAGGTTTCAATCTGCTCATACATAAGGTCGGGATCGATTTTGTCAATATGCCCGTTATCTCCAACTGCACACAGGTAATCGGGACCTGGCACAAGCGATATCGTGGGGATGTTCGCTTCGTATAGCGGCTGGCCTTCTCCAAAATAAAATTTACCTTTCGGCTTCAAAGTGATGGTTCTCACTTTCGTTCGTCCCTGAATGCAGTTCAAATAGATGCTGTCCATGGCCCGATTTGCGGTAAATACCAATTCATTATCAATCTCCCCAGTAAACTGATAATGAGCATGCTTCTGATCATCTTTCCATTCCGTACACCCCAAATGCTCAATCGTAATTCCTGCAACTGCCTGCTTGTTCGTTCCTTCTCCGTTCCACAGCTCGGGATGGTCCTTAAGCCATCGGGTTGTTGCCTGTCCTTTAATTCCAAATTGGGGAATCTGAAAATGACCGGTTACAAACACAAAAACGATGCTTCGATTGCGCTGTTCCTCACGGATTTGCGAAAAATATTTTGCCATGGCGAGCAGAGCAACTCCCCCATTTTCCTCACAAGCGTTGGGTCCATCCGTATGGGTATTTACAATGATCGTCTCCGCATCATTCCTGCCCGGCAGCATAGCGTATATCGTATCGCTCCCCGCTGTATGATCAACGTCCGCTTGCAAGATTAGCCTGGCTTTCGCTTTTCTCATCGCTGCTTGCTTTAAAGCTTCCCCATCCTCTTGTCCAACCCACAATGCCGGACATTGCCTATGATCCGTTGTAAACGGCAAGTATTGTCCTTTGGCGTTGTCTGCGGAAATATGGTTCCATATACAGATAACCCCAAGCACTCCTGCTTCCTCTGCTGCTTTAAGATTCGGTCCCCCCAGCACAGAACCAAATAAAGGGTGGTAAAAGGTTAAAGGCAACGCGGCCGTTTCAGGATAATTGGATCTTTTTTTGAAAAATAGTCTGGAAGGAACCTTGGGTACGGCTACATCAACGATCGCAATCTTGCCGGCAGCTTTCTTTAAATGGCGGGACCCTTTCCGCAGATAGACATTTCGCCCGTAATACCGTCTGTCGGTGTTTCTCCAGAATAGGGATAATAAAAGGCAACCGGAATTTGTTCGAAGCTTCCGTCCTCTTGGAGCACGGAAAGTCCCCAGCTTTTGGCTTCCCACTTCTTGAATAGATGATGATCTCTATGTACCTCCAGACCCATTTTCGCAAGTTCCGTCTGAAAATAGTTGATAAGGTTCTCATGTGCCAAATTTCCCGTAAGTCTAGGCCCATAGCTGCCTACCACCTGCTGCCATTCCCATACTTCCTGTTTGTTTGGAAAAATACGACGATCTATCATGGATGCAGCTCCTTTTTAGCATCCAGCCCAGTGTTGGATGTCTTGGATGTCTGGACCCGGCGAAGAATAAAGCTCAAATGACGCTGAAGAACCGCCAATACATCGGAGCTATCGGATCCTTCCTGGAACAAGTGGGTCACGGAGTGGACAATAATAATGCAATATACGGACTCAGCCAGCAGCTTCGCGTCCTCCGGCTTCTCCCCTCTTTTCTCCAAAAGCTCTACCAAGACCGCATATATAGCAGGGTTATAGTTGATGAAGCTTTCCATAATGTGAAGCTCAGGCCCCTCCGGACTCAGCGCTCCGCCAAACACTTCCTTCCAGAAAGGTCTCCCGTATCGGTCAAACAAGATCAACACGTCTTCAGCAATTTGCATGGCGACCTCTTCCGGCGTCATCTTTTCGTACTGATGCACAGCTTCATTCCCTTGCTTTGTTTGCTGTATATCTTCCCTAAGCAGCGTCAGCAAAAGAGCGGTCTTAGATGAAAAATAGTTGTATATCGTTCCTACCCCAATATCAGCGGCATCCGCAACGTCGCTAATGGATACCATCGAAAAGCTCCTGCTAAAAAATAACCTCCGCGCTTCTTCTAATATACGCTCCCGAATCACTTGTTTTTTGCGTTCTCTGCGGCCAGTCAACAACATCACTCCATATCGTTTATACTCCCCAAAAAATGAACACGTTCATAAATGATTATATTCATTTTATGATTTGATTTCAATTCCGCTTCAAAACCTTTTCAGGATAAGGATCGTCAGTATGCTGGCTCACCAATATAGAAAAAGCCGCGTCATTGGACGCGGCTCGTGGCTTTTTAGAGGTCTCATATCAATCATATGCTGAACATAACAAAAAAACGGCATTTCTGCCGTTTTTCCAGTATGGATCGTCAGGGGCTCGAACCCTGGACCACATGATTAAGAGTCACGTGCTCTACCAACTGAGCTAACGATCCGCATTATTAAATTGCCTAGGCAAAAGCCACAGGATCTGCAACTGATCGCATTACTGCCACCGATTTGCTCTCCTAGCTGAGCTATAACCTACAAAATAATTATTTCCGATTCCAAAGATATATTATACAGATGTTAATAAATTTCGTCAATACTTATTGTGCAAAAAATTGCCGTCCGTCGCCGATTCGTTAATTGATACTTGCGCAGCGCTGATCGGAACCAATTTTGACCGTGAATGCCAGCTGTTCCGGATCGACTTCCAAAACTCATCCCTATATCGATCTTCTTTGCGTAAGCGGTGTGCCTTAAATATCGATACCGCATGAATGGATCATGGTGACTGCCTATAACGTGTCTCAGAACGGCTCCTTGATTTCACGTCTCACTTCCTCGACGATCGCCTTTACCCCCTCCTCGATTCGGTCCGGCAGCGCACGTGAAACGCTGATCCTCAAAAACTTCTCCTTTGCCATGTAATCAGATAAATAAAATCGTTTGCCAGGCACAACGATGACGTTCGTAGCTAGAAGCCGTTTCGACAGTCGCTCTAAGTTGACCGTCTGCGGCAGCTTCAATTGCATGAAAATCCCCGAGTTGACGCACGATGCTTCGATCAGATCTGCATCATTGTACTTTTGCAAGGCCTCATTCAAAGCGCGGATTCGCTCCGCGTATTGATTGCACATTTTGCGCTTATGACGCTCATACATGCCATTTTTGATATAAACCTCGAGAGCCGCCTGGGACAAAAGCGAGGTATCGGTGTATCTTTTATACCCGCGAAACGTCTCCAGCAGCCGTTCCGGAAGAACGGCTGCGCCAAGGCGCAAGCCCGGAAAGATGATTTTAGAGAAGCTTTTCAAATAAATGACGTGCGACGTTCTGTTATAGGCGTAGATGGGGTCAAACCCCCGCTCTTCGCCCAGGTCGGCCATATAATCGTCTTCTACTACGTATACATCGTATTTGCTGGCCAAACCCGCGATCACTTTCCTCTCCTCGGCGCTAAGCGATGTGCCAAGCGGATTGTGAAATCTCGACATCGTGTAAAAATATTTGATCCCGCCGGTTTTGAACTTCTCCTCCAACTGTCGCAAATCAATACCTTTCGCCGTTCGGGCAATTCCGCAAACCGGCAAGCCCTCTGCCTCAAGAAACCGCAAATAAATATCGTAGCTTGGCTGTTCGACCAAAATAACCGGCTTCCCGTTCGGGAACGGCATTTTCGCCAAAATTTCCAACGCTTGCTGTACCCCCGAGGTCACCACGATTCGCTCCGCTTTGGCAAACACTTGACTTCCGGCCAGATGGGAAACAAGCGTATCGCGAAGCTTATCCAGCCCTTTGGAATCACCGTATGTAAACAATTGGTACTTGTATGTATCAATCGCCTTGTTCAGGCAATGCTGGAAATCCAAATAAGGAAACACACTTGAATCTGGCGATGGCGACGAAAAATCAATCACTTGGCTTTCCTTGTTGTCAAACCGCACATCGGGCTTCTCGACTACGTAATAACCGCTTTGGGCAATCGAATAGATCGCATGGCGCTTCTCCAATTCCGCGTAAGCCCGCACGATCGTGCCGGTACTGCAGCCGTACGACTTCGAGGCATCGCGGACGGAAGGAAGCTTTTGACCCGAGCGGTAACGTCCATCATTTATTTTTTGTTCCAAATCTGAAAGGATTGACAAATATTTCTTCATGTCCGCTCCTCCTTCAAGTTGCCTCTTACAAGTAATTGTATGATACCGGTCCAACTGTATCAATACACTTTCAATGATTTGGCATTGTTCAAGATCGTATTTCACCGTACCATTCAAGCAGACGGGTATACGCTTTGCGAACACGATCCCGATTTTGCACTGAGGAGGATGCCTGATATCAACAAGAACGGAATTTGGCTTGCTTATTTATGTGCGGTGGTAAACGCGGCGATTATCGGGTTTTCGTTTTTGTTTGTCAAAATAGCGCTTGAATACGCCGGGCCTATTGACACGCTAACCTACCGTTTTGCCGTTTCGTTCGCGGCCCTGACGATTCCCGTGATCCTCGGCCGTATTCGATTGAACTATTACGGCAAACTGCTGTATAAAGCACTTCTGCTGGCGACGATGTACCCGCTTGGCTTCTTCATTTTTCAAACGTATGGACTAAGGTTTGCAACTTCTTCCGAAGGAGGCATTCTATATGCTTTTGTACCAGTTTTGACGATGCTGATGGGCTCCTTATTTTTGAAGGAATCGACTACCGTTCTGCAGCGGCTATCTATTTGTCTATCGGTCATTGGCGTTATATTCATCTTTTTCATGAAAGGAAAAGGTATCGATATATCAAACCTGACGGGGATTTTCCTATTGGTTATATCGTGCCTCGCCTTCGCGGGGTACAGCGTCTTGGCCCGATCGCTGCTGAGAACATATAGACCGATGGAGATCAGCTATTTGATGCTCGGAATAGGCTTCTTCTCTTTTCTGGTCATGTCGTTATCCGATCATGCAGCCGCCGGAACGCTCTATCGTTTGCTCTCACCGCTAGCAAAAGGCAAGTTCATCGCGTCGGTTCTCTACCTTGGCGTGATGTCCTCGCTAGTCACAACGCTCACGGCAAACTACGCCTTATCCAAAATAGAAGCCTCTAAAATAAGTGCGTTCTCCAATCTGTCAACGGTTGTCTCTATCGCAGCCGGGGCTATGGTTTTCGGCGAAGATATCAAGGTGTACCATATCATCGGCTCGGTGTTGATTATCGCAGGTGTATGGGGAACCAATCGTTTCGGGTTAAAAAAAAGTGAAGACTCAGCCCCCCATTCTAACAGCGCGGATACCTGAAGGGCGGGCTCGAGTCACCCACGAGAATCATGATTTTAGTAAGGAGTACCCTGCTCGTCCATCTGTTCGCTTCCCGTTGAAACATACGATCGTCTGAAATGGGTTCTGATCCGAGCCTACGCCAAGGGGAATGTCCGAATCCTGATCACAGACTGACGAAGCTTATTCGATGAAGCCTTTTTAGCGGTAGATTCAGACGCCGTGCTCCTGAGCATTCGCTCCTCGGCGCGGACGGAAGCCCCTGACTCATCGTTGCCAGCGATGGGCTCTACTGCGCTGGTTAGTTACACTGCCCCGAACCATCTGCAAGGGTTTCAATGTTCTTTGCCCAGGTTCTTTTTTCAGTAAGAAAGTAAAGTAAAGCTAAAATCGGGATTACAACTCCAATTAGAGAAGTAAAACTCCAGCCGCCACGGGCATAAGACCAACCGCCTAAAGATGAGCCAATTGCTCCGCCAATGAAGAATATGGACATGAAAAGTCCGTTCAGACGGCCTCTTGCTTCACTTCCCAATGAATAAATCGCACGCTGTCCCAGCACAAGATTTCCCGAAACGGCCATATCCAGCGTAATAGCGGAAAGAACGAGCAGTGCAAGAACCGTTGTTGAATTCCCTTGAAAAAGATAGGTCAGCAAAAAAGACAAGGAGGCAATAATCATTGCCAGTCCGGTCAAAAATCCGGTCCAGCCCTTATCCGCCAGTCTTCCAGAAATCGGCGCTGCTATTGCTCCTCCCACACCTGCTAACGCAAATAATGCGATGCCTTGCTGGGACATTCCGAAATCATCCGCCAATCGTAAAGGAACCACAGTCCAAAAGAGGCTGAAGACCCCAAATAAACAAGCTTGATAAATGGCACGGCGGCGCAATACAGGCGTTTGTTTTAAAAGGGCGCCTAAAGAGACTATTAATCTCCCATAGTTTATCGTAGGTGAAGGCTTACGTTCAGGGAGAATACGTGACAACAGAACCGTCAATAGAGCGATAACAATCGACGACAAAGCAAATACTGCTTGCCATCCCCAAATGCTGGTTATAAAGCTTGCCACTGGACGGGCAAACATAATTCCGAGTAAGAGGCCACTCATCACGTTTCCTACCGCGCGGCCGCGATGCTCTTCAGACGCTAAATAGGCAGCATAGGGAACCAGTATTTGGGCTACCACAGATCCCAGTCCAATAAACAGGGACGCAATCAAGAACAACGGCGCATTGGAGGCGAATGTTGCCGCAAGCAATGCACATACCACAACAATTAGCGATACTACCGCGAGGCGCCGATTTTCAATAATGTCACTTAGCGGTACGATTAACAGCAGCCCTGCAACATAACCGATTTGCGTTAAAGTGACAATTAATCCTGCCGCTGCCGAAGAAAGCCCCGTAGCTACACTGATAGGTCCTACCAGAGTTTGAGCATAGTAAAGATTGGCAACGATAAGACCGCATGCGGACGCTAACAGAAACATAATCCAACTTGGAATTCGTTTACCCTGGGTGTCTTGTTTCGTTTGCATTGTAATCCTCCTCATTTTCATTATCTGAGTGTGCGGCAGGCTAACAATATTCAGTACTGCCATCACAAATAAAATAATGAACGTTTAGTTTAGTAATTCATAATCAAATAATATACTGAACGTACGGTTTTGTAAATAGCTAATTTTATTTTTACTTTATTGTTGAATGCTTAGTATAATGAACGTATAGTTTTTATTGTAAAGGGGAGGATTCGTGTGAATGCCAAAAGAGGGCGCCCACGTAATGTTGAAACGCAAAAGTCTATCCTTTCCGCTTCATATGATTTGTTGTTGGAAATTGGCTTTGGAGCGGTCACTGTAGAGAAAATTGCTGAACGTGCTGGGGTTAGTAAAGCCACCATTTATAAATGGTGGCCCAATAAGGCTGCTGTTGTTATGGACGGCTTCCTGTCTGCTGCTGCAACTAGACTGCCTGTCCCCGACACGGGCTCAGTATTAAATGATATACTCATTCATGCCACTAATTTAGCTCGGTTTTTGACTAGTCGGGAGGGTAAAATCATTAAGGAACTGATTGGTGAAGGGCAATTTGATTTAGGACTGGCAGATGCATACCGGACCAGATACTTCCATCCTCGCCGGCTTGAGGCTAAGCATCTTATAGAACGGGGAGTTCAGCGCGGGGAATTGAAGGAAAATCTCGACATCGAATTATGCATTGACCTCATTTACGGGCCGATTTTCTATAGATTGCTAGTAATAGGTGAAGGTTTGGATGATGTTTATGTTAAAAATTTAGTTACATATTCATTTACAGGAATCAATTCAGATTGAATTTACGGAAAATGAAAAATGGGGCTATCCAAAAGCGGTTTATCCAGCTTTTGAATAGCCCAACAGTTTTAACTACCATAAATACAGAGCCATGGCAAAGGTTTGACAAAAAGTGGATACCTGATTTACAATTAATACAGACCGACGTCGGTCTGTAAATCATGGAGGGGATGCAATGCCCAGAACAGTAAAAGATCCGCAACAGCGGAAACAGGAAATCTTGCAGGCAGCGGAACAACTGTTTTTAAGCAACGGTTACGAGAAGACTACCGTAGAGGACATTTTGCGTAAGGTCGGCTTGTCTAAAGGCGGATTTTACCACCATTTCCAGTCCAAGGAGGATGTATTGCTCGGTCTGATCGATCTGATGATGGATCAGGTGATCCGGGAAGTCGAACCTATAGTCGCCAATCAAGGATTGAACGCGATCACCAAGCTGGAACTCTTTTTTCAAAAACACGTTGAATTCAAAAAACCGAAAGTCAAGCTGTTAGCCTATTTCTCGGAGCAGAAATTATCGCACTCGCAGCAACTATCCCGGAAAGGCACTTTTTGGAAAAATTACAAACCTCATATTTTAGCCATCGTCAACCAGGGAATTGACGAAGGATCGATGCGAGTTGCTTCTCCGGAACAAACTGTCGAACTGTTGTTGGTCGTATTCTCGTATATAAAAGACCGCTTGCCTCAGGTTCTCGACGATACCGAGGCTTTTCGGAAATACGTAAGCGCCGTCGAAGAAATGACCGAGCGTACGCTCGGGCTTGACAATATTCACTTGCATTTGCTCCGATTAGTGGATCGAAAAAATGTGGACGAATAAATCAGGAGGTTTCCAATTTGAAAACGGTTCTGGTTACAGGAGCGAACTCGGGAATGGGATTGGTGACATCGATTGAAATGGCGAAGAGGGGGTTTTACGTCGTTATGGCTTGCCGAGACGCTGAACGCGGGCAGAAAGCCCTTGAAGAAGCCCGGAAGCAAAGCGGTTCCACTCACCTTGAACTAAGAAGACTTGATCTCGCTTCGCTTGAGAGCATTCGTAATTTTGCCACGCAATTTAGTAATTCATTTAATAGTCTTGATGTACTGATCAATAACGCCGGGGTACTTGCCGTTAAACGAATGGTCACGACGGATGGATTCGAAAGCATGATGGGCGTAAACCATTTAGGTCATTTTCTGCTTACAAATTTGCTGTTAGAACCCCTTCGCAGCGCTCAACAGGGGCGAATCGTAACCATCTCCTCCAGTGCTCACAAGTCGGGGTCGATCAACTTCGAAGACCCGCATCTCATTCGAAAATATTCGATCGTAAAAGGTTACGCACAGTCTAAGCTGGCAAACATCCTGTTTACCTTGGAGATAAGCGAGCGCTTAAAAGGTTCCAACGTTACAGCAAACTGTCTCGATCCCGGGCCTGTATCCACCAACATAGGCATCAGCCGGAGCAATAGGTTCTGGGGGGAGCTGTTTCACGCCATCATGAAGCCGTTTGTCTCGAGTCCAATTAAAGGCGCACAAACGGCGATATACCTGGCCACCAGCCCTGAAGTGGATAGAGTTACCGGCCAATACTTTCATAAACAAAAAATCTCCAAGCCCTCGGTAGCGGCTCGTGACAAAAGATTGGCTTCCCAACTGTGGGAGTGGAGCGAACGGGAAGTTGGACTTCGCACTACATGATCGAATGGATGAAATGCCGCAAAAAGCAAAAAAACTCGCCTTGCGGCGAGTTTTACGTTTATGTATGGTGGAGCCAAGGGGGATCGAACCCCTGACCTCATCGCTGCCAGCGATGCGCTCTCCCAGCTGAGCTATGGCCCCGTATGATTATAAAGATGCGGTCGAGAGGACTCGAACCTCCACGGGGGGTTAGCCCACACGGACCTGAACCGTGCGCGTCTGCCAATTCCGCCACGACCGCATATGTTGCAGCTGCTTACTAGATAACTTAACAGCGACAAGATAGATAATACCATGTGAGGGAATACTATGTCAATAGCTTTATCACATTTTTTCATTAGACACCCTGTTGCAACGGTTATTTTTTAGTGATTAAAGAAAGCTCCGCCTTAACGGCGAAGCTTTCTTTGGAAAATGGGTCTCTGGTAGCTACATTACACCAACCAAGCGCGGGAAACGATCACCAAGAGGATAAACAATACGAGAATTGCGCCAGTCGATGTCCAGCCGCCGAAGCCAACACCTGCAACTTCACCCATGATTTCTACCTCCTCTTTATGGGATACAATATACCATATGCACACAGGCAACTGTTGCTGTGGGCCGATGCCCGAGCTTTCAGATTTCAACCGATACCCATGATGTCCAGTTTCATTTATATATTCAAAAAAGGCCTCCCTCAGCTGCGGAAGACCGTGTCAAATATGCTATGACGAAGAACTGTTTTCAACCTTGCACATGTTTCAAAAGAAATTTGCGACTGATCAGGATCCCGCCGGCCCCACCCAGCGAAACCCCGTCAGCCAATCTATCGATAAGAGGGTATATTCAATATACAATGGGCAGCTTAACGCAACCTTATGATAACCTGAAAATTAGCTTAAACTTTTTGGCGCTCCGCTTAATCATCATTTGCTTGAACCAGAAGAAAAGCCCGATCCCCACCAGTGTGACCATGCCTCCAATGGCTTGAAGCGGCTGGACCTTCTCATGCAGCAAAAAAGCGGCCAGAATAATAGCGACAGCCGGCTCAGCGATAATAACCATCGAAACGGTAGTGGCTCCGAGCGATCCAAGCAGCCGGAACAAGATCCATTCTTCCGCATCCTAAGCGAGCAAGGGAACGCCTCGGACCATATGACATGGACTTATATTCTTTTCCCATAAATTTCTCTTACGAATTGTTCCTTATAGTCAGTATATTCATCAATTCCACCATTATTTTCTTCTATAAATTTCTTTTTCAGATTACTGTATTGGTCCCGTACTGTTTCGTTTGCATTTAAGTAATCCCTAAAAAAGATTAAATTTTTCCAGAGTTCTTTATTATACTCAACTAAATGAATAAAGTGGGTCTTTTCTTCGAAGGTTTCATCTGTAAACTTGGCAAGCACGATTTCATTAGGACGTTGAACCCGAAGTCTTAAAAAACCAGCCTCCTTTAGCCCCTGAAAAATAGCCTTATCAACATTTTCAATATCATCTAGACCCACAACTAAATCCAATATTGGTTTGGCAACCATATCCTTAATAGCTGTGCTTCCAATATGTTCAATTCGATTTTCCTGAATAGGGGTTGAATTTAGAATATCCTGTTTCATCCTATGAAACGCTTTCTGCCATTCAACGGTATGTGCTTCTAATCTTACTTCATCTCGTTTTAGTCCTAATTGCATTTACATACACCCCTTTTGTTTCCTTCCCTAATTCTTATCTTCGTGGTGCCAGCATGACAAGAGCGCCGATCAGACAAATCGCCATTCCGGCCCAATCATAAGCATCCGGAGTTTTGCGGTCAATCCACCATCCCCACAGCACGGATAGCACGCTAAAAATGCCGCCTTAAGCCGCATAAACGCGTCCGAAGGATGAGAAGGACTGCATCGTGGCAATCATGCCATAAGAGATCAGCAGTACTGCACCAAATGCGCCGTACACCCAGCTTTTGCTGTCGCGAAGCCAAAGCCATATTAAATAACCACCGCCAATTTCAGCCAGGCCGGCAAGTACGAATAGTAACGCTGCTTTCATCTCATTGTCCTCCCTCATTGGACACCTGAATCATACTACCACATCGTACTGCATTTCCTATTCGTTTGTACAGATTTGTTTTGTCCTGAATCAGCCATGCTGCACAAATAAAAGACCCGGCAGCTAACCAGGTCACAGGGGAAACATTTTTTATTCGACAGCATCGGAATCCTTGGACAAGAGGCTTTTCAGCTCGCGCATAAACATATCGATGTCTTTGAACTGACGGTAAACGGAGGCAAAACGTACATAAGCCACCTCATCCACCGGGTACAGATGCTCCATGACAAGCTCTCCGATGTTCATGCTTTCAACCTCGGCTACTGCCGTATTCCGAAGTGAGCTTTCCACCTTGGTCACTATAGACTCCAGCTGCTCCACGGAAACAGGCCTCTTCTCGCAGGCGCGGATTAATCCGCGAAGCATCTTCTCCCGGCTGAATTCCTCGCGGCTTCCGTCCTTCTTGATGACAATAAGGGGTGTCTCCTCCACCATTTCAAATGTGGTGAACCGGCGGCTGCATTTCTCGCACTCCCGCCTTCTCCGAATGGAGCGGTTGTCATTCGCAGGGCGGGAATCCAGCACTTTTGTCCCCTGGTAGTCGCAGTACGGGCACTTCAAAGCTTCACAACTCCTTTCTTGTCGTTATTCCTGATCAATCTTCAGATTGGGCTTTGGCATGGTTGGATAACAATACCAGTCAAAAATCGTTCTCTTTCGTAATGAGATTTCGAAGAACAGCACATAATACAGTTACCAACCCAAGGAGGTGAAAAAGCAATGGCTCAAAACAACAGCACAAACGATCTGGTAGTTAAACAAGCTTCCGGAGCCCTCGAGCAAATGAAATATGAAATTGCTCAAGAACTCGGCATTTCTTTTCCTCAAGATGGATACGCTGGTAACCTGACTTCTTACGAAAATGGTTCGATCGGTGGTTATATCACTAAACGTCTTGTAACCCTGGCTGAACAACAACTGGCTGGCCAATTCGGCCAAGTTCGATAATCATTCAAGATCAGGTAACCAAGGGGCATAGGGAGAGAATTCCAAGGTTCTCTTCTATGCTCCTTTTTCAGGTTAAAAATCTTTGTAGATGCTCGTATACTGCTCGTAATAATGAACTACCCGCTGTACATAATGTCTGGTCTCGCCCAAAGGAATATTTTTCGCCGTATCTACGGTTCCATCCCAGGTACCGCCCTTCAACCAGTTCTTTACCCTTGTCGGTCCTGCATTATAGGCCGCGATCACGGCAATCATGTTCCCGTCAAACTGATCAGACAGGCTTTTCAAATACCAGGTTCCGATTTCGATATTAGCTTCGGGCTGCTGATTGATTTGATCAAACGAAACATTCGGCAGCTTGGCCGTTTCAAGCACCCACTTCGCCGTATCCGGCATGATCTGCATGAGTCCGAGCGCTCCCTTTTTCGATTGCTTGCTCGGTTTATAATTGGTTTCGACCCGGATAATGGCGGCAACCATGAACGGATCAAGCTCGTTCTTCTCAGCATGATGCCTGATTTCATCTTTATAATAAATGGGATAGAACAGGACAAGCCACTGGCTGTTCAGGAACAGAAGCAGCGTAAAGCCAAAAAACAGCAGCAGTAGCACTCTTTTTTTGCGCAGCCACTTCATGATAATCCCCGGCTTGTCCAGAACGCATCAACTTGACGCTCCGTTTCGGCGATGCCCCGGCTGTTGTCAATGACGATATCAGCCAGCTCCTTTTTTCGCTCGATGTCCATTTGAGAGGCTAGCCTAGATTCCGCCTGAACGGCATCAAGGCCGTCGCGGGATATTAATCTTGCAAGCTGGATTTCTCTAGGAACGTACACGACCATAATCTGCTCGTACATCGATTGCTGCCCCGATTCAAAGAGAAGCGGAATGTCGGCAACAACAAGCCGGTCCGGGTACCGCTCTTCATATTCGGCCATTCTCCGCCGTATTTCCGTTCGGATGGCCGGATGCGTAATTTCATTAAGCGCCTGCCGTTCCCCAGGATGGGCAAACACATGCTCACCGAGCTTTTTGCGGCTCAGCGTTCCGTCCGGCAACAGCATTTGCTTTCCAAAACGTTCTACTACAGCCGCCAATACCGGATGCCCGGGTTCCATAACTTCGCGGGCAAGGATATCGGCGTCAATCAACAGTGCCCCCCGGCTTGTCAGCATTCGGGACACGGTGCTTTTTCCAGTGGCTATTCCGCCCGTCAGGCCGATGTTCAATAGAGTCACCCCGTTAATGCATTAGCTTCTTATTTCGGCTGGCATTTCGGACAATAATGGGTTCCCCGCCCGCCTACAACCGATTTCTCTATGACGCTTCCACAGCGGACACAGGCTTCGTTCTTGCGGCCGTAGATTTGCAGGCGGTGCTGGAACATGCCCATCTCGCCTTGTCCATTTACATATGATTTGATTGACGATCCTCCGGCTTCCACCGCTTCAGACAGCGTGGCAATGATGCTTTCGTATAGCTTCCCGAATTCATCCGCTGTCAGAGATTCAGCCTTGCGCTCCGGATGAATTCCGGCGCGAAACAACGCCTCGTCTACATAAATATTGCCAAGCCCTACGATATATTCCTGATTGAGCAGCGCAACCTTGATCTTCGTCTTGCGTCCGGCGAGAACCTTTCTGAACGCCTGAAGCGTGAAGCTTTCGTCAAGCGGCTCAAGTCCAAGCTTCAGCAGCGGCTTGCTTGCAAACTCCTCCCCTGGAGCGAACAGATGCATCGTTCCAAATTGCCGGACATCGCGATAGCGAAGCTCGGTTCCATCTGTAAAATGGAAAATAACATGTGTATGCTTTTCGACCGGCTCCCCCTTTTGGTAAAGACCGTAGCGTCCTTCCATCCGCAGATGGGACACCAGCACGAGGTTGTCCATTTCAATCCGCAGGAACTTTCCTCTGCGGCCAACTCCAGTAATAGTATGTCCGGACAATTCCTGACTGAAAAGCCGGGCATCGTCCGGCCGCTGAATGATTCGCGCCAGCGAGACGGTTACTTTCTCTATCGTTTTGCCTGTAATCAGCTTCGTTAACGTTCTTCGTACAGTTTCCACTTCCGGCAATTCCGGCATTTTTCTTTCACCTCAAACTCATTATACCGGAAAAAGGCAGGGCGTGGGCCTTTATTTGGCTTCATACCAGTTGCTGCCGCTGCTCACTTCGGCCTTCAAAGGAACCGAAAGGTCCAGCGCTTTTTCCATCGTTTCGGGAACAAGCTTCTTCATCAGCTCCAGTTCCTGCTCCGGCACTTCAAATACAAGCTCGTCATGCACCTGAAGAAGCATGCGGCTCTTCAGCTGATGCTCCTTTAGAGCCTCGTCCATCCGGACCATCGCCAGCTTGATAATGTCGGCAGCCGTACCCTGAATCGGCGTATTCATCGCTGTCCGTTCCGCGAACGAACGGAGATTAAAATTGCTAGCGTTGATCTCCGGCAAATATCTGCGGCGTTCCAGCAAAGTCGTGACATAGCCATCCCGCTTGGCTTCCTTGACGATATTGTCCATATACCTCCGGACGCCCTGGAATACCGCAAAATACTGCTCAATAAAGGATGCCGCCTCTTTGCGGGTAATATTCAGATTCTGGGACAAGCCGTAATCGCTGATGCCGTACACGATGCCGAAATTGACGGCTTTAGCCGAGCGGCGCATGTTCGAATCCACCTGATCCTGCGGCACGCCGAAGACATCGCTTGCGGTTTTGGTATGAATGTCCATATCGTGCAGAAAGGCTTCCTTCAGACGTTCATCACCTGAAATATGGGCAAGCACCCTAAGCTCAATCTGCGAATAGTCGGCGGCCAGGATATGCCATCCAGGCTCGGACGGCACAAACACCTTGCGTATTTTCCGGCCTTCCTCAAGCCGGATCGGAATGTTCTGCAAATTCGGGAACTGGCTGCTGAGCCGCCCCGTAGCCGCAATAGTCTGGCGGAAATAGGTATGCACTTTGCCGGTCTCCGGGCGGATTTCCTTCAGCAAACCTTCCACATAGGTGGATTGGAGCTTCGCGAGCTGGCGGTAATCCAGAATATACTGGACGATATCGTGGTAAGGCGCCAGCTTCTCAAGGACATCCGCATCCGTGGAATATCCGGTCTTTGTCTTTTTGATCACCGGCAGCTGCAGTTTGTCGAACAGAATCTCGCCAAGCTGCTTAGGCGAGTTCAGATTGAATTCGGTTCCGGCAATTTCATAGATGCGGGAAACCAGCTTGTCAATCTGCTCTTGGAATTCGCTGCCGAGCTCCTGCAAATCTTCCCGGTGCACGGAAATGCCCTGCTTCTCCATATCAGCCAAAATCCGGGACAGCGGCATTTCCAGATCGAAGAATAAACGCCCCATATCATTCTCCTCCAGCTCCTTCCGCTGAAGAAGGACAAGCCGGGACAAGGCCGCGGCCTTCTGGGCCAAATTTTTGCCCAGCACCTCTTGCTCGGGAACTTTATATTTGGCCCCTTTGCCAAACACGGCTTCATCCGAAGGGACGGGCGGCAGTCCGTACTTGTCCGCCAGCGCGCTGATGCTTTGATCGCCGCCTGTCGGGTCGAGCAGATAAGCGGCAAGGCTGACATCAAATGCGGCGCCTGCGAACGAAATGCCGTGCCAATGCAGAGCCAGATCGGCCCGATGCAGATCGTATCCGTTCTTTGGCACGCTGTCATCGCCAAGCCAGGATACAACTTTGGCTCCGCTTTCGGATTTTAGCAATTCGAACGGAACAACAAAATGCTCGTCCCCCGCAGACAGAACGAGCCCGACTACCTTCGCGTGGTGCGGGTTATCCCCGTTCGTCTCGATATGAACGACCTCTACCTGCGGGAGAGCCTCGGCCAAACGATCTATACTGTTCTCATTGCAAATCACGAAGTCCAGTTCTTCCTCCGGCAGCGCACCCGGCGCTTCGGAGTCTTGTCCCGATGTTGCCGCGGCGGTGAAAGAAAGTCGTTCAAGCAGCGACTTGAATTCGAGCTTGCGGAGGACAGGAGCCGCTTTCTCCTCGGCAAGCCCGCCGAAAGTCATGTCATCCCAATTCCGCTCTACCGGCATATCCCTGTAAATCGTGGCGAGACGCTTGCTCATTCTCGCATCTTCCGCATGGTTCACCAGATTTTCCTTCATCTTGCCCTTTAATTCATCGGTTTTGGCCAGTACCTCTTCCACGCTGCCAAACTGATGGAGCAGCTTGAGCGCCGTTTTCTCGCCGATGCCGGGCACCCCCGGTATGTTGTCAGACGCATCGCCCATCAGCCCTTTCAGGTCCATGATCTGCTCCGGCTTCAGGCCGTACCGCTCCATAATTTCCGCATAACCGTACGGCTCCAACTCGGTAACGCCCTTGCGGGTAAGCACCACACGGACATGGTCCGATACAAGCTGGAGCATGTCCTTGTCGCCAGTTACCACCAGAACCTGACGTCCTTCTTCTTCAGCCCTTTTGCTGACCGCGCCGATAATATCGTCCGCTTCGAACCCTTCGGATTCGTAATGGGAAATGCCGAATCCGTCGAGCAGCTCGCGCAGCAAAGGGAATTGCTCGGACAGCTCGGGAGGCGTCTTCTCCCGCCCGCCCTTGTAATCTTTATAGCCTTCATGCCGGAAGGTCTGCTTGCCGGCATCGAAGGCAACCAGAATATGGCTCGGCTGCTGCTCCTGGATCAGCCGCAGCAGCATATTCGTAAACCCATACACCGCATTGGTGTGCTGTCCGCTGGAATTGGACAGCGGCGGCATGGCGAAGAACGCCCTGTATATAATGCTGTTTCCGTCAATCAAGATCAATTTGTCCATCAATGGCACCTCGTCCTCATGTTTGGCTTCCTGTCCCTTATGATAACACAGCGCGGCACGCCAGCAAAAACAAGAAAAAGACCTGAGATTCGCATTCTCAGATCTTTTCGTCAAAACTTAGGATTACTGATTCAAATCAGGGCGTTTGCCCGTCACGAGATAAACGGTACTTTCCCCGATGTTCGTGGCATGGTCCGCAATCCGTTCGATATAGCGGCCAACAAGCGTAAGCAGCAGAGCTTGATGGACTTTCTCCGGACTTTGATTGATGATGGCATACAAATCCTGAAGAATCTGGCTGTACAGCTGATCCACTTCATCGTCATCCTGCGCCATTTTATAAGCGAGATCCGTATTTTCGTCCAGATAGGAAGTCAGCGACTCTTCGATCATTTTATCAACAAGTTCGGCCATTCTCGGAATGTCCACGAGCGGCTTGATCAGCTGCTGGCTTTCGAGGCGAAGCGTCACTTTGGCCACATCCAGCGCCAAATCGCCCATCCGTTCCAGATCGCTTGAAATTTTGAAGGCTACAATAATTTTGCGCAAATCTTTGGCAACCGGCTGCTGGGTGACGATCAATCTGGAGCCGGTATCCATGATCTGCTCTTCCATCCGGTTCAGCTCCGCATCCTTCTCAACAACAAGCTGGGCTTTCTCAAGGTCCATATTCTGGAGCGATTGTACCGCGGTTTTTAACGCTTCCTGCACATGCTCGCCCATCTCCCGGAGCAAATGACGCAGGCCTTCCAAATGCAAATCGAATTCTTTTCTTTGAATCATCGGGTCATGCTCCTTTCATTTATCCAAAACGTCCCGAGATATAATCTTCGGTCCGGGAATCCCTTGGGTTGGAGAACAGCTTTTGCGTATTTTCTGCTTCAATAACCTCTCCGTTCAGAAAAAATACGGTATTGCCGGAAATCCGCGCGGCCTGATGCATATTATGCGTGACCATGATGATGGTGTAACTGCTTTTGAGTTCCTGAACAAGCTCTTCGATCTTGAGCGTGGAAATAGGGTCGAGCGCCGACGTCGCTTCGTCCATTAGCAATACATCCGGCTGCACCGCAAGCGCTCTTGCGATGCACAGACGCTGCTGCTGTCCGCCGGACAGGCCGAGCGCCGAACGCTTCAAATAATCTTTGACCTCATCCCACAGCGCGGCTTGCCGCAAACTTTTCTCGACAATACCATCAAGCTTGGAGCGGCTGTGAATCCCATGAAGCCTCGGACCGTAAGCAATATTGTCGTAAATGCTTTTCGGAAACGGATTCGGCTGCTGAAAGACCATGCCGACTTTGCGCCTAAGCGCTTCAACCTCTACATGATCGCCATATATATCTTGACCGTCAATTTCAACCGAGCCTTCAATGCGTGTGCCGGGAATCATATCGTTCATACGGTTCAGCGTACGCAGCAGCGTTGACTTTCCGCAGCCCGACGGTCCAATAAACGCGGTAATCTCTTTCTCCGGAATATCCATGGACACGTTCTTCAGCGCGTGAAATGAGCCGTAGTACAAGTTCAATTGATTGATGCGAACAATGGGTTTCATAGATATCTCCTTCATAGACCCCTATAGATAAAATGTAAACATGTTGATTTTACAATTTTAATGTAAAACGGAATGGACTGAATTGTTAACGCAGTGTAAAATCTGCACTTCAGCTTCCGTCTTCGGGGTCAAGTTCGGAGCCTGCTTTTCGTTTGCCCCATTCAAATAATAGATCTAACTGCTAGTATATCTAACTATGCTTGACTATGCTTAAATCAAACTTCTTAATTCCTCGAAAATACTTGCTGCCTGACTGCGGGCTTTGGCGGCCATTCCGGACATTTCCTGCTCCGCCCCGTCCACTGCCCGAACCGCTTCGATCAAGGCCTGGAACGTATCATCTGCCGACTTGACGCACGCCTGGCTTTGCTGCATTTCGGCTGCCGAGTCCGATGACAAGCTTGCGGCATGACTTACAAGCTCGCTTACTTGTTCAAGCGTCACGCCGATTTCATCGGAAAAGCTTTTGGTTTGCGCAGCCAGACTTTTGACCTCACGGGCTACAACACTGAAGCCCCGCCCGTGCTCCCCGGCATGGGATGCTTCGATCGCTGCGTTCATCGCCAGCATGCCGCTGCGGTCGGCCAGCCCCCGAATCGCGCCTGCGATGCGTAAAATGTCATTTGCCATATGCAGCATATTGTTCATTTGCTCCGTCTGCAATGCAGCGATGGACAGTACACGTTCGAAAGACTGCCTGATCTTGTGCATCTCCATTCGTCCGTCTTCGGTGAGCTCCATCATATGGCCGGTCAGCTTCAGGCTTCGCTCCGCCGCCGAGGCTACCTCCCCCGCCGAGCCGCCGATCTCATGAATTTGCTCCCGGCTGGAAGCAAGTACCTGGTGACGGGAGTCGTCCGCATCCTGCTGGAGCTGTCTGGACATCATCATCAAATGCTGAACGGTCAGCACGCCATCAAACCGGCCGTCACGGGTCAGGATCACACAGTCGTAGAAACGTTCCTGCTCACGCGCCAGCGCAGCGTCAATCACTTCAACGGGTTGCCGGCTTGCATCAACGATCAGCGGCTGCCGGTCCGCAAAGCCCCATACGGCACGGTCATAGAACAGCTCTGCCGCAAATCGTCCTGTCAAATGAGGGTAAAATTGTTCCCGCATCACAAGTCCTATTACGATACCTTCATGATCGCAAACAACGATGCAGGGCGGGTGATCTTCCTTAAGAAACCGTTCCAGCACGTTTTTGCACGTTTCATCATGTGCGATGATCGGAACCTGTATTTTCCACTCGTCCGAAAGGGACTCCTTTCGTTCAAGCAAAGCTGACGCATGACTCATAATTCTACCCCCGGTTTGACATAACCTCTGTATATAGAGCAATCATAAACCAGAAAGATTAATGCTGTGTTTTGGGAATGTAAAATTGACCTGCCTAACGATTGATCCGATCAGGCCGAAGCAGAAAACCGAAAGGGCTATCCCGGGTCGTTCAGACCTTCTGGGATAGCCCTTTTTTCTTATTGACCACAAGCTTGTACCCTACGCCGCGGATCGAATCAATATGGACGGAATCGGGATCCAGCTCAAGCTTTTTGCGAAGCGAGCTGACGTGCACATCGACCGTGCGTTGTCCTCCGATGTAATCAAATCCCCAAACCGCATTCATCAAATCGTCCCGGGTCATGACGATTCCCGGCTTGCGGGCCAGATACAGCAGCACTTCGAATTCCTTGGGCCGAAGCGTGATCGACTCTCCTCCCAGGGTGACCTCGTATTTTTCGGGATAAATAACAAGCTCGCCGAGTACGATTTGAGACTCGTCCCCCACCACAGGCTTGATCACTTCTTCTTCGCCCGAAGATCTTCTGATTACAGCGGCGACCCGCGCAAGCAATTCGGCTACCCCGAACGGTTTCGTAATATAGTCGTCCGCTCCGGATTTAAGACCTTGCACCACTTCTTCTTCCGCATTTTTCGCTGTCAAAATGATGATAGGCGTCCCAACGCCTTCGCTCCTTAGCTTGGACATAATTTCAAAGCCATTTAGCCCGGGAAGCATCAGATCGAGCAAAATAAGATCAAAACCTGAACGGAGAGCAGTCTCGTAACCGCTCTGTCCGTGCTCTTCTACCGTGACTTCATAGCCTTCGCTTTTCAAATTATAAGACAACAATCGCGACAATGTCGGCTCATCCTCGATAACCAGCAATCGCTTAGCCATAGGAACCCCCATTTTCCTGTTCTGAGTTATCCCCTGTTATGCCTTTATAGGGATCATTTATTATCAGCATAACACAACAATGTTAACCGGGTGTAAAATCACGCTTTTCTTCCGTTCATCCCAAAGCGGCTCCGTCAGTCGACATGCTGTACGATCGGCATATCCAGTATAAAGGAAGAACCTTCGCCAACCCGGCTCTCCACCTTGATCGTTCCATGGTTCAGGTCTACAAGGTGTTTGACAATGGACAAGCCCAGGCCGGTTCCTCCGGAGCTTCTGGATCTCGCTTTATCCACTCTGTAAAAACGTTCAAAGATGCGCGGCAGGTCTTTCTTCGGGATGCCGATACCGGTATCCGAGACTACAAAACGTATTCGCTCCTCTTCCCCGTCGCCCAAAATACTTGCGTTTACCTTCACCCTGCCTCCTTCCAACGTATAGTTGATCGCATTGGAGAGCAAATTCATAAAAATTTGCCGCAGGCGATCTTCATCCCCTTCCATAAACAAGCCTTCCGGTACGTCCAGCTTCAAGGAAATGGACTTCTTGTCGGCAGATGCCTTCAGCACCTCAAAGAGACTTTCAAACCATGGCCGCAGTTCGATCGGTACGAACGCTAAAGGCACACGCCGTGATTCGATTTTGGACAGCTCCAGAATATCGCCAATCAGCCGGTTCAGGCGATCCCCTTCATCATAGATGATTTTCAGGAAGGAGCGAGCCGTTTCCTCATCCTTTACTTCTCCAGTCAGCAGCGTTTCGGCAAAGCCCTTTACGGCAGCAATCGGCGTTTTCAGTTCATGGGACACATTGGCGACAAATTCGCTTCGCATGACCTCCAGCTTGCGGATTTCCGTAACATCCTGGATATGGAACAGCATTCCGCGGTAAGCGTTATCCTTCTCATTCATCGGTACAACGTCAAAATGCAGTATTTTTTCCTCCGGATCGTAGACTGTCCGCTCTTCGGACATATACTGCTTGGCCGTCACGCCCTCTTCAATAAATTTCATCAGCTCATAGCTTCGCTTGATTTCCTGGTAAGGGCGGCCCAGCACCTCCTGCTCCTTAACCCGCAAAATCTGGCAAGCCGCTTTATTGACCAAAGCAATTCGTCCCTCCATATCCACGATCATGATGCCGCCGTTCATATTGGCCAGCACGCTCTGCAGCAGATCCTCATTGTCCCGGATCACTTTAAGCTGCTGCTGAAGGCTGTCTGCCATGCCGTTAATGGCATTTCCAAGCTGTCCGATTTCATCTGAACGCTTCCGCATATGAACTCTGGCATCATAATCCAGCCTGGAGATCCGGTTGGCAACCTGCGTAATTTGATCCAGCGGTTTGGTAATTCCATGAGCCAGACGGTAACTGACCAGGCCCGCCGCTATGAACAGGATCAGCAGTCCTATGATCATCAGTGTCCAGGCCTTCCACAATCCCTCACGGACGGTATGAAGACTCATGGACAAGCGGATGTACCCGTCAAATCCTTGATCGGATGTAACCCGCTCCGCAACATAAAGCATATTTTCCTTGATTGTATCACTGAACCGGATCGAGGTGCCCGGTTTTCCCGTTTCGGCTTGTCCGGCCGTCCTGATCTCTTCACGGCTTAAATGATTGTCCATTTCGGCGGCATTGCTCTCGGAATCGCCAATCACTTTTCCGTTAAGGTCGATAAACGTTACCCTCGAATCGGTCAACTTCTCAAGCTCCGCCGCTTTGGAAGAATAATAAGCCATCGCATCCGGATTTCCTTCTACGGGTTGAAAAGCAAAGGTTCTGGAGAGCAGGTTTATTTCCCGGGCCATATTTTCTCTCAGAGCGGAAATATGCGAATCTTTAAATACGTTGGCCATGGTAAGGCCGGCGGCAAACATGGATATGCCCACCAGCCCCATCAGAACCCAGGTCAATCTTATTCGGAACGATTTCATAAGCTACTCCTATTGGTGTTATTTAAAAACAGGCTCTTTAAAAGCAGCCAGCTTGGCAAGCGAATCCTTCTCTACATCCGCATGAAGACTGTTGCCATGCGAATCCATGGTCACAATGGCCGCAAAGCCGTCGACTTCAAGATGCCACATTGCTTCCGGAATGCCGAATTCCATAAAGTCTACGCCGTTCACCTTCTTGATACATTCGGCATAATATTGGGCTGCTCCTCCGATCGCGTTCAAATAAACCCCGCCGTGTTCCCGCAGAGCCGCAAGTGTCCCCGCGCCCATGCCGCCTTTGCCGATAACGGCTCTGATGCCGAACTTCTTGAGAATATCGCCTTGATAAGGCTCTTCGCGGATGCTTGTAGTCGGTCCGGCCGCTTTCACATGCCAGCCTTCCTCATCCTTAAGCATAACAGGACCGCAGTGATAAATCACGGCTCCGCTTAGGTCTACCGGCGCATCATGATCCATTAAATATTTGTGAAGGGCATCCCGTCCGGTATGCATTTCGCCCTTGATGACAACAACATCGCCCACATGAAGATTTCGGATCTGCTCTTCCGTGATCGGCGTATGCAGCACGACCTCCCTGGCTGAGGACGCGGCTGACTGCTCCTGAAGCTCCTGCTGCTTGGCCTGTTCAGACATCGACATCGCTACATTTGAACCGTTCTCATAAATCCAGCTGTCGATTCGTCCTGTGGCAGGGTCGATCAGTACACCCTGGCGGCGGAATGCCCAGCAGTTGTATGCGACCGAAACGTAAAAGCTTGCCGGCAGGCGGTTCATCGCTCCTATTTTACAGCCGAGCAGCGTCACCTCGCCGCCAAAGCCCATCGTCCCGATCCCGAGCTTGTTGGCATTATCCATAATGTAGGCTTCAAGCTCCGCGAGTTCCGGCTGATCATTGACATCATCCAGATGACGGAACAATTGATGCTTGGCAAGCTCATAACCCGTCGTTCGGTCTCCGCCGATGCCTACACCGATAAATCCGGCGCTGCAGCCCTGTCCCTGCGCTTGATAGACGGCGTGCAGGATACATTTCCGGATGCCGTCCAAATCTCTTCCGGCCTTGCCCAGTCCCTCCAGCTCGGCAGGCAGACTGTACTGGATATTTTTATTCTCGCAGCCTCCGCCTTTCAGGATCAATCTCAGATCGATTTCGTCCTTCTCCCACTGTTCAAAATGAATGACCGGCGTTCCTGGTCCCAGATTGTTCCCGCTGTTCTCTCCAGTTAATGAATCGACCGAATTGGGACGCAGCTTGCCTTCCTTCGTCGCCCTCACCATCGCCGAGCGGATCGCTTTCTTCATTTCAATCTGATTGGCACCTACCGGCGTATGGACGATAAACGTCGGCATGCCCGTATCCTGGCATATAGGGGAAACCTGCTCTTCAGCCATCTCGATGTTGCATGCAATCGTGGATAGAGCAAGTCCGGCGCGGGTTGCCTGATTTTCCGCCGCTTTGCCGCGGTTTACCGCACGGCGGACGTCCCCCGGCAGATTAGTTGAAGTTTCCATAATCAGTTCATATACGCTTTGTTCAAAAGATTCCATAACGCAAGTTTCCCCTCTCTCTTCAGCATGATTCTTTGATTCTATGAAATGTGCCGAAATCTGATGAAGCGGTCTGTTACATTTATCATAACACAGCTGCGGCCGCGATTTCTCCCGTTTCAGCAAAATGAATAAAGCGCATACAACAATAAGAAAAACCGTCAGGAAATTTTCCGGACGGTCCTTTTCTGTGCTAATGTGATACGTTTGTGCGTGGGGGGAGGGAATGGATGTCTTCATATCCTTGATTAGTTAAAAAAGCTCCCCAAAGGGAGCAAGATCAGTTCGCTCTTGTCCCCCGGGGAGCTCTCGATTAGAAGCGTCGCTTATCCATTAACGACAGTGCCGCCGTTGATATGGAGAGTTTGTCCGCTCATGTAGGAAGAATCGTCGCAGCCGAGGAATACAAAGGCCGGCGCCAGTTCTTCAGGCTGACCGGGGCGTTTCATCGGCGTATCCGCGCCGAATTGCTTGACTTTTTGCTCATCGAAAGTGGACGGAATAAGCGGCGTCCAGATCGGCCCCGGCGCTACGGCATTGACCCGGATTCCCTTGCCCACCACATTGTTGGACAATGCCCGGGTAAAGGTCACAATCGCCCCTTTGGTTGAGGAATAGTCGATCAGTTGGGGGTTCCCTTCGTAAGCCGTTATCGAGGCCGTGTTTATAATTGCGCTGCCCTTCTTGAGATGCGGCATGGCCGCCTTGGCGAAATAGAACATGCCGAAAATGTTCGTACGGAACGTCTTCTCAAGCTGCTGTGCGGTAATATATTCAATGCCCGGCTGCGGATGCTGCTCAGCGGCATTGTTAACGAGGATATCCAGCCCGCCAAAAGTATCGACCGTTTGCTTGACGGCATTTTTGGCGAACGTTTCATCGCCAACATCCCCTGGAATAAGCAGGGCTTTGACGCCTTCCTGTTCAACTTCCTGCTTCGTTTTTTCCGCATCCTTGTGTTCATTTAAATATACGATTGCGACGTTAGCGCCTTCTTTGGCATAAGCAACCGCAACTGCCCGTCCAATTCCGCTGTCTCCTCCTGTGATCAGCGCCACTTTGCCTTTCAGCTTACCCGCCGCCTTATAGGATCCTTCATATTTCGGCAGCGGGTTCATTTGGCTTTCGATACCAGGCTGGGTATTCTGATGCTGCGGTGGCAATGTTTGTTTGGGTTGTTGGTTTTGCTGCATAAGGCAAACTCCTTCCTTTCAATCAAAGATGGAATGTTTATCACGCTTAGGATGACCTAAACCACGCCACTTATGCTAATTTCCCCCTGATTGAAAGCCCCTATATCACTTGCCACATGCCCCGCAGACGCAAAAAATCTCCGCGTCGCAGACTCGGGGGAGAGCGCTGGCCTAGCGGAGATTTTGATATTTTGCCGCTTAAGCTGTAACTGGCCCGCAGCATACGATTGGTGTGGGAGCTGGCCTGTTAAATGATGTGACGGTAAATCATAAAGAACGTCAGTACAAGTACTGTAAGGGCAAGCAATGAGCTGTAGCTGCGGATTTTGCTTAAAGGAGCACCCGAATCGGATTTCCCGCTTGCCTCTTTCGCCAGACGGAGCGGTTTGCCAAGCATGCCGCTAAGTGCGCCAGCCAGCAGGAAAAGGACGGTTACGACAATCGTCCAGAGAACCGTATATTCCCCTTTTATAACCAGATATATTCCTGTCAGCAGCTGCAAAACAAGACCGTATTGAGCATACCGGTTAAGCGAACCAACCGCAGACAGCATTCCTTCGCGGGCAGCCGCAGACAGACGGGCAATACCGCCGGCTACAAAAGGCAGAACCAGATAGAAGCCAAGCGACAATGCGCCCAGAATATGCAGAAACAGAATAAATTTGTACATGATTTACCTTCTCCCTTTCAAATCAATCATTCCCATTCATTATAACGATAACCTTGTCCTCCTGCCAAGCTGCCGAGGCGCAAACAACAGCAGGCAACGGTTGCACTGTAGCTTATACGATACGATTACAGCGGGATCATCCGTGAAAAAAGGGAAAGACACAGATGCTGATAGCATAAGTCTTTCCCTCTACTTTTCAAATAAAAGTTCCTAAGGTCAAGCCTGAATAACTGCGGTAATATTTCTTACGGAATCGGCCGATCTGTCCAGAGCCGCTTTCTCCTCGGCGGTCAGTTCAAGCTCGAATACTTTCTCAATACCGTCTCCGCCGAGAATTACAGGGACACCCATAAACAGGTCATTGTAACCATACTCACCCTCTAGGAAGGCGATAACCGGAAGGATGCGCTTCTTGTCTTTCAAAATGGCTTCGGCCATTTGCAGCAAAGATGCGGCCGGAGCATAATAAGCGCTTCCATTACCAAGCAGATTCACAATCTCCCCGCCCCCAACCCGTGTACGCTGCACGATTGCGTCAATACGATCCTTGGGAATCAGCGTTTCGATCGGAATACCGCCGACGCTGGAGTAACGGACAAGCGGCACCATATCGTCGCCATGTCCGCCGAGGACGAAGCCTCGAACATCTTCTACGGAAACGTTCAATTCCTGGGAAATAAACGTGCAGTAACGTGCCGTGTCCAGCACGCCGGATTGACCGATGACACGATTTTTCGGAAAACCGAGCGCGTGAAACGCCGCATAGGTCATGGCATCAACCGGATTACTGAGAATAATGACAATCGAGTCAGGACAATATTTCTTCACATTTTCACAAACCGAGCGGACAATACCGGCATTCGTGTTTACCAGATCATCACGGCTCATGCCGGGCTTCCGCGCAATACCGGCTGTAATGATGACCAGGTCCGATCCCGCAGCATCTTCATAACTGGAAGTTCCCGTGATGCTGCTGTCGAAGCCCTGAACCGGACTTGCTTCAATCATATCCAACGCTTTCCCTTTGGTCGGATTCTCCAGGCTAGGGATATCCAGCAGAACAACATCGCCAAGCTCTTTTTGCGCCAGCATATAGGCCGTTGTTGCGCCGGTAAATCCGGCGCCAACAACTGTAATTTTTCTACGCTTAATTGCCACGGTATCAAAACCTCCTACATGTTTTTGATCACTTCATCAGCGAATTCAGAACACTTAACTTGGCTAGCGCCTTCCATAAGACGAGCGAAGTCATAGGTAACGGTCTTGTTGTTAATGGAAGTTTCCAAACCTCTATAGATGAGATCAGCCGCTTCCTGCCAGCCGAGATGCTCCAGCATCATGACGCCGGACAGAATCACCGAACCCGGATTCACGACATCCTTGTCCGCATATTTCGGAGCGGTGCCGTGCGTTGCTTCAAAGATCGCATGACCGGTGACATAGTTGATATTGGCTCCCGGTGCAATACCGATCCCGCCCACCTGCGCTGCCAGGGCGTCGGACAGATAGTCGCCGTTCAGGTTCAGGGTAGCAATAACGTCGAAGTCTTTCGGACGGGTCAGCACCTGCTGAAGGGCAATATCGGCAATCGCATCTTTAATGATGATCTTGCCTTCCTTCTCAGCCGCTTCCTGCGCAGCATCCGCAGCATCCGCGCCGGACTCTTCCTTGATCCGGTCATACTGGGCCCAGGTAAATACTTTATCGCCGAACTCCTGCTCCGCGACTTCATAGCCCCAGTTCTTGAAGGCACCTTCTGTAAATTTCATAATGTTGCCTTTGTGAACAAGCGTTACACTCTTGCGGCCATGCTTGATCGCATATTCAACGGCAGCCCGGACGAGGCGTTTGGAGCCTTCCTCGGACACAGGCTTGATCCCGATGCCGGAAGTTTCCGGGAAGCGGATCTTCTTCACGCACATCTCGTTCTGCAGGAAGGCCAGCACCTTCTTCACTTCCTCGGAGCCTTCCTTGTACTCAATACCGGCATAAATATCTTCCGTGTTCTCGCGGAAAATGACCATATCGACATCCTCAGGACGTTTTACCGGCGAAGGCACACCGTTGAAATAACGTACAGGGCGCAGGCAAACGTAAAGGTCCAGCTCCTGGCGCAGAGCGACGTTCAGGGAACGGATCCCTCCGCCGATCGGCGTCGTAAGCGGCCCCTTGATGGCCACGATATACTCACGAATCGCGGTCAGCGTATCGCCCGGCAGCCACTCCCCGTATGTATTGAAGGCTTTTTCACCAGCAAATACTTCGTACCAGGCAATTTTCTTCTCGCCGCCGTAGGCTTTCTCAACAGCTGCATCGAGCACGCGTTTGGAAGCTTTCCAAATATCGCGCCCCGTCCCGTCCCCTTCGATAAACGGAACGATAGGATGGTTGGGCACTACAAGCTTACCGTCTTTGATTTCAATTTTGTCCCCTTCTGTAGGCAGGTCGAATTTCTCCAGCTTTGGCATGATTGCAAGTTCCTCCTCGTAATGGGTTATTGCTAGAAGACAAAGCGCTTATTCCCTCTCTGCTCCGAGCTATATAATGTTCGGCGAAGAAGCGCCCAAAGGCAAGCGCTTTTGCCATAGGCCGCCTCTTCACCATTGCTGAAATTAGTGTAACATAAATCATTGTGTTATTTGATCCTTAGCCCTTAAATCAATCGGAATGTATGTCTGGTTGTAAGGCCCTGTATATTCCGCACGCGGACGGATGATACGATTGTTGTCAAGCTGCTCCAGAATGTGGGCCGTCCACCCCGACATGCGGCTTACGGCAAAGATCGGCGTGAACAAGTCCTTCGGGATCCCAAGAAGCGTATAGACCGAAGCCGAGTAGAAATCGACATTGGGCTTCAGGCCTTTCTGCGAAGAGACTAGATTCTCCACTTTCACGGAAATGTCGTACAACGTCGTGTCCGCTTTCAGAAGACTCAGCTGGCGCGACATCTTCTGAAGATGTTTCGCCCGGGGGTCGCCGTTCTTGTATACCCGGTGGCCAAACCCCATAATTTTGTCTTTATTATTCATTTTCTGCTGAATATAAGGCTCCACGTTTTCAACCGTGCCGATTTCCATGAGCATATCCATAACCGCTTCGTTGGCTCCGCCGTGAAGAGGCCCCTTTAAAGTCCCGATCGCGGAAGTTACCGCCGAATAAATATCCGAGAGCGTTGCCACCGTGACCCGTGCCGAAAAAGTCGACGCGTTCAGCTCATGGTCGGCATGCAGCACAAGTGCTTTATCCAAAGCCTTTGCAGCCGCAGGATCCGGTTCCACTCCGGTAAGCATATACAAGAAATTATGAGCAATGGAAACGCCTTTAAGCGGAGCCACAGGCTCTTTGCCTTCACGGATGCGGGAGAAAGCCGCGATCAAAGTGGGCAGCTTGGCCTGAAGCTTGATCGCCTTAAGTTGGTTGGCTTCTCTGGTATTGACATTCGTTGTTTCATCGTACAAAGCAAGAGCTGATACGGCAGTTCGCAAAGCCGCCATCGTATTCGCATCCTTGGGATAAAGCTTCAGCTGTTCAAGCAAGATTTCGGGAACAGCCGTATGCTGGTTAAGTTGTTCCTTCAGTTTTGCCAGTTCTTCTGCAGTCGGCAAGTGGCCGTACCACAGCAGAAACGCAGTTTCTTCAAAAGTAGCATGTTCCGCCATGTCGTCGATATTAATTCCGCGATAAGCAAGTACGCCATCGTCAATCGAACTGATAGAAGAAGCAGCCGCTACAATGCCCTCAAGGCCCTTGGTAGCTGTCATAATACATCTCTCCTTTGTTAACGAAATGGGTTCCCAAGCAAAATGAAAACATTTACATTTTTTAAGATTTCAAGAGTTTGATAAGCAAAACAGGCCTGTTTGTTCAGCTTTTGTTCATGAAATTGTCAGACAAAATTAACATGCGGTGAAACCTTCTATCATCATACTGGATTTTTTCAAGCATGGGAACAACTTGGGGGCTTAGAACAGCATCAAATTGTTTTATCATAACCATAAACAATTTTTTGTAATCGGTTACAAGTCAATGATTTTCCTCACAGTTTGTCTTTTTTTAGGCTTTTCCTCATACTATAATATATAGATTGGGAGCCATAGAAAGAAGGGTACTCTGTGGAAAATATAATTTTAAAACGCATACTGCGCG
This sequence comes from Paenibacillus caui, assembly GCF_019904135.1. Lineage (GTDB taxonomy): Bacteria > Bacillota > Bacilli > Paenibacillales > Paenibacillaceae > Fontibacillus > Fontibacillus caui. The sequence goes on along the minus strand of NZ_JAIOGQ010000023.1, from coordinate 3,653 downwards.
GCTTAGGAGTTCTAATCGCTATTGCACTTGTCATACTTGGGATCTACTTGCTGTTCCCGCTGCTTTATCCGTTTCTGATTGCATGGTTAATCGCCTATGCGATGAAGCCGTTCGTCGCCTTTTTGCAGAACCGGCTGAAGCTTCCCAGATGGCTGTCTGTCACGTTAGGCTTGCTGGTCTATTTCGGAGGCGCCGTGCTTGTCCTATCGGCCGCGGTAACCCGGATGGTCAAGGAAGTGATTCACCTGACGCAATCCTTCGACACTTATGTAAATCGGGTGAGGGACATCTTCATCAATTGGGCCAACAGCGACGGAATCCAGAATTTTGTCCATGAAATCAACAAGTTCATTCAGAACAATCCCAAATACGAAGATACGATCAATAAAAATATTAACAAAACGACGGATACCCTCAGCGCGGTGGTCACTCATTTTGTCTCGGACTTTCTAAACGCCATCGTTAACGTCCTGACGTCGCTGCCTCATTTTTTGCTGATTCTGATCGTAACGATCCTGGCCACCTTTTTCATCGGCAAAAACTGGGAGAAGCATATGCAGAGGTTAAGCGATTGGGCCCCTGCTCCGCTTCGCAATACCGCTGTGGAAATCTGGAGCAGCCTTAAGAAAGCATTGTTCGGCTATCTCCGCTCCTTGTTTATCATGGTTTCCATAACCGCTTTTATCGTGCTGATCGGGCTGCTGATTCTAAGGGTAGACTCGGCATTCACGCTTGCGATTTTGATCGGGCTGGTCGATCTTCTGCCTTATCTCGGAGTCGGCACCGTCATGGTTCCCTGGATCATCTATCAATTTATGATCGGCGATTTGAGACTGGGCATCGGTCTTCTCATTTTGTACGGAATTATAACCGTCGCCAGACATCTGATTGAACCGAAAGTGCTTGCAACAAGCGTCGGCCTTGACCCGCTGTCAACCCTGATCGGCATGTTTGTCGGACTAAAGCTGTTTGGCGTGCTTGGTCTGATCATTGGTCCGGTTACATTTGTTGTCATCTCGGCGATTTATAAGACCGGCGTGTTCGGACAATTGCGAAACTACATCATGAACGGAAGACTGCGATAGTAGGATCCACTGCTGATAGAAAAAGAGGTCTGGCGCCACTTACGCTTCCGCCAGACTTTCACTCTATCTATGAAACAAGGCTGCCGCCCCGATCTGTTCCACCGAAATCGCTTGAGCCATCGCACTTTGTGAATGCCTTCCTCAGATCGACATAGCTGCTTCGCAGCTTGGACTCGTACTCCTCTTTGCCTAATCCAGCTCGCGGCGCAGCAGCCGAAAGGCCGACTTCAGCCGCGGGCGCCGGAGGTTGTCCTGGACATACCGGTACCGGATCAGTTCGACACAGGCATCCCGCATGGCATAGGCGAAATCATCGTCCCGAAGAAGATTGTACTCCCACACGCGCTTCTTCCAATTCGGGATATGCGCCCGCATCCATGGGTCCTCCGCTCCCGGGTGGAAATAAGTCTCGCTAACGCCCTCCGGCAGGCTGTAGAGCTTGCTCAGGATCGACTGTTTGAAGCTGTCATAGGTCTCCCCTTCCTGAACGGCGAACGGGTGGGACAGCAAATAATCGGGAATCGGCACGCCAAGCGCGTCCGCCAGCAACGCTGCCCGGGCAACCGAACGTTCGATGTCTCCGAGCGAGCCAAGCAGCGGATCCTCAGGATGGATATATCGAAACAGTCTTGCTGGCAGCTTCCAGCGCGAAATCCTCCACAGCATCTGCGGCAGGAGACTGCGGCCCGTTTCCATCCCGTAGAGGCTGCCCATGTGATTATCGACATGGCTGACTCGAACCCCCGCTTTCATAGCCTGTTCGTACTGCGCATCCATCTCCTTTACTACCTCCTGCGTCCGCGCACCAAGCTCAAACTCTCTGACCGTCCTGTACTGCCTGCCCTCTGCGTCATGCAGCGACGATAGACCCGTCAGGCTGCTCCAGCGCAGCGCTTCGAACTCGCTCGTCATCGTCAGGTGCAGTCCGATATTCGGCTGATTCCTGCGCGCACTCCAGGCTGCGGCTTCCTCAAAACCGGGAGCCACCGTCATGATCGTAGCCGACGAAACCCGCTCCTCCTCGAGCAAATGCATAATCGCCCGGTTCATGGCCGGACTTTGTCCGAAATCGTCACAATTAATAATCAGTTTTTTCGCCATGGTCCAGCCCTCCTTTGGGGGCTTCAATAAATTGAAATTTTATGGTGTAGGATAATACGACCGAAATGGCCAGCAGACAGAACGGTACGAAGCTGATCAGATAGCGGAACGTAGCTTCCGGATCGGCACCGGGCTGATCCCCGCTCTCATAACCGAATATAAGGCCGACACAATAAAAAGCCAAGGCCGAAATCAGACCGCTCGAACGCGTAATAAAACCGCTTACCGACGTGTAGATGCCCTCTCTGCGCTGCCCGGTCAGCAGGGCATCCTCATCAATGATTTTGCCGCTTACAACCAGAGGTGTTACTAGAAAACCCGCGAGTCCAAAGCCTACCACGATTCCGGCGGCAACGCCGCTGATCAGACCCGAGCCGAACCAGAGTGGAATGACAGAAAGGCCATACAGGATCAGGGACAGACGCCAAGCCTTGACTCCGTCCATCCTGCGGATCATCAGGTACCATAGGAACACGAGCGGAATAACCGAAACGAAGACCGATGCCAGCAGGATCGTTACCTGCCGCTCTGAAATATGGAGCACATATTTGGCGTAAAAAGGGATGATTGAGCTAACAAGCCCGTTTACAGTCTGCGCAAAAGAGTTGGCGATGTTGAACACCCAAAATTTTTTGTTCCTGAGCGTTTCGCGGAATGAGGCCGCAAACTTCAGCGGCTCCGCGGGATGAGTCTCCTTCTTCTCCCTGACACTCTTCATGCAAAGCACCATGCAGACCCCGAACACACAGCCGTAAATGATGGACATGTTAGAAAAGCCCACGGCTGCGAAAATGAGAGGAGTAAGGGCGGTACCGATGAGCAGCGCCACCACCTGAAAACCCTGTTGTATAGCGGACGCCTTCGCGCGAATGCGGTCTCCCCGGAACAGCTCCGGGAACAGCGCGCCATAGTTGACCCAGATCACGGTCGCGACCGCTTCGAAGACAATAAGCGAGGTGAGGAACCATATAAACAATCCATTATCCAATAATCCGCCGGGAGGGGAAAAGACGAACACGAACGCGAGCATAAACAGCGGTATTGAACCAAATACCCAGGGCCTGCGCCTTCCGTAACGCGAGCTTGTACGGTCCGACCAGTAACCGAACAGCGGATTGTTGACGGCATCCCAAATTAGAAAAATCGTGCGTGCAATCGTGGCGAGCCCGATCCCGAGGCCAAGCTTTTCCACATAAAAATAACTGTAGAACGAACTGAAGGCCTGACTCGGAACCATCATGGCAAACATGCCGAGCGCGTACGTATACGGCGAATTGATCCATTTGCGCTCCATGCGCATCCCTCCCGTACGGAAGACATTTTTTCCTCATTCTATTCCTGCTAGAGTAAAGGGCAGAAAATTCTGCCCCTCCTCATCAAACCGTACGTGAGGTTTTCCCTCATACGGCTTTCCGATGTTCGTCATTCATGTGCATGCAGATCACAAGAGTGTCTTTAGCCCAAGTT
>NZ_JAIOGQ010000022.1 GCF_019904135.1 Paenibacillus caui | reverse complement strand
CCGGCGTGGTGCATGGGAAATGTCTCGAAACACAAATAATGCCCTTCCGACTTCTTTCTGGGAAGCGAAAGGGCTGAAAAGTTTGCTTTCTCGTTATTTGGAACTTCGTTAACCTTTTGGAACCGCCGTATGCGGACCCGCATGTACGGTGGTGTGAGAGGACGGGGGTTAGCCGCCCCCTCCTACTCGATTCCGGAATGAACGCGCAGCATTTAGAGTTGAAGCTGTACATTCATTCCGGTCCATGAAACTTAAATTTTCAGCACTCCGCCTGAACTTGCGTTCGTTACGAGCTTGGAATAACGGGCCAAATAGCCGGTTTTCACCTTCGGCTCGAAGCCTTTCCAGCCTTCACGGCGGCGGGCGAATTCCTCGTCGCTGATGTGAAGCTCGATTTTGCGGTTGTTTAAGTCGAGCTCGATAATATCTCCGTCTTCAACAAAGGCAATCGGTCCGCCTTCGGCAGCTTCCGGAGAAATATGGCCAATACTGATGCCGCGGGATGCGCCGGAGAAGCGGCCGTCGGTAATGAGGCCGACTTTGGCGCCGAGGCCCATCCCTGCGATTTGCGAGGTAGGAGCCAGCATTTCCGGCATGCCCGGTCCGCCTTTAGGGCCTTCGTAACGAATAACGACAACGGCTCCTTCCTTCACTTTTCCGTTTGCAATGCCTTCCAGCGCTTCCTCCTGGGAGTCGAAGCAAACGGCCGGTCCCTTGTGGTAGCCTCCAACGGAAGGATCAACCGCGCCTACTTTGATTACCGAGCCTTCAGGCGCCAGGTTGCCGTAAAGAACAGCCAGTCCTCCGCGTTCGGAATACGGATTGTCCAGCGGATGGATGACTTCCTTATCCAGAATCTCATGGCCTTCTACATTTTCGCGAAGCGTTTTGCCGCTAACCGTCATGCACTCCCCGAATATAGCGTCCGGTTTCTTAAGCAGTTCGTTCAGCACGGCGCTTACGCCGCCTGCCCGGTGCACGTCTTCGATAAAATAGTTGGATGCCGGAGCCAGCTTGCTGATATGCGGCACGCGGTTGGCAACTTCGTTAATCCGCTCCAGCGGGTAGTCGATGCCCGCTTCCTGGGCAAGCGCCAGCGTATGGAGCACGGTATTGGTCGATCCGCCCATGGCCATGTCAAGCGCAAAAGCGTTGTCGATCGATTCTTTAGTTACGATATCACGCGGCTTCAGATCAAGCTTGATCAGCTCCATCAGCTGTTTGGCCGATTCCTTGACGAACTCGCGGCGTTCTTCAGCAACAGCCAGAATCGTTCCGTTGCCCGGCAGGGCAAGACCCAGCGCTTCGGCCAGACAGTTCATCGAGTTTGCCGTAAACATGCCGGAGCAGGAGCCGCAGGTCGGACAGCCGAACTGTTCAAGTTCAAGCAGGCCCTTGTCATCGATTTTGCCGGCCTGATAAGCGCCCACGCCTTCAAATACGGAAGTCAGGGACAAGCGGTTGCCTTTGCTGTCTACACCGGCTTTCATCGGTCCGCCGCTGACGAAGATCGTTGGAATGTTGACGCGAAGCGCGCCCATCATCATACCCGGAGTGATTTTGTCACAGTTCGGGATGCAGACCATGCCGTCGAACCAGTGCGCGGAAACTACGGTTTCCAAGGAATCTGCAATGATTTCACGGCTTGGCAGCGAATAGCGCATGCCGATATGCCCCATTGCGATGCCGTCGTCAACGCCGATCGTATTGAATTCAAAAGGAACGCCGCCGGCTTCGCGGATGGCTTCCTTTACAATTTTGCCGAATTCCTGCAAATGCACATGACCTGGAACAATATCGATATAGGAGTTGCATACCGCGATAAACGGTTTGTCGAAGTCCTCCTCTTTGACTCCTGCCGCACGTAAGAGGCTGCGGTGCGGCGCCCGGTCAAAGCCTTTCTTGATCATGTCGGATCGCATTTTATTTGCTGCCATGATGTATTGTCTCCCCCCAAAATATGCAGAATGAAGTTTTAGAAATGTAAACCGCTAAAGCTTTTCTTTACAGTCTATCACAACCTTATTTTGTTTTCTACCATTTAGCGTAAGCTTGATAGGTCGGTTGCCCGGGTAACGAACCGAAAGGGGCAGGATTTTCCAAAAGCAGGTGGAATTACATAGAGAAGCACAAGTCAGAATACAGCTTTCATGGGGGTTAACGGGAAGGAATGGGTATAAATTTGAGACTAAAGCAGGAGAGGAGCCAGAAAAATGGGAAGAAGCTGGGGACTACTGGTCAGCAAAGCTTATGAATACAGCGATGAGGCCAGAGCGCTTGACGAGCAGCTGCTAAGCCTGATGCGGCAGCGCAGGGAATTGTCGAAAGAGAAACCTTTATATCCGGGCGGTGAGCTGGTGGAAGAATGGGTTGACCGGTTCGGCATAAGCGAATACAAAATTCATGAACTGCTCAGGATGATCAACGGTCCGGTACGCAGAATGAACCGTTCGGACTATAAAGGAGAGCTCCGGACGGTTGTTCCGCTGATGAAAACGATGACCGCGGGGGATTTTATTTTTCAAATGACTCATATCATGCAGTATGACAACTGGAGCGAGCTTACGCTCAACATCAAATACAATGGTACTGTAGGAGGACGAGCCAATCTAGATCCCAATCTTACCCTTGCCGTGTATAGTGAACTGGAAACTTATGAGGTGAGGAGGGGAGGGGGCAGCGGCGGCTCCGAAGAAATCACGATGCAGTTTATAATCACTCCTCCAGTTCCCGATCAAGTGGATGAAATTTCATTCGCATTAGTCCCGTCCGAACCGATTTTTGAACCGGAGATCAAAATCAAAGTGCTGGAAGAGCCCGTCCGCTTCAAATAAAATGCCAAACAAAAGAAGCCGCCGAATGTTCCGGGGCTTCTTCAATTATGGGCGGTTATCTGAATTAAGCTGCTTATAGACCAAGGCCATCATTTGCTGCTGCGGGACTGGCCGCCCTTTCTGCCGATTTCCCGGTAAAATTCCTTGTCATGGGATTCCGCAGTGGATGTTCCGCCTTTCTGTCCGATTTCCTGGTAAAATTCACGGTCATGCAATTTGGAGGTGGCCAGTCCGCCTTTTGAACCTATCTCCTGATAAAACTCCTTGCCATGGTTTTTGGAGGTGGCCTGACCGCCCAGACGTCCCGCTTCTTCCCGGCTCATTTTTCCTTTGCTACGTGCCATAAAAATCACTCCTCAAAAAGTAATGGTTTTTAATGCGCGTACTTTTATATACCACCGCTCACTAGGTTGAAACAGGTCCCGGGGAAAATGAACCTGAATTTTGGCCTTTCAGACCCAGTTGTGTTATTTGGTCATACGTACACCATGGACGGTCCTGAATCTCCGGGTCAAGCTGAATAGCCATTCTACCGGAGGCTCAATGACTGGCGAAGTGATTCGCCGTATGGCCGGCTGGCAAAGCAGGACGGTCAGGAGAGCGGCAGATAGAACGAGCGAAGCAGCCGATAAGGGAGTGTGAATGTACGCATACAAAGGAGAGACGGCCGCAAAACGAACGATCAGGCCATGCAGCAGGAACACGTACAGCGTACGGCGTCCCCAATCCGTCATCCGGCATTCCCGCATAGGAACGAGAGACAGGAAGGCGGCCGAGGCACACAACTGCAGAGCATACATCCCTAAGCGCAGCAGGCCCGCATACCACGTGTATTGGCCGAGCTGGCTATAGGTCATGCTCCCGTACAGCCAGCCGACCGGGAGATGATTGCCCCAGACCGCTGCAGCAGCGAGCAAAACGGCTGAAACGGAAAGCGCGGCATAGCGTATTTTGGAGGTGAAAATTTTCACAACTAAATCCGCAGAAAAATGAAGTCCCGCGACGAAGAAGGGCAGGTACACAAATGTTCGGGACAGGCTGAACCAGGTTCCATCGACATTGGCGTAACCAATAGCGATTCCAAGGAGGGTTGAAACGGCCAATTGCAGCAGAGGCGGCCATTTGCGCATCAGAATCGTGATCAGCCGCCAGAACAGATGGCTGGCGAGAAACCAGAGCAGCAGATACGGGACAAAGAAAGAGTGGTGAATACCGGCCACCTTGAATAGTGTCAAATCCAAGACCGAATATAGGCTCTGAAATATAACGTATTGCAGGGCAATTTGCAGCATAAGCCTGCGTCCGCTTTCGCCAAACCGATTATGTCTAGCAAAATATCCGGTTGCGAAAACAAACAGCGGCATATGAAAGGTGAAAATCCATACATACAGAGCATGAAGTCCGGGCATCCGGTAAACAAGCGGCTCGATGGCATTGCCGACAAACACGCATACAATGAGCAGAAACCGTAAGTTCAGGAAATAATACTCACCTTTCCAGGCATTCAATCTGTTCATGTCCTGTGGCTCCTTTTGAGTAGCTACCCGAGCTATTCGCACCAGCACTCCTAATGTTTTTAATTTTAACTTTTTGAGTTAAGTGTAAGCGATAACAGGAGTACAACCTGTGAGCAACATCACTATTGAAAACGCTACCAATTTACATATCTATGACGAACTGTTGAATTGTTGAAAAACGAAAAGGTAAAATAATGATAGAAGAGTAACAGGGGGGCTGAAGGTGCCTTATTGCGACATCAATACACGAAGGATTCCTTTTAAAGGCATCTTGTTTGACAAGGACGGGACACTACTCGATTTTGTTCACCTTTGGGGTGAATGGGCGTCTAACGTAACGAAGCTGCTCGAGCACCATTTGGCTCTTGCCGGAGGGAAATTGTTATCGGATCGCTCAAAGGTCCTCGGTATTAAGCTGGACTCGGATGGCAGCGTGGTCGATTATGATCATCAGGGGCCGCTTGCGATGGCTACGGAAGAGGAGACGACGGCCGTGCTGGCCTGGCAGCTGTATGCAGCGGGAATTCCCTGGAATGAGGCTATGCAGCAAGTGCGGCAAATGCTGAAAACAGCGATGCAAAAGGTCAGGGAGCAGCGCGGCGCAAGGCCGATGCCCGGACTTCTTCAACTGCTGGAACGTTGTGCCCAGCTTGAAATTCCGCTCGCTGTGGTTACGGCGGACCGTACATCGGAAGCGCGCCTTCATTTGGAATGGATGGGGATCCACCCTTTCTTCACGTCCATAGTAGGGAACGACAGGGTTAGGCGCGGGAAACCCGACCCCGAAATGGTGCTGCTGGCCTGTTCCGAGCTTGGGATCCGGCCCGAGGAGGCGATTGTCATTGGCGACAGCAACGGGGATATGCAGATGGGGAGGCAGGCCGGAACGGCGCTGACAATTGGTTATGCGCCAGACGGATGCTCCTCCCATTTGCTAGATGCCGATGAAGTGATCCGAAGCTTTAATGAATTAATACCGCAAGGATAAGCCAGATGATATGAAAACTGGGAAGGAAGATGGGTATGGGATCTAATATTGACCGTTTTGCAGAATGGATTCAAGAGAGCAGCCGGATTGTATTTTTTGGCGGAGCCGGGATTTCTACGGAAAGCGGCATCCCGGATTTCCGCTCAGCGGCGGGCATTTATCAGACAGAGACGAACTCGCCTTACACTCCTGAAGAGATACTGAGCCGCCCGTTTTTCGATAGACACCCCGAAGTGTTTTTTGATTTTTACCGTTCCAAAATGATCCACCCGGAAGCGAAGCCGAACGCCGCGCATCTCTTTCTGGCCCAGCTTGAGCAGCAAGGCCGTCTGACAGCCGTTGTCACCCAAAATATCGATGGTCTGCATCAGCTCGCAGGCAGCAAAAATGTGCTGGAACTGCACGGCTCCATTCACCGGAACTACTGCATGAAATGCGGGGCGTTCCACTCGCTGGATGAAATTATCGCAAGCACCGAGTCGGTTCCTTCCTGCCGGGAATGCGGAGGAGTTGTGAAGCCTGATGTCGTCCTGTATGGAGAGACGCTAAACGACAGAACGATTGAACAGTCGGTCAAAGCTATTGAAAACGCGGATATGCTGATCATAGGCGGGACGTCGTTAACGGTTTATCCGGCTGCGCAATTCGTCAATTATTTCCGGGGAAATCGCACCGTCCTGATCAATATGGCTTCTACAGGATATGATCATCATGCGGATTTGCTGATTGCAGAGCCTATTGGAAAGGTATGCGAGGCTGCTGCTGAAAGGTTGCATACCTAGGAACAGAAGGCAGGCACAGCGAGTAACCGTTTTCTTATGAAAACCTGGATGAAGAACTATCCTATCAATGGAAAGGCAGGAAACAGGAAATGGCATATTCACCGAGCGAAGAAAGATATGAAACGATGAAATATAACCGCGTGGGCCGTTCCGGTTTGAAGCTTCCCGCCATTTCACTAGGGCTGTGGCACAATTTTGGCGGTGTGAACACCCTTGAAAATGGACGCGAGATGATCCGCAAAGCGTTTGATCTCGGCATTACCCATTTTGACTTGGCCAACAATTACGGACCTCCTCCAGGTTCTGCCGAAGAAATGTTTGCCCAGGTACTTCAGAAAGATTTGAAACCGTTTCGTGATGAACTCGTTATTTCCACGAAAGCGGGCTATTATATGTGGCCTGGTCCTTATGGCGAATGGGGATCGCGCAAATATTTGATTTCCAGTCTGGATCAAAGCTTGAAGCGCATGGGACTTGACTATGTGGACATTTTCTATTCGCACCGCTTTGACCCGGAAACTCCGCTTGAAGAAACGATGATGGCGCTGGACCAGATCGTCCGTTCGGGAAAAGCTTTGTATATCGGCATTTCGAGCTATTCCGCGGAAAAAACGGCCGAGGCCATTTCGATTCTGAAGCAGCTGGGCACGCCGCTGCTCATTCATCAGCCGAGCTACTCCATGCTGGAGCGCTGGATTGAAAACGGCCTGCAGGATGTGCTGGAGGAGAACGGCGTCGGCAGCATTGCCTTCTGTCCCTTGGCACAGGGCCTGCTGACCAGCAAATATTTAAACGGCATCCCGGTAAATTCCCGGGCCGCCAGCCCGACAGGCGCGCTTCAAGAGAGCAAGATTACGCCTGAAGTACTCCGTAAAATTCGCGCCTTGAACCAAATGGCGGCCACGCGCGGCCAGAGCCTTGCCCAGTTAGCCCTTGCCTGGGTGCTGAGAGGCGGGCGGGTAACTTCCGCGCTGATCGGAGCAAGCCGCGCTAGCCAGATTGAGGAAAACGTGGCTGCGCTGAATCAACCGGATTTCACCGAAGAGGAATTAAACCGGATCGAAACGATCCTCAAGACGGACAGCGGGAACTAAAGCCTTCCCGCTGCTTTTCCGTCTGGGACTCAAGTTCAAAATAGACACTGGCTTTCTTATACCGATTTTTCAGCGAGTTTATCATACTTGATTCGCAAAAGCTCAATCGCTGCGTCCAAATCGGCATCGGACTTCAAATAAACGGATACCCAGCCAGAATCCGGATAGACGTGGTGGGGGCTTGCCTGTCCGGCTGCAATCACTTGATCGCGGACCGGTTTAGGCAAAAGCAGGTCGACCAGATGGTCGCCATGCATGTGTCCGATTTCTTTTCCCTTAAATTGAAATTCAATTCCTCCAAAACGGTGAGGCTGCTGCGTTACCCCGGGCCATGAAAGCAATTCGCCGGACAAAACTTCCCTCGCGTTGTTTGCCATTTAATCCGCCACCCTTCCTCTTTTTTTATTCGACTAATCATTTGCTTAATTCATCATAATCGGAATGTAATGGATGTCTTGCAGCCCGGTTAATCCATCTCGGCGTTCGCCTGGTCTGCTTCTGTTTTCTGAACAGCTGCCTTCCTTCTTCCAAACAGAGCGTTGTAGAATATCAGAATGCCTACATGCATGGCGGCCAGAACGAGATAAATATTGCTGTAAATATAACTATTCGGATAACTGTTTACCGGGTTCCAGGAGGCAGAGGAACCAAGCGCGATCAAGATGCTGTAAACGCCTGAGGCTATGCCCTGCGAAATAAAATTGATCATGGAGAAAAGCCCCATCCCTACTCCCACCTGTTCTTTAGGCAGTGTTCTTGAAATCGAGTTGGACATTGCAATGAGCATGAAAGATTGCCCGACATTACCCAAAATTAAAAAGCTGGCGATCCATGCAGACAAAGCTCCGGTAAAAGTGGAAAGCAGGACAAAACAGGACATCAGCGAAGCCGAAGCGATACCAAACAAATATGCATTGCCTTTCAGGTCCGCCAGTTTCCCGCCTTTCCGGCCGAGAATGGATGAGGCTGCCGCAGCAGGAACCATAGCAAATCCAATCCACTTGGAATCCAGTTCATATACGTCCGCAAGGAGAATCGGGGTCAGAAAATATAAGGAGGCGCCTATGGCATTGATGAGAAAAATAAGGGTTAGACCGAGTGTATAGGTTCTGTTGTGAAACAGTTTCGGTTGAATAAACGGCTCCTCCGCATAGCGGATTCGCGCAATAAAGAAGGGCAATGCCGCCAAACCGCCAATTAATAACCACCAGGCCCGGTTCGTGATGCCAAGAAGAAGCAAGCCTGTGGCGGCGGCAAGTAATCCTCCACCAAGCCAGTCAAATCTTCCGGATTCTTTTTTCGGATCATGCTCTAAATATTTCCGGTAAAAGGGCAGCGTGATCAAGATGAGAAGGGGAGGGACGAACAGCCACCGCCAATGAGCGACGCTGACAATGAGCGCAGAAACGACCGGCCCTAGAGCGCTGCCAATGGCAACCCCTACCGCAGACATTCCCAAAGCGGAGCCTCTTCGCTCAGGAGGAAAGTAGCGAATGGGGATGATCATGGCTGAAGCCGGAATAGCCGCAGCTCCGGCAGATTGCAAGCACCTTCCGAGAAGAGCGACCCAGAAGGTATGTGAGATCAGCCCGACCATTGAACCGATCGCAAAGATCAAAAGTCCGAAGGTCAGTATATTTTTCAACTGAAACCGGTCTGCCAATTTCCCGTAAGTGACAGTACCGAATGCGTAAATAAGCGTGTAGGCAGTAGACAGCCAGCTTGCCTCAGCGATAGAAAGGCTGAACTCCTTACTGATTTGCGGGAGTACGATATTAAACATTAAAGCGCTCATCGATGAGATGGCCACGGTAAACATCAACAGGCGCATCAATTTCTGCCCTTTTGACTGCTGTGGGTACTTATCCATTCGGCATGACCTCCTTTCGTTTAACGTATGCAAGTGCTAACTTACGTCTGGTTCTATTTAAAGCCAGGGCATTTAATGCCCTAGCGAATATCGAGACGCTTACTTCAAGACTGTTTGCATCGGTAGTGATAATGGATCCTATTTCGATGATTGCAAGTGCTTGCTTTCAATTTATATTGTATGCCGGACTTGTTAACAAGTCAATAACGGTTTACGCGGAAATTTCCTATGACTCGTAGCTTCCGGAACTTCCCGCTGTTACCGCATGCCTGTACTGACTCGGCGATTCGCCATAAAAGCGTTTGAACTGGCGCGAGAAATAGAGCGGGTCGGTGAGCCCGACGGAGGCGGCGATTTGCTGGGTGGACAGATCGGGGCGGTCCCGCAGCAGGTGCCGGGCTTTGTCGATCCGCAGCTTGAGCAGATAAGTCACTGGCGACAGGCCCGTTCCTTTCTTGAATACGCGCGACAAATAGGCCCGGTTGTACCCTAGCCCCGAGCACATATCCTCAATGGAAATGGGATAGGCATACTGGCTCGTCATATAATGGATCATTTGCTTTACGACCCGCTGCACGCGGGCTTCGCCGTCAGCGGCATTCGTACCGGAAAGGAGGGAATGCTTCGCTTCGGCCATGATCAGGTACAAGTATCCGAGCGAGGCTAGCTGCGCTCCTTCTTTTTGTTCACGGAAAACGGCCAGTGTGGATCGCAAAGCTTCCGGTATGGGGCTGTTGTCATTATCCGCCGCATGCATGATCGGCGACGTTGCGGAGAAGCCGGCCTCTGCCGCAAGCTGCTGTGCACCTTTGCCGCTGAACGCGAGCCAGCGGTAGCGCCAGGGCAGACTTTTGTCCGATTCGTAGCTGACGAGTTGGTCCGGCTGGATGAGGAAGCCGCTTCCGGCCTGAAGGCGGTAGGTCGCTTCTTCGGTCCGGAATTCGCCTCTTCCCTGTTCTACATAGTGAAACAAATAGTAATCATAGATTTTAGGTCCCAAACGGTGCAGCGGAGCTGTTTGGCTTTCGCCCGCAAACAAGACGCGCAGAACATTTTGCCCGGAAAATTCAGGATTGGCGGCAGACATGTAAGTGGATGGTTCCATAACGGAAATGTCCTTCCTTCATCTGAATGTTATGCATTCATCATACTCCCGAAAGTCACATTAATCCATATTTAAAACGCATTCATACATTATCAACTTACAGCGAGTCTTATATAATTGGATTAAGCTTAAGCGATGATCTTTAAGGGCGGGGTGAACGCATGATTAGCATGCAGGAGAAGAAGCAGCTATTTATTTCTCATTTTGGAGAAAGCACGAAAGAGATACAGACCTTTCAGGCGCCCGGACGGGTTAATCTGATCGGAGAACACATTGATTATAACGGCGGCTATGTCCTACCTGCCGCACTGGAATTTGGAACGACTCTGCTGATTCGTGAACGGGACGATAACCGGGTTGCTTTCAAATCCGCCAATTTTCCTTACGAGGCGCAGATGTCTGCTGATGAACTCGGAACGCCTAAATCCGGGGAATGGATCGATTATCCGGTAGGCGTTATGGTAGAGCTTGCCAAGCTAGGCTGCCCGCTCACGCACGGTTATGATCTTTATTTTATAGGAGAAATTCCGAATGGCGCCGGATTGTCCTCTTCCGCCTCCATTGAAGTGGTGACGGCTTTTGCTCTGCTGTCTGCCGAAGGAAAAGAACGGGATACCGTGGAAATTGCCAAGCTGTCGCAGCGGGCCGAGAATCAGTACGTGGGCGTGAACAGCGGAATTATGGACCAGTTTGCCGTAGCAAACGGGGCCAGAAATAACGCTATCCTGCTTATGTGTGATACACTTGAATACAAGAAAGTTCCATTCAATACGGGGTCCTATAAGCTGGTGATCGGCAATACGAACAAACGCAGAGGTCTGGTCGATTCCAAATATAATGAACGACGGAGCGAATGCGATGAGGCGCTTCGGCTTTTGCAAGAGCATGTGCCGGAGCTGGAATTCCTTGCCGGGCTTAATCCAGAGAAGTTCGGAGCGCTCGAAGAGCACCTTCTTGGCGAAGTGCTGCGCCGCCGAGCCAAGCATGTCGTTGAAGAAAACGCCCGGGTATTGAAGTCTGTAGAGGCCCTGCAGCGGAACGATTTGCAGCAGTTCGGCATTTTCATGAATGAATCGCATGATTCTCTTCGCGATTTGTATGAAGTAAGCTGCCGGGAGCTTGACGTCATGGTGGAGGAAGCCCGTAAAATTGGCGGAACCCTCGGATCAAGAATGACCGGAGCCGGCTTCGGCGGCTGTACCGTTTCACTCGTCCATGAGGACGATGTGGCTAGATTTGTACACAATGTCGGTGAAGCCTACGAGCAGCGTACAGGGCTTGCAGCGGATTTTTACGTCTGCGGTGTAGGCGATGGAGTTCACCAAATAAAGGGGGAAGCTTGAGATGGCGATTTTGGTTACCGGCGGTGCAGGCTATATAGGGTCGCACACGGTTGCGGAGCTGCTGGAAAGAGGCGAGGACGTGGTTGTTCTGGACAACCTGCAGACAGGCCACAGGGAAGCGCTGCTTGGAGGCAAGCTTTATGAAGGGGATCTGCGTGACAAGGAGCTTCTTTCGAAGCTGTTCTCCGAGAACAGCATTGATGCCGTCATCCACTTTGCCGCCAACTCGCTCGTTGGGGAAAGCATGCAGAATCCTGTGAAATATTACGACAATAACGTGTATGGAACGCTCTGCCTCCTGGAAGCGATGCAGAAGGCGGGCGTGGCGAAAATCGTCTTCTCGTCTACGGCGGCGACATACGGCGAACCGGAGAAGGTGCCGATTGAAGAGACGGACCGTACTGCTCCGACTAACGTGTACGGGGAAACCAAGCTGACCATGGAGACGATGATGGGCTGGTTTGATCGCGTGCTTGGCATCAAATATGTGGCCTTGCGTTATTTCAATGCAGCCGGCGCGCATGCGGGGGGCCAAATCGGCGAAGACCATCAGCCGGAAACGCATCTGATCCCGCTCATTTTGCAGGCTGCGCTGGGTCAGCGTCCGTCAATAGCCGTTTTCGGAGACGATTATCCGACAGAGGACGGAACCTGTATCCGCGATTATATTCATGTGAGCGATCTTGCCGATGCGCATCTGCGCGCCGTCGATTACTTGAGAAAGGGCGGAGCGAGCGACGTATTCAATCTGGGCAACGGCCAAGGGTTCTCGGTCAAGGAAGTCATCGCCAAGGTGAAAGAGGTGACCGGGATCGATTTTCCGGTAGAACACAAGCCCCGCCGTGCAGGCGATCCGGCCGTCCTTATCGCATCGTCCGAGAAGGCGCGCCGTGTTCTTGGATGGAGTCCTTCGCGCGATAACCTTGATGTCATCATCGAAAGCGCGTGGGGGTGGCACCGGAATCACCCGCAGGGCTATTCAGGAAAGTGAGGATGAAGTTCATGGGAAAGCGCGCAGCGGAAACGGCAGGCTTAAGAGAAGAAGCGCTTAAAGCCATCGAACGGCTGGTTCATTTTGCCCTTGAGCATTCGCTAATTGACTGGTGGGACATGGAATACGCCCGCAACCGTTTACTTGAGCTTTTTAATGAGGATGATCCTTATACCGGTGAAGCGGATGCGGCGCTGCTGGACAGTCCGCAAAGCTTATTGAATACATTGATTGATTATGGTTACTATATAGGCCTTATTCCGGAAAATACAGATACTTACCGCGATCTGCTGGACGCGAAGATTATGGGCCTCGTGATGCCGAAACCTTCCGAAGTGATTGCTTCCTTCCGTAGTACGGCCCAGGATGAGGGAATTGAGGCAGCGACCGGCAGGTTCGTCAAGCTGTGCACCGATGCCAACTATATCCGTATGGACCGCATTGCAAGCAACGTTTACTGGAAGCAGGAAACGCCCTACGGCAACATGGAAATAACGATCAATTTATCCAAGCCTGAGAAAACACCGGAGGAAATAGCCGCGGCTAAGCTGCTCCCTCCTCCGGCCTATCCGAAATGCCAGCTGTGCCGTGAAAATGTCGGATATGCCGGCAGAATCAACCATCCGGCCCGCCAGAACCTCCGGGTCATTCCGCTTACGCTGAATGGCGAGCCATGGTATTTCCAATATTCGCCTTACGTTTATTACAATGAGCACAGTATTGTTTTTCGGCATGACCATGTGCCTATGAAGCTTACGAAGGATACTTTCCGGAGGCTGCTTGATTTCGTCCGGCAGTTTCCCCATTACTTCATCGGGTCCAACGCGGATCTGCCGATCGTGGGCGGGTCGATTCTGACGCATGATCATTTTCAAGGCGGAAAACACAAGTTTCCGCTGGAGAAATCACCGCTGGACGCTGTGTTCCATTCCGCCAAGTACCCCGGTCTCACGATGGGCATCGTTCGTTGGCCGATGAGCGTGCTTCGTTTGTCCGGCGCAGATGCCGGCATGCTGCTGGAGGCAGGAAATGACCTTTATGAGCTGTGGAAAGGCTACAGCGATCCGGAACTTGGCATTTTTGCCCATTCCGAGCAGGAGAGAGCGACCGTTCGTCATAATACCGTTACCCCCATCGTCAGACGAAGCGCGGACGGAGGTTATGAAATGGATATTGTTTTGCGCAACAATAGAACGGACGCCGAGCATCCGGAAGGCATTTTTCATCCGCACCGGGAAATGCATCATATCAAGAAGGAAAATATCGGTCTTATCGAAGTGATGGGCCTTGCCATTTTGCCGGGCCGGTTGAAAAAAGAGCTTGCACTCATTGCCCGTATCCTGTCGGGCGACGATGAAATGCGGATGGGGGCCCTCGCCGGAAAAGTGCCGGAACTGGTCCCCCATACCGAGTGGATCGGGTCACTGCTGGAGCGCTTTCGCACCGGACTGCCGAAAGAGAGGGCGGAGGCGCTGCTTCAGGATGAGGTTGGACGCAAATTTGCCGAAATTTTGGGACATGCAGGCGTGTACAAAAGAACGCCGGAAGGTCAGCAGGGTTTGCGCCGCTTTGCGGAAGCCGCCGGGTTCACAGATTAGCGAGCAAAATACTTCGCTAGTTTATGGCGATGAACATTTCAGCAAACAGGCCGAAGCGTTCCAGAAGATACCGGCAAGGTGAAGGCGCATCCAGAGTCAGCAATTATGTTACCGAGCTGATGGCGACCGCTCCGGAAATGCTCCAAAATGTGTCAGGTATCCAGCTCGATTCCCTGATCAAAGGGCTAACACGCAAAGCCGGGGGCATGTACCGGAAGCCGTTCCCTCAAATAATGCTTTACAGAAAGAGTAACTTCGGCTAGAAAGTATAGCGTCGATCAGGAAAAACGAGTATAATGAAAATAGTGTCCCGCTGACGATGGTTATGCGCTTATTAGCCTGTGCGAACCAAACAACCGCCGGCGGGATTTGATTTTTCGATAAAAAAGAGGTGTTAAAGTGAACGGCCTTCAGGTGGCTAAAGTGCTTAATAACAACGTAATTATTGCTAAACATCCCGAGCACAGCGAGGTAGTGGTCATCGGGAAAGGCATCGGCTTTAACCGCAAGCCTCGTGAAATGATCCCGCTGAGATCGGTTGAGAAGCTTTTTATATTGAAAGATGCCACGGAGCAGGAGCAGTACAAACAGCTCGCTTTGCAGGTGGACGAGAAGCTGATTGAAGTTCTTAACGAAATTATTATGTATATTGCCCAGCTTAGCCAAACTCCGCTTAACGAGCACATTCATATCGCGCTGACCGACCATATTGCGTTCGCCATCAAACGCGCAGAGCAGGACATCGCGATACACAACCCGTTCTTGTTCGAAACAAAGGAGATTTATCCGGAGGAGTATGAGCTGGCGGAATTCGCCATAAATACTATTCGGGACAAGATGGGTGTTGAACTGGGCCAGGACGAAACCGGCTTTGTTGCACTCCATATTCACAGCGCCATGACCAATCAACACATCACAGAAGTGAAGGCGCATTCACAGCTGATTGCGGATATGGTGGAGATGGTGGAGAAGCAGCTTGAATTTACCGTTTCCAGAAATTCGCTGGACTATGCCCGGTTGCTCACCCATTTGCGCTTCGCCATTGAACGGATTCGCCGCGGCGAAAAGGTACATGAGCCGGGCAAGCTGGAAGATTTGCTCAAGGAGGAGTATCCGGAGCTGTACGATCTGGCCTGGAAGCTGACCAAAGTGATGGAGAAACGGCTGCACAAGCCCGTTTATCAAGCGGAAGTGAGCTATTTAACGATGCATCTGAACCGCATTGTCCCAAACATGTAATTTAATGAATTTAATGCTTGCAGATCTTCAGGTTCGGTGTTATACTTCAAATGTGGAACAACGAAGAACTTCATATTTTGAAAGCGTGTTACTGATTCGATCAGGCATGAGTAAACAAAGTTTGTTGATTGTACTTTACTTTTACGGGCAAGATAACCGTAATTGCAGTACATATCGTACAGCTTTTGTTGACTCATGCCTTTTTTGATGTTCTTTTTGGGCCATCTGATGATTAAGGAGGATCTATATGTTCAAACGTTTTTTTGGCGTATTGCAGAGAGTCGGTAAAGCCTTGATGCTTCCGGTCGCAATTCTCCCTGCTGCAGGTTTGCTGCTTGGAATAGGTAATATGCTTGTCAATCCAGATTTCCTTCAATACGTACCTGCGCTCAATGCGCATTGGATTCAAACGCTTGCCAATATTCTGATGAACTCGGGCCAGGTTGTGTTTGATAATCTTTCCTTGCTGTTCGCAGTCGGCGTTGCCGTTGGTTTGGCGGGTGGTGAAGGCGTAGCGGGCCTTGCAGCAATCGTCGGTTACCTCGTGATGAACATCACGATGGGGACGGTTATGGGGGTTAACGAATACGTTCTCTCCTTAAACGATCCGGCTTATGCCAGAATTGTCGGCATTCCGACTTTGGCTACAGGGGTATTCGGCGGTATTATCGTGGGGATACTCGCAGCAAGCATGTACAACAGATTTTACAAGATCGAGCTCCCGTCATACCTCGGTTTCTTTGCGGGCAAACGCTTCGTACCGATTATGACGGCTGTGTGGGCCCTTGTGCTCGGGATTGTAATGTCGTTCGTTTGGCCTCCGATCCAGGAAGGCCTGAACTATATTTCACACAGCATGATTAATACGAATCTGACGCTGTCCGCGTTCATTTTCGGATTGTTCGAACGCTCGCTGGTTCCATTCGGACTGCATCACATTTTCTACTCTCCATTCTGGTTTGAGTTTGGGGAATACACGAACAAAGCCGGGCAAATTATTCGCGGCGACCAGCACATCTTTATGGCGCAGCTTCGTGACGGCGTACCGTTCACTGCGGGTACGTTCACAACCGGTAAATTCCCGTTCATGATGTTCGGTCTTCCTGCCGCAGCGCTTGCCATGTATCATGAAGCCAAGCCTGAGAACAAGAAAATCGTCGGCGGTTTGATGCTGTCCGGTGCGCTTACGGCATTTTTAACAGGGATCACCGAGCCGCTGGAATTCTCGTTCCTGTTCGTTGCGCCTGTTCTGTTCGCGGTACATGCCGTTTTTGCCGGTCTCTCCTTTATGTTTATGCAAATTTTGAATGTCAAGATCGGGATGACCTTCTCCGGCGGTTTCATCGATTTGATGCTGTTCGGCGTTATTCCTAACCGGACCAGATGGTGGCTCGTTATCGTAGTCGGTCTGATCTTCTCGGTCATTTACTACTTCGGCTTCCGGTTTGTAATCCGCAAGTTCAACCTCAAGACGCCAGGGCGGGAGGATGCGCCTGCACAGACGGATGAAGCATCAGGTTCCGTATCGACGGACGACCTGCCGCATAACATTCTCGCCGCTTTGGGCGGTAAAGAGAACATCGCTCATTTGGACGCTTGTATTACACGTCTGCGCGTTGAGGTTAAAGACAAAGGCCGTGTCAACAAAGATCGTTTGAAGAATCTCGGCGCTTCCGGGGTGCTTGAGGTGGGCAATAACGTTCAGGCCATCTTTGGTACCCGTTCCGATACAATCAAGTCTCAGATTGCGGACATCATGAATGGCAAAACTCCGGCCCCTGCACCGGCAGAACCCGAAGATAAGCCGGCCGAAGCCGAGCAGCATGCGGCTCAGGATGGGGATGCTATCATCAGTGAAGACATCGTATCTCCGGTCAACGGCGAATTGATGGATATTTCAAACGTCCCTGACCCTGTCTTTTCCCAAAAAATGACGGGTGACGGCTTTGCTGTACTGCCGCATGACGGTAATATCTGTTCGCCGGTTTATGGTAAAGTATTCAACGTGTTCCCGAGCAAGCACGCTGTCGGCATTATGTCCGACGGAGGCAAAGAAGTGCTCGTTCATATCGGAGTCAACACGGTGAAGCTGAAAGGACAAGGATTTGAAGTTCTCGTTAATGAAGGAGATCTCGTGTCCGCCGGACAGCCGATTATGAAGGTCGATCTGGAATATGTGAAGGAGCATGCCCCTTCGATCATTACCCCGATCATTTTCTCCAACCTGCCTGAAGGAGCGGCGGTAACGCTGAACAAAACAGGCGCGGTAAAAAGCGGAGAAGCCAATATTATCACTATCAAATAAGCCGGCGCCAAGCAAAATTTGTAATTTGGTCCCAGTATGGCTTACTATGATGGACATAAATACTATTGCAAAATATTAGAAAGCGAGAGGATCATAATGGAAAAAACTTTCAGAATTATCGACGAAGACGGAATTCATGCACGCCCTGCAACTGCGCTGGTGAATACAGCCAATAAATTTAAAGGCGTTGAATCTTTTGCTGAAGCAAAAGGCAAAAAGGTCACTCTGAAGTCTATCCTTGGCGTTCTTTCCCTTGGTCTTGAAAAAGGCGACACCATCACTCTTTCTGCAACAGGCGAAGGTGAAGCTGAAGTCATTCAAGCGCTCTCCGATGTAATGGTTAATGAAGGACTTGGAGAGGCAGTATGATTAAAATAGAAGGTATCGCAGCTTCGGCGGGTGTGGCTATAGCACCCGCTTTCAAGCTGGAGCATCCGGATTATACGGTCCATGAGCGGCAAGTCTCGGACACCGCTGCGGAAATCGCTAAATTGAACGATGCTCTCGAGAAATCGAAGACCGAGCTTGAAGCGATTAAAGAGCGCACGCTTCAAGAACTGGGTGCGAAGAAAGCGGAAATTTTTGAATCCCATTTGCTGATTCTGAATGATCCGGAGCTGATTAGTCCGGTTGAAGATAAAATTACAAACGAAGGCGTCAACGCCGAGTTTGCATTGAATGAAACGGCAGCTCAGTTTATTTCCATGTTTGAGAATATGAAGAGCGCCTACTTGCAGGAGCGGGCTGCGGATATGCGGGACGTAACGAAGCGCGTTCTTACCCATCTATTGGGTTTGACTTATGTGAATCCTGCGGAAATCAATACAGAGGTTATCGTGATTGCCGAGGATTTGACGCCATCCGATACCGCTCAGCTAAACCGGAAATATGTCAAGGGCTTCACGACCAATATTGGGGGCAGGACCTCCCATTCCGCCATCATGGCACGCTCTTTGGAAATTCCTGCGGTTGTAGGAACCAAAGAGGTGCTTGAGCAAGTAAACAGCGGCGATCTCGTGATCGTTGATGGATTGGATGGCAAGGTCATCATAAACCCAACAGAAGAGCTGGTTCAGCAATACAAGAACAAGCAGGAGAAATATTTGGCTCAGCGCGATGAGTGGAGAAAGCTTCGCGACCTGCCTACCGTTTCTCTTGACGGTGTTCATGTCGAACTGGCAGTAAACATCGGTACGCCAAACGACGTTGCGGGTGTAGTGGATAACGGAGGCGAGGGCGTAGGCCTGTACCGCACGGAATTCCTCTACATGGGACGCGACAAGCTGCCTACGGAAGAAATCCAGTTTAATGCTTACAAGACGGTCCTTGAGAAAATGGAAGGCAAACCGGTTGTAGTCCGGACACTTGATATCGGCGGAGACAAGGAATTGCCTTATCTCGACCTGCCTAAGGAAATGAACCCGTTCCTGGGCTTCCGTGCCGTTCGGTTGTGTCTGGAGCGTACGGATATTTTCCGTACTCAGTTGCGGGCTTTGCTGCGGGCAAGCGTTTATGGAAATCTTCGTATCATGTTCCCGATGATTGCTACGCTTGATGAATTCCGCCAGGCGAAGGCGCTTCTCCTTGAGGAGAAAGCCAAGCTGACGAGCGAAGGCGTAGAAGTATCCGAAGACATTCAACTCGGAATTATGGTGGAAATTCCTTCTACAGCCGTTATGGCAGACCAATTTGCCAAGGAAGTGGATTTCTTCAGTATCGGAACGAACGATCTGATCCAGTACACGATGGCAGCCGACCGGATGAATGAACGCGTCTCCTATTTGTATCAGCCATACAATCCGGCTATTCTGCGCCTGGTTAAGATGGTTATTGATGCGGCTCATAAGGAAGGCAAATGGGCTGGCATGTGCGGCGAAATGGCCGGCGATTCCACGGCGATTCCGCTTCTGCTCGGTCTTGGTCTTGATGAATTCAGCATGAGCGCCACATCCATCCTGCCGGCTCGCTCGCAAATTGCGAAACTTTCGAAAGCGGAAATGCAGGAGCTTGCGTCCAAGGCGCTCGCGATGCAAACCGCAGCACAAGTGGTTGAACTCGTAAAAAGCATTGATGCCTAAAATCAGGCTGGGCATTTTTTAGGAGCAATTGCAATTTAGGTTTTCTCCGGCTCATATTAAGCGTATTATTCCAACACTATAGTTTGCGGCAACGGCCGATGACCGGTACCTTTTGGGGTACCGTTTTTTTCATCCATTTTTTTGCTGAAGATGGCGAAAGTTGATTAAAGATTGTGAAATTAGGGTAATAAAAAAGATAGAGCTGCAATTTTGTGGATTTGCTAAGTAGCTTGGGTATACGGAGCTATCGCCTTACTGCCCCGCATTAACCTACAATTTATTCAGGAGGTCGATGCAATATGAGTTCTGCTCATAACGTTACTTTGAAGGCTGAGACAAGAATGGATTTATCAGGAGCCGCGCTTCACAAGTTAAGAGAGTCCGGTCGTGTTCCGGGAGTTGTATACGGCTCGCAAATCGAGAGCCAGCCGGTGCACGTTGATGAGAAGGAGCTTATCAAAGTGTCCCGCACCGGGAGATCGGAGTTTTTTCAATTGACGCTGTCCGATGGAAAAAGCTTCCCTGCATTGATTAAAGATATTCAGCTGAGACGAGGCAAGGTCGCCCATGTGGACTTCCAGTTTGTGTCGAAGAATAAACCGGTTCGGGTCCACATACCGGTTCACTATAGCGGTACACCAGCAGGAACGAAGTCCGGAGGTGTTCTGCAAACACTCGGGACTGAATTGGAAGTGGAAGGGTTGCCGGACGATCTGCCGGCCAGTATTGAAGTCGATGTGACTTCGCTTGGAGTCGGAGATAAAATCGAGGCTTCAGAGGTTTCCTTGCCTAACGGAGTAACGCTGCACACGCCTCATGATACTTTGCTGGTGTCCATCGTAATGCCGCGCGCCGCTGACGCTAAGGATGAGCCTGAAGCTGCGGATAACGGTGAGCCTGGAAAGGCGGAAGGAGCCACGGAAGAAACTACAGCGTAAGGTTAAGGTGCAAACGCAGAAATCAAATAGTTTTTGGAAAGGCCGGATTGCTCAGAATCCGGTCTTTCTTACTTTTAAATGACCTGAATCCGCCTCGTAGTGAAAACGCCGCTTGGCAGTGGGACTTTAAGCTGGGCAGCCTTAATTTTCTCGTATTCCTGCTTCTGGTCTCAGTGACAGATGCCCACACCGCTGCATATGATGCTAGCAGAAGAACCATGAGAGGAGAGAACAGCTTGAAGAAGGGAAAAGCTGCCAAAAGCGGAACGGGCAAATCCGTAAACTCAAACTATCGTGCGTCGTTTAACGAACTGGAGCTGCTTGAGAACCTTAACGGAAAGGTGAAGGACAAGAAGCCGGTCCAGGTTCATCACACCGCTTCGCCCGTGTTTGCCGCCCCGGAAATCCATGAAGAGCAACAGCCAAGCGCGGCCAACTCCGAGCCGGACCCTAGCCTACCTGAGCTTTCATTAAAAGAGAAGAGGGCTATTCCCAGCGATACCGCCATCATTTATAGCGATGATCTGGCTGAGGCTTCCGTAACTCGTGACAAGATTGCCCCTTATACCATTGATGCTACAAGAATAAAGCAGGGGACGATCGGAACGGCCTGGATTGCCGACTATGCCGTCACCTCCATTAAACTTGAGGATGGCGCCGTCACGTCTCCGAAAGTGGCGCAGGAATCATTGACCGGCGATCATCTGGTGGACGGATCGGTCCAGGGAAGCAAGTTGGCCAACAGCTCTATCGAAGGATCCAAAATCAAAGACGGAACCATTACCCCTGATAAATTGGCGGAAAAATCGATCAGTGCCGACCACATTTCCGATGGAGTGATTCAAGCCCGTCATCTCAGCAATGTGCTGATTTCGACTGAAATGCTTCAGGATCAATCCGTAACCGGCATCAAAATCGGCAGCGGTGCGATCACGGCTGTTCATTTGATGAACGGGGCCGTTGATACATCCAAGCTGGGCGATCAGGTTGTCACGACAAGCAAGCTTCGCGACGGGGCTGTAACAGCAGATAAACTCCAGGAAGGAGCTATCGCCGGCAAGCATATCGGACATGGAGCGATTGGTCCGAAGCATCTGCAGGCCGGTACGCTGGGCCGTGATCTGCTGGCTACAAAAAGCATAGGCAGCGATCAGCTGGAGGAAGGTGCAGTCGATTCGAAGCATATCAATGAAGCCGCGGTGCTGGCACGGCACTTGGCGGGAGACATCATTGAAGGCATCCATATCCAGGAGTCAGCCATAGCCGAACGGCATATTGGGACTGGGGAAGTTACATCCCGCCATTTGGCTGACCGGAGCATTTTGCCTACAAAGCTTACGGATCAATCTGTCGGGACTGCCCAGATGGTCGATCAATCGGTCACTTCATCCAAAATAGCCGACCAGAGCATACTGGCTGTCAAAATAGCCGATGAAGCCGTACTGAAGAGACATATTGCCAAATCTGCAATACAGGGCAGCCATTTGGCCGCTTCCTCCATTTCGTCACAGCATCTCCAGAACGACTCCGTACTGGAGAAGCATATCAGCACTTCTGCTGTGAGCGAGCGGCATTTGCAGGCAGGAGCGGTTAAGGGAGAGATTATAGCCCCCGGAACCGTTCAGGAAGAGCATATCGCCGATCAGGCGATCGGAAGACGGCATATTCAACCGTCCAGCGTGACCGCAGACAAAATTGCGGACCATTCGATCACGGCCGAGAAATTGACGCTTGAAAGCATTGGAGGAGAACTTCTGGAGCGAGCCAGCGTGTCTGGACGCCATTTGGCTCCGGGCTCGATTATGGAGCATCATTTCACCGAAGAGAGCATCAGCGGAGCATTCATCCGTCCGGGCTCTATTAACGCTTCACATATAGAATCCGGCGCTATCTCAGGCGGCCATTTGGGCAAAGGCAGCGTTGGTGCATTTGCCCTTCAGGACCGTTCGGTTTCGTCCAAAGTTCTGCAGGAAGGAGCTGTGCAGGGGATTCATCTGGGGGAACAGCAGGTGTTCTCGTACCATCTGCAGGATAATGCCGTAACATCGCTGAAGCTGTCGCCGGAAAGCGTGTCAACCGACAAAATCAATGACTTGGCGGTTACGGAATCAAAAATAGCAGACGGAGCCGTCCAATCGCGGCATATCAGTGAGGAAAGCATAGGCACAAGCCATTTGGCATACGAAGCTGTAGGACCGCTTCAATTGAAAGCGGGAACGATTAGCTTGCCGCATATTTCGGACAGTCTGCGGGCAGAGGGTCTTCTTCCCGAGGGAGGGATTGCCGGCCGGCATCTCGCCCTGGGAAGTGTGGCAGGGGAGCACATCGCTCCGCAAAGTATAGCAGGCCAGCATCTGGTTCCCGGGAATATTGAGGGGCAGCACCTCGCCCCGGAAAGCATAGCTGGTGAGCATATCGCCGAAAACGCGGTAACTTCCCGCCATCTGGAGGATCACTCGATACAACTGCGGCATCTCTCTGTCACTCCTTTTCAAAGCATCCAGGGTCCTGCCGTTCAGCAGTTCGGAATGACAGATTTCCTTTTTGAAGATGAAGAAGAAACAACAACGGTGATCACCGTAATCTTTGTTGAGCCTTTCGCTCATTCCAACTACGTTATTGTAGCGATGAGCGGCCAGGCTGGCATTCATGTCTCATTGAAACAAAGAGAACCGGAATTTGCGGTGCTGGAAGTAACGCGGACGAACGGCCCGGCACAAGCTCACGGTTTTGTAACGTGGATTGCAGCAGGACTCAAAACAGACGATTAAGCAATAGGGAATTAAAAACTCAGCTGCGGCGTTAAAGCTGCCGTAGAAATGATCCCCTCAGGCTAGGGCAGTGAGAAAAAAAGTTCATGGCATGATGAACTTAACACTGTAGACCGGAGGGGATTTTTTATGCCTCCCTGCTTGCAGATTTGACTTACATTATGTGGAAGACTTGACGAAAGTCTGCGCCTAACCTAGAATGATTGCAGAAAAGGTATGGTAAGTAAGTCGATACTTATAATTGAAAGAAGGGATTCAGCTGAAACCAAAGAAAAAAACAATTCCATACGCAGAGCGCCAGAGAAAGGAAAGGGAAAGACGCCAGAAAGAGCAAAAGAGACGCATCATTTTCTTCTCGACGATTGCTGTCTTGCTGATTGCTATTGTCATCGCGCTCATCCTGCGTCCGGACTCGTCCGACAAGACAACCTTGGCAGAATTTGACTACAGCAGCATGCCGGTTTTGGGGGATCCAAACGCTCCTGTTAAAATCGTGGAATACGGCGACTACCAGTGTCCTGGCTGCCGGAACTTCAGCCAGACCATCAAGCCGGATCTGGTAAAAGATTACGTCGACACAGGCAAAGCCGCGATTTATTTTGCGGACATGATTGTGCTGGACGGAAAGGGCATTGAAGATTCGAATCGTTCCGCGCTGGCTGCCCAATCGATTTTTCATCAGGACAAGGACTCATTTTGGAAATTTAATAATGCATTGTATCGTGATCAAGGGCCGGAAAGGACCGGCTGGGCAACAACCGATTTTCTGGTAAACCTCGCGAAATCCGAAGGGCTGCCTATCGATTATGATAAGCTTAGATCGGACATCGAGAATAAAACTTACCAGCAGGAAGTCGATGACAGCCTTGCCAAAGCGGACAAGCTTAACGTAAGAAGCACGCCGTCCTTCTTTATCAACGGCAAGCTCTACAACGGCGACTACAGTTTAGATTCGTTCAAACAGGCGATTGATTCTGCCGCAAAAGGAGAGTCATAAACATGACGGAAACGCGCAGCTCCTCTTTAATCAGGGATTATGCCATATACATGGCCTGGATCGTTTCGATCGCAGCTACAGCGGGTAGTCTGTATCTAAGTGAAATTTTGCATTATCAACCCTGCAGGCTGTGCTGGTTCCAGCGGATTTTTATGTATCCTCAGGTTATATTGCTCGGCATAGCCGCTTACCGCAATGACCGGACGATCGTTCCTTATATGCTTCCGCTCAGCATCATTGGCGGCTGCATCTCCGCCTATCATTATGCGGAACAGAAAATACCGGCTCTTTCGAAAGTGCTGACCTGCAAAGTAGGCGTACCCTGCAATACTTCTTATATTAATTATTTCGGATTTGTAACGATCCCGCTTTTGGCTCTCATCGCTTTTATTCTTATCGGTATATTCCTTTGGATGGGCAGAGCGAGCAAAAATAAGGCGGTAAATCATGAATCTTTGATCGATGCCGGTATGTAAACCGAAGAACCGATGTTCCCAAGTAACGGACATCGGTTCTTTCGTGTCTTAAGGATGGGGCTGTATTAGAATCTTAGAGTCCGAACTGTTCGATCTGTTCCTGCAGGCCTTCTTTTACGAGAATTTCCTTTTGCTTGGCGCCAATGAGATCAAAATGCGGGTACGGCTGACGCCGGTGAATATATTTCGGATTCAGTTCATTATCCAGACACCATGCCGTTAACCGCTCCAGATCGCTGCAGCCGACTTTTGTAACCGTTTTGGCATCCGGGAAACGGGGATCCAGCCAATAATGGGTCAGAAAAGCGATCTGACCGCTTGTGACCTGATCCTTCCAGTTGTTCAGCTGCCGTCTGTTAACGCCAAAGGCCATGCTCCTCATTCCTGTCCATATTCATTAGTGAAATGCTCCGGAAGACGCTTTGAACCTTAACCATTGTTCCTTGGGAATAACGATTATTTTCTTGAGCAGTCGTCTTCATTATATCAATTAAGGATCTTGAGTAAACCGGGGAAAAAGGAAGCGCCGTGAAAATGGTGCAACTTTTATTCTCTCCCTTACGTAATTAATAATGGAGGTGTTGATCTTGAACAAACGAAGCAACTGCATGTTATGGACGCTCAGCCTGCTGCTGATACTCACTTTGACGGCTTGCAGCAAAGAAACGAATTCAGCGAAAGGAAGCGAACCCCCGGCCAGCTCGGCGCAGAATGCTTCCAAGCCGCCGGCTTCATCAGCGCAGGATCAGGATACTTCAGAGGTACAAAAGGGCTCCGGTCAATATGTAGGCCAGGCCGATACGACCTCGATTGAGATTACCGTGAATGGCGAACCGTTTGTGTTCCAGTTAGGCGACGTCACGCAGGAAACGCTGGATACGCTTGAACCGGAAGACGCAGTGAATTTCGAATATGTGGAGAAAAAGATTGATGGAGAAGACACGCTAAAGCAGCGGGTGTTAACCAAGCTGGAGAAAGCAGCTTCAGCGGATTGAACGAGCGGTACGGCCGATCAGGCGCTTCCGGAGACGATGAACTTATCCGTCACGCTTGAAGGCAATCCGGAAGAACGGCCCGCCCGTCTCGCTCAAGGCAACGGGTATGCCCTATATGTGCCTGAAGGGTTCGAGCCGCTGGCCTTTGCTTCACTGAATTCGCTTGTCAATCAAAAATAATCAAGGCTTTGGCAGGAAAGAGAGGCGCCTTTAGCGGGAGATACCCGCTTCAGGTGCCTTTTTCATAAGGCTAAACGCAGCTTTATGCCAAATGAGCGGACAGTTTGCTATTCGAGCCATCCGAGGGGTTGCCATTCGAGCCCACCCGGACCGATAACCGCCTGCTTGGCCTTTGCCCTCAAGGAAGCAGACCGGAATATCGAATTATCGGCGAAACGGAAGCTTGAAAGTGATTCTGGAGAGTGGATAAAGCCACTTCACACCGCTTGAAGTCAAAGTATCGGCGACCAGATGGGAGGCATATCCGGCGGCCGCCGTCAAGGCGATGCCATCAATGCCAAGCTGCCGTTCCATTCCCTGGCTTAACAAATACCAGATCAGCAGCGCCCATATCGTATGCGTCATTCCCCGATGCTTCAGCCAGGGGGCTATCATGACAAATATGCCGAAGCCGGATAGCCAGGTCATTCCCGGCAGCAATCCCGCACCCGCAACTGCTGCGCCAACCAGGCTGACGAGAGTGTTGCGGATTACGCCTTCCTTGAGAATCAGGGAGGGGAGGATGGCACACAGCGTAGCGGCAGTAAGTTCCGGATGAAAAATACGATATTGAGCATAGAGATAAATCAGCAGCAATGTCATGAGCACCGCGAGGGTTATAAGAGAACGGTAAAGCGTCCTGGAGGCTTTGCTGATCCGCGAGCTCAACATGCTGGGACCGTCAAGGTCCGGGCATAACGATGAGATTGCAGCCGCCGCTATGTAGACAAGAGAATTTGAAACGTTAAAAGAATGATAACCCACAGCTGCAGCCCCGACAGCACAGCCGATGGCAAGATGAGTAGAGCCCTTCATAATTCCTCCTCTGACTGACCAAGCAGTGGTAAAAGAACATATGTTTGCATTTCTATTATAGCGTCAATCTTTACTCTAAGCAAGAATAGAATTGAATGAGAAAGTTACATTGAACAGGAATAGACATAAGACCCGAAATAAAAAATAGAACTGTCGAAAAAATGGTTGCGTTGTGGTTGATATATGCCTGTTTTAAGCAGTTTTTGGTGATTCAAAAAAAACTTGTAATTATTTGCGGAAAAGGTATTGACTAATCTTCTACAAATAATTACTATTACTGGTATAAGGTGATTTTACTAAATTTTGGATGTCTATTCCTTGGATGTCGTTGAAGGGGGGGTCATTTGGAACCTACAACCACGATACGCGCAGAGCTTGAGAATTATTTAAAGCAAGAAGGAAAGACAATTCACCATTTCGCGGAAATTTCCGGTGTGAATCCCGGAACAATCAGTGCAATCATCAACGGAAACCGGCCGATCGCCATGGGGCAGTTGGATCGGATTACTTTGGGGATGGGCCTTGAAGAAGGCGCTTTCTATGACTTATATGTAGATGAATGCTTTGTACACGCTGCACCCAACTGGAGAAGAATCCGGCCGTTCTTATATCGCTGTGCGGAATTGGACAAGCTGGACTGCATTGGGCGTATTGTATGGCAAATGACAGATAACCTTTCTTATATTCCGGCGATATTTGAGACGGCAGAAGACTTTTTTCGTCAGGGGAAAACTGCAGCAGCAGAAATTTTGTATAAGGTTGTCGCAGAAAGTGAGAAGTACCAGCATTCCGAACGTTTGGCTCTGGCTCAATACCGTTTATTTACAATTACAGTCGGTCAAGACCAGCAAGAAAACCTTCGGGCAGCTGTTCAGTTTGAGCCTTATGTGGACCGGTTGACCGAAGAGGAGCAGCTTGATGCATTGAAAGATTTGGCCAATATGTATGCTTCGCTGCGAAATTGGGACAAGGTCAATGACTTGGCGAAGGAGTTGGGGTACAGAGCCGCTATTCAGTATGATCTAGTTTATGATAATAAGAAGTTTTCGGAACAGCCCAGGGAAACTATTTATCCGTTGTTTCTGTATATCTTATATGCATATTTGTTACAATCAGCAGTTTGTGAAGAACGTGGTGAGTACGTAGAAGCCCTACGTTTTGTCTCTTTGTATTCAGACATGAGCTGGGTCAAGGAGACCACCGAGGAAGCCTATCAGATTATGGAGCAGTATGGAAGCTTGGCTGAAGCCAATACTTTTCTTTATAAGCTAATGATGGGGAACGTATCTGTACTCACAGATTATGCCGATTATATTGCTTTGAGAGAGGCTGAAATTCTTCCAGCTTTGGTTAAAATACTTGAAGCTGCTAATCGATTTAATATTGATGTGGATGATGTGCTTCGCCGATTTGAGAAGCAAATCGCTTCCTATGATGACATCAATAAAGTTGCAGGTACGTATACTCAGCAAATGGTAGCCGATCGGTATATGAACTTAATGGCCGAACTTGCAGCTTATCATTTGCATAGACAGCGATATGAAGAAGGGATCCAGTGCATCATAAACAGCCTTGCATCTGCAGTCGCCAGCAATAGCGATTTTGGCATTATCAAGTGCGTTGGTTTATTCGAAGATTTCAGGCAGTTCGCTACTAATCAAGCTCAAGAAGCTTATAAAAATTTAATTAAAAAGGGAGCGAGTCTCAATGAAAAAAAGATTGGCCATGTTACTGTTTACGGTTAGTGCTGCAGCAGCTTTCAGTGTTACTGTGATCACTCCATTTACTCATGGTGTAGGCGGATTTTAATTCGAAGAACACAAAGTAATAAATTCCATATGAAGGGGCCTGTCTCTAAAGCAGCTTTTACTGCTTAAAGGGACAGGCCCCTTTCGTATTACGACTTTCTTGAGACTTTTCCGAGTAAATATTTGAGACTGAAATTTTTTAAAAACTTGTAGAATTTAGGGCAGGAAGATGGTATCTTTATGTAGGTTTTATAGAGGTACTATAGTCCTGTATTTGTTAAAAATTGAGAGATTAATACTAAAGGGGATTCCGCTTAAAGTGCGATGCAAAGTAATTATTCCGCAAATAGTTTTATTTTTAGCGGTGCTGATGTTGCTATCCGGCTGTGGTCTATCCGGCGGAGAAGAAGCGTATCAGACCGGTACGAGGGAAGCGACCAAGCCCGTTCAGAAGGTAGAACGGTACACCGGTGAAAAAAGCATTGAAATTCCATATGTGTATACAGGCAGAAAGGAACTGGCCTTAACCTTTAACGGTATGGGTGATAAAGAGACCATGAAGGCTCTTTTGAATGAACTGGATAAGTATCAGATCAAGGCGACCTTTTTTCTTCCGGGCATGAGAGTAGCGGAAGAGCCGGATCTCGCGGAGGAAATTTTGGCGAGAGGCCACGAGATTGAGAACAACACGCTGAATCAGCTTGATATGAGTAAACTGAACTATGAACAAATCTATAAGGAAATCAAGCTGACCAACGAAGTGATCAAGCGGGAAACGG
Source organism: Paenibacillus caui (assembly GCF_019904135.1). GTDB lineage: Bacteria > Bacillota > Bacilli > Paenibacillales > Paenibacillaceae > Fontibacillus > Fontibacillus caui. Next base: position 52,307 of record NZ_JAIOGQ010000022.1, on the reverse strand, counting down.
GAACACAGCCCCAGTATGTAAGGACTCGTTCCGGGGATTATACGGAGGATGTTCCTTTGGCCGTCGCGCAATTGGGGATGAAGGCGGTTGTCAGCTATAATATAAACCCCAAAGATCGTGATATGAAAGATGCCAAGGCGATCGGCGATTATGTGAGAAGATATATGTCGAGAGGCGGAATCATTTCGTTAAACACCGATATTAATCCGGAGGTTATCCCTTCCATCAAATATATAGCCGAGGCCGCCAACGACATCGGCTATAAGCTGATCACGCTGGATCAATTGGTGAAGAACGGCGGTGTAAGAAAACCGCTGGAGCAAATTCCAGGTTACGATGCGGCCAAGGTTAATCCGGACTACAAAGATGCTAAATACAAGCTTGTCTACAATGTGGAAACGAACAAAAAGCTGATCGCCCTAACATTTGACGATTTCGGCAGCGATAAAACGGTTACCCGTATTCTGGATATTTTGGCCGAGCATGATGTGGTTGCGACGTTCTTTCTCCGCGCCAAAGGGGTGGAGAATAATCCAAATCTGGCGCGGGCAATGGTTGAAGGCGGTCATGATGTAGCCAACCACTCCTATAGCCATCCGGTGGTCACCTCCCTGACTCCGAAGGAACTGCAAGAGGATATAGTCAGAGCCCATCAAGTGATTACGGAAGCAATTCAGGAGCAGCCTGTCATGCTGTTCCGTCCTCCGACAGGCGTAGTGGATGACGAACGGGCCAAGGCGATCGCTGCGGCTGGCTATCCCGTGATCGCGATGTATGACGTAACGACGCTGGACTGGGATGCCGCCAACAGCGCAGACGACATTATAAACGGAGTTATGAAACAGACAAAACAAGGAAGCGTCATTTTGCTGCACATGCTTGATGACATTCATACGATCGAGGCGCTGCCGACTGTGCTGGACGATTTGAAAAAAAGAGGCTTCACTTTTGTAAAAATGGCTGACTTGATAAAAGAACAGGATTCTATAACAGCGGGGACGAAATGACAATGGGATTATATGAAAATATTATAGATCGCCAGGAAAAAATGGCCGTGGTTGGCCTTGGATACGTCGGGCTGCCACTAGCCGTTGCATTCTCGAAAAAAGCGGATGTGATCGGTTTCGACTTGAGTGCGGAAAAGGTGGATCATTACCGAAGCGGCAGGGATATTACCGGAGACATAGGAGAGGAGGCGCTTCTCAGCTGTGAGGCGGAGTTTACCTCCGATCCGGACAAGCTTTCGGGGGTGCGCTGTTTTCTTGTAGCGGTTCCAACGCCGGTGAAGAGCGGAAACGTACCCGATTTAAAGTATGTACGAAGCGCAAGCCGTATGGTAGGAAGCAAACTGACTAAGGGCTCGGTCGTTGTATACGAGTCGACGGTATATCCAGGAGTGACGGAGGAAGTGTGCATTCCGATTCTGGAAGCAGAGTCGGGGCTTAGCTGCGGAGTCGATTTCAAGGTTGGATATTCGCCGGAGCGGATTAACCCGGGAGATAACACCCACCGTCTGGAGAACATCGTCAAAATCGTCTCTGGAAGTGATGAGGAGGCCCTGGGTACGGTAGCCAAGCTGTACGAGCTGATTATTGAGGCCGGCGTGCACCGGGCGGAGAGCATCAAAGTAGCTGAGGCGGCCAAGGTGATCGAAAACGCCCAGCGTGACATCAATATCGCCTTCATGAACGAATTGTCCATGCTGTTCAACCAGATGGATATCGATACGAATGCGGTGCTGCGCGCCGCGGGTACCAAATGGAATTTTCTTCATTTTCGGCCCGGCCTGGTCGGCGGACACTGCATCGGGATCGATCCGTACTATTTGACCTATAAGGCAGAGGATACGGGTTACCGTTCCAAAATTATTTTAGCCGGCCGTCATATCAATGACGGAATGGGCAAATATATCGCTCAGAACGTGATTAAAGCAGCCGTTCGCGAGCGCCTTGATCTGAAGAACTCGCGTATCGCGGTGTTCGGATTGTCTTTCAAAGAGAACTGCCGCGATATCCGGAACTCTAAGGTAATCGACATTATTCGCGAGCTGCAGGATTACGGCATTCAGCCGCTTGTGGCGGATCCGTTGGTTGACCCAAAAGAGGCTTATGAAGAGTACGGCATCGAGCTTACCGAACAGTCTTCCTTAAAGGAACTGAACATCGCGATCGTTGCCGTTGCGCACCGGGCTTTTACGGAAATGAGCATTTCCGATTTTAACAGGTTATTCTGCCCGGAACAACCGAAACTCATGGTTGATGTGAAGGGGATTTATGCGAGATCCGAATACGCAAGCAGCGGGTATCAGTACTGGAGTTTGTAATATGGATTGGAGACGGCGATTGTGATTAGAAGAAAGGAAAAAAGGACTGAAGAAGTATTGACCGTTCCGCGTATGGACAGACGTACGCTCTCTTATGTGCCCGATCCGGAAAATATTCGCGTTAACGTCGACCGAAGAGGCAACCGGGTGATCCCGAACGGCGATTCGGCGGATTCCGATTATCTAAACAAGCTGCGAACGCTCAGCTTGAGATATGTAGCGGATTTTGAAGTCCTTCTTATCCCTGTGGGACAAAAGAGAAGAACGGGAATAAAGGGCCGGGCTGTTGATATATCGGCTACGGGACTGCTGTTTGAATTGCCGGCAGCTTCCTCCGGCTTCCAGGTCGGGGACAAGGTAAAGGCCAAGTTCCGCATTCCTCCCGGCACTATGCCGGAAGGCTTTGAAGCCGGAGTAAATATCGAGGCTGCCGTGGTTCGCCGCTTTACACGCGAAGCGGACAACGAAGAAAAGCTGATGCTGGCTATCGAATTCGAAAAGCCGCTCACTGATTATTTTCAGAGAAAACGTTGGGGATATTCGGTATACTCGGCCAGCGCCTTGCTGTTTGTGGCATCGCTCTTTATTATGCTCATGCGGGCTGAAAGCATCATTTATTTCAAATATAATCTGGTGTTGTATCTGTACAGTCTGATTGCGGCACTTTTCCTGTTGACGCGTTATTTGTTCGGTGCTTTGTACCGGAACGTACCGGTTAATCCGGACTATACGCCGGGAGTATCGATCATTATCCCCTGCTTCAACGAGGCAGAGTGGATCAAGCGTACGATCCTCAGCTGCATGAATCAGGACTATCCCGTCGATAAGCTGGAAGTTATCGTGGTGGATGACCGGTCAACCGACGGTTCCGTGGAACAAATTCAGGACATTATCGGCGTAATTCATAGTGAGGCGGAGCGCTATGCCACCCAGGACCGCTTGAAATATACGGTGCTGCCGGAGAATGGGGGCAAACGGGTCGCCCTTGTCAAAGGCGTGGAGATGGCAAAGCACGATCTCGTAGTGTTTGTGGATTCGGATAGCTTTCTTGATCCAACGGCGATCCGGAACCTCGTACAGCCTTTTCAGGATCCGAGAATGGGCGGCGTCGCCGGCCGAACGGATGTTGAAAACAAATATACAAATTCTGTGACCAAGCTGCAAACGGTAAGGTATTATATCGCTTTTCGAATTATGAAGGCAGCCGAATCCTGGTTTGACAGCGTTACTTGTCTATCGGGGCCGTTATCCTGTTATCGAAAAGAGCTAATTCTCAGGCATGCGGATGCCTGGCTGGACCAGAAGTTCCTCGGCAGGCCGGCAACTTTCGGCGACGACCGGAGCATGACCAATTTTATTTTAAAAACGCACCGGACGGGATACCAGGATTCCGCGATCTGCTCCACCATCGTTCCTTCGCGGATGAACGTCTTTCTAAAGCAGCAAATGCGCTGGAAACGCTCCTGGCTGCGCGAGTCGCTGCGGGCAGGCTTGTTTATCTGGCGGAAGGAGCCGTTCATGGCCCTGTTCTTTTACATTGGGCTGATTGTCCCGATCGCGGCGCCGGTTGTAGTCGTCTACAATCTCATGTATGTTCCAATCGTTCAAGGTATTTTTCCGGGCACCTTTCTGATGGGGTTATTGATGATGGCTTTGCTGATGAGCCTCGCCCATCTGCTGTTCCGCAAGAGCGGGCTGTGGGTATTCGGATTCGTGTTCTGCGTGTTTTACGAGTTTGTACTGTTATGGCAAATGCCGGTCGCCTGGGTAACATTCTGGAAGTCGACATGGGGGACGAGGGAGACACCGCAGGATGTTGAAGCCAAAGAGAAGAAGGAAGCGCGCAAGCGCAAAACCAAAAAATTCGGGTTGCCGTTTTAAATGAAGTCATCAATCGAGAGTTGAAATGAGGATGGGCAGTAATGGGGAATAGGAAGAGAAATCCTGCCCTTAATGTTCGCAGGAAGAATCGCAGCAAAATCATAAAAACGATCGCGCAGTTCCTGATCTTAATGGTGCTGGCCGTCATACTGGTTGACGCGATCTTTGATCTGGACAAGTATCGGGAGCCTGACAGATCGTCGTGGCATCAGGAGCAGGGGTTCATCGCCTTGTCTTATTTCGGGGTCGGACGAACCGCTACCTCCAAACTGGTTTCGAAAAGCCAGCTTGACGCCCAGCTTAAGACGCTGTATGAGCAGGGCTACAGGACGATATCCCAGCAGGATGTTATCGACTTTTACACGAAGGGAAAGGCGCTGCCGGAGAAGGCGCTCTTCCTGTCTTTTGAGGATGGTCGGAACGATTCCGCCCTGTTTGCTAGGCCGATTTTGGAGAAGTATAACTTCAAGGCCACGTTTCTGTCCTATGCGAACAAAATGGGCAACAGCGAACATAAATTCATGCAGCCGAAGGATATGCGGAAGATGACCAAATCCGGTTACTGGGAACTGGGAACAAACGGGTACCGTCTAACCTATATCAATATATTCGACAAAGACGGTCATTATCTCGGCGTGAAGGACGAGAAGGAACTGACCAGGAAGTCGAACGTGGAATATTATAATCATTATCTGATGGATTTCATCCGTGACGAGAACATGATTCCGCTGGAGAATCGTGCCGAGATGGAAGCGCGAATTTCCGGCGATTATGATGCGATGAGAGATGTTTATACGAACAAGTTGGGTTATGTGCCCGGCGTCTATATGATCATGCATGCGAACGCGCTAGGGGAGGGCATGAACAAGCTCGTTACCGATGCGAATACGGATAACATTCGGAAGCTGTTCAGCATGAATTTTAACCGCGAGGGGAACGTCTACAACACCAAGAGGAGCGATCTTTACGACCTGACAAGAGTCCAGCCGGCTTCTTATTGGTCCACCAATCATCTGCTGATGAAAATACGGAAGGACACCGGGCAGGACCTGCAGTTTGTGCGTGGAAACAGGGAGGCTGCCGATCGGTGGGATGTGCAGAGCGGGGCCGCCGAATTTGCGGAGAACCGGATCATCCTGACTTCCCCTCCGTCCGGGCCGGGGACCGTTTATTTGAAAGACATGCAGGATAAACGGGATGTCACCGTCACGGCAAAGGCTGAAGGGAACGTGGTAGGAAGACAGTCGATCTATGCGCGTTACGACCGGGCCAAAGAGTCCTTTATCCGTCTGACGCTGGAGAATAATGAAATTCACGTTGAACAGAAAAAAACGGGACAAGCGCCTGAAGAAATTTATTCGTATGCTTTACCTCCGGTGGAATGGGAAGAGAAAGACTTGCAGTTCGACAAAGCGTCTGTTTATTCAAGGGAACAAACCTTGTCCGGGGCTCGGGACGACGAGCAGTATCCCGTCAATATCCGAAGTGCCAGGCAACTGGAACTTGCTATTCAGGGAGATAAGCTGCGGGTGACCGTGGATAATGATGTACTTCTCGATCATCAACTCATAGACGGTTCAATCGATTCCGGCGGAGTCGCGCTGGAGTCGCGCTATCATGAGCAGAACAAGAAGGATGATATTTACGATGCCGTTTTTGCAGACGTGAAGGTTGTCTCGCAGGATCAGAATCAGACAGACGATGGGAAGCGGGTTCTCTTTAACAACAAGCCTTCGGGCTTCGCGGGGATGATCGGCAGCATTCAGAAGGCGTACAACACGGCCGTGGATTGGGCGATCGAAACCTTTTAATAACGGCAGCAGGGGGAGCGGATTGCGATGAAAAAGCCTACGGGTAAACAGGCAGCGGCCGCTTGCGCGGTGGCCGTGCTGCTTGTAGCCGTCCTTTCCGTGATCTGGATTTGGCAGCGGGGGGATTCCGGCGGGAAGCAGGTTCCGGTTACCAAATACACGGAAGCGGAGCTTTCCGCATGGATCGCGGACTGGCAATGGGAAACGGGGACGGACGATCTGCGGCAGCTTGCCGGAGGGCTTGAGGAGCTGCAGTTGTTCGCGGCTTATTTTGATCAGGACGATAACCTGTATTTTACGGCAGACTTCACGGAGGCTCTCCCCCGGATTATGGAGACGGCGGAAGAAAACAAGCTGTCCCGCACCGGACTGACCGTGGTCAACGACCGATTCAACGCTGACGGGACGACGGTACAGAAGGATCCCGAGCTTGTATCGCGGCTGATCGCTACGGAAGAAAGCCGGAACAGGCATATCGCGCAAATTATCGACGCGGTTTCCCGGTATGGCTTAAGCGGAGTAGAGATCGATTACGAAAAGATGAATAAAGGCGACTGGGATAAGCTGTCTCTATTTTTCCAGGAATTATATGAGCGTCTTCGGCAGGAGGGAAAGACCCTAAGAATTGTGTTGGAACCGGGAGCGCCGGTACAATCGGTCGATTTGCCGGAGGGTCCCGCGTATGTCATGATGGCGTATAACCTTTATGGCGGCCACAGCGGGCCGGGACCCAAAGCAGACTTCAACATGATCCGCAAGCTGGCGGACCGGATGTCTCATGTTCCCGGAGAACGTGTGCTGGCTTTTTCCGCAGGGGGCTTTGACTGGGCGAAAACGGGAAAGGTCACCGCTCTGACCGAAAAGGGGGCGGCGGAGCTTGCGGCACAGAATGAGGCTGCTCCCCAGCGGGATGCTGCCAGCGGCAGCGTTCATTTTGATTATGTGGACGAAAGCGGTGTCCGGCATACCGTATGGTATGGAGATGAGGTTACGATTTCCGGCTGGATCGATGCAACGTTGGAAGCCGGAATTTCCAAAGTTGCGCTCTGGCGGCTGGGGGAACTGGGACCGGAAACGCTGCAGCATTTGAAAGGGAATCCATAAGTCCCGGAAATTTATAAAGTAGTGCCAATATTCATTCATTTAGCGGAAGCTCCGTTCGAAGTAAGGGGAAAGCCTTATTTTACAAACGGGGCTTTTTTTGTTGTACCTGAAACAATATGCTTATCGGGAGCTATGCAATTCCAAGGGAAAATAACCGATAATAGTATCATATTGCCTCTCATATTCATAATTGCTTGTTATTAGCAAAAATTATGCATTAACTCTGATTGTCTATATTTTGGCAATATATCCTAAAATATATCTTTAGGAGGTGGGTGGGCCGTGAAGGAACCGGAAACCATTCAACATAGAATAGAGAAAGCCAGATTGAAACTTAATCAAATGGAAAAAATGTACGGCTTGAAAGATCAAAAGGTGATTCGGCAATCTATGTATCTTGACGAGCTTATTAATCAATATATGCAACGATCGTTGCTTCAATTAAAATAATTTTGACTGCTGTCGCTGCCAGCCTGTGCGCCCTGCCGATTAGGGAAGACGGAGCATATCATGTATAATAAGTTTAATTATATGTGATATGTGAGGCAAATCATCTTGTTAGAGGTGCGGCAGTGTGAAGAAATCGAAAATTAAAACAAAGGTTGACACAGCGCTCATTTTGTCGGCTGCTGGTGTTGTGGCGGCTTTTCCGTTTCGCGACTATTTCTGGGGCGGCGTGCTATTTTCTGCATGCAATGCTGCCACGATCGGGGGGCTTGCCGATTCTTTTGCGGTTGGGGCCTTGTTTGGCAATCCGCTTAAGATCAAATGGCCGGCTTTTATGGGAACGCGGGTAATCGCGCGAAACCGGGAACGGCTTATAGGCGAGCTTGGCAACATGGTTCAATATGAGCTGCTGACGACGGCAAATATTCAGGCCAGATTGAGTGAATACAGCATATCCGCCATTTTGATTGATTATTTAAGGAAACATGGCGGACAAGAGGATATTACTGAAATTGCGGAGCGCTTGGCCAAAGAGCTTATGGTGAAAATGGATGTTCAAGAGCTGGCCAATGCGCTGCATGAACTGCTTTTTGGGAGCATGGAGGCCCTTCAGGCTTCTGACATCGCCGCTGATGTCGCGGACTGGATCGTCCGAAACGGCTATGATGAGCCAATCATTGATTTTCTGATTCATGAGCTGATCAAAATTGTACATACGGAGCGGTTCCGTCTCGTAATTGAGAGGCTCGCGGATTCTGTGCTTTCCTCCTACGAGAGCGGGAAATTTCGTCGACAATTCGTAAATATCGCAGCGGGCCTCGAGGCTTCCTCCCTCAGTGGAAAAATCCAGCTTAAGATTGCGTCCTTTCTAAAGGAAATGTTATCTCCATCACATGCTCAGCGGATCAAGCTGAAGGAACAGATGGGGCATTTTGTGCTGAGATTAAGGTCGGACCCTGATCTAAGGGATTCTATAGAGCGTGGCAAGCTTAGGATCATCAATGCCATAAAAGGACATGTACAGCTGGATGCCTTTGTTCGGGAGATACTGAACTTTTTTCTGCAGCTCTCTAAAGAGGACGGAGCAACCGGGGGCGGCAAGGGAACAGCGCTGTATTCCTGGATTGACCGGAAAATAGAACAGGGAATCGGCACACTCGAAAACAACGAGGATCTGCTGCAGGCTATTGACCGCTATATCAAAAAAAATGTGCTGATGTGGATTGAACAAAGGCACGGATTCATTGCACAGGTTGTCACAGATAAGCTGAATACATATTCCGAGCAGCAGCTGATCGGGATGGTTCAGGACAAGGCAGGACCCGATCTTCAATACATTCGTTTAAACGGGATTGGCATCGGCGGATTGATCGGCGCTTTCCTCTATCTGATCACGTTTTGGATCGGGGGTTTAACCGGGTGAAGATGAGAAGAAAAGCGAACCTGAGCTTAATCTTGTTGGCGCTGCTGTTTCTAATAGCGGCCATTTGCGTCTATCGGCTTCCGGGGCAATGGTGGCCGCGGATGCTGCTGTACGTATCTGAAGCGGGGCTTGTAGGCGCACTGGCCGATTTGTTTGCCATTACGGCTCTGTTCAGACATCCGCTCGGGTTAAAAATATTGCCGCATACGGCAATTATTCCAAAGAATCGCGACAAGCTGGTGGACGGAGTCGTGTCCATGGTGGAAGAGCAGCTGCTGAGCAAAAATATGTTGAAGGAAAAAGCCCAAGAGTATCATCTTGTCGAGCTTGCCATTTCATTGGTTGAACGCAAGGGAGATAAAGAAAAGATTTTGGAACAGGCATGGAATTTCCTGGTGGCCAGCCTTGAGAAAATGGAGCTGAGCGGCCTTGCGGCAAGGCTGGATAAGCAAGTCCGCGGCGGCTTGCAGCGCATTAATTTGTCGCCTTATGCCGGCCGGATCCTGAAGTGGGTGCTGGACCACAGCGATTACCAGGCCTGGTTCACGCAATTGGCGGATTTTGCGGCGGAGCGCATTTCGCATTCTGATACGAAGCAGCAAATCCGGGAGATGCTTGTTCAGGAGAAGGAGAACATGCTGAATACCGGCGGCTCTTTTTCCAGATGGTTTAAGAAGCAGCTGGTGCAAATTGCGGAATCTTCGAATGCGCTGAATCTTGATGAAGCGGCGGACGTGCTGTATGATGATTTGCAGCGTTTCATGCTTGAGCTGCGAAATCCTGATCATGAGCTAAGAGTGCTCGTAGCGGATATGCTATACAAGCTTGCAGCGGATTTGGAGGAGCGGGCCGAGCTTTCACAAGCGGTGGATGCCTGGAAAAATGAACTGCTGGAGAAGATTTCCCTGCTTCCGTCGGTGAACGCGCTGCTCGCTAATTTAAGGAATCTGCTTGCTCCGAATGCAGAGTCGCCATATGTGAATGCCGATACTAGGCTAAATATCCGAAATTTTATCAACCGGTTTATAGGCGGCTGCTGGGAGTGGTTTAAACAGGATCAGGAAATCAAAAACTGGCTGGAAGGCTATGTGCAAGAATTCGTACAGAAAATTATAGAGACCGAGCATGCGCTGGTTGGGCAAATCGTCCGGACTACATTAAATGAATTCACAGAGCAAAGACTGGTCGAATTTATTGAAAGTAAAGTAGATACCGATCTGCAGCGGATCCGGCTAAACGGCGCACTGGTGGGAGCGGCGCTGGGGGCTGTATTTTATATTCTGCTTCATGGGGTGTACGGACCGCTGCTTAATCTGCTGAACGGCTAAGGGGATAGAGGAGAGGGGAAAGTTAAATGACATTAATCAAAGATCTGGTCAGCGGAGATGAGTTTACCGGCTTTTATCTGATCAAGGAGCTGGAAGTGAAGCAGACGAATGCAACGCCGCCCAAAGATTATCTGGATATCGTTTTGTGCGATGCAAGCGGACAACTGCCCGCAAAATATTGGGACGCTTCAACCAGGGACAAAGAAACTTTTTTTCCGATGGGGCTTGTTAAGGTTCGGGGTCTTGTTCAGACCTACCGCGAAAGACTGCAGATCAAAATTATGCAGATTCGTCCTGCTGCCGATGCGGACGGGGTAACGCTTACGGATTTCGTCCGATCGGCTCCGATCCGGCCGGTAGATCTGATCTACACCATTAAGCAGGCGACGGCAAGCATTGAGGATCAAGAGATCCGCTCGATTGTTTCGTTCTGCGTTGACAAAGTGGAAGACAAGCTGATGCATTATCCGGCCGCCAAAACCCATCATCATGCGTATTTCGCAGGGCTGGCCTATCATGTGGTCCGCATGCTTGAAATCGGGGATTTTATGTGCCGGCAGCGGCCGTTCCTGAATCCGGACTTTATTAAAGCGGGTATCATTCTGCACGACATCGCCAAGCCGGAGGAAATGACCGCCCAGCTTGGCATCGTATCCGAATACAGCGTCAAGGGCAAGCTTGTCGGCCATATATCGATGGCATCGAATTGGATTACCGAGGCGGCGCTGCGCCTGGATATTGATCTGGATTCGGAGAAGGTGATCGGACTCCACCATCTGGTCCTGTCCCACCATAACCTGGGCGAGTGGGGAAGTCCTGTGCAGCCGCAGACGCCTGAAGCGGTGGCCCTGCATCATATCGATACCCTTGATGCGAAGCTGCAGATGGTAGAAGACGCGCTGGATACAACGCCGGAGAGCGAACCCTGGACGCCGTTCATCCGGGGGCTGGAGAATAAGGCGGTCTATCGTCTGAAAGTTTAAACGAAAATTTAAAGTTCCGCACGGCTGGCTTCTTGTTAAGGCAAGGGGGCCTGTTCAACGATCAGCAGCAATTAAGCACGCCTTTACCTGAAAATTGGGCATCTCCTTCTATTTACAGCTTTAATCCAGGCAATTTGGAATGGCAGAACTATATATTTAACCGAGAGAAAGATGTGTTTGCTGTATTCCCTTTTGATGGCTGGCATATCGACTCTTTAGGCGGAGGGACCGCATATGATTTTACTGGAAATAAGATAGATCTGGATCAGACTTTTCAAGGTTTTATCAATAATGCCAAGGCGACTTTAGGGAAATCGGTTGTATTTAATAGCGTTGGTAATTACGGGCAAAAAGAGTCAGCAAGCAGCAGTGCGGACATCCTTTACTCCGAAATGTGGGAGGGCAGCGGACAAATCACCTATAATGATTTGAAAAATTCGATTGATGCAGGCAATTCATTAAGCGGAGGAAGCAAATCAACCGTTCTTGCAGCTTATATGAATCGTAATTATCAAAAGAATTTCAGCGAATTCAATCAAGGTTATTTTAACACCCCAAGCATTCTACTGACAGATGCGACCATCTTCGCAAGCGGCGGGAGTCATATTGAGTTGGGGGACGACTTGAATATGCTTTCTCTTGAATACTTCCCGAATAAACATCTCATTATGAGCAATGAATTGAAACAGCAGCTTAAAAATTATTATGATTTTATGGTCGCTTACGAAAATCTTTTGCGTGGAGGGCTATCGAATACTCATAATATTGTGTATGTTCATGACATGGACTCAAACACAAGCACAGATGGAAGCCCGAACACGATCTGGAAGTTCACCAAAACAGGAAATGGATATGATGTCATTCATCTGATCAATCTTCTGGGGGTTCCATCCAATCATTGGAGAGATGCTGATGCAACGTATCCAGTGCCGAATTTTCAATCAAACATTACGGTTAAATATTATTATGGTTCTGGAACCGTAGAATCCGTAAACTTTGCTTCCCCTGATTATGATAATGGAAAAAGTTACAGCACTTCTTTTACAACAGGATCCGATGACCAAGGCAATTACGTTACCTTTACAGTCCCGACACTTCAATATTGGGATATGATTTATATAAAAAAATCTTGAAACTATTAAAGTATGAGTTCGTCCTCAGCAGCTATGTTGCTGCTTTTTTTTGACAAAAATCTGCAATCTCTCTCTCAATAATTGGTGCTGATGTATTGTATAATCCTCTATTTATTGTTGACTAAACTAATCGGAATTGATAACATTGGTGCAGAGGTTTTTTTAGAACAAGTTTTAGAGAGGGAGAGGGAATCATGCTGCAAATGATTATTACCGGCTTGATCTGCGGCGCTTTGCTCGGGTTTGTTATGCAGCGCGGGCGGTTTTGCTTGACAGGCGGATTCAGGGATATTTACCTGACCAGAAACAACCGCATGTTTTACGCCCTGCTGATCGCGATTGCCATTCAAGCTGTAGGAATCTTTGCTCTTGTACAATCCGGAGTGATTGAATTTAAGGCAGGCTCATTTAATTGGCTTGCGGTCATTGTGGGCTCCTATGTCTTTGGAATAGGGATCGTATTGGCAGGAGGATGCGCGACAGGCACCTGGTATCGCGCCGGCGAAGGCTTGATCGGAAGCTGGATCGCGCTGTTCGGATATATGGTGATGAGCGCCATTATGAAGACCGGACCGCTGTCCGGATTCAATAAGTCCATTTCAAAAGTAAGTGCGCCAACGAACTCGATCCCGGACACATTCGGGATAAGCGCCTGGTTTTTGGTGGCGCTGGTTGCCATTATTGCCGCGTTCTTCGCCATTCGTGAGCTGCGCAAACCGAAGGTTGCACTGCCGTCTTTGAAGCAGAAACGAAAAGGGCTTGCCCATTTGCTGTTTGAGAAACGCTGGCATCCGTTCTTTACGGCCGTTCTGGTCGGCCTGATTGCGATTCTGGCCTGGCCGCTCAGCGAAGCGACAGGAAGAAAGGCAGGTCTTGGAATTACGACGCCTTCGGCCAATCTTGTACAGTATCTTGTAACGGGCGATCATAAATTTTTGAACTGGGGCGTATACCTGGTGCTGGGCATTTTGCTCGGTTCGTTTATCGCCGCCAAGGCAAGCAGAGAGTTCAAATTCCGCGCGCCGGATGCCAGAACTTCCGTTACGAGCTTTGCAGGGGGCATTCTGATGGGCTTTGGCGCCAGTCTGGCTGGCGGCTGCTCCATCGGTAACGGTCTGGTTCAGACAGCGATGATGACCTGGCAAGGCTGGGTGGCGCTCGCAGTCATGATTTTGGGCACCTGGACAGCATCCTATTTCGTATATGTTCGTCCACGCTCGCAGAAAGCAAGAACACAAACTTCCGCTTCAGTACAGACAGCGGTTTAAGGAGGATCACATATGATTCAGCAAAAATTGTCGGTTATCGGCCAGGTTTGTCCGTTTCCATTGATTGAAGCCAAAGAGGCGATAAAAACGCTGAGCAGCGGCGATGAACTGATTATCGATTTCGACTGCACGCAGGCTACGGAAAGCATTCCGCAGTGGGTGGCGGAAGAAGGCCACACCGTTACGAATTATGAGCAAATCGACGATGCGACCTGGACGATTACGGTTCGCAAGAAATAAGTGGAATAAGTAAGGGAAATAAAGCACCCCGCAGTAAGGGCAGAAGTTCATCCGGCCTCGTATTGCGGGGTGCTTTTTGTTTTTTTAGCGGGGCGAAGCCTATGATCAAGCCACAAACTCGGCCAAGGAGATCAACCCTGTGATGGTGATGACATTCAGAATAGTTGATATCAGAATCGTTTGGGCGGCGAAGTCCGGTTCATTCTGATACTCCTCGGCAAGAATGGAAGTGTTGACGCCAACAGGCATACCGGAAGCGATAAGCAGAGCCTGTGCCGGGATGCCCTTTAGGCCCAGTGCAAGAATCAGAACAAAGCCTACAGCCGGGGCGAAAAGCAGCCGTAAAGCCACGCTTAGATAGACCTCAAGCCGGTCCAGCCGCAGCGGGTATTTGATGATCTGCGCTCCAAGCGTGACCAGGGCGATGGCCACCATGGAGCGGTCCCCGTACAAAAGGGGCTGATAAATAAAGCCCGGCAAAGGAACAGCCAGAACATGCAGGACAAGCCCGATGACCAGCGCGTATGGAACGGGCATTTTCAGAAAGCCTTTGATCGCTTGGCGATACAGCCCGTTGGTTTTCGCGCCCTGAATCGAAAGAACTCCGTAGGTGAACGTCAGCAAGCTTTGAAACGACATAATAAGCGCCTGAACGGAGCCGGCAAGCGGATCTCCCTTAAAAGCGAGGTCGTTGATCGGAAGCCCATAGTTGCCCGAATTATCCAGAAGCAGGCTGTTTGTAAAAGCGGCCCTCATGCCGCGGGTAAATTTGCGGCGGCGGGATAAGACAGCGCCAACGATATACAGGATCAGCACATAGATCGCATAAAAAAGAGCGACGCTGCCGAGAAGTGCGGGTGACATTTCCGATTCATACATACTGATAAAGATTGCGGCCGGCGTAATAAAGTAAAAGTTGATTTTGGTCAGGGTATAAAGATCGAGCCGGAAGATGTACTGCATAATCGAGCCGATGCCGATCAGCACAAAAATCGGCAAGACGACTTGAAGCAGAATGGCAAATATCATCTCTTTTTGTTCATCTCTCTTTTCTGTTATGTATCGTTATGAGAAAATGGGTTGACGCCATGTCATTATATCATGATCCCCTGGGAAATTGGCATGGGCAAATACGGGATTTGAATGATGGAGAGGGATACCCCTCTCTTTTTTTTGCCATAAATTAGGATAAAAGAATCAAATTTCATATTGATGCCAGACTACTAATCATTGCGAGTTATCAAGTTATCCCACGGGTCAAATCGACTATTATTTTGCGAATCGAATAGGCTTTAAATATCTATTAAATTATCTCGCCTGTGTCTTCTTTCCTCTTGGTTGTCAAACCTCTCCCTTTATTCGACTTTATTCGTCAAACAATTCGCAGCTGTCAGTTTTTCTGTTTTAAGAAATTAAATTTCACACATTAAAAAAATATTGAAATAAAATTTCATTGAGATTATGATGTTGGTGATAAAAGAATGAAAGAAAATATTACCGAGGAGAGTGATCAAACTTTACATAATTGCCCTTGTCATCTCCCTTTCGTCTCCGGTTTAGCACTTGACTATTTTTTTGTTCCTCTATTTTCACCGGTCATGTCACTTTTCCTTTTACAAGAGTCTCATCTGTAAAATGGATTTTTCGAATCTATTATTCCATCAAAAGAGGAGAGAATTACAGTGAGAGATAAAACCCGATTATTCCGCTTACCTTTTGCTTTGCTGTTGTCCGCTGTTTTGGTTGCAGGTTCCCTCGTGCTGGAAACTCCCGGAGGAGCCGCCGGCGCAGCAGCCGAAACGGCCGAATGGGGTGCAGCTGGTGAAATGTCCTTGCCTGCTGTTATGAAGCCGCTCCGGGAGAAAATTATGGCAAAGAACCCGGCGCAAAGAACAGTCGAGCTTGAACTAGCCGGTACGCTGCACCTCGCCGAAGGCTACACGGTCTGGCAGAAGCTTGACGGACAAACCTTTGCGAAATCGCTGAATGACGTTATGGTTGGGGCGGACAACGTTGTTACATACCTGAACGATGCCGGAGAGATCAGCAAGCTGGTCATCGATGGTGTGACACTGACAGACCGCATGCGGGTCGGCATTCGCAGCAGCATAGCCGATATCGGGGATTATTCGACGTTTGAGCATGCCGGGCTCGACATCCAGTCAGAAGGCGGCTACACATTGCTGGACAAAAAAGCGGAGCGCAGCTTCGATATTCCGGCAGGCGCACTCGTGACGTATACCCCCGTTGAAGGCCAGACCGTTGTAACCCGGGACGGGACAGAGCTGTACCGGACGCCAAACCGGTTGTACGCCTCCCAGAGGGATCCGAACAGCTCTCTTTTGCAAATTATGACCTTCAAACGCGCTTACGGAAATCCGCTGTACCGGGGAACCCTCGAGATCTCGCTGACGGCGGCGACGGACAAGCTCACGCTGATCAACGACGTGACGCTGGAGCAATACCTGTACCAGGTTGTTCCGAGCGAAATGCCGGCGTCCTTCGGCAAAGAGGCGCTGAAAGCTCAGGCCGTTGCAGCCAGAACCTACGCGCTATCGGACTATTACAGCAGCAGGTTTGCGGACCGTGGCTTTCATATCGACGACAGCACGCTCAGCCAGGTTTACAACAACAGCGCGGAGAATGAGACAACGAACCAGGCTGTTAACGAAACGGCAGGCCTCATTATGAAAAGCGGCAGCGATCTGGTCGACGCGAGATTCTATTCGACTTCCGGCGGCTTCGGCGCTTCGAAGCACGAGGTATGGTCCGATTTGGGAAGCACGACGTTTCCGGGAACACCTGTCCCTTATCTGATGGCGAAAAGCTACACCTACGATCCGGCTCAAGCAGACCGGATGCTGGAGCTGGATACTTCCAGCGAGGAAGCGCTGAACGCTTTTTACAAAAACCTGTCCTATACGGGGTACGACTCGGATTCGCTTTATTTCCGCTGGAAAATCAGCATGACGCGCCAGGAGCTGGAAGCGACGATCAATAAAAACCTGGGCACCCGTTATGCGGCGGACCCTGCTTTTATTCTGACCCGGCAGGCTGACGGCAGCTTTGCGAGCGCGCCTATTCCTCCGGAAGGGATCGGCACCTTGCAGAACCTGTACGTGGCGAAACGCGGAGCCGGCGGCAACGCGCTGGAACTTGTCATTGAAGGCACAACCGGCACTTATAAAATTGTAAAAGAGTTCAATATCCGTTTCACGATCCGTCCGAGCAAAACCTACACGCTGGGCAGCGACATTCTCGCTTACCGGGCCCGCGGCGGTTCCCAGGATTACGATCCGGCCGGCACGCTGAAAAATCCGAGCATTCTTTATTCAGCGTTCTTTACGATGGATCTTGCGAAAGATGCGGAAGGCGCGGTGACAGGCGTCACTTTCTATGGAGGCGGAAACGGGCACGGCGTCGGCATGAGTCAATACGGAGCCTCCATGCTGGGCATGAAGGGCTGGACGTTTGATCAGATTCTGAATGCTTACTATTCAAATATGCAGCTCGTCTCCGTTTCGGGTGAAACAGAGTATCCGACAGCACTGAAGCTGGACGGGCTTGGACCGATGGTCCAGGGTGAGACCAAACAGGCGCAGGTCCAAGCGGTCTTCGAAAGCGGGTCAACGGCGGACTGGACGAACGGGGTCAGTTATGCCAGCAGCAATCCGTCTGTGGCCACCGTCAGCGATACCGGGCTCGTCACGGCGGGAGCCTACGGACAAACCGAGATTACGGCCAGCTATGCCACCTTAACAGCCAGCTACGTGCTTTCCGTCGCTTCAGCGGTAACCGGACTGGAAATGACAGGTCCTGACCAGATGAAGGAAGGGGATACGGCAGCGACAGTCGTTCAAGCGGTATACTCTGACGGTTCGAAAGTCATTTTGAAGGACGGCGTTGTTTATGCCAGCGGCAACCCGGAAGTGGCTGCGGTTGACGCGGCCGGGCTTGTTACGGCAACCGGGGTGGGAGAAGCGGTCATAACGGCATTGGCGGACGGCAAGACCGCCGAATATCGTCTCACCGTTACAGCCAATCTAACCGGGACTTCTATCGGAAAGCTGAAGCCGATCAAAACAGGGGAAGTCCTTAAGCTGATCGTGACGGCGTCTTATTCGGACGGCTCCAGCGCGGATGTTACCGCAAGGGCAACCTTTGACAGCAGCAGTCCGGAGGTTGCTTCCGTCGATTCGTCGGGAATGATTCAAGCGATCAGTAAAGGCAAAACTACCGTTACCGCCTCTTACGGCGGACAGACAAGCAGCGACAAGCTGGTTGTCACCAGATCGCCGGAAGACAATGGGGAAGAGGAAGACACGGTCCCGGCCGACTAAGATCATGAACATGTTTGCTCCCGGCGGCGGAAGCCGGCGGGGGCAAATTCACTGTGCTCTTTTTCAGGGGAAATAACGGATTCGGAGGGAGAAAGCATGAGAATGAAAGGAAAGCCGGCAAGGCGCGTTTTGTCCGCTTTGCTGGGCATGCTGCTGCTGTTTTCTGTACTCACGCCGTATGAAGCGCCGGTTCATGCTGCTGAAGAGACTGCTTTATCTATTGGCGAGGTGCTTGACAGCCGTTCCATGGAGCTGGCTCCGGGAGCGGTGTACCACTGGTACGATATGAAGCTCGCAAGGGGTCTAGAGAAGGTGCACACCGTTGAATTCAATCCTTCGAACCCTCTGTTGGAGCTGCAGGCGGGGACCAAAGGCGGCAAAGTGTACGGCACCCAGGGAGTTACGCAGATGGCCGCTTATGCGGACAAGGAAGCGAGCCGGGTGGTTGCCGGGATCAACGGCGATTTTTTTGATATGAACGATCACGGAACCGGCGTTCCCGTCGGCTTGTTTATGAGCGGCGGCAAAATATTAAACAGCGCCGACGGAGATAACGGCGTGTTTGTGCTGAATGAGGACGGAACGGCCCGAATCGGTCCGGTTCCGAAGCTGGTCAGGACGGTCACCATCCAGGGCAAGCCTTCTGAGCTGTCGCATATCAACCGCTACCGGTCAAATGATGAGCTGGTGCTATATACGAGCGATTATGCGGATACGACCAAAACGACCGATCTGGGAGACGAAGTCGTGCTGGACGTCCTGGAAGGTGATGTGCAGAGCGGACAGACGATGCGTCTGAAGGTTTCCGAACTACGCATAGACAAAGGAAATACGCCCCTGTCGCCGGGGAAGGTAGTGCTGTCCGCGCAAGGCACGGCCCGTACGCTGCTTGCACCGCTCCAGGTCGGCGATGAAGTGACGGCTTCCTTCGAGCTGGAGGAAGGCTGGCGCGGCGCGAAGCTGGCCATGAGCGGCTTCATGCTGATGAAGGACGGAGCCGTGCTCGGCAATGTTCCGCCTGCAGGCGTCCATCCCCGTACTGCGGTCGGAATCAAGGCCGACGGCTCCGTGCTCATGCTGGAGATTGACGGCCGGGCCCCGGGCTTCAGTGAAGGCGTGGACACGGGCGAGCTCGGCGAAATAATGAAGAGCATGGGCGTTGTCAACGCTCTGAATCTGGACGGCGGGGGTTCTTCTACCTTTGCCGCGAGACTTCCAGGGGAAACGGAGTTTAAGATGCTGAATCGCGGCTCCGATGGAGGCGAGCGGCCGACCGGCAACTCCCTGCTGCTCGTGAACAAAGCCTCCGAAGGACCTGCGGCCAAGCTGGTCGTGCGACCGAATCTGGAACGGGTGCTGGCGGGCTCTTCGGTGGCCTTTACGGCAGCGGGCGTGGATGCAGCCGTTCACCCGGCAGCGTTTGAAGGCCCCGTCATCTGGCAGGCCGAGCCTGCGCTGGGCACATTTGACGAAGACGGCAGGTTTACGGCAGGTTATGCCGCAGGCACCGCAGCGATTCATGCTCAGGCAGGCGCGCTCGAAGGATCGGGAGAAGTCGAGGTCGTTAACGACTTGACGGCGCTGAAATTCCCGGATTCGGAGAAGGCGGTGGATTCCGGAGCAAGCGTTCAGCTTAACGTTGCAGCTCTGCGAAACGGCCAGGAAATCAAGGCGGACAACCGCAGCTTCGAGTGGCGGGTTGAAGGGGATATCGGCACCATCAGCCCAGACGGCGTGTTCACGGCCGTGGACGATACCGGCAAGAGCGGGAAAATTTACGTGAAATACGGGGATATCGAGACGTCAATGACCGTGAACGTCGGGACGCCGCCCTATGTGTTGGAGAACTTTGAGAACGGTCTTGACCGGTACTTGAGTTCGGCCGGAGCCAATTACAACACCGCGCTCGCCAGTCTGACCACCGAGGACGAATATGTCCGTTTCGGGAATCAGGCGTTGAAGCTGGAGTATGATTTTATCGGAAAAGTAGGCACAACCGGAGCTTATTTGCAGGTTGCCAGCAAGGATAAAGTGCTGGTCATTCCGGGTTATCCGTCCAAGATCAGCATGTGGGTTTACGGGGACGGGAGCGGAAACTGGCTGCGGGGGCAAATGCGGGACAAGAACGGCGCAGGCGGACCGACGCCGCTGAATCTGACGCAAGAAACCGTCGGCGTGGACTGGAAGGGCTGGAAGTACGTGGAGGCAAACGTGCCGGCCGGTTTGACACCGCCGCTGACGCTGGATATGCCCGTTCGCTACATGACCACCTCCAAAAATCCTCCCGTCAAAGGAGCCGGAGCCATCTATGTCGATGAAATTCGCGCGGTTTACGGCCCTGTGGAGGACGACATTGAACCGCCGGTCCTGAAGAACATGGAACCTGCGGACGGCAGCGTGGTGCAGACCGGAACTCCGGTCATCCGGGCCATCGGCGAGGACGCCGGATATGATCCGCAGAAGAGTCCGGGGACGACGTTGATCGATCCGGACAAAATCTTTTTCCATGTGGACAATATGCCGGTTTCCCATACGCTTTATCCGCCGGAGGGGCGAATCAGCTACAAGCCCGAGATCCCGCTTGCGGATGGCGTTCATAAGGCGAAAATCCAGATCCGCGATCTGTCCGGGAACCGGGCGGAGAAGGAATGGACGTTTAACGTGGATACAGGCTCGTCCAAATTTCTGTACGATACGCCTCAGGAAATCTATGCAGGCAGCACAAATACGCTGGATATCAAGGGCTTCAAGACAGCCGGAATCCATGCGGGCCAGATCGGCTTTGCGTTTGACACCTCCAAGGTCGACGGCTTGGAGCTGGTGCCCGGGGGTAAGCTGACGGACAGCCAGGTGCAGGCGGATATCGACGCTACGGCGGGAAAGGTGCTGGTCAAGTTCTCGAATCTGGAGACGGCTGGACTTACGGACAGCGATCTGCTCGCCCAGATCCGGTATCACGTGAGGCCGGATGCCGAAGGATCCAGCACCATCGCCTTTACATCGGGTACCATCTCATTTACGGGTACACCGGGCGCTGCTTCATCCTTTTTCGGGCTGCCGCGCGAATCGGTCATCAAGCATCCGCTGCAGCTCAGTTGGAATGACACCGGCAGAGTGGAAGGGTATCCTACCACATTCAGCGTGGTCCTTGCGGATGGAACTCCGGCTGCGGGAGTCCATATATTGGCGGATGGAACGGTTGTTGGCGTGACGGACGCGGGAGGGCATTTTACGACAGATGCCTTGACGAAGTCGATCAAGACTTACAAGCTGCAAGCGGTCAAAGACTCCTTGTACAGCTCTGCGATGACGTTCACCGTTTCGAAGCTGGCCGGTACGATGAACCCGTATAACATCAGCGTGACGATGGGGGCGGATCCGGCAACCTCGCGCGGATTCACCTGGCATACCCACCCGAACGCGGCGGGTACGAAAGTCGAAATCGCCGAAAGAGACGGGTTTACGGATTTTGCGCAGGCTTCGGCGATCACTGTGGACGGGACGGATTCCTTATTTTCCACCTACGATCTTGGCACGGTTCGGGTTCATAAAGCTGCGGTATCCGGCCTCAAGCCGGGAACGGAGTACGTTTACAGGGTAGGTGACGGTGCGGGAAATTACAGCGTCCAGGGCTCTTTCGCAACCGCGTCCACGAATCAGGACAAAGTGAAGTTTCTGTTCTTCGGCGATTCGCAGGCATCGGATCAAGCGGGCTTTGATCTGTGGAAAAATACGCTCAATCAGGCAACCGCCGATATGCCGGACGCTGATTTTATCGTGCATGCCGGCGATATGGTGGACAACGGGTATAAGGAAAACGAATGGAACATGTGGTTTGCGGCCGCGCAGGACAAGCTGATGAACACGACGCTCGTCGCGGCGGTCGGCAACCATGAAGTTACAGGCACCAGCGGCAACGGCGATTTCCTGAATCATTTCAATCAGCCCGGAAATGGACTGGACAGCCTGAAAGGTTCGAATTTCTCGTTCGATTATGGAGATACCCATTTCGCGATGCTGAACAGCGAATATCAATATGAAGAGCAAAAGGAATGGCTGCGGAGCGATCTTGCCAAGACGGATAAGAAATGGAAGGTCGTCCTCTTCCACCGCGGACCTTACGGCAGCATCTATGATACGGAAATTGTCCGTAAGGAATGGGTACCGGTTCTTGACGAATTCCATGTCGATCTTGTACTGAACGGGCATGATCACATTTATTTGCGCAACTTTATGAAGGACGGCGCCGCCGCTGAAACGGGCGAAGGCACGGCCTATGTGGTTGGCGGCTCTTCCGGTCCGAAGTTCTACGGCTTGACCCGAAGAGATTGGACGCAGTTTGTCGACGAGGAAATGACCCAGATGTACGTGGAGGTCGAAATCGACAAGTCCAGTCTGTCGGTTGTCACGAAAACGGTAGGCGGGCGCGAAGTGGACCGTTTTGTATTGAACAAACCGAAGGTAAGCATTGACCCAACGAAACTTGATCTCACCATCGGCGATCAGGCCAAGCTGAATGCAAAGGTAGAGCCGGATACCCTTCCGGATAAAACGATCGTGTGGTCCGTGTCCGAAGCTTCGCGCGAGGGAGTTGTTGACGTAGAGACACAAGGAACGGTAACCGCCAAGAAACCCGGAACGGCGGTCATCAAAGCGACCCATGCCAAATCGGGCGTATTCGCGGAGAGCACGGTGACCGTTAAAGACGTGAAGCCGCCGGTCACTGCGGTTGTCTATAGTACTACGCCGAATGAAGCTGGCTGGTTCAACCGGAACGTAACGCTTCAGCTTTCGGCTTCCGACGATGACGCCGTGAAAGGGATCACGTACCGGCTGACAGGCGCCGCTGAGGCGGAGGAAGCGAGCGTGGACGGCAGCAGCGCCGAGCTTTCGATCGATCAGGAAGGAATCACGATCATCCATTATGCCGCAGTTGATCTTAGCGGCAACAAGGAGCAGGAGAAGGAGCTCGTAATCCGGCTGGATCAAACTAAACCTGTGATCGATGTAACGGGAGCGGGTTCCTACACGATCGATCAGAAAGTGGTTATTGAATGCACGGCGTCCGATACGGTGTCGGGAGTCGTCTACGACCCTTGCGCCTCGGGGCCTTTGGTCAGCGAGGATGCCTATGTGCTGGGGGCGGGGGCGCACACGATAACGGTTCAAGCCCGCGACGCGGCAGGAAATGTGACCGAGACCCCGGTCACGTATGAAATCGTCGTTGATTATGATGGCCTCAGCCGCCTGACCGAACGAATGGTCGAGGGGCCTGGCAAGCAGGGGATCGTCAATGCCCTGCTGGTAAAGCTTCGCCACGCCGAGGAGGCCGAGCAAGCAGGGAAAGAGCAGGTTAAACAAAGCTCCATTGCTGCCTATATTGAGCAAGTAGAGTCGCTTGGACAAGAAGGCAATCAGAAGATCCTCCATCCGGACCTGTTGACCCAGTTTGCCCGGATGCTGTAATAGTCACCTTACTCTTCATTTGTGATTCCAGACGCATCCTTTTCATATGAAGTCATTTTGACTACTGAAAAATAAGGTCTGATCGTTTATAATAATAAAGCTGCAACGTTTTGCTTTATTGAAGCGCACTCCTGAGAAGGTTCATTGGATACCCTATGGGTAAAATCCGATGTCATTCTCGGGGTGCATTTTTATGGCGATCAACGCGACAGGATAAGTGCAAGAGGAGGAAGTGAAGTGGCCAATCAAGAACTGAAGAGAGGGCTGGGAGCCCGCCATATTCAGATGATTGCCTTGGGCGGTACAATTGGCGTTGGATTATTTATGGGGTCCGCCAATACGATTCAATGGACGGGTCCGTCTGTACTGCTGGCTTATGCAATCTGCGGAATATTTGTATTTTTCATTATGCGTGCAATGGGGGAAATGCTGTATTTGGAGCCAAGTACGGGGTCATTCGCTACTTTCGGGCACAAGTACATCCATCCTTTAGCAGGTTATATGTCCGCTTGGAGCAACTGGTTCCAATGGATCATTGTGGGAATGGCTGAAATTATAGCGGTTGGCGCCTATATGGAATATTGGTTCCCGAATCTGCCTGCTTGGATCCCGAGTATTTTGGCAATGGCGATATTGGGTACGGCGAACCTGATTTCCGTGAAATCGTTCGGGGAGTTCGAATTTTGGTTCGCGATGATTAAAATCGTTACCATTATCCTGATGATCGTTGCAGGGATCGGGGTTATTTTCTTCGGATTGGGTAACGGGGGTAACGCTATCGGATTATCCAACCTTTGGGCACATGGCGGCTTCTTTACGGGCGGGTGGTCCGGGTTTTTCTTTGCTCTATCTCTCGTTATCGCATCCTATCAAGGAGTCGAACTGATCGGGATTACGGCCGGCGAGGCGTCAGAGCCGCAAAAAACATTAACAAGCGCGATTCAACAAATCATTTGGCGAATTTTGATCTTCTATATCGGTGCGATTTTCGTCATTGTCACGGTTTATCCCTGGGACCAGCTGGATACGCTTGGAAGCCCGTTTGTTTCCACTTTTGCAAAAGTCGGGATTACGGCGGCAGCCGGGATCATTAACTTCGTTGTCATTACGGCGGCCATGTCGGGATGCAACAGCGGCATCTTCAGTGCGGGACGCATGCTTTATACATTGGGCGTAAATGGACAAGCGCCAAAATTCTTTATGAAAATCTCCCGTAACGGTGTACCGCTATACAGTACGATTGCCGTGCTTATCGGTTTGGCGATCGGCGTTGTTTTGAACTATATTGCGCCGTCAAAGCTATTCGTCTATGTATACAGCGCAAGCGTGCTTCCAGGCATGATCCCATGGTTTGTGATCCTGATCAGTCAAATTCGCTTTAGAAGAGTGAAGGGAGCGGAAATGGCCAAACATCCATTTAAAATGCCCTTTGCTCCCGTTATGAACTACTTGACCATTGCCTTTCTGGTTATGGTCTTGATCGGAATGGGGTTTAATGACGACACGCGGATGTCGCTTATCGTCGGGCTCGTTTTTTTGGCCATCGTCGTAATCAGTTACTACGCTTTTGGGATAGGCAAGCGGCATTCCGCCCGTATCCGGACGGAGGAGGAGTAAGGGAAAGTCTAGGGGGAACTGCTAATCTCTTTCGGGCGGCAAAGTTATGTTTCCATTCAAGACTCAAGGCAATTTTATGGTCCATGCTCGGCGACCATGGAAGTGTGAGGTCAGTTTGGATGCTAAAGTGTTTGCTCATCCCTATAATAAGGAGCCGCATAGGATGCGGCTCCTTATTATATGCTCTAAAAAGCTGGATGCCGCTCTATCAACATAGGATTAATGCTGAGTTGGCATTGATAATGGACAGTAAATAATGGCTTTCATTTATATTAAATTCTATATATAAAAAATAATAATAAATAGAGAAAATCTATCAATTAGAAATATTATCCTTATCAATCCATATATTGACATAAATAACCTTTAAAATGTAATCTTATTACAAGATATCCCATTGATATCCGAATATACTTAGAGGAGGAGTTAGTATGAACATGAAGGAAATTGAAGAAAAAGATTTTGAACTTGAGTTGGAAGTTTACGAGGTGTCATCTGCTACTGTCTTGGAAGAAATGGGCGCTTCTAGTGGTTATAATTCTTGTTCCACCGTTGTTGTCAAATAATTAAGTGCTAAGAGGCAGATATAATCATGATGCTTTGCTTATGATTATATCTGCCTTTCTATAATACTTATAGTATATTTTTCCAACAAAATATAATGAAGAGAGTGTTACTCATGATGAATCATTATATGGTCAGAAGGACGATCTATCCTAAAGACAAAATAGAACGTTTGTTCATGATGGATTATAAAGACTTGAAACCAACCGTACAAAATATGATATCCGATGAAGCGTTTATGGAGAGAATACGAATTGCAAGCGAGACTTTATATCGCGACTTGCTGCGGATAAGCGATGAGAATCAGGATCTAACGGATTACAAAATGTTCAAACTGATCAAATACTACCTCCGGAGTGCATCGCGTCCTTCTCCATTCGGTTTATTTTCAGGCATTTCAAGCAGTAAGAGAGAAGGTACATACAAGCAGGTTAGGGTATCTGTTCAGTGGAGCTATCAAGTCGCCAAAATTGCGGAACAAGAGTTGCCGGCATCCTCGCCTTTATTGCTGTATAAGAACTCAGCGATCAAGGAAACGGAGGAATATTTTAATGTTGATATCTTGCAGAACAATGAAATAAGAAAAGCAGAATTGAAGAAAACAGGGTTCATTGTAAGCTTGCTTCATTTTTTAGAACAACCACGAAAAATAAGTGAAATCGTAAGAGGCTTTTCCAAAGGCGAGCCCCATTTAGCCGATTCCATAATGCGTTCAATAAAAAGGCTCCTAAACGAAGACATTTTATATACCGAATTAAGACCTGGCTCTATAGCAAATTCGGAAATGAATGAGTTCTATTCATTTGTAAGCCGATGTACTTCTTTTGTAAATGAAAGATTCAGGAACCAATTAAACGAAATTGCCGCTAGTATAAAAGCTTACGAGGAATTGCCGGTTGGTAAAGGCTCCAATTGTTTTTTTTTAATTAAAGAGAAGATGGAGCTTATCCATAAAGCTAAAAATTATATAACGGTTGATTTATATATTGAAAATGATGCTCCTCCTTTGGATAACGAAGTGCTAAACCAATTTGTACAAGATATCGATTTCTTGAGAGTATTTTCATATCCTCAATCTAAAATATGGTCAGAATATATTAACCGTTTTGCCCAAAAATATGGTTATTTTCGGGAAGTTCCGCTGCTAGAACTGTTGGACAAAGATTTCGGTATAGGGCTTCCCCAAATGAAAAGCACGGAAGACGAGCAAACCGGGAAATTGGATCATTATATGGCTAATCTGGTTCATAGAGCATTATTGCATCATCAGACAAGCATTAAGCTGGATCATAGACGTATTCGGAATATAACCGAGATTTTAGCTCCACGTTCATTTCATCGAAACACGAACAACGGGTTTGATGTGAAATTTTGTCTTGTCGAGGAAGAAGGTCAAACCAAATTTTTTCTATCGGAGAACTCGTTTGGAAATACGCATGGATCTTTTACGGGACGCTTCTCAGATTCTATCCCAATTGAATACCCTGAGTTTGAGGATGATCAGTATATCCGTGCAGAATTGAATGTTATTCCTCAGAATTATGCGGATATCGGCATTACTTATCATCGAGCAGACTATCAAATATGCATAAATGTTCCGCCGAACGAGCATGGCACCTCTATTGAATTGAGCGATCTATATGCGGGCATCGATGATGATGGATTTTATTTAAGGAGTCGCAAGCTGGGAAGAAAGGTGCTTCCTGTTAATACCCATCTGCTGTATTACCGGAACTTCATTGAGCTCCCGGTTGTTATCTTCTTATCGGAGTTTGGACGCTACCTGTCTTTCACTCCCCGGAATTTTTACTTTGAAGGCATGAATAATTGGGAATTCATTCCCAGGATCGAATACAACAATCTTATTTTGTCTCCTAAGCGCTGGAATATTGTGATGGACGAGATGGAATGGACTCTCCAAGAGGGCAAAATGTCGGAAGAAGAATACGTGGATGATTTCATAAAAGCATTTAACGTGGCAGAAGCCGTGCATGTTCTAAATGGAGATAAAACGTTGCCGATCTATACCAGAACAGCTTTAGGTTTAAAGCTCCTCGTGAACGAACTCAAACAAGCCAGATTACGCGGACAGTCCTTTCTTAGTTTGATAGAAGCTCTTGAAATAGAAAATAAGTCCCCTACCGAATATATTTTTGATTATGTCTTAAGTGTTTTGCCTTCACCATCAAAGAATGCTTCGAGCCCGCATGTTCAGGCACCTGTGCAGGAGGAACTTCCGGATCACTCTTGGTGTATGCTAAGCGTCTATTATAGAGAGGGAAAGAGAATACCGACTCTTCTCTCTTGTCTGGATTTTTTATATGGGAAAGGGATCGAACACTGCTTTGCGGTGACTTATATAGATCGCCACGAGCATTTAAGACTAAGATTCAAGGCCGATCACAAGGGACTTCTGGAGTTTAAGGAATTTTTAAAATTGCAAATGAACAAGAAGATGCTAGTGACATTCAATGAAAATGTTTTTTTTCCGGAAACGGAACGCTACGGAGGAGCGGAGTTCGCAAAATGGGCCTACGAATTATTCTGCGAAGAAACAAAGCTGTTATATGAAATCTCCCTATCGGGCTTCTTTAACCATAGGTCACCCCGGGAGATTGGGATAATTCTATGCCTGTATACGATCAACGATATGTTTGAAGAATACGAATCAGGCAAAAATTTTCTGGATCAGATCGTAAAGCATAATGGGAAGAAGCACACTCGCAATTACAAGAAGCACAGATCCGTTTTTTATGAACTCGGCGAAGAAGCGCAACGCCTTTATACCCAATTAATACCCGTATCTACCCCTAAACGAATGAAGCAAAGAAGCTACGTGCTTAACGTGCTGAACCATTTTGAAGAAGGCCGATCGAGATACATTTTAAAAAGTATGCTGCATATGACATTGAATCGATTCATTGGCATTGACTTGAAATTGGAGCATGAAATTTATGAATATGCAAGCTACGTCTATTATAACGTGAAACCCAAAATGAATTTGTCGGGAGAACAGAAGCATGGTTGAATTGTTTGAAATGAATTACTATGCGGATGAGCAGCATTTACCGGTGCTAAAGGATGAAATTGATCGCGTAATAACCAGGAATTTGGCGGTTATCCGAAAGGGATGGGAGAACGGATACCATATTCAATTTCTAGGCATGATGACGCAAGAGCAGGCTGCCGAGCTGTATCAAGAGCTTGAACAGGTACAAAAGCTTCATCCTTCCCCGGTTTATGACGCTGATGAGTTCCGTGAAAAATACGGAAGAGTCGAGAAAGCCTCGAATAAGAAGGATTGTCTGAAGCAGATTTACCAGAATGAAATACGGATTAATCGACGAAACGACCTCTTTATTTTTGAAAATGATGCTCAATTAGAATTATATCTCGACCTTCATCATATTTTTGATCTGTTCTTTAAAGACCGGTATTTCTCCCAAAATCGAATCATGGATATTATTTTATTCATCTATCCATTCGTGAATTTTCTCCCGGAGAAAGTCTTGAATCCCGCTGCTAATTTAATATCAAACGGTTATATTTCCCACCTTTCGCACTACATCGGTTTATTAAATTCATTGAGCAGCACGGATCAAATCAAAATCAAAAAGAGATTCAAGGAAAAATACCTTCGAGATGTCGAGCATTTTCATTTGGAAAGAGGGGCCAAGCAGCCTGACTCTGCATTTTTAAATCATTTAATAAATATGTATCATCGGATAAGCAACCAAGTAGACGATGAGAAGCTCAATTTCTTCTCTCCAAGACAGTTCGATCGCGATATTGAACCGCAAATGCATCGATATAGCGACCGGCACGTTCAAGTTTTTGGCTCTGAAGAAAATTTGAAGATGGTTCTAAAGGATAAGGTACTCTGTACTAATAAATGGGTATTGAATGTGCTTTATGAGAAGCTTGTTCTAATGAACGTCAAACCGATCGATAAATTTTATATGAATTATTTTCTTAGCTGTTTGAAATTCAATGATCCCATCTTGGAGGTAGCCGAATGAAGATAAGATTAGATCCCACCTTGCACATCGTTGATATCCCATCAAGCTTTTTCATTACTACCCAAAAGATTAATTTGAAATTGAAAGTTAACGATAAAGAGAGGTTGGCAGTTTATCGTTTCATTGAGAAATTGAAGAACAACGCAGACAGCTTAAATGATCTTTCCCCTTTCGAGTCCAAACTGTTTGAAGTGTTTAAGGATAAAGGAATTGTGAATTTGGAAGGGGAAACAAACAAACTAGGGAAAGTGGCCTTGCCTTTTAGAAAATTATACGGCCCAGCAGATTTTCTAGAGTGTCTTGAGCGGGAGCTAACTCCTTATGGTGAATTCATTTTAGATGGACCTTGTATTCTTAATCTCCAACCGTCCTCTTCTTCGGAACAGGATCTCTATGTAGTGGTCGGAAGAGATTCGATGTATATTTCTCGTTCGAAAATCGACCTTCATCCAAATGAATACGCAAGAGAACGGATTGAGCCCAATTATTATCGATATGCGGCTTATGTTTTTTTAGATCAATACGAAGCATTTGAACATCTGGAAGATGAAATTTTCAAAGTAAACTTGACTATTTATACCAACGATATGAACGCATTATCTCTTTGCGGTATTGATGAACATCATTTTCTAAGCAGTGTGTTATGCGAAACTCAATTGACAGGGAACGTTCTCCATATAGACCGCGAACTGTTCTTCCCGCTTTATTTTGTTGAATTTTCCGAAGGGTTGTCGGGCAATGTGTATCATTCCTTTGGCTTTGATCAGGAGGACGCCGTTCGAAACCTGTTATATTTAATGAAACAGTCGGGTGAATATCACAATATTCATATAGAAGGAAGAAATGGAGGGTTATTCGAACTGGAGAAAGATTCGTTCATCGTTAAATATATAAATCTTTATTTTAAGGAAAAAGTGCGTTTGTACAACTTGGAATCCAAGAAAAAGATGGAGGGAACCCATTTCTCGCTGGAATCGGATAATTTCAAATATTGCGGCAGTTCACTGCTGATCACTTTATTTTACAATCACGTTTATAAAGGAAAAGAGGCTGTTAAACATGGCTCTTAACTTATACGGTCATTGCTGCAGAGCGATCATTAAAGACGTATTTCAGGAGGATTTTGATACAGAGGGCATCAAAGAAGCTGAAGCTTACATTATTTATTCCCGCATGCCCTCCCAATTCATCATGACGGATCAATCCTCCAAGGATCATTCTTCGGCCTACGCTACTTTTTTTCACCGAAATATTTTGGACATTAAGCGGCATTTGCTTTATTTTCTTCTGAACCGGAACCGGTATCGGCAGATAACCATTACAACGACAGAAATACAATTCCTGATTCAATACGAGCAAATGCACACCCTCAAAGAAAGTCTTCATGACAAGCGCGTAAAGTCCGAAATTTACTTTGAAGAGTTGGAACATATTTTAATGTTTTACCATGGAGGGTACGTTCAAGAACACAGGCAGGGAGAGGCGGTTATAACTAACCGGAGAAGATTCGAAATTCAGGGGTTTGGATTTGGGTTGGATTTTAAGGATGCTTCCCGTAAAGCACTTTTCGAATACTTAGAGCGATTCGCCGCGAGTTTTAAGCTTCAAGGGACCATTTGCGCAAGCTATGAAGAAGTCAGGAGCCGGGCCGTTGACCCAGCATCATTCGGCTTGTACGATGCACCGAAGCCGCCGATAGTTCAGTATTCTCCTACCATTCAAATGGAATGGGTGAATGCATGCTCTTTACAGTCAGGCATTAACCGGCTGGTGCCAGAGCAAATGTCGCAATACTTAAAGGAAGATATACTTAACCGGTTTGTCTACGAGAGTTCTAACGGTTGCGCAATAGGCAATTCTTATGTCGAGGCAATCCTTTATTCCTTGTATGAGGCTATGGAAAGAGATCTGTTTATGAAGTGCTGGTTTTATGGTAGTCCGCTTAAAGAAATAAAATTCGATATTGAATTAAGCCCCCCTATGGAAGCAGTAGAAATGTATTTTGATGAACTCGGTTATAACATTAAATTCTATTATCTGGAAAATAAAATGAACATTTGTGCGGTTTGGTGCTTGATCACAAATCAGACCAACAACGGCTTTTATTCCATCACCGGGCTAGGATGTCACCTTCATATCGAGCATGCTGTACAAGCCGCTTTTTTCGAGGCCCACCGCTCCTTTATTTATTATTGCAACAAAAAAAAGGAAGACCTTGAGAAAGAGATCAAACTGGCCGAGCAACTTCAGGAAATCAGAAATGTCATAGATCATATGCATTACTTTCTATCATTAACGAGTAAACCATTAATCGAAAAAAGAATACAAAATACAGATGTTATTATCATTAGCAAGTTACTGGGTCTTTCGTTTCGGAGTGTCGATTTAAAAAATGAACTCAATGAGGTCGTTAATCGTTCGAAAAAAGAATATGATGATCTTCTTATTGTTGATCAGACGAATCCTTTTCTAAAATCCTTTTCATTATTTTGTACGAAGGCACTGCTCTTGGGAGCTGTACCGCTTGATTTTACTTCCTCGTACATTAGACCGTACCATCAATTAAATGACGCGAAAATGAAGGAGCGAAATATCCACCCATTAGCATAAAGGAGGTAAAAATGTATACGATTAGAGATTACATAGGAGAACTGTCAACCAATTACGGGTTACCTGATGAAAAACAATGTCTTAAATCCGGATTGATGAATTTTCAACCCGATGATTGCCAGCAGTTTAAGGAGGAGAATTATCACGAGCTATATCAATTGATATTATCTCTAAACGACTATATCAGGGTGAATTTAAAAACGCATTATAAACTACATAAAAGTTATCCTTCTCCACGAAGTCTCTATCCTGTTAAGGTTTTTATTTCACTCGGAGACCATAAGTATTTGACCAAGGATGATATATCCGGGGAATATTTGGTCTACAGAAACAGTAAGCTCAAAACATCCGAAGGAGATATAGCCATTGATTTTGAAGATAAATATCCCGAATATTACAACCATATAAAAAAATCTTTATTTTTGCTGGAAATTGGTCATCTCTTGTACAATATCACGACCTTGGCCCTCTATGGTGGCTTCGTATATAAGCTTGAAAGCAACGGCCATAATCTACTATTGAGATTGGAAGAAAAAAACTCCGGTCTCATAAACAGCTCTAAGTTTGATGCCTTTATGGAATCCTGTTTGCTTAGAAACAGCGGTCCTTACCAATATCGAATAACTCAAACGGGTATAAAGGCCGTGAATTTTGATGAGCTGAACGATTTCATTGAACATAGGATCTCGGAGCTGGGTGTATTATTTCATCCTGAAATCAGGTCTGGAGTAAGTGCTGTATGTGGTGTTAATGATGGAATGGGAAATTTTCATTATCGAACAACGTCAGACACAGGTACCGTGGATTATAAGCAGCTAAATCAGATCTATCCGTATATTAACTTTTATGGTGTATCATTTTATGTCTTTTTCTATCTAAATCACACCAACTTATCCGACGATCATTTAACCCCATTGATTCTTGCTTTGGGCTATTTGACCCAGTCTATTTGTTTAAAATACGCATCCCGTGAACGGTATTGCAGACCAATCAAAAGTTTTAACATTGACGAAGTGGAAAAACTGATGAAGGTAGACAGTGCATCCTACACCCCATATTATTTGGTTATTTCGGGAGGCTTTGAATAATGACAGCTGAAGCAAACAAGGTGAATACCTCTTTCTCAAAAATCTTAAAATTTTCGCTCCCCGTAGCGTTAATTGGTATTTTCGATCTGATTCTCATATGGATAGATTTTATCTGGATCAATGTACTAAATGGGGATTCAGACGCTATAGCGGCGGTCCGGATATCCGGCTCGCTGGTCTTGCTGATCGAATCAGTGTCTACCGCCGTCATCTCTTCCCTCCTCATTTATGTTAGTCAGAATTTGGGGGCTAACAAGATGGATGAGGCAAGGAAGGCAGTAAAATGCGTATTTTCATTTACACTTTATGCGGGTCTTATTCTTACAGCACTCGGGCAAATTTTATTGCCATTTCTTGTGAAAATTTATGGCGTGAATTCCTCAACCACCGCCTATTTACAAAATTATCTTACAGCCTTCCTATGGGGTTACGTCTTTATCTCTTTAAATAACCTGCTGCTGGTCATACCGAGATACTTTCAGAAGCTGAAAGTTATATATCAGGGCCTCGTCTTGACGGCCGTCATCAATATCATCGCCACTCCGCTGCTGATCCTCTATTTTGAGCGGCGGGGTCTTCCGTTCATTTATGGCGCGGCGCTGGGAACCGTGCTGGCCAATGTTTGCTGTTCGGTCTTTATGCTTTGGAAGATTTTTTGTAAGGATTATTTGGCGATGGGGTTGTCGAGGCTGCACATGACCTGGAGGCTCGAATACGGACTGCTGCTTGAGAAAAAGGGCTTTATCGCCTCGCAAATTTTTAACGGCTTAACCTATAACGTGTCGGCGTTCATTTATATGCTTATTCTGTCCTATTATCCGTCGGAAGCCTTTAATGCGTATTCCATAGCTTCTTATACATTTATTCTATTCGGGATCCTTGCCCAAAATTTTGCCGGTTCGCTCATTCCGGTAGTTGCTGCATATATAGGAGGCCAACAATATAAAGAAATCCAGGATTTTGTGAAGAAAATCTTTCTGATTCTCTTCGGTTACGGATTTGGCATTGCCGCCATCATCATGCTGGGCCGCAACTGGATCAGCCCCGCATTGGCGACGGAACCGTCACAAGTCGCGCGGATTGCGGAATATCTATTATTCAACTCTATCCCTTGGGCTTTAAACCTGCTTTCTTTTATTTTTATTTTTGTGGCTGCCGGCTCCGGGGACAGCAAGGGGAGCTTCCGGCTCACTATAATCAACATGTATGCTTTGGTGATATTAGGTTTGCTGATCATCCCGCATCTCTTCGGCAATCGGACCACTGGCGTGTTTGCGGCGATCGGCATCGTACAGGCGGGCGCGTTTGTTTCTTCAAGCCTCTACTACCTATCGGGCCGGTGGAAGAAAGCCTCTTTAGTAAAGCAGCAAGAAAAGGTATCGTTGGAAGCGTAATATATGCACTGCGTGAGAAGCAGCAGGGATTATCCCGCGGTTTGAAAACGGTAATTGTACGGACGTTACGTAACGATCTGCTGATAGGCGTCGTAGAGGAACAGACTGCCGGGATGAAGGTTCGTCCCGTGAAACCGAAGGATATAGATCGGAAATCCGCCTATCAGGTCGGTGCCGGCTGCTCTGCTGGCAGTGGTTCTTCTCGGCAAAACCGCGGAGAGCCGCCCGGTGACCCTGAAGGTGAAGGGGAGAGGATGCCATTCTTCTCTAAATGAAATCAAGCGCTCCGCTAAAAGGGGCGCTTGATGGAACGGGTTTTAGGCCCGCGATCTTCTTCTGTATTTATACTGCGACCATTGGTACAGGATAAAGCAGCCGACGCAGAAGCCCAGAATCGCTATGAAGGCTGCCAGGAATACCATGGCCGAGAAGACGTAAGCAAGAACGGTTAACCCGAAGGTGTAGCCGATCAGGGCAACGAGCAGGAACAGGACGGCAAGCAGTTGATTAAACCGCTGCTGTCCGCGATCCTCCTGAACATAGGAAGCCGGACTTTTACGGAGAAACAGTTTGGCGATACGCATAACGGGATTAAAGTTAAAGAACACACCCAGCAATCCTGACGCAAGAGGAACGGCCAAAATCCAGTATGCCCCGCTGACCCAGGTCAGGAGCACAGACAGAACAATGACCCATTGATTCGTTCTGACAAGAGGGCGCGGAATTGAGGTTGAAACAGCGCTCACATAAATCACCCTTTTCTGATCGGAATAAATTACAAATATTATAACTCACGGCTACCTTAAAATCGAGAAATAGTTTCAGGAAATACGCATTGCTGGCGAGAAAATTTCAGGTATAACGCACAAGCTGTTCAAACAAACGCTGCCGCTTTATGATGACATCATTGTCATCGACAAGGGGCAAATCATCGAGCAGGGACATTTGAATGAGCTGCAGGCAAAGTTTGAAGAGGAGCAGGGGACAGGAAAGGGCTTTGGTTTTGTAGAGCTTGAAAGCTATGCATTTCTCGTCTCTGGTCATGATAGGTCTTTCGGTTTAAACTAGAATTACGAGGTTCTCAATGAAACCTTTGAAGCTGATATATTTATTGATAGCTCGTTTATAAGACGACGACTTTTTCAGAGTCGTCTCTTTTTTTGTAACCAAAGAGGGTTGAAGTATACTTGCTGCTTGTGTACACTTTTTTGCCGCATTCCTAAAGAATATTCCTTCACCTTTTTATTCAACACATCGAATAATTGCAGGTTCCGTAAGAGCCCCTCGTATTCATTAAGTTTGAAGGTGTTTCCGTAAATTCCTGAAAAATAAGTTAAGTGGAATAATCCCGTCTTATTACTGAATAGCTTTGGTTCCTCGATCAAGTACCCTACCTGATGATTGTCTGCAACTGATCCATCATAGGTTTGAATGGTTTGCGTTATAATCTTCATCAGGGTACTTTTGCCAGCGTATTTCTTAGTAATTGAATTTACAAGCATTTCCCAATCCTCCTGTTTAGTTCTTTAGTTAAAAAAATCTTTTTTATATCGAACAGCTAGATAGATTCCTGAAGCGAGGAATGCAAGAGAATATTTAAATAAGAAGAAAATTTGCCACATATATTCTTTCGGGAAAATCATGTCGCACAAAATTACTACACATAACATAATGAGGGCACTTTTTAAAGATATTTGCATTGTTCTTTCATCAGCTTTACCCATTTTTTTTTGAAATACGTATGTTAGAATCCCTCCGACTAAAAGCAATACAAAACCGCTACCAATGAGAATATTCCAATTTCCCGGAGATTGTTCAGCCCAGGACTTTAAAGGGTAAAAAATTGCGTCATGGATATCTGAGATAAACTTAATTTTCATTTTGATCATTTCCTTTCACATAAGTAAAAATATTGTTTACATCAACATTAAAAAATTCGGCAATTCGAAAAGCTAACAGCAGAGTCGGAACATAATTTCCTTTTTCCATTACGAAGATGGTTTGTTTGGAAACCCCGACTTTCTCTGCTAATTCTTGCTGAGACATTCTGGCAAGTACACGATATTCATAAACCTTATTTGATATCGAATCACCAAAATCTTTCTTCACGACCATCACCTCTTGAATCAAATTATAAACTCACTTTTTACAAAAGTAAAGTGAACTTATGCAAAATAATCAAATACATTTATTTTTGCTTAGATTGCTTTGATTTAACAAGAGCTAGAATGCAGAAAGAACCTGACGAAATTCATGATTCCGTCAGGTTCACATATCAATCTGGTGTAATTTATGGTTTTTGGTGGTGCATTTTATGATATTCAGTGGTGCAAAAAACAGTTAGAGTGGTGCAATCGGGTGATAATATTCAATATTAAAACCATATGTGGAGCTACTTCCTATAATAGGGGCAAAGACTACTTTCGTGCCGGACGCGTGACCTGGCTTGATTCCGACGAGGAAACGATGCATTACAAAGCCAAAGTGAAAGGCGGAGCCACGTACAAGGTAACGGTGGACATTGATGATTTCGGGGATATTGAAGCGGATTGCAATTGCCCCGCCTTTAGCAGCTTTTATTATTATTGCAAACACGTTGCAGCGGTTCTGATTGCCATTAATAATCAATCGGGGCAGCCTGCCAGGCATCCTAAGGCCAGCAGTTCTTCCCAAACGATCTCCATAGAAGAAGACCCTTGGATTCAATCAATGCGGAATTTGATGTCCTCCTCGCCGGGCAAGTTCACATCCGTCTCCGACAAAGCTCTGAGCTATCGGACGGCCGAGCAAATGATGTCCATGTTTAAAGATGCCCGCAATGTTTCGAAACCGGATGTGATGCACCCGGATACGGGATACAGGGAGCAGCTCCAGATCGAATATATTTACAAACAGGTCGATACTTATAATGGCAGCGCGGGTCTCGCACTGGAATTAAAAGTGGGGACAAAGCGGCTGTCCGCGAACTATTGATGGTCTAGGATGTGAAGGTTTAATGCGGATTTGGCTACGCCCCATTCAAATGAATGGGACTATATGCCGATTCCATTTTGACGCTAGAAAAGGAAAAAAGTAAACTGTCGTCAATAACTAGTTCATACTACAAAATAACGAACATAACAAAAAATGAAATCGACCACTTCATCGAGTGCATTCGCCAAAGAAAGCAGCCGCTCAGCCCGGTTCAGGACGGCGTGGAAGTGATGAAAATGTTAACCGGCATCTACGCATCGGCGGAAAAAGGAGAGGAAATCCGTTGGTAGCTTCAAGCGGAATCCCGGGGAATCAGCGTCGAGGCGAGCAGCACCGTTTCAGTTGACGAGCCGGGCCGTTCAATCCGTCGCTGCAAGGATTCAACCGCGCGCTCACCGAGCTCCTCTTTGCCCAGGTTCACCGTCGTAAGCAGCGGCGTTGACTGGGCGGCGGCATAAATGTTGTCGATGCCGCCAATTCGGCATTGCCCCGGAATATCGACCCCAAGCTCCTGAAGCTTCCGCATCCATTGTAAGGCAATGTCGTCATTGGCTCCGATCCAGGCTTCCGGACGCTCTGCTTCGGGAATTTGCAGGAGACGGTCCGCCAGAGCGTCCGTCCATCCTCCTTCCTCGTAAGGAACTTCCCATTCCAAAAGCCGGGTATCCGGCGTTCCAAAACGTTCCACTCCGATTCGAACTCCGATCCGGCGCTCGGCAAAGCTCGGAGTCCGTCCTTCGTCTCCTATAAAACCGATGCGGCGGCACTTGGCTGCAAGCATATGCCGGCAAATGGCGATGCCCGCTTCCAGATTGTCATGGTTGATTTTGTCGCAAACGAGCAGCGGTTCGCGGTGGTCGACGAGCACGAGTGGCTTGCCTGTATCCGCCAGCGTGTGCAGGGTTGGATACGAAAATGAGCCAATCACGATAATGCCGATGCAGCCGCGCCAATCCAGATGCGGCGCAATCGCCTCCTCAGGCGTCGTCGCCTTGCCGCTGTCGCGGGTGCCGGGCGACAGAATGATATGATGCCATCCCCGCTCGCTGCAGCCTGCAATGATCCCGGCCAGCACACGCTGCCAGTAGCTCGCATTCAGCTGATTCAATTGATTCATGCAGATCAGAACGAACTGCGGGGAAGCCTTCGCTTCCCTAGTGCCGGTCACGGCCGTCTGCTGCCGCCGATAGCCCAAAGTCCGGGCCAGGTCCACAACCCGTGCCCGAGTCGCCTCACTGACTCCGGGTTTGCCGCTGAGGGCTCTGGAAACCGCGTATTTGGACAGACCAAGCTGGTCTGCCAAGTATTGGATCGAAACTTTTCGCGCCATATTTCTTCTCCTGATGGGCAGCGCACCGCCCGTTATTTTTAATAGCTATAGCCAGCCGGTGAAAAATAACATCATCAATCCGGACGAAAAGGGCGTCCGGATGCTTCCAGCGGGGCATGAACGGAAAATTAGCCGTCTAAACCGCCGAAATTGCCCCTTTTTGAGGAATTGACGATCCAAGGGGAACCAAGTAAACTGACTTTAATAACGGTATCATATCACAACATAACGAAAATAACAAAAACGTTTGTTGAAAGGTGAGGCGGCGGATGAACATTGTTTTGTTTTACGACAGCGCGTTTCCTTATCCGGGAGAAAGGCCGTCCGCGGACAGACTAAAGGAACTGGCTGCTTGGGCAACCCTGACCGATGCGGACCATCTGGCAAAGACGCTCTCCGAACAGAAATGGGACGTGCTCGTCCATTTGCACGGACCGTATTTTCCGAAAGAAGCCTGGCCTTCGATTCAGGCCCATCTGGAAGGAGGCGGCGGGCTTTTGCATGCCGGAGGCGTACCGTTCCGTGAGCCTGTTCGGAAGGAGAAAAGCGGCTTGCGGATCGAAAGGGAGCAGCTCGCCTATCATCAGATTATGGATATTCATGACGCGCTTGCCGTTGACGTCTCGAAAGTCCGCCATTTAAAGGCTTCCTCCGAATTTCCGCTGCTGAGCGGCAAGGAATCGCTGTTTGGCCTCGAGCCGACGTGGGGACTTACGCTGCATCCGACCAAATCAAGCGACATCCCGGAAGAGTTGGGGGCATGCGGCCCGATGGATGCCGTCATTTATCCGCTGCTCATCGGCGTCGACAAAGACGGACGCGAGCGCTGCGCTCCGGTTGTCATGCTGGAGCAGCATAAAGGAAGCTATGCAGGCGGGCGCTGGATTCTCGTCAATCAGCAGATTGGGAGGCAGTTCTGGAATGACCGGGGCTCGGATGCCTTGAAGGAGCTGGCTTTATTCGCAGGGGCGGGCGTAACGGAAATGTGGCTGAAGCCGGGTTACGCTTCTTACGAGCCGGGGGAACAGCCGCTTGTGACGCTGCAGCTCCAGTGCCTGGCCCGTACTTCCGAGACGAGCAGGCATTGGAGCTTTGACCTCGAAGTCCGTAAAGACGGGGAGCGGCAGGCCTTGTGGAAAACGCAGTTGACGGTGGAAGCGGGAGCGGAGCATCCGGACCTGCAGCAGCTCCGGATTCCAGTGCCCGTTCAGGTGGAGCCCGGCTTGTACCGGATCGTCTGCGACGCCCGCTCGGATAGGGGAGAACGCCGGATTTTGACCCAGGCGCTGTGGGGGATGGACCGGCAGCTGCTGCAAAGCGGCGAGCCGCTTGAAGCGGGGCGGGATTATTTCATGAGGGCCGCCAAGCCCGTTCCGATCGTCGGGATGACCTATATGACCTCGGACGTATCGCGCAAATTTTTGCAGCTGCCGAACGTGGAGCGCTGGGACCGGGATATGGCCGAAATGAAGCGGGCCGGCATCAACCTGATCCGGACCGGCATTTGGACCGGCTACCGGATGATTATGTTCGCGGACGGCCATGCCGCTGAAGACGTGATGCGGGCAATCGATGCGTTTGTGCTGACCGCCAAGCGGCATGAGCTTGAGGTGACGTTTACGTTTTTCTCCTTTGCGCCCGAGGCCTGGGAGGGCGTCAATCCTTACCTGGATCCGCGCGCGGTTGAAGCGCAGAAACGGTTTGTCGCTTCCATCGTTACCCGGCAGAAGGGAACGACCAACGTCCATTGGGACCTGATCAACGAGCCTTCGCTGTTTGACCCGAAGCGTATTTTTGAAGCTCCGTCAAGGCTTCAGGACCGGTTCGAACGCGAAGCCTGGGCGGCCTGGCTGCGGGAGCGCCATGACGGAGACATCGCGCTGCTTCAGGAGCGCTGGAATATGACGCCCGCCCAGCTTCCGTCCTTTGAAGCGGCCCAGCCGCCGGATCCGGACGATACCGCGTTCCAAAGCGTACTGCAGCCGAAGAAACGGGGCCCTCTGCTCGATTTTGCGCTGTTCAGCATGGACATGCACAACCGCTGGGCCTCCGAGCTGATCGGCACGATCCGCCGTTCCGATCCGCGGCAGCTGGTGACTGTGGGACAGGACGAGGGCATCTGCGCGCAGCGGCCGTCTCCGTTCTTCTATGCGCCTGCGGTGGATTATACGACCGTGCATTCCTGGTGGCAGATGGACGATCTGGCCTGGGACGGCATCTTCACGAAGACACCGGACAAACCGAACCTCATTCAAGAGACGGGCATCATGCATGTGCAGCGGCCGGACGGCATCGCAAAGCGCACCGAGGAGGAGCTCCGCAATATCCTCGAACGCAAATACGCGTACGCGTTCTCGACGGGCGGCGCGGGCGCGATGCAGTGGATCTGGAACATCAACTACTTCATGGACAACGCCAACGAGTCGAATATCGGCGCGCTGCGGGCGGATGGGACGCAGAAGCCGGAAGCCGACGTATCTTACGATTTCGGACGCTTCATCGGCGAAACGGCCCCGCTGTTCGAAGACCGGAAGCTGGAGGATGTGGCCGTCGTTTATCCGTATTCGAACGATTTTTCAAGCCAGAAGCTGGCTTACGAAGCGACAACACGCGCTGCCCGCGTTCTCGCGTACGGGCTGAATGTTCATCCAAGGGGCGTCGGAGAGTATCATCTGGAGGCGCTGGAGCGGCATCCGGCGAAGCTGATCATCGTGCCGAGCGCGCACAATTTTTCGGATGAGGCGTTTGAGCGGCTGCTGAAGCTCGCCGCAAGCGGCAGCACGGTGCTGTGGAGTGGTCCGCTCCGGACTGACCCGTATTGGGGGCAGGCTAACGGCCGGCTTAAGCAGGAGCTTCCCGAAACGGTGCACGGCAACGTGCTGCGCGAGGAGCTGCTGGAGCTTGGGGATCGCCGCTACCCGGTTTCGTTCGGGGGAAGCAAAATCGGTACGCTCGCCATGGACCGATTTCCGGGGCGCAGGCCTGCCGAAGCGCCGGTGACGATTCCGCTCGGAGCCGGCCGGTTCATCTGGTGTCCGCTCCCGCTTGAGCTGAACGAACGCTCGGAGCCGGTTATGGCCATGTACGCGGAGGTGATGCGGACTGCCGGGGCCAAGGCGGAGCTGGAGTGGGCGGCAGGCGGGGATTTGCCCGGAGTATATGGGCGCAAGCTGTCCTTCCGGGAAGGCAGCCTGTTCATCTTCATCTCGGAATACGGCGGCGACGCTCCAATCCAGATTCGTGATCCGCAAACCGGAGCCGTTTATTCGTTTGATCTTGAACGGGAACGGACGGTGATGTTTGCGGCGGACAGGCAAGGAAAGCTGCTTTCCGTTTACCGGCCGGAGCAGGTTAAGGTTGCCGCCAGGCAGAGCCATTAATAATCAATGGCTGAATTTGTTGCGCGCATCATAAAATGGAAACAGCAATAAGGATAGCCGTGATGATTTCAAAATGACGAAAGGGTGATATTAGTGGCATTTTCCAATAAAATCGGCGTTATTTCGGACAGCTTCGGGCTGGGCGTTCGTCAAGGCTTGCAAAAGGCGAAAGAAATCGGGGCTGACGGCGTTCAGATTTGGGCGATCAAAGGCGAGATGGATCCGGCAAATTTATCGCCACAGGCGAGGAAAGAACTGAAGGCATACGTTCAGGACCTGGGGCTTGCGATTTCTGCGCTGTGCGCGGATTATGGCGGGAACGGCTTCAAGGATTCGGCGGAAAACGGCTGGAAAATCGAGAAATCGAAGCGCGCGCTCGATTTGGCGCTTGATCTCGGCACGAATATCGTAACGACGCATATCGGCATCGTACCGGAAGAACCCGCCGATCCGACATATGCCATCCTGCAGGAGGCCTGCAACGAGCTGGCATCCTATGCGGCGTCCATTGGCGGATATTTTGCGATTGAGACCGGACCGGAGCCGGCTGCGCTGCTGAAGTCATTCCTCGATTCGCTGACCACGAAAGGGGTGGCGGTCAACTTTGACCCTGCCAACATGGTCATGGTCACCGGCGATGATCCGGTGCAGGGGGTGTATACGCTCCGGGATTACATCGTACATACCCATGTGAAGGACGGCATCCGCCTGCGCGAGGTGGACCCTCACGAAGTGTACGGCAAGCTCGACCATGAGCAAATCGCTGTCATAGCCGAAAGAGGCGCTGGGTTCCGCGAGGTTCCTGTCGGCGAAGGCACCGTTGACTTTGACGCCTATTTCGCTG
This sequence comes from Paenibacillus caui, assembly GCF_019904135.1. Classification (GTDB taxonomy): domain Bacteria; phylum Bacillota; class Bacilli; order Paenibacillales; family Paenibacillaceae; genus Fontibacillus; species Fontibacillus caui. The sequence goes on along the minus strand of NZ_JAIOGQ010000022.1, from coordinate 8,741 downwards.
CGCTGCAGGACATCGGCTACACCGGTTATTTGACGGTGGAAAGGGAGGTTGGCGATTCTCCGGAGGCCGACATCCTTCAGGCAGTGCAGTTCATCAAGCGCTACCGCGGTCAGTAGGAGCCATAAATAAAGCCTTGACGGTGGTCGCCGCTCGGCGGAGAAGGCGGGAGATCCGGCGGCGTCCATAGTGCAACAGCCTGTTCTCCCAGCTCATTTGCCGCGCGATGGAAACAGGGATTCTGTAACGAACCACGACAAAAGCAGTCCGAAGCCGGGCGGCTTTGGACTGCTTTTGTCTTTGAAGCAAGGGTGGAAGCGAAGCGATTGTAATGGGGAGCGTGACTGCGCGTTTAAACCTCATCCCAAATGCGGCGAATATTGTCGAGGCCGATTCTCGCTCCGGTCCGGCAGGGCTCCATCCCTTCAAATTCGAGCGACAGATAGCCGTCGTAACCGGAAGCCTTAATGATCCGCAGGACTTCGCGAATGTCGATGTCCCCGTGTCCGACGATGGCGCCGCGCAGATAATTGCCGACGGTCGTTCTGAACCAGCCTTCGCCGGGATTCAGGTAGGAAGGGCGCAAATAAAAGTCCTTGATATGAATGATGGAGGCGTATGGCAGATTGTTTTTGACCGCGGCGACGGGGTTTTCGTCGGCGCACATGAAGTTGCCGATATCCAGCGTCGTCTTGAAATTCGGTTCGCCTACCGCTTGAACGAGCGCCTGAACGCGATCGCTGTTCTGAATGAAATAACCATGATTCTCAACGCTGGTGGTAATGCCGAACCCGGCTGCATAGCGGGCGACCCGGCGGCAGGCTTCGGCCAGCCGCTTCAGCTTGGCGTTGAAATGACCGATCGACACGTCGGAAGGAGAGGCTACGTCATGGCGCATCAGGGATACGCGAAGCTTTGCCGCAATATCGACTTCTCCTTTGACGCGTTCGATTTCAAGCTCGTAGGCTTCCTCGTCATCGGTCAGAAAATTGGCTCCGATCGCATAGTTGGAAATGTCCATGCCGTGTTCGGCCGTTTTGCTCCGGATCGTCTCGATGAGTTCGGGATTGTCCGTCAGGCTGTAGCCCAGCGGGACAATTTCGATATGCTGCCCGCCCAGCTTGGCCGTGTAATCGATGACGTCTGCGACCGACATTTCGCCGGAATTCAGGGCTGCGAAAAGGCTGTAGGTGCTTAATCCGATTTTCATAGGTAGATCTCCTTCCCCTCTGCAGCGGATTCGTAAACGGCATTCAAAATTTTCATAATCTCGACTCCGTCCTCCACCGGACTGAGCGGCTGCTTGTTATTTTGCACGCAGTCGATGAAATGCGCGATTTCGCTTTGGAACGCTTTTTCAAATTGGAACCCGGAGCTGTCGGTCTGCGGCTGGACATTCAATATCGTATTATGCTTCTCCGTGACGATGGTCACTTGCGGGTCGAGTTCAAGGCCCCCCTTGTCGCCATACAGCTTCACGATCCCTTCGTCCTGCTTGGCGTGCAGGGTGAAGCTTACGTCCACCATCAGCGTTGCGCCGTTTACGAACCGGATGAGGGCGTTGGCCATATCTTCGACATCATTTTTGGCCGCATCGTAATCTGCGGCCATGTAGCGGGACAGGTTGTGAACGTTGGCGCGGTTGCCCAGCTTGCGGTATGTGTTGCCGCTGACGGATTTGACCTTGGGGCGGCCCATCATGTACCAGCACAGGTCGATGACATGCACGCCAAGGTCGATCAGCGGACCTCCGCCTGAACGTTCTATATCGCTGAACCAGCCTCCCGGATTGCCGTGCCGTCGGATATAGGAAGCTTTGGCGTAATAAAATTCGCCGAACTCGCCGGCATCGGCGAATCCGCGGAGCATTTGCGCATTGGGATCGTAGCGGCGGACGAAGCCGACCTGAAGGATTTTGCCGGTGGCTTTTACAGCTTCTTGAACGCGCAGCGCGTCTTCGACCGTTTTGCAGAGCGGTTTTTCGACCAGAACATGCTTGCCGGCGTGAAGCGCTGCAATGCTGATCTCCGCATGCGTATTGTTCCATGTACAGATGCTGACGGCGTCGATCACGCTGTCTGCCAGCAGTTCACGGTAATCGGTATAGACCTTTTCGGCCCCGTAGGCGGCTCCGGCCGCTTTGGCCCGCTCCTCGTTCAGGTCGCAGACGGCATATACTCTGGCGTCCGGATGACTCGCGTAGGGCTTCAGGTGGAACTCCGAAATGCTGCCTGTGCCGATTACGCCGATATTTACAGTGCTCATTCGTTAATTGCTCCCTTCGTTTGAACATTCTTACCCTGTATTTTATCGTTTTCGCCTAATAAAGCTATGCAGAGCCTTGCTGATTGTTTGAACAAATGTGCGGTACCTGGAGGAATGAACATGAACAGACCCGCCGCATTGCGGGAACCGATGGACATGCCGGACCCTTATTTTCCGGTCAAGCTTCACACATGCCGGTATTCCGAGATCGGGCGCACGATCTTTCCTTTTCATTGGCACGAGCATCTGGAACTGCTCTATTTCACAAGGGGAGAGGCGGTGATCGAATGCAACTCCGATGCGCATCAGGTCCGAAAAGGAGATGTGATCGTGCTGAACAGCAACGACCTGCACCAGGGCGTCTGCATGTCCGGCGATTTGGAATATTATGCGCTCATCGCCGATATGTCCCTCCTCCAAAGCCCGTCCCCGGATGCGCTGGAAATTAAATTTATCGCACCGATTACGCAAAACCGGATTTTGTTCCAAAACCGGATATCGGATGACCTGGAGCTGAATGCATGCATGGATGCGATCATTTCGGAGTTTGCGGGAAGGCAGCTGGGCTATGAGCTGTCCGTCAAATCGTATATGTACCGTCTGCTTACGATTCTGGTCCGAAGCTATGTAGCCGAAACAGTTTCGCTGTCCAGCGACAACAGCCGGCGGAAAAATCTCGAGCGGTTCGCCCCGATCTTCGATTATATCGAGGAACATTATTTGCAGGTTCTCTCGGTCAGCGAGCTTTCGCGTATGGCCGGACTCAGCCGCTTTCATTTCAGCCGCTTATTCAGCGAGCTGACAGGGCGGACCGTAACGGAATATGTCAATCAGATCCGGATCGGCAAATCCGAATACCTGCTCCGCAATACGGCCATGACCATTTCCGAAATCGCTCTGGCGACCGGATATCAGGACCTTTCATACTTCAGCCGGACGTTCAAAAAATTCAAAAGCGTGCCCCCTTCGGAATTCCGGACGGCTTCCCTGGGCGGCGGAGAAGCAGGGGAAGCTTATTGAACATTTAAAAAACGAGGTCCCTGGAAACGTCCGGAGGCCTCATTACACTGTCGGCAGTTTAGCGCGTGTATCCGAAATGATCGAGCCGCTGTGCGTGTTTAAAGCTTGAGAGTTTCTTCCAAGATCTCCAACCCTCTTTTTAATTCCTCCAAAGAATTTGTAGACGAAAGTGCGATTCTCAAATAATTGTCCTGTGTACTGGCCCCGCTTAAAAAGCGATCGGAGTGATAAACACGAATACCTTTGCTCAGGAAATAACTCTCCATGCGTGTTGCATGAACATTATCCGATAAGGGAAGCCATCTATAAAAGCTTAGCGGATGACCAGTATGGAGAGGCTGCGGGAAAAACTCTGAAAATAAATGGTTTGCAGATTGCGCCAGCTGTTTTTTTTCCGCAACAATGGCATTTGCTTTTCCCGATAAAATAAGTTCGGTTATGATCTCGGCATCCAATGAAGAGGTCTTGACGTTAACATTAAAAATTGCCTTCATAATCTTCTCTTTAAATGCATCGCTAAACACCATATATGCCACCCGGAGGCCTGAACAGATGGACTTGGAGGTACTGCAGATATAAACCGTTTGTTCCGGGAGAAGCTGATACATAGGCTGACCATAATCATCTATAATGCCAGCTGACAGAAAGGCATGAATATCATCTTCAATTAAAATCAAATGATGCTTTCGTATTACAGCGGCTAGTTCTTTTTTGCGGTTTTCCGGAATCATGACAGTAGTGGGATTAGAACAAGAAGGCATCAAAAAAACGCCATGTACATCCCATTGAAGGCACTGATTTTCAAGCTCATCAGGGAGCATTCCGTGCTCGTCACCGGGAATCGGAACTAACTTAATACGAAACATTTTCGAAATCTCAATAAAATTTGCGAAAGTATAAATATCGACTGCGATCCGGTTTCCAGGTTCAAACAGAGCTAACAACGTAATTGCGAGCGCATTCTGTGCTCCAGAAACGATGGCTATATTTTCTGTGTCCGCGTGGATGCCAAAAGCCTTCATCCAATTAAGTGCCGCTATTTTTTGATGTGGAATGCCTGTTGGATCATTGTAATTAAAGAGCTGCTCCAAATACTTTTTCTCCATCACTGTCTTCCCAGCCTCGGCAACAATCGTATTGGTTTGCTCAAATGAGGCAACAAGGCCAAGATCAATATATTCATTTGAAATTTTATCTTTTGAAATGGTGATGGAGCGTGCCGCGTTGGGGGAAACAAATGTACCGCTTCCTGTAACCGCATAAATTAAGCCTTTAAGTTCGCATAGTTTGTAAGCACGTGTAATGGTCGTGAAATTTACATCTAGAAAATCGGCCAACTCCCGTTGTGGCGGAAGCTTTGTGCCGGGAGCTAAAAATCCGTTTGTAATGTCATGTTCCAGTAATAAGGCGAGCGAAAGATAGAGTGGACGTTTCAATGCGTCTCTGTCGGGTTTCCACGACATGGGGTAATCCGTGAAGGAATTTATCGGCATATTGTACCTCACAAAAATTGTAATCCATACAATTATACCGTTGATTGTATGGATTTGCACTGCTAAAATGGCATGGAAAAGTAATCGAGCTGAGGAGATGCGAGCTAACCATGATGAATAAAAACGAACTTCAATTGGCATTTCGTGCGGCCTTTCCCTCGACGATCCCCATTTTGGCTGGCTTTTTATTCTTGGGGATTGCTTACGGTATTTTTATGAACGTATCGGGTTTTGGTGCGGGGTATACCTTCCTTATGAGCCTGCTTATTTTTGCTGGTTCGATGGAATTTGTTGCTGTCAATCTGTTGCTTGGCGCTTTTAATCCATTAGGTGCACTGTTCCTCACTTTAATGGTAAACGCGCGTCATCTTTTTTATGGGATATCCATGCTTGAAAAGTACAGGGGGACCGGACTAAAAAAGATTTATCTGATTTTTGGTCTATGCGATGAATCTTTCTCCATTAATTACACGGCCAATATACCGCATGGGGTGAATAAAGGATGGTTCATGCTCTTCGTTACCTTGCTTAATCATAGCTATTGGGTGCTTGGAGCTTCAATTGGCGGGCTTTTTGGATCGCTGGTGCAAGTCAATATGGAAGGGCTTGAGTTTGTTATGACGGCTCTATTTGTTGTCATCTTTATTGAACAATGGATGAAAGAGACAGCACATCACAGCGCGTTATTGGGTCTAGGACTTTCCATTTTATGTCTGTTCATTTTTAACAGTGGCAACTTTGTCATCCCTTCCATGATCATCATTGTCTTCGTACTCACTTTGATGAGGAAGCAACTAGAGAAGAAAACAGGTGAACGTACATGTCAATGACTTTATTAGAGCGAATGATTACGATTGGAATGGTCGTATTAGGAACCATGATGACAAGATTTATTCCATTTATTGTTTTTCCTTCAGGCAGGCCTACTCCAACTTATATACGATATCTCGGCAAAGTATTGCCTTCTGCGGCTCTAGGGTTACTGGTTGTCTATAGTATCAAAGATGTCAAATTTTTATCCGGCAACCACGGAGTGCCTGAACTGATTTCAATTGTTCTAGTTGCTTTGCTCCATATTTGGAAGAGAAATATGTTCTTGTCCATTGCAAGCGGTACTCTCGTCTATATGTTTTTGATTCAATTTTTATTTTAGTGTGGTGAGATATTTCGGAGGAACAGTTACTATTAACGAAAGTGCAAGCGTGCTACAATATTCTGGAGTGGTGCTTCGCAGGAGTTCAGCAAAGAAATCATAAAAACTTTTGAAAAGGTAGTCGATTAAAATGTCAAATTATAGTATGTTTTTGCCGAGTTATAGTGTCGGTGTGGATTGTTATAAAGAAATTCCATATATTACAAGAAGATATGGAAAAAAAGCGGTTGTTATTGGCGGTAAAACTGCGATGGAAAAAGTAAAAGAGGATTTATTAGAGGCAATTTTGGATTCTAATATGGAAATTCTTGATTTTATATGGTTTGGTGGAGATTCTACCTATGAAAATATAGAGATGCTGAAAAAAAATCCGAGCGTTCAGGCGGCTGATATCATTTTTGGAGTAGGAGGAGGGCGTGCCTGTGATACAGCAAAAACACTTGCTGATATGGAGGACAAGCCACTTTTCACTTTCCCAACATTAGCATCGAATTGTGCCGCAAGTACCGCTGTCTCAGTCATTTATAATCCGGATGCGACGTTCAAGGAATACTACTATATGAAGGCTCCTTCCCTACATACGTTTATTAATACTAAAATTATTGCAAATTCTCCAGAAAAATTATTGTGGGCTGGTATTGGAGATGCTCTTTCGAAAGAGTGTGAGGTATTATTTGCTAGCAGAGATAAGTTTATGTATCATACTCCTTTAATGGGAGTTTGTATTGCGAAGATTTGTACTGATCCATTAATTGAATATGGAAAAAAAGCATTAGAAGATTGCAAGAATAATATTCCATCTTTTGAATTAGAACAGGTAGCCCTGGACATTATTATTTCTACAGGTATTGTCTCTAATTTTGCAACACATGAAGCGCAGCCAGATCCCAATGATAATTATTACTATAATAGTTCCATAGCCCATTGTATCTATTATGGTACTTCTATGATACCTGCTTGTGAGAAGTATTTACATGGAGAAATAGTAGCTTTTGGTGTACTGTGCTTACTTACCTATGATAATCAAATTGAAGAACGTGATAGAATCATGTCGTTTAATAAGAGTATTGGTTTACCGATAACTTTAAAAGAGATTGGAATAACAGAAAGTGATCTGGCGAAAATTGCTAAAAAAGCAGCCGGTGTAGTAGAATGGTCATACGTTCCAGGGGTACCCACAGAAGAGAAATTGATTAAAGCGATAAAGGATACCGACGCTGCAGGTAAAAAATTCTGCGACTACAATAGACTGGCGAATCGTCAATAAGCAGAGATGAAATAGGCTCCCTCTTACTGAAATATGGATTTGTTGACCTGGAATTTTATAATAACTTCTCCGGTAATCCATATACGGAAGATTATGATACGCTTTGTGTCTTGGCAAGAAAGAAGTGAAATATTTTTGCTAATGTGAAATTGACGAATCCAGCCCCTTCCGGCCGCTGCCCGCGACAGGAAGGGGCTGGCGCGTTGTTGTCTTCTGTGTATGCGGCTGCGCTTAACCTTTTGTGCCGTAGAGGGAGGGACGGCCCTCCACATAGGCGGCGTAATCCACGGCATACTTCTCCAGCTGTTCATCGCTCACTTCGCGAATTCCGCTCACTACAAAGGGCGGGCGGTAGATCATTCCGGTCAGGTTAGCGGACTGCTGGAACGGTCGCAGCAGCTCGCTGTAAGAGTAATTATGAAAGCCACCGGCTTGGTACATGCTTTGAGCGCCTCCCGAAGAGATGGCTATGAGGAGCTCCTTGCCTTTCAGCTTATCGCCGCCTTTGCCGTGAGCCCAGCCGAGCTCGAATACTACATCCATCCATTTCTTCAGCAAGGAAGGCGAGCTGTACCAGAAAAATGGAAATTGCAGCACGACACGGTCGTGAGCCGTCAACAGCGCCTGCTCGCGCGCAACGTCGATCTTTTCGTCCGGATAAGTCTCGTACAGCCGGTGAACGGAAACATTGCCTCTTCGTTCAAGCTCGGCCGTGAGTCGTTTGTTAATCCGGGACGTCTCCAAATCCGGATGCGCAACGATAACGAGCGTTGCGGCGCTGCCGGAAGGGGTGGAATGGTTGGACATGTGAAACAGCTCCTTTTTGTTAGGGTGAATTTAGGCTTGCGCTTACCTAATTAACTCCGTTAGTATCGATAAAAATATCACCACCATCATTGATACAATTCGAGATATGTCGATTTTTAGGTGAAAATAAAAAAAGATTCAGTTACAAATCTCGAATTATCGATTTGTTTTTTATATAAAAACTGAATTCAATGTTTTGAATCCAGTCTTTATTAACTAAAGGTCTTGCTGAATGTAGGAAGCAATTTGTTTTATGGCTTCTTCATCTCTTTTGTAATATGTCCATTTTCCCAGTCGAGTCGCATGTAAAAGCCCCGCCCGCTGTAAGACAGACAAATATTGAGATGTTGTTGATTGGGTCATATTCAGTTTTGCTGTAATCTGACTAACACATACCCCAATCTCGATAAGATCAATTCCTTCCTGGGGTCCAAAATGGGCTTTAGGATCTTTTAACCACTCTAAGATTTGAAGACGCGCTTCATTAGACAGTGCCTTAAAAACTTCAATTGGGTCAATTGGCTTCATACAGCTATTATATCGACATTTCACAATATATCAACACATTGATTTTCTAAATACTCAAATTATGAAATTCACTCCATTGTATTTATTTGAGCATTTTGCAGTAATATAAGCCCTTGAGCCACAAGGATTTTCAGGCATAAAAAAGGGACTTCACCCCAATTTGGCGAAGTTTTTCGGTGACCAAACCAAAAACCCCAGAATGGAGGAAGTC